>NC_015577.1:0-642611 GCF_000214355.1 Leadbettera azotonutricia ZAS-9 | reverse complement strand
CCCCCCGAATTATCCGTATAGCCGATTTCGGCAATAGTCTTCCTGACCACATTAGGTATATCCACGTATGCTTTGGTTGAAATTTCCCCGGCCACCAGCACCAGCCCGGTAGTGGCCAGGGTTTCACACGCTACACGGGACTCCGGATCTTCTTTGAGAAGGGCATCCAGAATCGAATCCGAGATCTGATCGCAGAGTTTGTCCGGATGACCTTCGGTTACCGATTCTGATGTAAAAAGCCGTGCCATTTGGGCCTCCCTAAAATTCTTATAATTCCGATCACTTTTATAGGATATAATACATAGGTATTTAATAAGATTTATAAGATCTTGTCAATACTTTTTTAAGTTTTTCCTGTAAAATCGAAAAAAAAGAAGGAAAATAATGCCTGAACAGAAGAGTGAGCGATTTATCCAGATGACTACCGCGCCGGTAATAGGCTTGGTGCTGAGACTGGCGGTTCCCAGCATCGTGATCATGCTCATTTCCGCTCTGTATAATATGGCAGATACCTACTTTGTGGGTTCTCTGGGAACAAGCGCGGTTGCGGCGGTAGGCGTGTCATTTCCCCTCATGGCCATCATACAGGCTATGGGCTTTTTTTTCGGCCAGGGATCGGGGAACTACATGTCCAGAGTGCTGGGCGCCAGGGAAACAGAAAAGGCCTCCTGCATGGCCGCCACGGGTTTTATCTCTGCCTTTGTCTTCGTAGCCATACTCTGCGTCCTTGGCCTTATCTTCAGAGGGCCTCTGGCATTGGCCCTGGGTTCAACACCGACTATACTCCCCTACGCTACAGAATATCTCTTCTATATATTACTGGCCGGTCCATGGATGACCTCCTCAATGGTGCTGAACCAGCAGCTCCGCTTTCAGGGCAGCGCTTCCATGGCCCTGGTCGGCATGGTTTCGGGGGCAATCCTCAATATCTTTTTGGATCCCCTCTTCATCTTTGTTTTTAGCATGGGGATAAAAGGGGCTGCGATTGCCACCATGATAAGCCAGATGGTGAGTTTCCTCATACTCTGGAGCTGCTGCAAAAAGAAAGAGAACATCCCCATTAAGTTCAGCCATTTTTCCCCAAGCTTCTCGATATACCGCGAAATGATAAAAGGCGGCCTCCCCGCCCTGCTTCGCCAGGGCCTCATGAGCATTGCGACAGTGATCATCAACCACATGGCGGGCATACATGGGGATGCGGGCATTGCGGCCATCTCCATTGTCAACAGGGTCTACATGTTCGCAGGCTCCTTAATGCTCGGCTTCGGCCAAGGCTTCCAGCCTGTCTGCGGCTTTAACTACGGGGCCAAACTCTACAAGCGCTTGAAAAAGGCCTTCTGGTTCTGCGTGCGCCTCTCGACCTGCGTCCTTTTTGCGGCTGCTGTTTTGCTTGCTATCTTTGCGCCTGTGATCATCGCCTTCTTCCGCGAAGATGATCCCGAAGTTATACGCATAGGTACCCTGGGGCTCAGGCTCTACTGCATCAGCCTCCCCTTCTCAGCCTGGGTGGTAATGAGCAACATGATGACCCAGACCATGGGCAAGGCTCTGGAGGCTTCTATATTGTCCATGTCAAGACAAGGGCTTTTTCTCCTCCCCGGCCTCTTCATACTTACCCCTCTTCTTGGCCTTTTCGGGATACAGCTAGCCCTGCCTGTGGCGGATCTCATGGCTTTCATCCTGGCAATCCCTCTTGCAAACCGGGTGCTGAGGCAGCTCAAGGAAGAGCCCGCAGCAGCGCCGAACAACGCGCAAACTTGACCCATTACCTATTTTCATGTTATCTTATAATGCCTAGTGTTTTAGTAAGGAGTTATGAATGGCTGAAACAGATTATGCCGCCCTAAAAAAGGACGGATTCATGCGGCAGGTTCAAAAAGACAAATTCTCCATGCGGCTCAAAGTTATAGGCGGGCAGATAGGTTCAGCCCAGCTTGACAAGATCAGCGAGGTTGCCAGGAAATACGGCAAGGGCTATGTGCACTTCACCTCCCGCCAGGGGGTCGAAATCCCCTTCATTGATCTTGCGGATATCGAAAAAGTGAAGCAGGATCTGGCCTCGGCGAATGTGCTGATCGGGGTCTGCGGCCCCAGGGTCAGGACAGTGACGGCCTGTCAGGGCAAAACAGTCTGCCCTTCGGGGTCTATAGAAACCAGCGATCTGGCAAAAGAGCTCGACCAGCGCTACTTCGGCCTCGAACTGCCCCACAAATTCAAGATTGGGATCACAGGCTGCAAGAACAATTGCCTCAAGGCCGAGGAAAACGACTTCGGCATCAAGGGCGGCATCTTCCCGGTCTGGGAAAAACCAGCCTGTACCTTCTGCGGAGTCTGCGAAGCAGTGTGCCCCGTGAACGTCGTCAAGGTTGATAAAGATAAAAAAGATCTAGCCTTTGATGAAAAGGGCTGCGTCTATTGCGGCAAGTGCGTCAAAAGCTGCCCCACAGAAGCCTGGAAGGGCAAGAGCGGCTATGTGCTCTCATTCGGCGGTATGTTCGGCAATGACATAAAAGAAGGACTCCGCCTCCTTCCCCTGATCTTTGAAAAACCCCAGGTTTTTAAGGCTGCCGACGGGGTCATCAAATTTTACAAAGCCCATGGCAAGCCCTCAGAACGCCTGGGAAAAACCATAGCCCGTATAGGCGCCGACGTTCTTAAAAAAGATTTAGAGGAGGCCCTTGCATGAGCGACGCCCAGCATATAGACGCAAAGGTGGATATCACCACTGTAGTGTGCCCTGTTACCTTTGTAAAAACCAAAGTTGCCCTTGAAGAACTGGACGATGGACAGGTGCTCGAAGTCCGCCTCAATGCAGGCGAGCCCATTCAGAATGTTCCCCGCAGCCTTAAAGACGAGGGCCACAAGGTGACAAATGTCACACAATCGGAGGACGGCACCTTTCTCCTCACGGTGGTCAAGGGGGGACTTTCTTCCTCCGCAGGAGTTAACTGATGGCCTTTTCCGATGAACAGCTTGAACGCTATTCACGCCATATTATATTGAAGGAAGTTGGCGTCAAAGGCCAGAAGCGCATCATGGGGGGCAAAGTCCTCATCATAGGCGCGGGCGGCCTGGGCGCGCCAGCAGCCATGTACCTTGCGGCCGCCGGCATGGGAACCATAGGCATAGCCGACGCAGATGTTGTGGACCTCTCCAACCTCCAGCGCCAGATCATCCACTCCACTCCGGATGTGGGAAAGCCCAAGGTCATCTCGGCAAAAGAGACCATGAACGCCATGAATCCCGATGTCGAAGTGGTCACCTACCATGAATGGATCAATTCGAGCAATATCACTGATATTATAAAAGACAGGGATTACGATTTTATTATTGATGGTACTGATAACTTTCCCATCAAATTTTTGATCAACGATGCCTGTGTCATGCTGGGCAAGCCCTTTTCCCACGCAGGGATAATACGCTTCCAGGGCCAGCTTTTGACCTACATTCCGGGTAAAGGCCCCTGCTACCGCTGCGTGTTCCAAAACCCGCCGCCTGCCGACGCAGTCCCAACCTGCCGCCAGGCCGGCGTGCTCGGAGTCATGGGCGGGGTCATCGGTACCCTCCAGGCCACTGAAGCCCTCAAATATCTTTTGGGTATGGAGGGCCTTCTCAACGGATACCTTTTGACCTATAACGCCCTAACTATGGATTTCCGCAAGGTCAAGCTTTCGCACAACCCCGATTGCCAGGTCTGCGGTGAACATCCGACAATTAAAACGCTGATTGATTATGAACAGGCGGTGTGCGATCTGAAGGAGTATCATAACGGGTAATAAGCAGGCGCTTTAATCATTAACCACAACAGCCTTTGTTAACGCAGAAATGCTACTCGAACCGCTGAGGAAAATACTTCTTTAGCAGAGCAAAAAGCTCTTCTTCAAAGTTGTCTTTGCCGGCAAGGCCCTCAAAACTGTTGAGGCTTTCCCAGGATTTCTTTGCGCTCAGGTTTTCCAGGATAATGCCGCCCCCTGAAGCATCGTAACCATCCACCAACACAAAGCGGCCCAGATCGGCGTTGTCATAAAAACTGGAGATCGCTGTAGGCCGGGCAAAGCCGAGTATCACGCTGCCGCACTCATGGCGGCGGAGTTCATCGTATTCTTCCCGGTCGTCGCCAAGGAAGCTTTCGATTTTTTCGAGTCTTGCCTCTACCCTGGCGCAGCCGAGTTTTAGGAGGTAGGTTTTGTTGAAGCCTAAAGGTCTCATCCCCAGCCAAATTACATTGGCCCTAACCCGGGTACTGGTTTCTACAAGGGATTTTTCCAGGGACTTAACCATCACCTCGCCGCTTTTGATATAGATCTCTTCCTCAAGAGTCAGGCCCGCAGCCTCTCCGGTGCTAATGCTTGACCTCGGCGGGGCATTCCAGACTTCGATATTTTTGACATGGGCAGTTTTTTTTGAAGGCAGGAAGGTTACAGAATCGCCTACGAAAATTTCACCGCTTACCACGGTTCCCGCATAAATGCGCCTATCGTCATTATCGTTGCTAAAACGGTAGACATCCTGCACAGGCATGGCAAAAAAACTGTTTTCGTTAGTAGAAAGACGCTTAAAACTATCGAGTATTTCCAGTACCGTGCTCCCGGTGTACCAGGGCATTTCGGAGGCTGGTTCGGTAATGTTCTTGCCCTCCCTGGCGCTCACCGGCACAAAAGCCAGGGGTTTTACCTTGAGGGTTTCAAGGTACGCGGTATATTCATTTTTGATACGTTCAAATACCTGTTCGTCGTAATTCACGGCGTCAAGTTTGTTTACTGCTACGAGAACCTGGGAAATACCCAGAAGGGAAAGAAGGAGACCATGACGCTTGGAATTTTCCGCCACCCCTTCGACTGCGTCAATTACCAATACTGCGGCCTCGGCACGGGAAGCGCCGCTCAGCATATTTCGCAAAAACTCAATATGCCCCGGCGCATCAATGATAATATATTCACGTTTTTTGCTTTTAAAAAAAATACGGGCACTGTCTATGGTAATGCCCTGTTTCTGCTCGTCTTCAAGGGCGTCAAGCAAAAAGGCATATTCAAAGACCCTGCCGTTTTTCTTGCACGAATCTTTTACCGCTTGCAGCTTGCCCTCGGGTAGGGTAAGGGTATCTGCCAAAAGACGGCCCACCAAGGTACTCTTGCCGTGATCCACATGGCCTGTAATGACAATATTCATCCTTTCATGCAAATCGTCCATTACATGTATCCCTCTTTGCGCAAGGTTTCCAAAGTGCCGCCACCGTCCTTATCCTGGGCCCGGCCTGAACGTTCTGCAATATTCCTGAATTTCCCGCTGATAAGTTCTTCGATGATTTCTTTTGGGTTATGGGCGTCGGAGTCCACCGGATTGGTGCAGGGGTAGCAGCCTAAAGACCGGTAACGCTTACCGTCTCCCTGGTTATAGTAAACCGAAATGGTAGGTATCTTTTCCCTTTCTATATATTCCCAGACATTGAGTTCAGTCCAGTCCAAAAGGGGATGCACCCGCACATGGGTTCCCGGAGCAAATTCGGTTTTATAGAGGTTCCAAAGTTCCGGAGGCTGGGCGCTGGCATCCCATTCGTTCTTTTCGTCTCTGGCGGAAAAAACCCGTTCCTTGGAACGGCTCCCCTCCTCGTCGCTGCGGACCCCCACTATTACTGCGTTATACGGCTCGGCCCTTTCCAGTTCTTCCCAAGCGTCTTTATTGGGATCATAAACCCTGCGGGGGCCTGTGCCGTCCAAAGTCTGCCTAAGAGGAATTGTCTTTAATTCCTTGCAGCAGCTGATGCGGTCCAGACCGTCAGGAAAAGTACGTTTTTCTGCAATTGCTTTGATGTTTTGCCCTACAACAAGGCGCAGTTTGAGCTCTTTTGCGAGCCTGTCGCGGTATGCGATCATCTCGGGGATCTTGAAGCTTGTGTCTATGTGGATTAATTCAAAAGGCACATGGCCGAAAAAAGCCTTTTTCGCAAGCCACAGCAATACAGTGCTATCCTTGCCTATGGACCAAAGCATACCGATATTCTTAAACGATTTATACGCTTCTCTTATGATAAAAACACTCTGGGATTCAAGTTTGTCCAGTTTGCTCAGTCTTCCGGTTTTTGCATCACTCATATTTTCCTTATGCTCCCTGCTTTACATGGAGGCCACATTCCTTGTGTTCAGGGTTTTCCCACCACCAGCGGCCAGCCCTGATGTCCTCGCCCTCCTTCACCGGCCGCGTACAAGGGGCGCAGCCTATGCTCTTATATCCTTTGGAGTACAACGGATTTTCGGGGAGACTGAATTTTTGGGTATACGCTTCAAGCTCTTCATCAGTCCAGTCATAAAGAGGGTTTATTTTGATAAGCCCGAATTTCTCATCGTATTCGAGAATTTTTAAATCCTGCCTGGTAACCGATTGGGATGCCCTCAATCCTGTTACCCATGCGCTTTTATTTTTAAGAATTTCCCCCAGAGGCTTCACCTTGCGTATGTCACAACAGAAATGGCGGTGCTCAAGGCTTTCCCTCATGCCCCATTCGCCTAACTTGGCTTCCAAATCTTTTTCTTCAGCCGGATCGGGGGAATATTTTGTAATAGCAATGCCAAAAAAAACTTCTACATCCCTCTGGTATTCTTCAGTTTCAGGAAAAAGTTTATGGGTATTCAGGGTAAAAACTTCCAAATTTCCTGGTCCATCGCCGCCGGCATACGCCTGGAGAAGGAGGTGCAAAGCAGCAGTATCCTCCCGCTGGCAACTATAGGCGAGGGCAACAGGGCCGCTAATGCTCCTCATTATTTTTGCCAATACTTCAACCCTGGTTTCGCTAGATGGCATAATCGCTCCATGTCTCATCTTTGGTATAAATTTTGGCGCCCGAAAAGAACAGGAACACAGTCTCACGATTTTCCTTCGCTATGAGGCTCCACTGTTTCTTTTCGATATCCGCTTCAATTTCTTTGCCCCCGGTGAAGGTCTTTAGATTTACCCTCACCCTGCCGCCCAAAACCCTGTGATCCGTAATCCTCGCTTCTATGCCTTTGCCATCGCTATTGGAAAGGGAAATTGACACATCCTGGGGGCGGACAAAGAATGAAACCTCCGGGGAAACTTCTTCCTGAAGGGCTCCATTACCTTCAAGGTTCAGCACACCCTTGTCCAGACGGGCATGGAAAAGATTGACATTGCCCAGGAAGCCATACACAAAAGGATTAGCGGGCCTGTCATAAACATCCTCGGGAGAACCTACCTGTTCTACCTTGCCCTTGTTAAGTATGACGATATTGTCAGAAACTTCAAGGGCCTCCTCCTGGTCATGTGTAACAAATACGCTGGTAATGTGTATCTCATCATGAAGAAAGCGGAGCCAGCGCCGCAGTTCCTGGCGCACCTTGGCATCAAGGGCGCCGAAAGGCTCATCAAGGAGCAACACCCTGGGTTCAATGGCAAGGGCCCTTGCCAGGGCAACACGCTGTTTCTGACCGCCGGACAATTCATTGGGAAGACGGTTTGCCAGGGATTCAAGCTGTACCAGGGAAAGCAGTTTTAGCACTTTTTCTCTTATTTCTTCTTTCGACGGCCTAAACTTTCTTGGCCGTATCCTAAGGCCGAAGGCGATATTTTCAAAGACACTCATATGCTTAAATAAAGCATAATGCTGAAACACAAAACCTACCTTGCGATCCCTGGTCTGCTTAAAAGTCGAATCTTCTCCAAAAAGGCTGATGCTGCCTAAATCGGGCATTTCAAGGCCCGCAATAATCCGCAGCAAGGTGGTCTTTCCCGAACCGGAAGGCCCCAGGAGGGCAGTGATCTCGCCGCTTGGGATCGTTAGGTTGATATCCTCCAGGGCCGTAAAAGCGCCGAACTTTTTACTAATATGGGAAATTTCTATGCTCATATTTTCCTCACCGAATTAAAATGTTCGACTATGGTTTTCACAATCAATGTAGCCAGGGCCAGGAGGGTAAGGAGCGAGGCCACCCCAAAGGCAGCAGCATAGCGGTATTCATTGTAAAGAATATCGATATAAAGGGGCATGGTGGTAGTAACCCCCCGGATAAGGCCCGACACCACAGCTACAGCGCCGAATTCCCCCATGGACCGGGCATTGGTCAATACAACACCGTAGATGAGCCCCCACTTGATATTGGGCAATGTGATGCGGAAAAAAATCTGAAATCCCTTGGCGCCCAGAGTCATGGCTGCCTCTTCATCGTCCCTGCCAAGCTCCTGCATCAGGGGAATGAGTTCCCGGGCGACAAAGGGGAAGGTAACAAAGGCAGTGGCAAGGAAAATTCCAGGAAGGGCAAAGACGACTTTGAGGTGATGGGCAATAAGCCATTGCCCGAACCATCCGAAAGATCCAAACAAAAATATAAAAAGCAGCCCTGCGATAACCGGGCTTATGGCAAAGGGGACTTCAATCAAGGTAATAAGTATGTTCTTTCCCTTAAATTCGAACTTGGTAACTACCCAGGCCAATAAAATTCCAAAGAAGGTATTCACCGGGACGCAGACCAGGGCAACAACAAGCGTCAGCTTGATAGCCGCGAAAATATCAGGCTCCATAAGGTTTTTAAAATAAACCTTTAGCCCCGAGCCCAGGGCCTGATGAAAAATGGTAAAAAGAGGAATAAAAATAAATACTGCCAGAAAGACAAGGGCAAGGAAAAGGAGTACCGGCTTTATCCACCGGGGTTCTTTGTTTATCGCCGGGACAATCATCTGCTTTTTCCCCGCGCGGCAAAGGCTTCGAGAAAATTGATCAACAGCAATAGTACAAAAGCACAGACCAGCATGGTAACGCCGATAACAGACGCGCCCCGGTAATCAAACTGCAATAACTTTTTTACAATTAGCAGTGGTACAATTTCTGTGTGATAGGGCTGGTTACTGGATATAAAAATAATCGAACCATATTCCCCCAGGCCCCGGGCAAAGGCCAGGGCAAAACCGGTAAGCAGGGCAGGAAAGAGGGAGGGAAAAATAACCCTCCCAAAAATTTGGTAAAAATCCGCGCCCAGGCTCGCAGCAGCTTCTTCAAGCTCCTTGTCCAGTTCCTGGATAACCGGCTGCACTGTCCTCACCACAAAGGGGAGGCCGATAAAAACCAATGCCAGGACAATCCCCTTCCGGGAATAGGCAAGCTCAAGGCCGAAATTTTTTAAAAAGACCCCCATGATTCCATTAGGGGAAAAGATAAAAGCCAGGGCAATGCCTGCCACTGCTGTGGGGATCGCAAAAGGGAGATCAATCAAAGCATCAATGATCCTTTTTCCCGGGAAAGTATACCGGGTCAAAACCCACGCAATAACGAGGCCAAAAATAAAATTAAAAAGCGCCGCGATAAAGGCAGACAAAAACGAAATCTTAAAAGCCGCCATTACCCGCTCGTCGCTGATCAGAACCCAGAATTCCCGGGGGCCAATGCGGGCTGAATACAAAATAAGGGCGCTCAAGGGAATAAAAATCAGCAAAGCCATATAGGTCATGGAAAGCCCCAGGGTTAAACCAAAACCCGGCAGCCCTGTTCCCCGGGAACGGGGCTTTTTGGCGGCTGTAATTTTTATTCCCATAAACATTCCTTTAAATCCTATTTTTTATTCAGCTCGGTAATAATCTTGTCAAATATTGCATTGTCCCCAAAATACTCATCGTGAACCTTTCTCCAGCCGCCAAAGTATTCATCAATTGTAACAAGCCTAAGGACAGGGAACTGGGATGCAAATTCTTTCGCGATTTCAGGATCAGTGGGGCGGTAATAATGCTTCCCTGCGAGGCGCTGGCCTACAGGAGAGTAAAGATACGTAAGGTACTCTTTGGCCACATCCAAAGTGCCACGGCGCGAAGTAATTCCGTCTACCCAGGAAACCGTAGGCTCCGCAAGGATACTCAAAGAAGGAACCACAATATCATACTTCCCGGGACCAAGTTCATTAATGGAAAGGAAAGCTTCATTCTCCCAGGCAAGGAGCACATCCCCAAGGCCGCGCTGCACAAAGGTATTGGTAGAGCCCCTGGCGCCTGAATCCAGAATCGGGACATTGGCGTAAAGCTGTTTGACAAAATCCCTGGCCCGCGCATCGCTGCCGTATTTTTCCTTGGCAAAAGCCCAGGCCGCCAGGAAGTTCCACTGGGCGCCCCCTGAAGTTTTCGGGTCAGGAGTAATAACCTGGACGCCGCTCTTCACAAGATCGTCCCAGTCCTTGATGTTCTTGGGATTCCCTGCCCTCACCAGGAAGACAATGGTCGAGGTATAAGGCGAACTGTTGCGGGGAAGCCGGGTCTGCCAATTTGCGTCGATGAGGTTGGCCTTGTCGCCAATCTGCATGACATCGTAGGCCAGAGCCAAGGTCACCACATCAGCCTCGTTGCCCTCGATGACACCCCGGGCTTGCCCGCCCGAACCGCCATGGGACTGGTGAACTATCACGGTGTCGCCGGTTTTTTCTTTATAATACTTTGAAAAAACTTCGTTATAATCCTGGTACAACTCCCTGGTGGGGTCGTAGGACACATTGAGGATGGTGATTTCCTTCGCTGCCTTGGCAGCAGCCCCGGACGGGGCTGCGACAGGAGCATCCCCTCCCCCGGCCGCATAGAGGGTCCCGGCAAACAGGAGAAATGCCAATACCGGCAGTTTCTTCAAAATCTCTTTTTTCATACATACTCCTTTTCACGTTTTATAGTATATCCTAGTAAAACGATGTAAATTATATATAATTTACTCTATCGGTTTAGTCAAGTGGCTAATGAAAAAAATCACTGAAATGGCTCTTGTTAAAATTCCCCCCGATATATATAATGCCTCTAGTTTTAGTATGATATAAGGACAATAGAGTGAAAATCACAGCCAACGGAAAACCGGTGGAAATCCCCGGGGAAATGAGCGTCTCAAAACTCCTGGGGGAAATCAAGGTTGAGCAGCCCGAATATGTGAGCGTCCAGCTCAATGACGAGATGCTCCTCAGGGCGAATTTCGATACCACTATCGTAAAAGAGGGTGCGGTGCTGGAATTCCTCTATTATATGGGCGGCGGTTCATGCTGATTCTTCCCAAAGCCGCTCAGGATCAAATTTTGGCCCATGCCCGATCAGGCTTGCCCAACGAAGCCTGCGGCCTTTTGGCCGGCCTGGCGCAGGGGGATGAAAAAACCGTCCTGGGGGTATACTGCCTCAAAAACCTGGATCAGAGCCCCGAGCATTTTTCCATGGCCCCGGAGGATCAGTTCAAGGCGATTCAGGAGATACGCAAAAAAGGCTGGGCCCTCCTCGGCAACTTCCACAGCCATCCTTCCACGCCCTCCCGCCCCTCGAATGAAGATATACGCCTTGCCTTCGACCCTTCCCTCAGCTATGTCATAGTTTCCCTTGCAACAGCAGAGCCGGTGCTCAAAAGTTTTTTGATTTCCAAAGGGCTTGCGGCAGAAGAAGCCATAGGGCAATAATAGCCTGTGGCTCATTTTCCCCTTTTTATCAATCTTGAAAAGCTCCCTTGCGCAGTTATAGGCGGCGGCCCTGTCGCGGTCCGCAAAATTCAAACCCTCCTCGATTTCGGCGCAACGGTCATAGCCATAGCCAGCGACGCTTCGGATCTCCTGGAAGCCCTGGCACTGGAAGACGCGGTAACAGTTTTAAAGCGGCCCTATTCCGGCCCTGAAGATATACGCGGCATGAGGCTCGTCATCGCCGCCACCAGCGACAAAGTGATAAACCATCGCGTTTCAACAGATGCCCAAGCTCTGGGTATTCCCGTGAATGTTGCCGACGATCCTTCGGCCTGCACCTTCTTCTTTCCTGCCATAGTGCGCCGGGGGGATCTGGTGACAGGCTTAAGCAGTTCAGGCCATTGCCCCCGTTTCACTGCCCGCCTCAAAGAAGAGCTTGAAGAAGAGTGGCCCGAGGACTGGGCAGAAGAATTGCAATTCTTGGGCGAAGAAAGGCGAAGGCTCAGGAAAGCCCAGGGTCCGGAAAAAACCCTTCCCGTTATTGATGAGCTCATAACCCGCATGCTGAGGGGCGAAAAAATACCATGAAGAATCTGATTCGCATAGGCAGCAGGGAAAGCGCCCTGGCAATTGCCCAAACCCGAATCGTCATGGATGCCATTGCCCGTTCCCACCCCGAACTCAAACTTGAATTGGTAACCATGAAGACCTTGGGGGATCTAAAACCCAATCTCGCTTTGGAAAATACCGGGAACGGCAAAGCCATCTTTACTGGTGCATTGGAAGACGCCCTTGCCAGGAATGAAGTTGACCTCTGCGTCCACAGCCTCAAGGACATGGCTGCAGATACCCCAAAGGATTTGCCTATTGTGGCCCTGGCAAAGCGGGGCGATCCAAGGGACTGCCTCATACTCCCCAAGGATGAACCCTTTGAAGGTTTTGAAAACCTGAACCGCAATTATGCTAATCAGCATAACGGGAAAGTTCCCCCGCCCGCAGGCTGTTCCAGCTTGAGGCGGCAGATTCAGTTCCGCGCCCTGGCATCTGCCCCGGACTTCTCCCCTATCAGGGGGAACGTGCCCACCAGGATCAACAAGCTTGACAGCGGGCAATACGGCCTTTTGATCCTGGCGGCCGCGGGCCTTGAACGGCTCGGCCTCCTCCCGAGGGCTGCCTACATATTTCCGGTAGAAAAAATGATCCCCGCCGCAGGCCAGGGCGTGCTTGCGGTTCAGGGGCGAAAGGATGACGAGTACAGCTTCCTCAAAGATATAAACGATCCTGTCACCGCGGAAGAAGCGTTGGCTGAACGGGCCTTTATCAAAGCAGCAGGCGGCGGCTGCGGTTCCCCTGCCGCCGCCTATGCACGGATCACCGGGAGCGAAATACATATTCAGGCGCTCCTGGCCGCACACAGCGAAATTAAACCAGGCGCGGCATTTTTCCGTGATGAAATTTCCGGGCCCCGTGAAGAAAGCCAAAAACTGGCAGAGGAATTGGCTTCCCGGCTCCTCAAGATTGCAGGGCATGCATGAACGGCAAAGTCCGGATCGTTGGCGCAGGCCCCGGCGATCCCACGTTTTTGACTCTCCGGGCAAAAGAAGCGCTCGACACAGCCGATGTGGTTGTGCACGACCGCCTGGTTTCCGAGGATCTGCTTCTTGGCATAAAAGCTGAAGCAAAACTCATAGATGTAGGCAAAGAACAGGGAAACCACCCCATACCCCAGGAAGAAATCAACCATATATTGATAGAAGAAGCCCGTCAGGGCAAACAGGTTGTCCGCCTCAAAGGCGGCGATCCCTATATTTTCGGGCGGGGCGGAGAAGAAGCCCTGGCTCTCACGGCAGCAGGCATAGCATGGGAAATTATCCCAGGCTTAAGTTCAGCCCTGGCTATCCCGGCTCTTGCCGGCATACCCCTCACCCACCGGGGCATTAGCTCAAGCCTCCATATCATCACCTGGCACGACAAGGATGGCCTTTCGCCATCATCCGAAAAACTTGAAGCTCTGGCAAAGGCCGGCGGCTCTCTGGCTATTCTCATGGGGGCTTCCCACCTTGCAGAAATCGGACGAGCGCTTATGAAGGAAGGTTTCGCCCCCCATATTCCTGCGGCAATAATAGAAAGCGGCGCTATGCCGCGCCAAAAAACAACAAAGCTCACCCTGGAAGAACTCGCAATCTTTGCGCAAAAGCCGGGCGCGGCCTTAACCCCTCCGGTTCTGGTAGTTGTGGGCGAAGCTTGTTCCTTAAGCGATCGACTTTCTCATACCCCCGGAACAAACGCTGGAGCAGTCATCGGCCACCTTCCCCTCGGGGGCCTCCGCATCCTGGTAACCAGGCCCGAACCAAAAAATGCCGAACTCTGCGCCCGCATCAGGGAACTGGGCGGAACCCCCATACCCTTCCCCTGCATTAAGATAATCCCCTCCCGGACTTTGAACAGCGAAACTATCAAACGTGCAATATCATACCAATGGATTGTATTCACCAGCGCAACAGGAGTGGAAATATTCTTCGGCGCCTGCCGGAACGAAGCCATAGACTTCAGAGCCTTCAGCGCCTGCCGTTTCGCCGTAATAGGAAAAGCCACCGCAGAAGCCCTTGCAAGGCAGGGCTTCATTCCCGACTACATGCCCGATGCGTATAACAGCCGGAGCCTGGGCGAAGGGCTCGCGGAAAAAGCAAAACCCGGCGAAAAAGTCCTCCTGGCCCGATCCGGCCAGGGCGCCTCTGAATTGCCGGCAATACTGAATGAGCATGGAGTGGGGTTCGGGGAATTCCCCCTTTACGATGCAATCCCGGCCGAGGGCAACAGGTACGCGAAAAAAATCATCCAACAAGGCCGCTTCGACCTCGCGATCTTTTCAAGCCCATCCATTGTTGATTCTTTTGCCGCATCATTCCCCAGCCTGGACTTTGCCAGGCTCAAAGCCCTTTGCATCGGAGAGCCAACTGCCTGCCGTGCCCGCGAATTCGGCATGAACCCCCTCATCGCCCGCGAAGCCTCGTCTGAAGCGCTGCTTGAGCTTGCCGGAGGAATCATTCTGCCTCAAGGGGGATAATCTTCCGGGACGCAAAATCGAAGAGGCCCATGTCGGTGAGTTTCAGTTCGGGGATAACCGCCAGGGACATAAATGCAAAAATTGAAACAGGGTCTATCTCTTCTTTTATGCCAAGATCCCGGCGGGCGCATTCGTAAATTGCAGAAAGCTTCTTTTCTACCCATTCTCCGCTTTGATCGCTCATAATCCCTCCCAAAGGGAGGCTCATGCCTGCAAGGAGCTTCCCGCCCTGCACAAGCGCCATGCCGCCGTTCTGGCGCAGCAATTCTTCTACTGCAAAAACAATGTCATCATCAGAAACACCCGCAGTAATAATGTTATGGGAATCGTGGGATATGGAGATGGCAATTGCGCCGCGCTTAATGCCGAAGCCCCTGAGAAGGGCAAGGCCGATATTCCCCGTATTATGGTGCCGTTCCACTACCGCTATCTTTGCAATATCAACACCGCTTTCATGCACAAAGCAGCCTTCGCTATCCCGCTTAACCTTTGCCTTTCCTTTGCCGGTAATAAGGGAACCTGCGCTTACATCAATAACATAAACAGTATCGCTATTAAGCCGGAGCTTAAGCCTTTCTTTTGAAAAATCCCTGACATGAAAAGTGCCGCGCACCGCAGAATCGTCATGGCGAATTATTTGCGGCAGGTAGCGGTTGTTTTCGGAGATCAATTTCCCTGCGATGAACACTTTTTCCGCATGGAAATTTTCAAGATCATGCACCAGAACCATATCCGCCCTGAGGCCCGGCGCAATGGCGCCCCTGTCGTGGAGACGGAAACATTCCGCGGCATTAAGCGTGGCCATCCTGATGGCAGCCATAGGCGCCAATCCCGCCTCAACGCAGTTTTTAAGCAGGGCGTTCATGTGCCCCCTTTCCCGAATGGTCCTTGGCTGCAGATCGTCGGAACAAAGGAGGCAGCGGCGATTGTTTTTGTCCGTCACCCCCTTCACCAGAACCGCAAGATCATCGCAGGCAGAACCCTGGCGGAGCATCGCATACATGCCACGGCTTATCTTTTCCTGCATCTCCTCCACAGTGGTGCACTCATGATCAGTATGAATCCCCGAAGCAGTATACGCGTTGAGATCTTTGCCGGTCAAAAGAGGCGCATGGCCATCAATCAATTTGCCTGCCTTCCTGGCAAGGATCACTTTGTCCAGGACAGCATCCTTTCCGCCAATCAAATCAGGGAAATCCATAAATTCCCCAAGCCCCAGAATGCGTCCGTCTTCAAGGGGCTTTGCCATATCCTGGGCATCAATGCGTGCCCCCGCATGGTCAAAGGGTGTGGCAGGCACACAGGAGGGGAGCATGAATTTTATATCCAGGGCGCTTTGCTCTGCGGCCCCCAGCATATATGCAAGGCCGGAGAGGCCCGCGATATTGACGATCTCGTGGGGGTCGGTGATGATTGTAGTGGTGCCGAGGGGAACCAAAAGGCGGCCAAATTCTTCGGGGCAAAGGTAGGAACTCTCTATATGGATGTGGCTGTCGATAAAGCCGGGAAGGAGGTAAGCCCCAGCCGCATCAACAACCGCAAGGGCCTCATAGCCGCCCTCGCCGGGGACAATGCCCGCGATATATTCCCCCGAGACAGCCGCGTCCCCCTGGAAAAAAACACCCGAATAAACATCGGCTATCCGGGCGTTTTTTATCAAAAGATCCGCAGGCCGTCTGCCTGCGGCAGTGTCCATCAACTTTTGCAGTTCGTTTTTTCCCATAAACATATCCATAGCATACTATAAAATCAGGCGATTGGGATGTATATTGATAACCGATGAAAAAGCAGAGAACCTTCATCTTTAAGTGCTCATCCTGCGGCCACGAAGAGCCCAAGTGGCTGGGCCGCTGCCCCGAGTGCGGCGAATGGAACACCCTCACCGAAACCCCCATCACCGGGCGGGGCACAGCCAAAGCGTCCGGCAGCAGCCGAGCCCTCCCCCAATCCTTCCCCCTGTCGTCGGTGGACCCCCTTGAGGGAAGCCGCATAGCCTCCGGCATAGGCGAGCTTGACCGCGTATTGGGCGGGGGCATCATGAAAAGTTCCGCCATACTCGTGGGGGGCGAACCGGGAATAGGCAAATCCACCCTGCTCCTCCAGGCAGCCGCGGCGGCAGACACAAAGGGCAGGATACTCTATATCTCGGGGGAAGAATCCGCAGGCCAAATCAGGATGAGGGCCGACAGGCTGGGCATTATGGGCGCCGGGACAAAAGGGGAAAGAATCGAAATCTTCTGCTCCGGGAACCTCGAAGAAATACAGACCATTCTGGAAGCATCAAAACCGGTGCTTATCATCGTGGATTCAGCCCAGACCCTTTTCAGCTCAGAGGCTGGATTGGTGCCTGGCACCATAAATCAGATGAAATACTGCTCCTGGGATCTCATTTCGTGGGTCAAGGAACATGACGCCGCCCTTTTCCTTGTGGCCCATGTTACCAAAGACGGGCTCATCTCGGGCCCGAAGTCGCTGGAGCACATGGTGGACACAGTCCTTTATTTTGAAGGCGCCTCCTCGGCTGCCAGCGACGGCGACTGCCGTTTCCTCAGGGCTGCGAAGAACCGCTTCGGCTCGGTGGACGAAATCGGCATCTTCACCATGGGCGAAAAGGGCCTCTCCATCGTGGAAGATCCTTCCCTCCTCTTCCTGGTCCGCAGGGAGGGCGAGCTGCCCCCCGGGGTCGCCACCGCCGCAGTGCTCGAGGGCTCCCGGACCTTATTGGTCGAAATTCAGGCGCTCACAGTCCCCGCCAAAGGCGCCATGAGCCGGGTCTTTTCGGACCGCATCGACAGCGCAAGGGTTTCGCGGGTGGCTGCAACCATCGAAAAGCACCTGGGCCTCAGGCTTTCGGACCAGGACCTCTACATCAACGTGGCCGGGGGCATACGGATTGCCGAGGTGGGCGTGGAGCTGGCCCTGGCCTGCGCCATCTATTCTGCCAGAACCAGCATTCCCCTGCCCGCCAAGACTGCCATAGCGGGCGAATTGTCCCTGGCAGGCGAAGTGCGCCCCCTGAGGCGCCAGCCCGGCAGGGTCAAGGCAGCCAGGAACCTGGGCTTCGATTCCTTCCTGGGGCCAGCCCCCAATGAGTCAGGGACGGGATATATGGGCGTCCATGACATAAAATCTGCAATAAAGAGCGTTTTTTCCTGAAATTCTCCGATAAAAAAGAAATAGCTCTTGACGGTCATTCGAAACCGGCCTATTATAAGTAAGCATAGGAATTTTGTTTGAGTATTTTGTGTTTTGGCGCTTCCTTTAGGGAACCGCTGGTTTTAAAAAGTTTAGGGATTCTGCTCTTCTCGTCCGGTTGTTTCTTTCAATCAATCCTTAGATATTATTATGCATCCCCTGTCTCTCCCGGCTTTCCGGGAAGGGTGGAGTCGTCCATGTTGATGGGCGTGAATACAATCGGACTGTAAAAAGTCCAAAGAACCCGCCAAAAGCGGGTGAAGGAATTTTCTCAATGGCTAAGAAACTGTATGTCGGAAATCTCTCGTATCAGACCACAGAAGACGGACTTCGCAATCTGTTTTCGCAATTCGGCAATGTCACCTCCTCCAAGATCATCTTCGATCGCGAATCAGGCAGCTCCAAGGGTTTTGGATTTATCGAAATGAGCACTGACGAAGAAGCCGCCGCCGCAATTACCGGCACCAACGGCCACGAATTCGAAGGCCGCCAGCTCCGGGTAAACGAAGCGATGGACAAACCCCGCCGTGACCGCGGCGGCAATGGCGGTGGATACGGCGGCAACGGCGGCTGGTAATCTGCAGTCTAATCCCCGGAGAGCCCTTGGGCCCCACTCCGGGGATGCCTTGCTTTCTAATTGAAAAAGGGCTGGAATGATTCCAGCCCTCACAAAGCCCCTTTACAGCTCAGGCGAGCGCAATCATGCATTTTGCCTGCCTCAGTCTTGGTCAGCTCATTCGCCCGTTTTGGGATCTGTAAGGGCGGTTTCGGAGATATTGGTCATCTGTTCATTACTGACCTGTTTAAGACAGGCATGCATACAACAGGACCAAAGTTTTTCTTCGTGAGAGCGAAAGAGTTACCTTGGTACTATTTTCAAATAGATCTATCCGGACATGAGGACGGCAAGTAATACAACTTTCCGGTATTCAGCGTTATCCATGGTTTATGTCCTATGGTTGTTGCATTTTTAATTTCCCTTTTCAATGCATATATTCCCGCGAATAATGGTAATAATTTGCTGCTGTACCAGCAAGCTATTCGTTTAACGTATTGATTGTATACAATTCTATTGAGACGAAGTACCGCCGTACTTTATTCATTTAATTTTTCCATCTATAATCTTTTTATATAATATTTCTTCTAAGTCTCTTCTTTCGTCAATTACTGAAATAATATTTATAATATCCTTTTCAATTCTATAATATACTATCCAATGTTCTATCGCTACTTGTAAATATTCATTTATTCCCATATCTTTCAACAATGATACCTGCCTTCCAATTCTTGGCATATCCTTTAATTTTTTTACTTGGGAATTTATTTTTGTAGATATTTTTCGTGCAACGTTTATGCCTACATTATATTTATACCATGAGATAATTTCAATTAATTCCTCCCCTGCATCCTTTGACCAACTGATTTTATATTTCATTTTTCAGCCTAATATTTTTTCTATTTTTTTGACCATTTCTTCTTCAGTAAATATTTCCCCATTTTTTATATCATTTTCGCCAATAGATACTATTTTCAGTAAATTCAAAGCGTCCATTATATTTTGATAATGATTTACATTCATCAAGACAGCTTAAACTTTGGATAGAATGGGGAGTACGTCCGCAGATCATCCTTTTTTTTGGCTAATTTATTGAATATTCTCGACTACGCTCAACTGCGCATTTTTTTTAAAAGTGCGCAGTTGAGCGTATTTCCCATTTTAGGCGAATAATGTTAGGCACAGTATTGTATGGCGATTTGTCATTGCTAAACCGTGTGTCTCTATTAAGTTTAAATAAAATATTTTCAAATTCATGTTTTGCCTGTTCATATTTTGGTTTATTGTTTTTCATCCATTCAAAGATATTATTATTATTACAAGTAGGCATTTCGCCTAACAGTCCATTGGACAAGCGTACCCCGACAAATATGCCAACTATTTAATTAAGCCCTGTTTATTTTTCCTCCCAGGGAGGAAAGCCGCTCGGTCAGGTGTTCATATCCCCGTTCAATCTGGTAGATATTGTTGATGACACTGCTGCCCTCGGCGGCCATGGCGGCTATGACCATGGCCATGCCTGCGCGTACATCGGGGCTGTGAAGCTCAGAGCCTGCAAGTTTTGAAGGCCCGGTAACCACCGCCCGGTGGGGATCGCAGAGCACGATACGGGCGCCCATGCCGATAAGCTTGTCCACAAAAAACATTCGGGACTCGAACATCTTCTCGTGGATAAGCACCGTGCCCTTCACCTGGGTTGCAACAACAGTAACAATACTGGTGAGGTCCGGCGGAAATCCCGGCCAGGGTGCGTCGTCGATCTTAGGTATCATGCCCCCCAAATCGCAATTTACTTCCATGGCCTGCTTTGCGGGGACATGGATGGTATTCCCTTCGATTTCCCAAACAATGCCAAGTTTGCTGAATGCTATCTTCGCGGGCCTGAGATCTTTGGGCCTTGCCCCTTCGATGGTAAGTTCGCCCCGGGTAGCTGCCGCAAGCCCAATGAACGAGCCAACTTCCATAAAGTCGGCCCCGATTTCAAAGTCGCAGCCCCCAAGTTTTTCCACACCTTTTATGGTGAGGATATTTGAACCTATGCCGTTGATGATGGCGCCCATGGACGAAAGCATGCGGCAAAGATCCTGCACATGGGGTTCGCTTGCCGCATTGGTAAGTATGGTTTCGCCCTTGGCAAGCACTGCCGCCATGATGGCGTTTTCCGTTGCAGTGACCGAAGCTTCGTCAAGGAAAATGTCGGCCCCCTTGAGATGGGGCGCGGTAAATATGTATGCGTCCTTTATCCTGACTTTTGCCCCCAGCTCCGTAAGGGCAAGAAAGTGGGTGTCGAGCCGCCGCCGGCCAATGACGTCCCCGCCGGGAGGGGGAAGCACGGCCTTGCCGGTTCTTGCCAGCAAGGGGCCTGCGAAAAGTATGGAGGCCCGTATCTTCCTTGCCTGCTCCTGGGGGATCTCGGAATTTTTTATATCTCCCAGCTTCATCTTCCAGGCATTGGGCCCCAGGGGTTCAGTCTCGCCCCCAAGGGAACGGTACACTTCAAACATGACCTGAACATCTTCGATATCGGGGATATTGCGCAGAACCACCGGCGCTCCGGTTAAAAGGGCTGCTGCAATGCAGGGCAGGGCAGCGTTTTTGTTGCCGCTGGCCCTGATGGTCCCGGAGATGGGGCTGCCGCCCTCAATAAGATACTGATTCATATTGAAGACTTTAAACCATTATACTAATCTTGAACAATGTATCTGCGCCGCCTGCTCATAAGCCTGTCCCTTTGCCTCCTGGGGGCAGTGTCTGTCAGCGCCCAGAATTTCAAGCCTTTCATCTTGCTTCGTGCAATAAAAACCGAACATTTTGAAATCATTTACCCCGCTGAATCTGAAGCAACCGCACGGGCTCTTTCCCTCTTTGCGGATCAAAGCTATAAGAAAGCGTCAAAGCTTTTAGGCATAACCGTGAAGGACAGGATCCCGGTTGCCATCACCCCGCACACAGACGAGTTCAACGGATATATGAACCCCCTGCCCTACCCGCACATAGTCCTCTTCGACACCCCCATGGATCCTGAATGGACAGCCTACGAAAATTCCCTGGAGAGCCTTTTCTTCCATGAGCTGACTCATGCAATTTCCCTGAGTTCCAGGGGCAAGGGCTTCCAGGTTCTTCACACTATTTTCGGCGGCTGGGTATACCCCACAGGGCTTACAGCCCCCATGTTCATGGTCGAGGGGGTTACGGTAAGCTTTGAAAGCTTGGAAGGTTTTGGCAGGGCCAACGATCCCCTCATCAAAGAAAAGCTCTCTCAGGCCGTGCACGAAGATAATTTCCTTACCGGCTTCCAGGCTTCGGGCATATATGAATACCCGCCCCAGGGGAATGCCTATTACGATTATGGCGGCCTCTTTTCCGCATGGCTTCAGAAAACCTACGGCATGGAAAAGTATGCCGGACTCTGGAAGGACATGGGAACGGGTTATCACTTTTCCTTTTGGTTTTACAACAACGGCTTTTATTACTCATTCAAAAAAATTTATGGATTGAGTTTTGAAGAAGCCTGGAATGTCTTTAAGGAAAGCTGGCGCCTTGAAGGCATCAAAAAAAATAATGATGGATTTGTATACGGCGGGAATCAAAAAGACAAAGTTATTATAAATGCTGTCACTTCCGACAGTAATAGTGTTATATTCATTGATAGTGTCGCAGAAAAAGTGCTGAAATATAATCCTACATCCGCAGGGGGTTCCGGCGGAAGTCCAGGGGCTATTAAAAAGCTGGCCTCCATAGACAGTTCGGCTTACGATATTGATGCGACGAACAACGGCAGCTTTTTAATTTCCTCCTACCGTTATGGGGGGAATCTTTCCCAGGCCATGGTTACCGAGTACAGCGGCAATGGCAATAAAACAGGCAGAACCTGGCCCGGTCTTTACCATGGGCGTTTTTTTAGGGAAGGGGCGGTAGGGATAAGCTCCGATCGGCATACAAACAATTTAGTATACCGCAGCAAGCCGGGGAAAAAAGGCGAGGAGATACTTCTCAAAGGGAATGCCGAGCTTCTCTATTCCCGCCCCAGCCCCATTGATGACGAGTGGATTGCGTTCATTGCGCTAAAGAAAGGAAAGCGGGAACTCTGCCTTTTCAATTATGATACCCGCCAGGCCTATACCCTGGTTTCGGCCCTTGATGACAATGAAAACATCTGGCGTTATATGCGGGGGCTTTCCTATTCAGAAGGCCGCCTCCTTTTTAGCTATAACCATAATGACAGGATGTATAAACTGGGGGTCATAATACTTCCCGCAAACCATTCTGCCCTGAACGAGAGCAGCATCACTGCGGTTCTTTCCAACACTGATTTCTCAGGCGGCATCTTCCTGCCCGTACTGCTCAACGGGGATATCTACTATCGCGGCGCATTCTCCACCTGGGATGCGATTATGAAATACCCTGATGAGGCAGAGTCCCTGCGGGAAGCTCCGCTGGCAATCAGCGGCCTGCACCTTGAGCCCTGGCCCGAGGAAGACAGCATTGCTGCGGGACTCAGGCAAATACAGCCCCCGGTTCAGCAAACACCCCGGGAACCTTCCGCCGGGGAACAGAGCGCTGACAGCAAACTATACTTCCCCCTCAAATACCTCAACCCTTTTAAGCTCTGGATACCCCTGCCCCTGCTGAGGCGTCACGAAAGCAGCATCAGCATAGACGGGGGCGGGTTCTTTTCGTTTATGGCAGACCCTGCAGACACCAATTTCATATTTTTATCAGCTTACATGGATGCCAGGAACCTTATGGGGGTTTTCGACCTCCAGTGGACAAACCGCAGCCTGGGCTTTCCCCTGCAAATTACTTTTTCTGACGATATGGACCGGAGTTGGGAAATAGATTACCGCCGCACCCAGGGGACAATCACCGCGATAATTGGCCATGGCCTGGGGGGAGAACTCGTCAGGCTGAATTTCCAGGCAGGGATAGGCATGGCCTGGTTTGCCTTTGATCCCGAAGACGGATCTTCCGCCTACACCTGGGAATACGAAACCCATGGCAGCTCACTCATATTCGGCATTGAGCTGACCAGCCTGAAAAGGAGCGCCTGGGAGCTTTTTGGCAGCGGTTTCTCGGCAGCATTCTACAGCCGTTTCTCCTTCCCCGAAGCCGCACCCCGCTACGAAGGGCTCTTCAAGGCAGCCTTTGATCCCTTCCCCTTGAGATTCGGTTTCTATGGCGTCTGGGATTCTGACGGCCTTAACCTGGCAGGCTATTCAAGATCTTACGACACATCCCTTTTCGCCCCAATCGCTTCGACAGAATATTCAAGCTTTGACAGTTCGGGCTTCAAATGGATGGGGGGCGGGGAAATTGAATGGAGGCTCTTTTCTGTGGACATCAAAAAGAACCTCTCCCATGTTTATTACAATCGCATCTTTGGTTCTCTTGCCTACAGAGGCGCTTTTTATGACAGTAAAAGTGTTAATATACCCCAGGGCAATCCCCTCTGGGATGATTATCGCCTTGCCCAGTCAGCAGTACTGCGTTTCGGCGCAGCCCTTTCCACAGTATTTGTAACAGCCCTGCCCGTAACCGTTAAGCCTGAGCTCTGGGGTGCATTCAAAATTTCAGGCGCACAAAACGGCATAGGTTGGAACGACTTTGCCTGGGGTATTTATGTTTCTGCAGAATTGTAAAACAATCGGGCTATAAAAAGCCCGGACTCTCGCCCGGGCCTTGTTTCAGCTTGCTGAAAATTAGTTCAAAGGAACTTTAGTTCCTAGAAATCTGGATCACTTTTTTCTGGGCTTCGGCCCTCTTGCTGATCTCCAGGGTGAGTACGCCATTTTTGAACAATGCGCTGATGCCTTCGGGGTCGGCGTTTTCGGGGAGCTTGAAGGAGCGGGCGAAGGAAGAGGACCGGCGTTCCCGGATCATGTAATTGTCGTTCTTCTCTTCTTTCTTTTCCTCTTCCCTCTTGGACTCGATGGTCAGGGTGTTGTTGTCCAGGTGGACTTCGATTTCCTTCTCGTCGTAGCCGGGGAGCTCGGCTTCCAGCACATAGGACTTTTCGGTTTCACGCACGTCCATGGCAGGAAGATGGCTGAAGATCCTGTCTGCGGGGCTAAGGAAGTTATCCCCAAAGAAGGAATCCATGTAGCGGTCAAAACCGCTGAGGGCGTTCTCAAGGACTGCAGGGCGATACAAAGTTACAGCTTTCATAATCTTGTCTCCTATAATAATTTCGTCTGGCAGGTTATTTCTCAGACCCAATCCTGAGGTCTTTGACCTCAAAGGCTGACAGCCTCTAAAGGCATCGGGTTCTGGATTATCCAGCCAACATCTATATATTAGCAAAATCCGTGCCAAGTTTGCCGGATTCGAAAGAATTCTTGAGGAATCTGCTCCTTGCAAAGCTAACTCTTTATAATACAATGAATTATCGAATCATCAATTATTGAAGACCCATTTAACCCCTCTGCGAAAAACACGCATTTTCATCCAAAAGGAGATGCTTTTCACTCGGTTGTATCAAAATGATACATGAGGCCTATTTTGACTATACAGTGTATCATTTTGATACAATCAACCCTTCTACAGGCTTAAACCAGGGCTTATTGACGCAGCCATGCCGAGACCTTGAATATCATGCGAATTTGGATATTATATATGTAAACAGTATCACTAATTCTTTGCAAAGGAGTGCGTATATGGGCATAAAGAAGGTGAAGGGCTGGTGGCTAATCCGCCTTGCACTGACTATTGTTGGGAAAAAGGGCATCGGGGAGCTTAAGAAGGCTTCGAAGAATGCCATAAAAGCCCAGGAACAGACCCTTCGCAATATCCTTAGCGCATCAAAAGATACGGTTTACGGCAAGGAGCATCATTTTGATGAGGTTCTTGCGGCGTCCAGCCCCCAGGATTTGTTCGAGCGGTACCGGAAAGAAGTTTCCATCAATGATTACGAAGATCTCCGGCCTTACGTGGAGCGGCACAAGCAGGGCGAGGCGGGCGTCCTGTTCCCCGGCAAGCCCAAGATGTACGCAACCACCAGCGGCACAACCAAGGAACCCAAATGGATACCTATCACCGAGCGGTACTATCAGGAAGTGTATAAGGTGATGAACCAGCTCTGGTTCTACGCCATGATCACCAACAAACCCAAGGTGTTCTACGGCAAGACCCTTTCCATCGTGGGCAAGGCCACAGAAGGGGCGGCCCCGGACGGGACAGTTTTTGGCTCTATTTCCGGCATCTCCCAGCGGGACATTCCCGGCTTTATGAAGGTGCTGCACCCCGCGCCGGCGGATATTTTCAACATCGCCGATTACAAGGCCAGGTATTATACAATTATGCGCATGGGCATTGAGCAGGACTGCACCCTGATCATCACCGCCAATCCCAGCACCCTGGTAGAAATGCAGAACAACGCCAATGAATTTTATGACGACTATGTAGAGGATATTGAAAAGGGAACCCTGAGCCGGAAATTCCCCATCCCCGACGAAATCCGCGCAGTCCTGGCGGAGCGTCTCAAGCCGAACCCGGAACGGGCAGCGGAACTGCGGCGCTTAAAGGCCCAGTATGGGAATGTCCTTCCCAGGCATTACTGGCCCAATATGCAGGCAGTCAATGTCTGGTTTTGCGGCAACACCGGGATATTCCTGGAGAAGGTCAAAGATTCCTTCCCCAAGACCTGCGTTTTCCATGAATTTGGCTACTTTGCCACAGAATGTCGGCCCGGCATTGTGCTGAAAAGCAATACCCCGGATACGGTCGTTTTCGGCCACAAGGTATATGTCGAATTTGTCCATGAATCGGAACTGGAAAGCGAAAATCCTCGGGTCTACCAGATGTACGAGGTGAAAAAAGGCGAACGGTACTGCCTGATTGTGACCACCTCCGCAGGGCTGTACCGGTACAACATGAACGATCTGATTGAAATTACCGGGTTCATAAATCAATTCCCTACCCTCAAGCTGATCCAGAAGGTGAACGGCACGGTGAACATCACCGGCGAAAAGCTCCACGAGCGGCAGTTTATCGAAGCGGTGCACGCAGCGGAACGGGACACGGGCAACAGGGTGGCTTTCTTCGTGGGCTTCGCGGATGTGACCAAGCCCACCTACCGATTCTACTACGAATTTGTCAATCACGACATTACCCAGGAAAAGGCCGAGAACTTTACCCGGGTCCTGGATGAATACCTGAAAAAGTACAACATCGAATACGAGTCAAAGCGCGCATCGAACCGGCTCAAGCAGCCCGAGACTGCCCTTTTGGTGAACGAGTCCTTCGAAAAGTTCAAGGCAACCTGCATCGACAAGGGCTACCGTGACGGTCAATTTAAGGTTAATCTTCTTATGCAGGATGAAAAACGGCACGCCCTGTTCAAGGAACTGGTACGGTAGATCTGATACATGGAGAACAAGGATTAAAGGAGTACTATATGGCTATAAAGAAAGTGAAAGGCTGGTGGTTAATCCGCTTGGCACTGACTATCATTGGCAAGGTTGGCATCGGGAAGATGACGAAGGCGTCCAAAAACGCTATACGATCCCAGGAACAGACCTTGCGCGGCTTCCTTACCACAGCACGGGATACGGTGTACGGCAAGGAACATCATTTTGACACCATTCTTGAAGCAACCACCGCATTGGATCTGTTTGAACGGTACAGGAAAGAAGTGCCCATCGGCGATTACGAAAACTTCAAGCCCTATATCGAGCGGCACAAGCATGGGGAGGCGAATATCCTGTTCCCCGGCAAGCCAAAGATGTACGCCACCACCAGCGGCACTACCAAGGAACCCAAATGGATACCTATCACCGAGCAGTACTACCAGGAAGTATACAAGGTGATGAACCAGCTTTGGTTTTACGGCATGGTCATGAACAAGCCCAAGGTGTTTTACGGCAAGACCCTTTCCATCGTGGGCAAAGCCATAGAAGGGGCTGCCCCGGATGGGACAGTATACGGTTCTGTCGGGGGAATCGGCCAGCGCGATATCCCTAAATTCATGAAGGTACTCCACACCGCTCCGGCGGATGTTTTCGGCATCACCGATTACAAGGCCCGGTATTATACGATCATGCGGATGGGCATCGAACAGGATTGTACCCTGATCATCACCGCAAATCCCAGTACTCTGGTGGAAATGCAGAACAACGCCAATGAATTCTATGATGATTACGTAGAGGACATTGAACAAGGAACCCTGAGCCAAAAATTCCCCATCTCCGATGAAATCCGCAAAGCCGTGGAAGCGAGGCTCAAACCGAACCCGAAGCGGGCGGATGAACTGCGCGCCTTAAGGGTGCGGCACGGAAATGTAATGCCCAGGCATTACTGGCCCAATATGCAGGCAGTCAACACCTGGTTTTGCGGCAACACCGAGGTGTTCTTCAAAAAAGTGCGGGATTCCTTCCCCGAAAGCTGTGTGTTCCATGAAATGGGCTACAATTCCACCGAATGCAGGCCCGGAATTGTGCTTAAAAGCAATTGCCCGGACACCGTTATTTTTGGCAACAAGGTGTATATTGAATTTATCCATGAGTCGGAGCTGGAAAGCGAAAACCCCCGCATCTACCAGATGTACGAAGTGAAACGGGGCCAGCGCTACTGCATGATCGTGACCACCTCCGCAGGGCTGTACCGGTACAATATGAACGACCTGATTGAAATCACCGGTTTTGTCAACCAATTCCCCACACTCAAGCTGATCCAGAAGGTGAACGGCACAGTAAACCTTACGGGCGAGAAACTCCACGAGACCCAGTTTATCGAAGCAGTGCATGATGCGGAACGGGACACAGGCAACCGGGTAGCCTTCTTTATCGGTTTTGCCGATGTGACCAAGCCGACCTACCGGTTCTACTACGAATTTGTCAACGCCGATATCACCCAGGAAAAAGCCGAGAACTTTACCCAGGTCCTGGACGAGTACCTTAAAAAGTACAATATTGAGTACGAGTCCAAGCGTTCTTCGAACCGCCTCAAATACCCGGAGACTGCACTTCTGGTGAACGAATCCTTTGAAAAGTTCAAAGCTACCTGCATCGACAAAGGCTACCGGGATGGCCAGTTCAAGGTAAACCTCCTCATGCAGGATGAAAAACGCCACGCCCTGTTCAAGGAACTGGTACGGTAAAGCCGCTTGACGGGGTTCGGGGATTTATCTTCGATCTTGACGGAACCCTGTACGATTCCAGGCATATCGGCGCGCGGCTTGTTTTGGCTTGCCCCTGGGAGGCTCCCCTCCTTCTGGCTGAACGCAAAACCCGGAAGTCCCTGGCAGGATGCGATTACGGCGGGAGCGAAACTTATTACCATGAGTTTCTTTCCCGCCTGTCTTTGGCCACCCGTAAACCGGAGCCCTTCCTCCGCTCCTGGTACTTTGATTCCTTTATGCCGCGGATGTGCAAGGTTTTAAAAAAGCATTACCAGCATCGGCCGGGGCTGCCCGAACTGTTCAAAACACTCGCCCGCAAAGGGCTGAAATTCGCCGTCTATTCCGATTATCCCATGGTGGCAGAACGCCTGCATTCCCTGGGCCTGAACCCGGAAAGCTGCGGCTTGATATTCGGCCCCGAAAATTTCGGCGCCCAGAAGCCGGCAGCCCGGCCCTTCCTGTCCATCGCAGAGGCAATGAATGTCCCTCCCAAGGAAACGCTGGTTGTAGGCGACCGGGAGGACAGCGACGGGGCAGGAGCAGCGGCAGCGGGCATGAGCTTTTTCAAGATAGAAACTGGCGGGGATTGGGAAGAATTTCTAAAGAGTCTTAACCTCGCGTCCTGAACAGATGAAAATTGCGTACATCAGTTGGGATGTATCCGGGTGCGACATAATGCTATAAAAGGTAGTGACTATGCCAACAAACCAAATCGAAGAACGCCAGATCCGTGTATTCATCTCGTCCACATTCCGTGATATGCAGGCCGAGCGGGATTACCTTGTGATGAAGATATTCCCCTCCATTCGCCGCTATTGCGAAGATCGGGATATTTCCTTTCTTGAGCTTGACCTCCGCTGGGGAATCAGCGAAGAGGAGTCAAAACAGGGGAAGGTTGTGGATATATGCCTAAAGGAAATTGAAAAGACCACCCCCTTTTTTATCGGCCTTTTAGGGGAGCGCTACGGCTGGGTTCCTTCCCCTGAGGAGCGCCGCCTGATAGGAGAAAACACCGGTGTTTTTACGGAATACCCCTGGGTAGGCGGTGAACTGGACAAAGGCGCCAGTATTACCGAAATGGAAATCCAGCAGGGGGTGTTGCGGATAAAAGAAAAAATAAACGCCTATTTTTATTTCCGTTCTCCAGAAATGGAAACAAAGGCCGAATTCAGGGAAAAGACTGGGAGCCATGAGGAGAAAAAACTCGCCTCTCTTAAAAAAACGCTGCAGGAGCAGCAAGACTACCCGGTGAAGGACTACCGTTCTATTGAAAACTTAGGCGAAATGATTGAAAAGAACTTTAAGGCCCTTGTTGATAAGCTCTGGCCGCAAGGGGCGATTTCTGCTTTTGAAAAAGAACGGCTGGAACAGAAATCCTTTTTAAAGAGCCGTACCAAAGTCTATGTCCCCAGCGGAGATGCCCCGCAGAAACTTGACGATTTTGTAAACGCACCAGAGGAAACGGCAGACCGGTTTCTGGTAGTTACCGGAAAAAGGGGCATGGGGAAAAGCGCCCTTATCGCCAATTGGATACAGCGCAGGGAGAAGCAGCACGATAAAATTGTGTATCACTTTATCGGCAATTCAAGTTCCGAAGGAGATTACCGCAAAATAATAAAATACCTGATCAACGGTATTATCGAAATCTGCGGGCTTCTGCCGCTTGAGGAAACGCCCAAGGAAGATAAGCTGACAGAAACACTGCAAAACCTGCTCTGGACAGCGGCAGAAAAGGAAAAACTGATATTGGTCCTTGACGGCATGGACAAACTTGACGATATCGACAATACGAAATTCCTTAACTGGCTCCCCGCCTTCCCGCCGGATCTACGGGTTATTTTTTCCACCAAAGCCGGAGATAAAACCATGGAGGTCTTCAAACGCCAGAACTACCCCAATATCGCAATTGAGGCTCTTACGGTGGAAGAGCGGAAAACCCTCATCACCGATTATCTAGCGTCTTATGCAAAGAAGTTAAGGCCCGATCAAATTGAGCGCATTGTTCAGTACAAGGAAAGTGAAAACACTCTTGCCCTGCGGACACTTTTGGACGAACTGCGGGTCTTTGGGGTGCATGAGGAAATTGACGCCCGCATTGACAACTATCTTACCGCGCCGGATTTGGAAAGCTTCTACGGCAAGGTCATTGACCGTATAGAAAAAACCTACACCGCCGCCTCCGGTGATAGCAAAAGCTTTGCGGGTGATGTCCTCGCGTTCTTGGCGTCTTCCCGCGCCGGTTTAAGCGAGTCTGAGATTTTGGAGATAACCGGTGCCGCTCCGCTCTATTGGTCGCAGTTATACAACGGTATGTCCGGGCATCTTGCCAAACGGAACGGGCTCATACTATTTGACAACCAGTTTATACAAGAGACAGTTACAAGGCGCCTGAAAAACGGCAAGGAGGAATATCGCCGCCATATCGTTTCCTACATGGAAACCACCCCTGATATTTCCTTCAAGCGGAAGTGTGATGAACTGCCATACCAGTATTTTGCGCTAAAAGAATGGGACAAACTCTATGCCTTCCTGCTTGATTTTACGGTTTTTGATTATATCAATATAAAGGATGAATATGAGCTGGGGGAATACTGGCGCGCCTTGCAAAAGGAGAACAAGGAAAAGTATTCGCCTGCAAAGTATCTTGACCTCGATGATGGCCATATAGATAGAAAAGCTATTAGTGGATACTACAATGATATTGGAGTTTTTATCATTAAAGTATTGGGGGATTATGTTTTAGCCCTGGAATTCTCTCAAAAATCTCTTGCCATTAAAGAAAACGTTCTTAGTCCTGAGCATCCTGAAACTGCAGCATCCTATACCAACATAGGCTTGGTATACAGCGGCATGGGAAGCTATGAAAAGGCGCGGGAATTCTTACAAAAAGCTATCGTCATTAGGGAAAAAGTTTTTGGCGCTGAACATCCTGATACTGCAGCCTCCTATAACAACATTGGCGTGGTATATTGGAAAATGGGAAACCATGAAAAGGCGCTGGAAATCCATCAAAAAGTTCTTACCATTCGGGAAAAAGTTCTTGGATCTGAGCATCCTGAAACTGCAGCATCCTATACCAACATAGGCTTGGTATACAGTGATATGGGAAACAAAGAAAAGGCGCGGCAATACTTACAAAGAGCTCTTGCAATTAAGGAAAAAGTCTTTGGTCCTGAGCATCCTGGTACTGCATTATCGTATGACAGCATCGGAATGGTATTCAGAGACATGGGAAACCATGAAACGGCACTTTATGTTCAAAAAAAGGCCCTTGTTATCAGGGAAAAAGCATTTGGACTTGAGCATCCTTCTACTGCGGGATCGTATAACAACATTGGCTTGGTATACAGGGAAATGGGAAACCGTGAAAAAGCGTTGGAATCCCACCAAAAAGCCCTTGCTATTCAGGAAAAAACTCTTGGCCTTGAGCATCCTGATAAAATAGGATCGTATGACAACATGGGCCTGGTATATTGGAGCATGGGAAACTATGAAAAGGCGCTGGAATTCTACCAAAAATCCCTTGCCGTCAGGGAACAATATTTTGGCCCTAGACATCCTTCTACCGCAATATCCTATAACACCATAGGCGTGATATACAACAGGGTGAGAAACTATGAAAAAGCGCTGGAATTCTACCAAAGGGCTCTTACCGTTAGGGAAAAAGTTCTGGGGCTTGAGCATCCTGATACTGCAGCATCCTATGCCAGCATAGGTGAGGTATACTACATCAGGGGAAACAATGAAAAGGCGTTGGAATTCTTCCAAAGGGCTCTTACCGTTAGGGAAAAAGTTCTGGGGCTTGAGCATCCTAATACTGCAGCATCCTATAACAACATAGGCGTGGTATACAACAGGATGAGAAACTATGAAAAAGCACTGGAATTCTACCAAAAAGCCCTTGACGTTTATGAAAAAGTTTTTGGTCTTGAGCATCCTGATACTGCAGCATCCTATGCCAGCATAGGCGATGTATACTACATCAGGGGAAACAATGAAAAGGCTCTGGATTTTTACCAAAAAGCCCTTGTAATTAGGGAAAAAATTCTGGGTCTTGGACACCTCGATACTGCAGCATCCTATAACAATATGGGCGTGGTATATGGGGGCATGAGGAATAATGAAAAGGCGCTGGAATTCCACCAAAAATCCCTTGAGATTTATGAAAAAGTTTTTGGCCTTGAGCACCCCAATACTGCAACATCCTATTTCAACATAGGTCTGGAATGCAGGAACATGGGAAATTATGAAAAGGCGCTGGAATTCTTTCTAAGGGCCCTTGCCATTAGAGAAAAAGTTTTTGGCCTTAATCATCCCTCTGTCGTAGATTCGTATAACAGCGTAGCTTTGGTATACCGGGATATGAAAAACTATGAAAGGGCTCTGGAATTCTTCCAAAAAGACATTGCCATCAGGGGAAAGATTTTTGGCCCTGAGCACCCTTCTACTGCAACAGCATATAATAACATAGGGTCGGTATACCTTAATATGGAAAACAAAGAGACGGGGTTGGAATTCTACCAAAAAGCCCTTGTCATTCAGGAAAAAGTTCTTGGCTCTGAACATCCTGATACCGCAGGATCCTATAACAACATCGGTGTGATATACCGCACCATGGGAAACAATGAGAAGGCGTTGGAATTCTACCAAAAAGCCATTGCCAGTAAGGAAAAAATATTTGGCCTTGAGCATCTTGATACTGCCGGATCGTATAGCAACATAGGCGTGATATACGAAGCCATGGGAAACCACGGAAAGGCACTGGAATTCTACCAAAAAGCTCTTGTCATTCGGGAAAAAGTTTTTGGCCTTGGGCATCCTTCTCATGCGGCAGCCTATGATGCCATAGGATCGGTATACAACAATTTGGGAAATAAAGAAAAGGCACTGGAATTTTACCAAAAATCCCTTGCTATTAGTGAAAAAGTTAATGGTCCTGAGCATCCTTATACTGCAGCAGAGTATTACAACATAGGCGTGGTATACAGCGACATGGGAAACAATGAAAGGGCGCTTGAATTCCATCAAAAAGCCCTTGTTGTTTTCGAAAAAGTTTTTGGCCTTGGACATAATCGTACTGCAGCATCGTATTACAGCATAGGCGGGGTATATTGGAGCATGGGAAACTATGAAAAGGCGCTGGAATTCTTTCAAAAAACCCTTGCCATTCACGAAAAAGTTTTTGGCCTTGAACATCTTGATACTGCAGCATCGTATAACAGCATAGGCATAACATACCATGTCATGGGAAACTATGAAAAGACGCTGGAATTCTACCAAAAAGTCCTTGTCATTCGGGAAAAGGTTCTTGGTCTTAATCATCCTGATACTGCAAGAGCCTATAACAATATAGGCATGGTATACAGCGACATGCGAAACAAAGAAAAAACACTGGAATTCTACCAAAAAGCTCTTGCCATTCAGGAAAAAGTTCTTGGCCTTGAGCACCCCGATACTGCAACATCCTATACCACCATAGGCGCGGTATACCGGGACATGGGAAACAATGAAAAGGCGCTGGAATTCTTTCAAAAAACCCTTGCCATTCACGAAAAAGTTTTTGGTTTTGAGCATCCTTCTACTGCAGATTCCTATAACAACATAGGCCTAATATACGGCGCCATGGGAAATTATAAGGAGGCGCTGGAATTCTTCCAAAAAGCCCTTGCTATTAGGGAAAAAGTTTTTGGCTTTGAGCATTCTGCTACTGCAGCATCGTATAGCAACCTCGGCCTGGTATACAGAGACCTGGGAAACAAAGAAGAGGCGTTGAAATTTAATAAAAAAGCCCTTGCCATTCAGGAAAAGGTTTTTGGGCAAAGATCATCCTGATACGGTGCAGGTATTTCAACGAATAGCCGATCTGCATAAGCTAACAGGTAATACCTAGCTTCCCCCTGAGGGGGACCTGTCCATCCTGGATGGAGATGCGCCAATGGGAGCCGATGCACTTACAGAAAATCTGCAAAACCTGCTCTGGGCTGCGGCGAAAAAAAAACTGATTCTGGTCCTTGAGGGCATGGAAAATATTGATGATACGGACAATGCAAAACTCCTCGACTGGCTCCCCGCCTTCCCGCGCCGGTTTAAGCGCGCCTGAAATTTTGGGGATAAGCGGCGCCGATCCGCTCTCATGGTCTCAATTATACAACGGCATGTCGGAGTACCTTGCCGAACGGAACGGGCTTACCTGATGTTAATTGAAAACGGCTTGCCAGAGAATTATTGATAATATAAAGTGTTGTCAATATGGATAGGGAAGAATTCGCCGTATTGAATGTATTTAGTGTCAATGCGGGGCTTGCATATCAGGGAGATGTTCTGAGTAAGTTATTGATGACATAGACGATGCCATTTTTGAACGGCGGCTGCGGGATTAAAGGCTAGCCCTGGGGAAGGCCGGGCTACCTTGGACTGAACTATAGGAAAAAAGAAATAGACAACGCCTTCAACGAACTTAATTCATTAGTTAAGGGCCGTTAATTCGGCGATACTAATAACAGATGGCTATCGTTTGGTATTGGGTAAATTGTTAGGGGGTGTAAAAGATGACCGATGCAAGAAAAACAAACCAAATCGAAGAACGCCAGATCCGTGTGTTCATCTCGTCAACATTCCGGGACATGCAGGCCGAGCGGGATTACCTTGTGATGAAGATATTCCCCTCCATTCGCCGCTACTGCGAAGAGCGGGACATCTCCTTTCTTGAGCTTGACCTCCGCTGGGGCATCAGCGAAGAGGAGTCAAAACAGGGAAAGGTTGTGGATATTTGCCTAAAGGAAATTGAAAAAACCACTCCTTTTTTTATCGGCCTTTTAGGGGAACGCTACGGTTGGGTTCCTTCCCCTGAGGAGCGCCGCCTGATAAGAGACAACACCGGTGTTTTTACGGAATACCCCTGGGTAGGCGGTGAACTGGACAAAGGCGCCAGTATCACCGAAATGGAAATCCAGCAGGGGGTACTGCGGATAAAAGAAAAAATAAACGCCTATTTTTATTTCCGTTCCCCTGAAATGGAAACCCCCGCTGAATTTAGAGAAGATAGGGGAAGCCCTGCGAAGAAGAAACTTTCCGCCCTTAAAAAAACATTGCGTAAAAAGAAAGACTACCCAGTAAAGGATTACCGTTCTATTGAAAACCTAGGCGAAATGATTGAAAAGGATTTCAAAACCCTGGTAGATACACTCTGGCCCCAGGGCGCCCTGTCGCTTCTTGAAAAAGAACGGCTGGAACAGAAAGCCTTCTTAAAAAGCCGCACCAATGTGTATGTTCCCAATGGGGATACCCTGCAGAAGCTGGACGATTTTGCAAATGCGTCAGGGGAAGAAGCGGACCGAACCATGGTAGTTACCGGGAAAAGGGGCATGGGGAAAAGCGCCCTTATCGCCAACTGGATACAGCGCAGGAAGAAACAACACGATAAAATTGTGTATCATTTTATCGGCAATTCCATTTCCGAAGGTGATTACCGCAAAATAAGCGAACGCCTCATCAACGAAATTACGCAAATCACCGGGCTTCCCCCTGATGAAGATCGCATGGATAGCGATGCGCCAAAGGGGGCCGATAACCTTAAAGATAATCTACAAAACCTGCTCTGGACAGCGGCGAAAAAGGAAAAACTTATCCTGGTCCTTGACGGCATGGATAAACTTGCTGATATTGACAACGCGAAGCTTCTCAACTGGCTCCCTGCCTTTCCCCCGAATGTACATGTTGTTTTTTCCACACAACCGGATGACAAAACCATGGAGGTCTTCAAACGCCGGAACTACCCCTGTATCGAAGTTGAAACCCTCCCGATGGAAGAGCGGAAAACCCTCATCACCGATTATCTTGCGTCTTATGCAAAGAAGCTAAAACCCGAACAAATTGAGCGCATTATCCGGGACAAGGAAAGTGAAAACACCCTTGCCCTGCGGGTGCTTTTGGACGAGCTTCGGGTCTTCGGGGTACACGAGGAAATTGACGCCCGTCTTAACGTTTATCTTTCTGCACAGAATTTGGAAGACTTCTACGACATGGTTGTTGACCGCCTGGAAAAAACGTACTGTGATGCCCGCAACAAAGACGGCCACAGTATACCGAATTTTACCGGTGAAGTCCTTGGGTTATTAGTATCTTCCCGCGCCGGTTTAAGCGAGTCTGAGATTTTGGGGATAACCAAAGCCGCCCCGCTCTACTGGTCGCAGCTATATAACGGAATGTCCGGGCATCTTTCCAAACGAAATGGGCTTATCGTATTCGATAATTGGTTTATACAAGAGGCCGTTACAAAGCGCATGAAAGACGGCGGAGAGGAATACCGCCGCCGCATCGTTTCCTACATGGAAACAGCTTCTGATATTGCTTCTAACCGAAAGTCTGATGAACTGTCCCGCCAGTATTTTGATCTAAAAGAATGGGACAAAATGTACGCTTTCCTGCTTGATTTTGATGTGTTTGATTATATCTATAGAAAGAATGAATATGAGCTGGGAGAATACTGGCATGCTTTGCAGAAGGAGAATAAGGAAAAGTATTCGCCGGCAAAATATCTTGATCTTGAAAAAGACGGTACAGATAGAGAAGCTATAAGGTACTACTACAATGATATTGGGAATTTTGTCAGTAATGTATTGGCGGATTACGTTCTGGCACTGGAATTCCACCAAAAAGCCCTTGCCATTTGTAAAAAAGTTCTTGTCCCTGAGCATCCCAATACCGCATCATTGTATAACAACATAGGCATTATATACAGCCGCATGGGAAACCATGAAAAGGCGCTGGAATTCCACCAAAAAGCCCTTGCCATTGAGGAAAAAGTTCTTGTCCCTGAGCATCCTTCTACCGCATCATCGTATAGCAACATAGGCGTGGCATACGGCAACATGGGAAACCATGAAAAGGCGCTGGAATTCCACCAAAAAGCCCTTGCCATTAGGGAAAAAGTTCTTGTCCCTGAGCATCCTGATACCGCATTATCGTATGGCAACATAGGCGGGGCATACGGCGGCATGGGAAACCATGAAAAGGCGCTGGAATTCCACCAAAAAGCCCTTGCCATTAGGGAAAAAGTTCTTGGCCTTGAGCATCCTGATACCGCATCATCGTATAACAACATAGGCGGGACATACAGCGACATGGGAAACCATGAAAAGGCGCTGGAATTCCACCAAAAAGCCCTTGCCATTTTTGAAAAAGTTCTTGTCCCTGAGCATCCTGATACCGCATTATCGTATAGCAACATAGGCATGGCATACAGCGACATGGGAAACCATGAAAAGGCGCTGGAATTCTCCCAAAAAGCCCTTGCCATTAGGGAAAAAGTTCTTGTCCCTGAGCATCTTGATACCGCATCATCGTATAACAACATAGGCGGGACATACAGCCGCATGGGAAACCATGAAAAGGCGCTGGAATTCCACCAAAAAGCCCTTGCCATTAGGGAAAAAGTTCTTGTCCCTGAGCATCCTGATACCGCATTATCGTATGGCAACATAGGCGCGGCATACAGCCGCATGGGAAACCATGAAAAGGCGCTGGAATTCCACCAAAAAGCCCTTGCCATTGAGGAAAAAGTTCTTGTCCCTGAGCATCCTTCTATCGCATCATCGTATAACAACATAGGCGTGGAATACGGCGACATGGGAAACCATGAAAAGGCGCTGGAATTCTCCCAAAAAGCCCTTGCCATTAGGGAAAAAGTTCTTGTCCCTGAGCATCCTGATACCGCATCATCGTATAACAACATAGGCGGGACATACAGCCGCATGGGAAACCATGAAAAGGCGCTGGAATTCCACCAAAAAGCCCTTGCCATTAGGGAAAAAGTTCTTGTCCCTGAGCATCCTTCTACCGCATCATCGTATAGCAACATAGGCGTGGAATACGGCAACATGGGAAACCATGAAAAGGCGCTGGAATTCTCCCAAAAAGCCCTTGCCATTAGGGAAAAAGTTCTTGTCCCTGAGCATCCTGATACCGCATTATCGTATGGCAACATAGGCGCGGCATACAGCCGCATGGGAAACCATGAAAAGGCGCTGGAATTCCACCAAAAAGCCCTTGCCATTGAGGAAAAAGTTCTTGTCCCTGAGCATCCTTCTATCGCATCATCGTATAACAACATAGGCGTGGAATACAGCGACATGGGAAACCATGAAAAGGCGCTGGAATTCCACCAAAAAGCCCTTGCCATTAGGGAAAAAGTTCTTGTCCCTGAGCATCCTTCTATCGCATCATCGTATAACAACATAGGCGTGGAATACAGCGACATGGGAAACCATGAAAAGGCGCTGGAATTCCACCAAAAAGCCCTTGCCATTAGGGAAAAAGTTCTTGTCCCTGAGCATCCTTCTACCGCATCATCGTATAGCAACATAGGCGTGGCATACGGCCGCATGGGAAACCATGAAAAGGCGCTGGAATTCCACCAAAAAGCCCTTGCCATTTTTGAAAAAGTTCTTGGCAAAGATCATCCTGATACGGTGAAGGTAGTTCAATGTATTGCCGATCTGCATAAGCTAATAGGAGAAAAACGATGATTACAGAAACACTGGTAAGCCTAATCGCCATCGCCCTCGTCCTATTCGGGGGCTTTTTTTATTTTTTCTATAAGCCGGCAAAGGGTGTTACAAAAGAGCTTCCCCGTATAGTATTTTTTGCCGCTGTTTTTATTGCAGGACTGATGCTCAATTGGGCGGGTGTTAGTTATTTCTACCGTGAAGGCAAGAGCCCGGACCGCATTTATAATTTTGGCATGATACTTAGCATCACTTTAAGAATGTTTAGTTTTTATTGGGATCGGGAGATATGGTCTGCACTGGCAAGGGAAGAGATGTTCTACAGTATTGCCATCACTCTCTGCTTTAGCTCCGCTGTGCTTTGTACCGTGCTGTTTGCCGTACACTTATTCCTCAAGAATCTTTGGAACACCTTATCCATATTCTTCCTTAAATGCTCATCCAGGAAAAGATGGATCATTGCCGGAAAGAGTGTCCATCAGGAAACCCTCCTTGCAAGCCTTACACCTGAACAAAGAAGCAGTACCATTATAATCCCCAATGAGGGCAGCGAGGAAGAAAAAAAAGAATATATTGGCCATGGTTTTTTAGTCCTCAATGGAAAATTTAGTGCAGCGCTGCTTAAAAAAACCGGTTTCTTTAATTCAAAGGAAACAACCCTTATTGCTGTTTCCGAAGATGATGTTAAAAATCTTGAAATAGCCAGAACCATAACAGAGCATCTTAACACCTCTTCGGGTAACGCCGGTGAAAAATTGCGTTTTACTGCCCACATTATGTATACCAACATTGAAAGGGTGGAACATTTTATGTTTAGCGAAAATGCAGGCGGAAAGATTCGCTTTTTTAACCCTTACGAAATCACCGTGCGTTCCTTTTTATTCGACAACCCTATTACCAAATTCATTCCCCTTGAACGTATAGACGCCGAAAAGGCTCTGGTAAAAGGTACATTTGATTTTCTGCATGTCTTTATAGGCTTTGGGAAAATAAACCGTGAATTCCTTAAACAGAGCATAGCAGTAAACCAAATCCTGGGAATAGATTACCATGCCCTGGTAATTGATAAAGATATAAAAGATAGTCAAAGCATCTTTATGAACCAGTGCCGTGGAATTTTTGCAGGTGGAGAAGACAAGGACAATGAAAAATATTTCCCTGCGCCAAAGGAAAAATACAGAATTGAATTTATGGAATGCAGCGCCCTTTCAAGAGAAATGTATGATACGGTAATAAACCGTGTTAAAAATGCTGACGCTTCGTCGGTAATTGTTGCTTTAGGGGATGTCCAGTTAAGCGCAGAAATTGCCATGGAATTTCGCCAGCGGTGCTACGAGGAGCGCATAAAGGAAGGTATAGCCCTTTTTACCCACACAAAATATTTTTCCCCCATTATTGCCGAGGATGTGCTCAATGGAGAAGCCGCAATCAGGATAGAACCTTTTGGTTTTGAAGATGCAATTCTTACCTTTGACCATATTGAGAATGGGGATATGGACCTCCTTGCAAAGCACATTGCCGTAAACTATGCGGGTACCGGAATTAAAGATCCGGCTGAAAAAATAGATGAACTTATCAACCTCAAATGGGGTAAAATCGGCAACTTCAAGCGTGAATCAAACATCTCTGCCGCCCTTTCGATCCGTATAAAACTAAACATGATGGGCTTTGACCTTGTGTATGACAAACCGGAAATTCAGGATGCCAGCGAAAAATGGAGGCAGGTCTACGGATTTCCACAGGCGCAAAAATTGCGGGAGGCAGAGGAATTGGAACGGGATGCCGACGGAAAAATTGCAGATACCATCCGCAATAACCTTGCCCGGCTTGAACACCAGCGGTGGAATGCCTTCCATTTTGTAAGGGGCTGGGCGCCAATGCCAAAAGATATGGTTCGTGCAGACTTGAGGCAAAATAGACAGACAAAAGAGCATGCCTGCATCACCACCTTTGAAGGCCTGGACGAATTAACCAAACTGCAGGCAGAACTGAAATGCAAAGACAATCCAAATTTGGATTATCCAACTACCCTAAAAAAAATCGATACCATGCACTATGATTGCGATCTAATGGATTGCCTTGAAGGCAATCTTAAAAACACAAAATACAAAATTGTGAGCTGGGCGGACAGATGAATATTGCGTACATCCCTTGGGATGGCACTCAAAACATCGCCGATCCCCCGGCCAGTACCCAGCTTGCCAGTATTGCCACAATAAAGGAGCCCAGGTATATGCGGCCGGTTTTGCGGTAGAGCCAAGTGGAGAGGAAGAAGAAAACCGCAAACTGCGGGATAAGCAGTATCATTACCGACATAAAAGGCCCTCCAAAGAGGGACGAAAAGAGCAGATCCGCGCCGGGGCCAAAGCCTAAAAAGAAGGGAATATACTCGATAAGGACAATAAGGAACACGCCCCCAAGCATGATAAAGACACTGTAGCCCCACCAGGCCAGTTGGGTTTTGGCAGGAGAACTTTTTTCCGGCAGCCGCAGCTGACCGTAGAGCCTGACCCCGGCGTTCACGGTAAAGAAAGCGGCATAGAAGGGAAGGTAAACGAAAAATTGTCCCAGCCGGTTAAACGTAAAGGGCCTGAAGAAAGGCCAGATAAACCGGAAGTCCAGCTGAAAAACCGTCACGCAGACACATACCAGGATATACATAATCCCGGTCAGGATAAAAGCAAGCAAAACCGATTTGCCTATGACCTGCCAATTAAGCCTGTCCGGCGCGGCTTTGTCCCCAAGTCCAAGATCGTAGAGGGTCGCACCAATGCGTTTGCCCTCACCTTTTTTGTACCAGTGCAAAAGCATGAAGAGGGAAACCAGCATCAAAAAGGTAAGCCAGGTGATAAAGCCGTTGCCTATGGTCATGCGGAAAATATTTTCCGGCACCGGCATAAGCCCATGGCCGAGCTGTCCCAGGAAGGGGAAGGTAAGACCGCTTACCAATATGGCAATAATGGCAACTTTCCGCCTGCCTTTGGGGGAAACCAGCTTTAAGTTCGACGTTTCCAAACCTTGCACAATGGGCGCAAAGAAAGGCAGCCGGGCAAAAAGCAGACAAAGGGGAAGCATGGATGCCAGGGCAGCCAGCATGGCGAGCAGCGCCAGAACTTCCTTGATCATATAAATATGATTACTGTCGGCAAGGGAAGGCTTTACATCCAGGGCATTGGTAAACCAGTACATGGCTGTTGTCAGGGCATGGCCGTCGTGGGTGGCAAGACGGTGGTTAGTCTGCAGCAGCTCCATACGGCGGGCTGTGCCATCGGCAAACGAGCCATAGGTACGGTTCCATTCCACAGGGGAAGTCTGCCCCATGAAGTCCCGGTACCGCAGGGGCGTTTTTTCAAGGCCGATGACATTCTTCTGGTAATCCCGAAAATAGTCGAACTCGTCGTACCGGGCCTGAAGCAGCAGCACATTGTTGAATTTGTTGGCAGCGGCATCGTAATAATCGGGAGACAGCAGCTCCCCGCATTGCAGCACAATTGCCTTGTGGCCGGGGAAAGCCGCTCCGGTAGACCAGGATGCCCAGGTTCCCATGGAATGGCCGGTAATGCCGATCCTGCCCGGGTCCACAAAATCCAGGGACTGGAGATAGCGGTAGGCATCCTTGCCGCCCATGGAGCTATCCTTAACGCCTTCCGAAATAGCAGGCTTAAAGAAGTCCAGGATGCTGAAAGTCATCATGATAAGAAAACGCTGGGGGCCGGACACTTTTTTGTCCAGGTTGGTGAGCTTCGCCTTGCCCCAGCCCCTGAAACGCATACCCAGGGAATTGTCGCCATGGCCGTAGAGATCCACCGACAGGGCTGCGATGCCCCGCCTGGCAAGCTCGATGCCGTAGGCGGCGGAGGTTTCCTTGTCATTCTGATAGCCGTGCATGACCAGCACTGCCGGCACAGGATGATCCTTGTCAGCCCCGGCAGGGACATAGAGTTTATAGGCTATACTGCCGGGGACGCCCCCCGCCATGTTTTCAAAAGAACCGGTACTCACCCGGATCTTGCCGAAACCGGTCTGCACCAATGCGGCAAAGCACATGGACAGGATCACGACGAGTATGCAAGCACAAAAGGCAATCAGCGGCTTGGCGGGCTTTTTCATATCACATCCTTTTAAGAGTTTCCTCTTTTCAATCCCCTTCGCACGGATAGGGATTTTCCCCTTCCTTGATACCGGCCAGCTCCACAATTTTTTTGTGGCATTGCTGGCGCAGAAGGACCACCGCCTCTTTGCGGGGCAGAGTCAGGTCAGGCATAATCGGCTCCCCGATGCGCAGGGTGATCAGGGGGTGGCTCTTTATATACAGCTTAAATAGGCCCGTGGGTTTCCGGTAGGAAAACGCCATGGGGATACAGGGAAGATTGTATTTATAAGCCATGGTGAACACCCCTTTCTTGAAGGGCCGAATCGGCTGATAGAAGTGCCAATTGCTGCCCTCGGGAAAGGCGTGGAACCACTTTCTGCGCTGGTGGAGTTCATCAAAAGCCTGATTGAAGTATTTGATCACGTGAATCTCCGTGGGAACCGGAATGCCCCCCGCAGCACGGATGACATGCCTGTCGGGGCCGGAGATATTCTCTTTCCACGCAGGGAACCAGAGCCGCCTCCACCGGACCGCCTTGAGCACAGCGAGGAAATCCCAGCGCAGCATATGGTTCGATACGGTCATAGCCCCATCTTTGAACAGCTTCCGGTTCTTTTTCAGGATGCTGCGGCCTTCAATCTTAAGGCCAAAGCGGAGCTGCAAAAGGAAAAAAACCAGGGTAAAGATCCCCAGATAGATGAGGCCGCTCCACAGTTTAAACTTAAGGGATTTATCGAGGAAGGGGTAATGCTCATCCAGGGTTACCTCCACCAGCTTGGGCCCCAGGTTCAGGTGCTCATCAGGGTTTGCAGGGTATTGTATCCCCACATTCGGTACATAAGGGCCAGACTCGGATTTTTCGGATTTCATTGAAGGCTCCCTTTAGTATAATCTCGTAAGGAAAGTGGTAAGAATGGGAATATAGGTCACAATGAACACCACTGCCAGCTGAATTACCAGGAAAGGCAATACATTCCGGGAGGTTTCGAGGAAGGGTTTGCCGAAACGATAACTGGCAAGGAACAGGTTGAGCCCCACCGGAGGGGTAAGGAAGCCTGCTTCCATGTTGACAAGGAAGATGATCCCAAGGTGAACCGGGTCTATGCCGTAGATCGCGCCCAGGGGCATGATCAGGGGCAGCACAATCAGAATCGCAGAGAAAATATCCACCAGGCAGCCCAATATCAGCAGGGCTAAATTGAGGATCAAAAGGAAGACGTATTTCGAGGAAATGGCGGCCTCTATCCATTGGGCAAAGCGGTAAGGCACCTGGGTATCGACGATATAATAAGACAGGGCCTGGGCCAGGGCGAGTATCGAAAGTATGCCGCCGATGATGGGTATGGCTTTCTTAAAAACCTGGACAATCTCCGAGAGCTTGATATCCTTGTACACAAAGACCTCCGCCACAAAGACGTAGATCGCCGCCGCAGCCCCAATTTCCACCAGGGACAAAATCCCGGAAAAATAGCCTGCAATAAGCAGGAAAGGCAGCAGTATTTCCAGCAATGATTCCTTAAGCGCCTTGCCCGCTTTTTTCAGGCTAAAAGGCTCCACAGGAACTTTTGTTTTAACCGAAATGACAATGCCGAAAATTATGGTGGCCAGAATCAGGATTAGTCCGGGGATAAACCCTCCCAGAAAGAGGTGGATCGTATTGGTCCGGGTGGTAGCCCCCACCAGGAATATGGCAAGGCTCGGGGGGAAGAGGAGACCGATGCTGCCGGACGCGGTTAAAAGCCCGATGGAAAATTTTTCGGAATACCGTGAATTTTCCGTGAGCACCGTGTAGAGTATGCCCCCCAGGGCAAGGATCGTTACTCCGGAAGCGCCGGTAAAGGAAGTGAAGAAGGCGCAGATAATCACCGTGGCAATGATCAAGCCCCCGGGCAGCCAGCCGAAAAGGCTTTTGAAGGTATTCACCAGCCGTACCCCGGCCTTGCTTTCCGAAAGGATAAAGCCCGTAAGGGTAAAGAGGGGAATGGCAACCATATTGTTTTGGGTCAGCGCGGTGTACACCTGGTTTGAAACAACATCAATTTCCCCCCAGGACGCCTGAATCAGGATGAGGGCCATGCCGCCGATAACCGCAAACAAGGGCGTCCCTGCGAACGCCGCAAGGATAAGCAGGATAAACACCGGCGTCTTTAAAAGCCATGCCAGATTCGCAAACCAATCGGTAACGGAAAAGGCAAAGTCCGGAAGATCAAAGCCCCAAATAAGCTTGAAAATGACCGGCAGGGAGCACAGTGTTCCCAGGACTATCGCCAGAACCGGAAGAATCCGCAGTTTTCCTTTCAGGGGCGTCAGCCGGGCAAAGCGGAAGGCCATGACCCCATAGCCTATGGGCATCACCAGCGCAAAAACCTGATCCGGGATAAACCCGACAATTTGCCAGGGCGAAAGATAGATTTTGATGAACGAAGCGGAACACCAGGCGAAAATTGTTACAATAAACGCAGAGATAAGCCCCGTGCCCGAGGTAATTATATTTTTGGCTTTTTCGTTGTGGAAATACTCAACCAGCCCTATGGAAAGGTGATCCCCGTTTCTGGTAGCGCTCATGCCGGAAAGCAGCCCCAGTACCAGGAGGAGATGGGCAATAAGCCCCGGAGAAGCGGGAACCCGTGAATTGAAAAACACCCGGAGTATGGTTTCCGCAGCAGGCAGGAGGGCAAGGCAGACAAGGGAGAAATAGCAAAGCGCCTGCTCAACGATCCATAAGGGGCTTGTCTTGTTTGCTTCCATTATTGTCCCCGGCGGGTTTTAAGGATCCCCTCGATCCTTGTGTACATGGCCCGGTCAAAAGTTTTGCCCAAAAGGGTGGGGACAATGCGGTTCACATCATCATACCAGAGCTGCTGCTGGGCCGGGGTAGCCTGATTCACTATCAGCCCGTAATTGCGCATGGTCTCGATGGCGCTCGCCTCAAGCTCCTGAATGGAGGTATCCAGGGTCTTCTCCAGGTTCTTGGCAATCCGGATCAGCTCCGGTTTGTACTGGTCAGGGATGGATCGCCAGGCAGCCTGGTTCAGCACGATGCCCCCCATGAAAGGCGCTATGTTGATGCTCGACATATTCTTCGCCACGCCGAAAATTTGCAGCCCTCCCACATTGACCGGGCTCTGGTACACTGCGTCTATCATGCCGCCGTTAAGGTATACCAATACCTGGTTCATGGCCACCGGCACCATCTGGTAGCCCATGGCCTTGAAGGCGTCCATCAAGGCAGGCTCGTTTTCGTTGGTGCCCAGTTTCTGCCGTTTCATGTCGGCCGGGGTATAGACCGGCTGCTTGGAGAAAAATTTGACCCAGCCCGCCTTTGACCAGGCCAGGGTATAAAAACCCTTTTCGTTGATCAGCCGTTCCAGTTCCGGCTTCAGCTCATTCAGCACCAGATCCAGTTCTGTATTATCCCTGATAAGGAAGGGGCAGCTCAGGGTCATGATTTCCGGGGTAATGGTATTCAAGCCAAAGGAACTCAAAATCGCCGCCTGGATTTGGTTTCCCTTGAGCTTCCGGAGCACATCCGCCTCGCTCCCCGCGCTGCCGTTGTGGTAAATCTGCAAAGACACTTCGCCGTTGGTTGCCGCAGCCCAATCCCGGGCCATCCGGTTCAAAGCCGAGCCCCAGGGTGTATTCTCCGGAACCAGAGACGCCAGTTTGATGGTAATCTTCCGCCGCTGCGCAAAAGCAGACTCGGGGCTGACCACGCAAAAACACACAAGGCAAAAAAACACCGCATACCAAAATTTTTTCATTTCTTCTATTCCTTTCCTTACATTTGATTCTATAAAATAAAGCTTCCCTGTGAAAGGCCCCCCGGCCGCGGCCCTGTATGAGGATTTTGCATCAGAAGATGAGATGAACGAATTTATTGCGGGTTGCGAAGAAATATTTTGATATACCGTACAACGGCAATCAATGATGTCCGCCGGAGTTTCCTTATCCGGTTGCTAACTCTTTGTGTACCAGTTCACCAACTATTTGCGCCTGGGTACGCCGCGTGGCGGTGGCAGAAAGGGCAGCTCTCTTATGCTACAGTAGCGCTGAAAATTCCTCCCCAGCGCCCTTTTTTGCCGCTGAGGGTCCTCCAGCGGAGAAAGGTCTTATTCCCAGTCTCCGCCCCCTTTTCGCAGAACTACTCACCCAAGGCCGCTATTTCTCCCGTTCCCTGCTGGACAGCATCCTCTTACGATCCGGCGAACTGTCCCTTTAATACTTTACGATTTTCGATATTAGTTACCAGCGGTTTTTTAAAATCAATCCATCTGCCGCCCGTTACCAAAAGATGTATCATTTTCCATACATCAAATAATAGAAAATACGATAATTGTATTATTTTTCATACCCTTGCAATAAGAATATAAAATTTGTGTTGTTTTTCATACACCCATATCAAGAAAATGAATATAAAATAATACACATTGAAGGCCCAGGTGTCCCGCCAAAAATCAGGCCATCTCGTAATTCCTTATCCAGCAACGAATTACGGTATCCAGCCAAAGCCACTCAAAGGTTGGCACGAGGTTTGCTTATATATTGCCATAGTGAGACATTCACTAAAGGAGCGATTTAGATATGAAAAAGACAACCTTATTCCTGATTGCGGTTTTGGCGGCCTTCGGCCTGCTGTTTGGCGGATGCGCCAATAGTCTCGCATCCCTTCCGGAGGAGAGCTCCTCCAGTCTGGGGTTTGTTCCCCCCGCCCCCAGGCAGTCCGAAGCGGGACTCTCCCTGGTGGAGCCTGAGGACTTTGCCTACAACTGGCTCGAGACGGCCTTGGCCGACCCTATCTGGAAGCAGGTTCCCGATATTTCATCCCTTCCCAAGTCTTATTACGCCCAGTTCGCCACGTTCTGCGCCCGCCCTGCCAAGGACAAGCCCACGATCAATGTCTGGGTAAAGAAGGACTGGGGCAACGAAACCCCCCAATCGATAAGCATCCAGCTGTACCAGAACGATGTCCTCTACAAAACCGAGACCGGAACCGGCCAGGGCAGCATACCCGCCCTGAAATACGACGATGCGGACAAGCCCTATTTTGAGAAGGCTTCCGTGCCCGGCCGCCGCCTTTATTCCTTCGCCAATCTTCCCGTGTATGACAGCCAGGGCGCGAAATACGTCTATTCCGTTAAAGAAGCCGTTCCCGAAGGCTATGTCGCCCGGTACTCGGAAATCGACCAGGCCAACCTCGCCGGGGGCAGGGTAACGATTACCGAATCGACCGAAAGGGTCGAATTTGCCAAGGGCCTGGTTTCCGGGGGAAGCGATTTCTACTATGTGGTCCGCCTCGAAAACATCAAGGCCCCTGAAAAGGTCTCCCTGACGATCAGCAAGGTCTGGGACGACAATAACGACTTCTCCGAGCTGAGGCCTGAGTCCATCTCGGTGACCCTGAAGGCCGATGGCGAAGCTTATGGCGCCTACGCCCTGAGCGCCCCCTGGACCCTTGCCATCAGCGATCTGCCCGCGGTGAACGAAGCCGGCGAGCCTGTCAGCTACTCCGTGACCGAAGCCATCCCTGCCAATTATGTGCTGAAGAGCATAGTCCCCGAGGGGAACACCATCACCCTTACCAACGCGTATTCCGATGAGCCCCCTGTCCCCCCGGTCGCCATCGGCGAGGTCAAGAATCTCTGGGTCAAGAAAGACTGGGGCACCAGCCCGAAAACGAAAATAACGATCAATGTCTACCAGGTGATCAATGGCGTGAAATCGGAAGAGCCCTGCGCGACCAAGGATTCGCCGGACATAGCCGGCGTCCCGCTGCTTTCCGCCTACGATGCCCGCAACAGCCTTGTTTGGGACTATTCCAATGCGGACAGCCGGGATCTGTACCAGTTCCTTAACATCCCCATAGGAACCAAAGAGAACCCCATCGAATACATCGTCGAAGAAGTGGTGCCCGCAGGGTACGAAGTGTACCTTCCCTGGGAATCGAACCGGGCCGGCATGGTTACCGAAGGGGACTACAGCCAGGTGAAGATCGACCGGTACAGCAAGGGCGTGGAATACAGCGCGTACAACGGAGTTATCGAGTATTACAACAACGCCTTCTATTACGTGGTAATCTTCCAGAACAAGCTGGTTAAGTAGGCCATTAGTGAGCCGCCCCCGCCGGGGGCGCGCAAGGGCGCATAGCGCCAGTTTACGGGCTGTCCGGGAAGCATTTTCCAGGCAGCCCGTATTTTTTTGCTTTTAGAGCCGGTTCCCTTTGCGTTTTTCCAACAATGGCACGAATTACAAGCTTGCAGATTTTCCCGTTTCAAGGCATTATGAACCAGTAATGACCTATAGCCAGGAAGACGCCCTCTACGATTTTCTCGACAACACCACCGAACCCTTCGATCTTGAAGAGGTGGTGGCCTTTGTCCGCATGGTCGATCCCAAGCGGCCCAGCAGACTCGCGGACGAAACAGCGGCCTTTCTGGAATCCAGGCGCCTGGCTTTCCGGACGCAGGAGCGGCAGTGGCTCTCCAGGCGGGGCTGTTTCGAGGGCGCGTCTTTTGTGATAAGCCCCACCAGGCTCGAACTCCTCAACGGCATACTGATTCCCGGGCACCGCTGCCTGCCTTTTGCCAATCCGGAAATTTTGCCCCAGGACTATAGCTTTTCCTGGAATGGCGCAGCCATCCCCTTCACCAATACTGAAGGAGAACCTGAGGAATTCTATCCTTATTACAGCATCTTTGGGGAGGAGTACGCCCCCCAGTACATTGCCAGGGACAATCCCGAAAACGAAGAGGCCTTCAACTCGGACCCCTATGATGATCCTGCCGAGGTTTCTATCCGTACCCTGGACATGCGGAACATATACCGTGAAACGTCCTTTGTCCCCGGGGACCGTTTTGTAGCCAGAACCCTGGATTGGCGAAAGGGGAGCTTTACCCTGGAAAAGGCGAATAAAGACGAATGGGCTGCTGGGGATCTCTATGCATGGTTTGAAGCGGCCGAAGCGGGCTTCGAGGAATCTTTCCGTACCCTGGGCCCCGGGCCGAGCACTGAGGATCAGATAGCCTTTGCCTACTGGTGCGGGGGCCGGCGCATGAGAGAAGTGCCCGCCTATTCCCTGGAAGAATTCCTCTACGAAAAAACCGACAAAATCGAGACTGCCGCTTACGGCATAGAAACCCGCTTCTGGTATGCGGGCAGGGAAATCCCGGACCGAAAAGATCTGGATACTACCCAGGCCAGGCCCGACAGAACCGGGGTTGAGGATCTTCTCTGGGAAAAGAAGATCCCTGTTTCCGAATATGTCATACAATCCTATATACGCGATTCCTTCTACAGGGGGGAAAAAAACTTTTCCGCTCTTATAGAGCGGCTCGTGCCGCCCAGCGTGGGGATGGAAGCCAAAGAGCGGAAAAAGCTCGAAAACTACTTTGCCCATGTGGAAGAAGAATTCCGCAGCAATTACAACCCCTTTACCGATAAGGCAATGGCGCCCATACGCCAGCGTGTGGGCGAACTCCATACCGCGGTAATAGACCTGGCCGCAAAACTCAGCCGGGGGGATGTGGATCAATCCTGGCTCCCCAAGCATACCTTCATCGTGCTTTCGCAAATACAAAGCCATGCGGCAGGGGTAATGGAAGATCTTGATATTGACGATCCCCCTCCCGATGACGAGCTTGAAGCCATGGATAATTCACTGGACTCCATGATCGAGACCTATGAAGATATACGGGAACTCATTGACGAAGCCCTCGAAAGCTTCAGGCGGAACAAGCTTACCCTCGTAAGGCCCGGAAGCGTCCTTGGATCTGAACGGCTCATCCAGCTTAGCGTTGGCGGCACCGAAGTCTGGCGGCGGGTCATCGTCACTGAGGCTTCGAGGCTTGAAGACCTCCACCGCATCATCCAGGTTATCTTTGGCTGGAAGAATTCCCAGATCCACCAGTTCAGCTCGGAAAAAGTCATGGATACCAACCCTTCGATAAAAGAGCTGGGGGATCTGGGGGTCAAGGAGCTCCTCTACGAATACGGAACCAAGTGGACAGTGAGGGTCATGCTCCTTTCGCGGTATGAGACAGGCGAGAAGAAACCGATCCGATGCGTTGCGGGTGAGGGGGCAGCCCCCCCCGAGTACATAGGTGGCCCTTTACGGTTCAGGAGGTTCATCTCCGCCCTTGAAGGGGGGAATGACGCCGAACGCAAGGGGGCGGCAGAGGAACTGGGGAGGGATTTCAAACCCGAAGATTTTGATTTGGAAGCCTGCAACCAGAGGCTCAATTCGGGGCTGGCCTCAAAAAGGCGTGATTGACAGGGAGGATAAAATGGGGATTTCAGAAAACGGCGAAAGCTTTGGAGAACTAATTGAACACGGAGGAATCTACTATAAGGTGCCAGGCGCCAATCCAAAGGAAGCGCTCACAGCCCTTATTGGGTTTCTGCCTCGCCAGGAAGCAATACAAAACGAAACCCTCCTCAACGCGGTGCTGGAGCGGGAAGCCCTCATGTCCACTTCTATAGGCAGGGGTATTGCCCTGCCCCATCCGAGGAACCCGGCTGTCAGCAAAAGCGAAGATCAATTTGCGGCCCTGGCCTTTCTGGAGCATCCTGTGGATTGGAATGCCCTGGACGGCAGGCCCGTTGACACCCTGATACTCATTGTTTCAGCCTCTGCAAAGCTTCATCTCCACACGCTTTCAAAAATCACCTTCTTCTGCCAGCAGGATGCATTTTTGAAACTCCTCAAAAAGAGGGTTCCCAAAGAGGATATCATCAAGTTCATTAAAGATACGGAACGGGACTGGAAATAGAAAAGCCCGCCGATTTCTTTTAAAATAACAACGTTACAAGGAGTAATGACATGGACACTAAAGCATTGGAAAAGGTTGCCCTTTCGATACGGGGCCTGGCGATGGACGCCATTCAGAAGGCCAATTCAGGCCACCCCGGGGTTGTTTTGGGCGCAGCGGAGCTGGGCGCAATCCTCTACGGCGAATTGCTCCGCCACGATCCCTCGTCGCCAAAATGGCCCGACCGGGATCGCTTCGTACTCTCGGCCGGGCATGGCTCCATGTTCCTCTATTCCCTGCTTCACCTTTCGGGTTACAAGGGCATGGGCATAGACGCGATTAAGAGCTTCAGGCAGGTGGGTTCCGCCGCCGCAGGCCACCCCGAATACGGCGCTGCCGAGGGTATCGAAATGACCACCGGCCCCCTGGGCCAGGGTCTTGCCACCTCTGTTGGCATGGCCATCGCCGAAACCATGCTGGCAGCCCGGTTCAACACCTCAAATCACACCATCGTGGATCATTACACCTACGCGCTGGCAGGGGACGGCTGTCTCCAGGAAGGAGTCTCCGCCGAAGCCTCTTCCCTGGCTGGCCACCTGGGCCTGGGCAAGCTCATCGTGTTTTATGATTCCAACAAGATCACCATAGACGGCAGTACTGAACTTTCATTCACCGAAGATGCGGCCAAACGCTACGAAGCCTACGGCTGGCAGGTGCTTAAAGGTTCCATGTACGATTTTGACGGCATTGCCAAGCTCACCGCCCAGGCCAAGGCAGAAACCAAAAAGCCCAGCCTCATCATACTCACGTCCATCATCGGAAAAGGGGCCCCCACCAAGCAGAACACCGCCGACATACACGGCGCGCCCCTTGGGCCCGAGGAAATTGCGGCGGCGAAAAAAGCCCTGGGCATCCCCGAAGGCCCTGGGGGCGAATTCTACGTTGCCCCGGAGGCCCAATCCTACTTCAAAGCCAAACAGGATGAATGGAAAAAGACCCGCGAAAAGTGGCAGGTCAATTTTGACGCCTGGGCCAAAGAAAACCCGGACAAGAAAAAGGAATGGGACGCCTTCTATTCAGGAAAGGCTGCCGCCGCAAGCCTCCCCAGCTTTGCCATAGGCGATAAGATCGCCACCCGTACTGCGGGCAACAAAGCCCTGGCGGCAATCGCCAATACAAACCTCAACCTCGTGGGCGGCGCCGCAGACCTCAAGGGCCCCAACGCCGTGGGCCTCCCCAATACCACCGCCTATTCAGCCTCTGACAGGGGCGGCAGATATCTTCACTTCGGCATCAGGGAATTCGGCATGGCGGCCATTGCCAACGGCATCACCCTTCACGGTGGTTTCCGCTCCTTCTGCGCAACCTTCATGGTGTTCTCGGATTACCTTCGCCCTGCACTGCGCCTTTCAGCCCTGATGAAGCAGCCCGTAATTTACGTCCTTACCCACGACTCCATCTATGTCGGCGAGGACGGCCCCACCCACCAGCCCATTGAACATCTGGCGGCTCTCAGGGCCATCCCCAATGTGCGGGTGCTCCGCCCTGCGGACGCCGAAGAAACCGCCGAAGCCTGGGCCATGGCCATGGAACGGACAGACGGCCCCATTTGCCTTGCCCTCTCCCGCCAGAACCTCACGGTCTTTGTCAAGGACGACCCGGAATGGAAAAACTCCATCCGCACCGGCGCGTACATCGCCAAAAAAGCCGCAGGCAAACCTGACGCGGTGGTCATAGCCACCGGTTCCGAGGTGAGCCTCGCCCTTGAGGCGGCCGAGAAATCAGGGAAAAAGGTTCAGGTGGTTTCGATGATCAGCAGGGAACTCTTTGAGTCCCAACCCGCTGCTATCAGGGACGCGATAGTCCCCCCCGGCGCACGGGTCATAGTCTGCGAAGCAGGCATCAGCCAAGGCTGGGAACGCTGGGCAAAGAGCGAAGACATACTCAGCATAGACCGCTTCGGCGAATCAGGCCCCGCCCCGAAAGTGGCGGAACACCTGGGCTTCACATCAGCGGCCCTGGCTGCGATTATCAGCCGCTAGACTGACAATCGTGAATCTTTTATAGAAGAATCTAGAAAACAATCGTCTGCCCGGACTGGTCGGAGCGGTACACCGCTTCGATCATCCGGGTCATAAGTACCGCATCATCCAATCCAAAATATTCAGGGCTTCCGGTACGGTTTATACAGGCGTCCACGAACTGCATGAGCGGCGTGGGATTGGCCGGCGGAAGCGTCTTTGGCTTGGCATCGGCGTACGCAATGGCGTCCAGGGCCTTGGTAGTAACCCGCACCTCGGACCCTTCCATGAACACCGACCCCTCGGTTCCGTACACTTCAAGGAGATCGGGCACCCCGTAAGTAACAAAAGCAGTCTCCATCATACCCAGAATCCCATCCTTGAATTCCGCAATCCCGATGGCGTTCTCGTCGGATGAGGTATTGAAAGGCTTCGATGTCAGGGCGGTGAGCCGTTTCGGCGCGCCGAAAAGGAAAGAAAGCAAATACACCGGGTGGGCCCCCAGATCCATCATGGCCCCGCCCCCGGTCTTGGAAACATCAAACCAGTAATCAGGAAGCCAGCGGTCGCTCACCCCGCTGTGGCTGCGGCGGAACCTTGCCCCGGTTACCCTGCCCAGGCTGCCCGAATCCACAAGCTTCTTCACGTAAAGTACCGCAGGATTCGCCCTGAGAGGCAGGGAAATGGTGAAAACCACCCCCGCCTTCTTAATTTCGGCTGCCAGCTTCTCGGCATCCGCCGTTGTGACCGCCAAAAGCTTCTCGGTGAATATATCCTTCCCCGCCGCCGCCGCTTTTGACAGCAAACTGGGGTGCATAGTGGTCGGAGAACCGCACACCACGGCGCTAAAATCCTTGCGGGCTATGAATTTGTCATAATCCGCCTCGAATTCAACCTTCCATGTAGCAGCCTTGGCCCTTCCCTTCTCAGGATTTTCGTCCCAAAGCACCACATTCTTCGCCTTTCCGCTCGCCGCCAACTCCTTGGCATACCCTTCAGCATGCACATGCCAGGAACTGATCAACCCCACATTCAGCATAGTTTCCCTCCATTAAATACATTACAATCCCCTAAAGTGTACCCTCTCCCCTGCCTTGACATCAAGCCAATTTTCCATTATCGTAAATATCTATCTTTGGAGCGGTGGGTGAGTGGCCGAAACCAACGGTTTGCTAAACCGTCGTACCTTCACCGGGTACCGGGGGTTCGAATCCCCCCTGCTCCGTTACCAAAAATCCTGTGGATTTTTGGTTTGTGAGTTTTGCCTTGCAAAACTCAATTAGAGGTTGTAGCTCAGATGGATAGAGCAGCAGATTGCGGATCTGCAGGTCGCACGTTCGAATCGTGTCAGCCTCATTAAACTAATTTGTTACGTCGTGAAGAATTAGCTCACAGATATGCGAATAGTTACTGTATAATCAGTTTACCAAATTTCCAACAGCCCCAGGTCTTTACTATCCAGTTCTTCTAGAGGGCTTAGCCTGTAGCAGTTATGCCCACCGCAGCATAAATACCGGGAAAATTCCCATGGTTTCTTTTTTTGTCTTCCGCGGAGATGCCGGCCATAATTACGCCACCATCGAAACAAAGGGATATCGCAAACTTGTGGTCGAAGGCAGTGACGGCAAGCCGCAAATGATAGATAATCCTAAATGGGTGCAATAATGAAAGAAAATAATTTAACCGTAACAGAACGGATTGCGGCCACCGGTTTGATCCCGGTGGTGGTCATGGATGATGCGGGACGGGCAGTGGATACTGCAAAGGCTATGGCCGCCGGAGGTGTTGATATTATGGAAATAACCCTGCGAACCCCCGCCGGCCTTGCGGCTATTGAAAAAACAGCCGCTGCCTGTCCGGATATCCTCGTGGGGGGAGGCACCGTGCTTTCCCTGGAAAAATGCAAAGAAGCCATTTCCCGGGGAGCGGCATTTATAGTATCCCCCGGGTTTGATCCGGTTATTGTCGAATACTGCCTGAAAAACAATGTATCCGTATTCCCCGGCTGCGTTACTCCCACAGAAATTACCATGGCCCTCAATAAAGGGCTCAGCGTGGTCAAATTTTTCCCTGCCAATGTATACGGGGGCATTAAGGCGATAAAAGCCCTTTCAGGTCCCTTTCCGCATGTAAAATTCATCCCTACCGGTGGTATTGATCTAAATAATCTGGCAGAATACAGTATTCCACAGGTGTTGGCTGTTGGCGGCGGCTGGCTTTGTGACCGCATGGCCATAAATGACGGAGATTATTCACTAGTTACAAAAATATGCGCACAATCAGTTGAGATAATAAAGCAAAAGCGTCAGTAATAGACAATCAAGGAGCATCAGGCATGGATAACGCATTTACTTCCATCAACGCACCCAAGCAAACCGCCGAATTGCTGCAAATCGCCAAGAACAAAGCCCTGAGCCTGGTAAAAACCGTGGCCTATGCCGACGACGCCCCCTCGCCGGTGGAATTTTCCATAGCCCGCTACCGCGGGGACCTCAACAAATTCAGCATAGAAGTTTACCGCTAATTGTCCCGGAAGCATCCCCTTTCTGCCTCTTTACACGCTGGAAACCAATGTGATATAACAAAATACCCTGATGAATGGCTAAATTTAGCAGGATAGGACAGAAATGCCTTATTTTCAGTGTTGGAGAGATGCGAGAGCGGTCGAATCGGACGGTCTCGAAAACCGTAGAGCCCTTACGGGCTCCGAGGGTTCGAATCCCTCTCTCTCCGTAAAAGCATCTACAGCCAAAAGATGGGTATTTTTGGAGAGATGTCCGAGTGGTCGAAGGTGCACGCTTGGAAGGCGTGTGTGCTTGAAAGAGTACCGAGGGTTCGAATCCCTCTCTCTCCGTAGGTTATTTTTGGAGCGATGTCCGAGTGGTTGAAGGAGGCGGTCTTGAAAACCGTTGTGCCGCAAGGTACCGGGGGTTCGAATCCCCCTTGCTCCGTAACAATTCTATAAATCCCCATCTGATTAAAACAAACCAGAGGTGGCAACATGGAAGGGCCGAGATCAACCAGGGAAAAGATAATCAAGACCTTGGGAAAAATGCCTGAAGGGGCTGCACTGGACCCGGTGTTTAGCGGGATGGAGAAACGAGACGGATACTTTATAGGGACCGTTTCGTACCAGGTAGAAAAGGATGAGCGGGTCGCTGCGTATCTATTGTACCCTGAAAATTTCAGGCAGGGGAAAAACCCGGGGATTGTGGCCTCCCACCAGCATGCGGGGGAATATTATGTGGGCAAATCAGAGCCGGCGGGGTTAAGCAGCAACACCATGTACCATTACGGCAAGGATCTCTGCAAAAGGGGTTATGTCGTCATTTGCCCGGATCATCTCTGTTTTGAGGATCGCCGCCCGCCGGAATACAGGCGGATGGAAAACAAGGTTTTGGATGGCGAGAATTACGAACGCTTCATGTTCTGCAAACTGATCCTGGAAGGTTCTACCTTGCAGGCAAAATATCTCCACGACCTTGTCTGCGCGGTGGGCATCCTTTCGGGGATGGAAGAAGTGGACCCCGGCAGGATCGGGGCTATAGGCCATTCTTTGGGCGGACAAGAAACCGCCTGGCTCGCCTTCTACGATTCCCGGATAAAAGCGGCGGTTTGTTCCTGCGGCATATCCCGGCTCTCCGCCATACTCCGGGACAGGATAAACCACAACTTTGCCATGTTCACTCCCGGGATGCTTGAAGCAGGGGATCTGCCTGCCCTGGTATCGGAGATCTGCCCCCGGCGCTTTATGATGACTAACGGGGCCAATGACGCCATATTCCCCAGGGACGGGACCGAGGCCATAGCCTCCGCCGCAAAGGAAAGCTATGAGAAAGCGGGATACGGGGAAAACTTCAAAGCCCAGCTTTTCGAGGGAGGCCATTCATTCCCTGATGAAATAAAAAAGGCCGCCTACGATTTTCTTGATGCGGGCCTGAAAATCTAATATACTAAAGTGATGGATACTCATAAACTTTCATGGTTCTTCCTGCCCGCTTTGGCAGCCCTGGCCCTGGCATTCAGTTCCTGCGAAATATCTCCACCGGAATTCACGCCTGCTGCTCCCGGCGGCCTCAGGGCCTATGCTGATTCAGAGACCGTCGTCAAACTTCACTGGAATAATGTCTTTGGGACATCCGAATATATGCTGTACCGATCCGCCAAACTCAATGGATCATTCGGACCTTTCGAGGAGATCCAAACCTTGACCGGGACATCCTATACTGATGCAGGCCGGATAAAAAATACAATTTATCGTTATAAAATAGCAGCCCGCAACAATACGGGAACCAGCAGCCAGTCTGCCGCTGTTCAATGCCGCACCCCTGACACGGACGCCGGGGATACAGCTTTTTGGGCCGCGGATTTAACCGCCGAAGGCAGCTTCTACAAAACCTGGGCAAAAAAAGCAAAAACCGGGCAGCATTGCATAGTCTACGCTGAAATATCCGATTACACGAACAATGCTCCCGAAATCAACAGCGAGCTGGCCGGAAAAATCGCAAATGAATTTGATAATAACATTTACGGCAAAATCACCGGCGCCTTTGGCGCTCCCAGGGACGTGGACAGCAACAATAAGGTCATCCTCCTGATGCTGGATATCCAGGACGGCTACGACGGGAAGACATCCAACGCGTATACGGCGGGTTTTTTCTACGAGATTGATATGCTTCTAAACGACGAACATTCCAATAAGGCGGATATGCTCTATATCGATACCTGGCCGGCTAAGGTAGGCATCAGTGAAAATATGTCCCAAACCTATAGCACCATGGCCCACGAGCTGCAGCACCTGATAAATTTTTCCCTCCATCGCGGGGCAAGTCCGGGCAAAAACGCGATGGACTTGTGGATCGATGAAGGGCTTGCAAGCGCGGCGGAATATATCTACGGGGGCAGCCAGAAAGACCGGATTGAGTATTTCAAACAAGATCCCTTCGGCTCCATTGTCCAGGGCAATAATTTTTTTGTATGGGAGGATGAATGGATAGATGATATTCTGGCGAATTATGCGACAGACTACCTTTTCTTCCAATGGCTCAGGATCCATGCCTCCAATGATGTAGAAATTTATAAAAATATAATTAATTCTTCGGAGACTGATTACCGGGCGGTTACCCAGGCCGCTTCCTCCCGAATTAACAACAGTCTTTCCGACTGGAACACTCTCCTCAGTACCTGGTATGCCGCCAACCTAATCTGCAGCAACAATGCAAATAAATATGTCGGCTATAAAGGACAAATCAGGTATAACGATCTGAATACCAAAGAGCTTCCAAATGATTACCGCAAAACCCACCATTGGAATCTGGCGCCGGGGGAGGGGGTATTCAGCCCTCTTGCATCATCCCTGACCCTGCCTTCGGGCGCCCCGTACGGCAACAACATACGCTATGCGGTTATCAACAAAACCGCCGAAACAATTAATTCCGCTCCGCCGGCGTCAGGGGGCAATTATCTCCTGACCTTCAACACCAACACTAATTCGACTAGCAACAGCAATAGTGAAATCGGCTATGTTACCAATATAGAGCTTTCTGAAGATACGGCAAGAGCAGCGCTTCCTTCAGGGGAAGCATACACCCCGCCCCAGCTCTACGAATGGGATGGGGCGCGGTATTTCTTTGACAGGAATAAACCGAAGCTTCCTTTAAAAGGCCGGAAATAAATGCAGCCCACGAAAAAAAGTGTTTTCCTGATGATTTTCTTTGCCGTAATCGCCGCAAGCGGGCTTATGGCCCTGGGGCAGAAGGATACGGATTATCCCAAAGGCAGGATAACCGTCTCGGGCAGGGTGCGCCTTGTTGGAACTGCCACCTTTTCGCGGCTGGTTATCACCGATGATCAGGATCGGGATTGGTATATAGAAGGCGAGGACAGGGAAAAACTTTCCCGCAGGGAACAGCGGGTTGTCAAGGTAAAGGGGACAACAGAATACCAGGATATTATTTTAGCCAATGGGGAGAATGCGGGTGTCCGGCGTTTCCTGCGGAAAATCACATTAGTAGAATAACTACCAAGGAAGGATTATGGCTCATTGCGCAACAGACGAAGCAGAAGCAATATTGGACAAAGAATTCAAGGTGCTGGACAAGGGTTTTGTCCGGCTTGTGGATTACCTCGGGGGAGACAAACGGGTGGTGCAGTCCGCGCGTGTTTCCTATAGGGAGGGCACAAAAAGCTACCGCGAAGATGCGGGCCTCATCGACTACCTTTTGAGGAACCGGCACACCAGCCCTTTTGAACAGGTGATACTCACCTTTCATATCAAGCTTCCCGTCTTTATAGCCCGCCAGTGGATCAGGCACCGTACCGCAAGGCTCAACGAAATTTCCGGCCGCTATTCAGTGCTGAAGGATGATTTCTATGTGCCGGACCCTGCCGATGTGGCGCTTCAAAGCCCTGACAACAAGCAGGGGAGATCGCCCGAAGCCGTTGACGAGGCAAGGGCCGCCGAAATTATCGGCCTTCTTGACAAGGGCCAGCAGCGATCCTATGCGGATTATTCAGCCCTCATCAACGAGGGCATTGCGCGGGAGCTGGCCCGCATCAACCTGCCCCTTTCGCTTTACACCGAATGGTACTGGCAGATAGATCTCCACAACCTCTTCCACTTTCTGGAGCTTCGCCTGGATACCCATGCCCAAAAGGAAATACGCCTCTATGCGGGGGTGCTTCTGGATATGGCCAAAAAAGTGGCGCCCTTGTGCTGCGAATCCTTCGGGCGCCATATGCTTGGGGGAGTGAATTTTTCCAAAGATGAGCTTGCGGAACTGAAGCGCCGCCTGGCGGGGGAAGCCCCGGGCCTTACAGGAAAACACCTTGAACGCTTTGAGGAAAAGCTAAAGAGCGGCAGGCAGCTTTAATTTTGCCAGTGGCTTGTTTTTTCTGCCCTTTCCGTCAATAATGAATCAACAATCATTTAAGGATTTACAGCATGAAAAAGCCTATTTTAGCAGTACTCGCCGCAGGCATGGGAAGCCGCTATGGCGGGCTTAAGCAGATGGAAAAATTCGGCAAAGCCGGGGAAGTCCTCCTGGATTACTCGGTCTTCGATGCCCTTCGGGGTGGGTTTGAGAAGGTTGTTTTCATTATCCGCCACGATATCGAAAAGGATTTCAGGGAAATCGTGCTTTCCCGCATGGAGGGGAAGGTAAAGTATGATCTGGCTTTCCAGGATCTGGATACCCTCATTCCCCCCGCGATCTACGCTGAAGCGAAAAAAGCAGGCAGGACCAAACCCTGGGGCACGGCCCACGCCCTGCTCTGCGCTGCGGACAAACTGGACGCCCCCTTTGCGGTGCTGAACGCCGATGACTTCTACGGCCGCGAAGCCTTTGACGCCATTGGCAAATTCCTCTCCAGCTCTGATCTCAAGGATTCAGCCATAGTCCCCTATAAGCTTGAACCTACCCTGAGCCCCCAGGGGACTGTAGCCCGGGGTGTCTGCGAAATCAAGGATGGCTATCTTTCGCAAGTAGAAGAACTGACAGCCATCGGAAAAGAAAATGGCGCCATCTTCAACACTGCCCCTGACGGAGCCAAAAGGAAGCTGGCTGCGGATTCGCCGGTGTCCATGAATTTCTGGGGTTTCCCATTGAGTGTACTTCCGCACTTAAAAAAATATTTTGATGACTTCATCGCGGTTTCGGGCAAGGAACTCAAGAGCGAATGTTTCCTGCCAAAAGCTGCCGACTGGTTCATCAAGAACGGCTATACCCGTATCAAGGCCATCACTGCCGATTCAGAATGGTTCGGCGTAACCTACAAGGAAGACAGGGAAGCAGCAATAAAGCGGCTCAATGCCCTCACCACCCAGGGAGTGTATCCATCTCCCTTGTGGAAATAATCTAGCTGAAAAAGGAAGGATGATATGGCGGTAAAAAAAGGCGAAGCGTACGTGTTGGGGCTGGACTACGGTTCAGATTCCTGCAGGGCAGTGCTCATCGATGCTTCTGACGGGAGCGAGGCAGGAGGGGGCGTCATGTATTATCCCCGTTGGGCCAAGGGGCTCTACTGCGATCCTGCGGCCAACCAGTTCCGCCAGCATCCTCGGGATTATATCGACACTCTCGAAGGGACGGTGAAAGAAGCGCTTGCCAAGGCAGGAAAGGATGTTGCCGCAAAAATCAAGGGCATTGCCATTGACACCACAGGCTCAACTCCCTGCGCGGTTGACGCCACAGGAACCCCCCTGGCCATGCTGGACGAATTCGCCGAAAACCCCAGCGCCATGTTCGTTCTCTGGAAGGATCACACCGCTATTGCGGAGGCCGCAAAAATCAACAAGCTTGCAAAAACCTGGGGCGGCGAGGACTACACCAAATACGAGGGGGGCACTTATTCTACCGAGTGGTTCTGGTCAAAGATACTGCGGGTCTTTGCAGAAGATAAAAAAGTAGCGGAAAAAACCGTCTCCGTTCTTGAGCACTGCGACTGGATGACTGCCCTGCTCACAGGCACAAGGGATATTGCTTCGATAAAGCACAGCCGCTGCGCCATGGGGCACAAAGCCATGTGGCATGCGGATTTTGGCGGCTACCCCTCTGAAGATTTTCTTTCCCGCCTTGATCCAAGGCTGGTGGCTATACGGAAAAGCCTGGGCACGCAAACCTATACCAGCGACCAGAGCGCGGGGGGCCTCTCCCAGGAATGGGCATCGAGGCTCGGCCTTCCCGCAGGCATCCCGGTGGCAATGGGCGCTTACGATGCCCACATGGGCGCAGTCGGCGGCGGCGTGCGCGAAGGCTGGCTCATCCGGGTGATGGGAACATCAACCTGCGATGTCATTGTTGCCCCCAAACCCTCGGGGGGCGAAAAACTCGTAAACGGGATCTGCGGCCAGGTAGACGGCTCGGTAGTCCCCGGCATGCTGGGTTACGAAGCAGGCCAGAGCGCATTTGGCGATGTGTATGCCTGGTTCAAAAAACTCATCATGTGGCCCATCGATGCCCTGCTTCCCAATATAGAAGGCATAGACGCCGCCACAAAAGAAAAAATCGCAAAAGAGCTTTCCAAAAAAGCGATTCCCGAATTGGAAAAAACCGCCGCCGCTATCGATCCTGCCAGTACCGGCATCACTGCCCTGGACTGGCTCAACGGCAGGCGTACCCCCGATGCGAACCAGCTTTTAAAGGGCGCCATCTCGGGCCTTACCCTCGGCTCGGACGCGCCCAGGGTGTACCGCGCATTGGCAGAAGCAACCGCCTTTGGCGCGAGGGCAATAGTGGAACGATTCAGGGAAGAAGGCGTTGCCATCGAAGGGATCATAGGCGTGGGCGGCGTTGCCCGCAAATCGCCTTTTGTGATGCAGATAATCGCGGATGTGCTTAATATGCCCATCAGTGTTCCCGCAGGGGATCAGCCCGTGGCCCTGGGGGCGGCCATATTCGCCGCTGTTGTAGCAGGCATCTACGCTGATATACCCACGGCGCAGAAAGCCATCTGTTCGCCTATCGAAAAGACCTATACCCCCAAAGCAAGGGAAGTCGAAATCTACAATAAGCTTTACGCCGAATACCGCAAGCTTGGCGCGTTTGTGGAGAAAAACTGATGGCCGACATTTACAAGACTCTTAAAGAAGAAGCCTGGGAAGCAAACATGGAAATCCCCAGGCGCAGCCTTGCGATTTATACCTGGGGCAATGTATCGGCCTTTGATCCTGCCAGGGCTGTCTTTGCGATAAAGCCCTCGGGCGTTGCATACGATGTGTTAAAAGCAGAAGATCTTGTAGTAGTGGATCTTGAAGGAAAGGTGGCGGACGGAAAACTCAACCCTTCGTCGGATACCGAAACCCACCGCGTCCTCTACCGCGAATTCGTGCGCCTTGCTTCCGCAGGGAGTTCCGCCATAAAAGGCATAACCCACACCCACTCAACTTACGCGGTGGCCTTTGCCCAGGCTAAAAGGCCAGTCCTGGTTTTTGGCACCACCCATGCCGACCATGGGGCAGAGGAAATCCCCTGCACCGAATATATGGATGCCGAGGCAGTGCAGAACAACTACGAACTTGAAACCGGGAACCTCATTGTGGATACATTTAAAAAGCAGAACAAGAACCCCCTCCACATGCCCATGATACTCGTAGCAGGCCACGGTCCCTTTGCCTGGGGGAAGGACGCCGCCCAATCAGTTTACCATGCCGCAGTGTTGGAAGAGGTGTGCAAAATGGCCCACCTTACCCTGGCCCTTGATCCCCATGCCAAGCCCTTGCCTGAGCACCTTATCAGGAAACACTGGGAGAGGAAGCACGGCCCCAACGCATATTACGGTCAAAAAAAGAAATAGCATTAGCAGTAATAGTATTAACTAGCTAGTAGTAATGCTGCTAATGCGGCTTCCTCTGTTTGCCGCTGATGCCGTCAATATGGATTTTCCAGATAGCGGTCACATCAAGGCTCCTCTCGATGGATTTGTCAAACTCGCCCATGTTTGCCGGGGTATAACGCTGGCAAATGAGGCGCAGGGCATGGATCTTTTCTTCCTTTTCGGTAACCTCAAAAGCCTTCCCAAAAATTTCGGCCGACTCGAATTCGATAGTGAAATGATCCAGGGGCAGATTGGTATCGCCCACGCAGGAAATGCAGACCTGGTTCTGATGGCGGAGGCAGTCTGTCTTCTGGCCTTCCTTTGCGCCATGGAAATAAAGCAGCTCGCCGTCACGGGCCATGGACAGGGGGACACAATAAGGCGTCCCGTCAGGATTCACCATAGCCAACACCGAGAAGCGACATTTATCCACAACCGCTTCCGCAAATTCCCGGGGCATTTCCCGGTCTTTTCTCCGCATTTCACGCATGGGGAGAGTATAGCATAGAAGGCATCAAATAGCATATAGTGGCAATGAGGTTTATGATGATACGTTGGCTCGACGTGGGCTACTGGGAACTGATTCTATGAGCGGCAGCATAGTTTGGTTCATCACGGCATTTTTGGCATTTCTGCCGATTTCAGAATTGCGGGGGGCCATACCCTTTGCCATGGCCCATCAAATCCCCTGGTATATCGCCTTTCCCTTCGCGGCATTGCTCAACGCCATGGTGGCGCCGGTCTGCTGGATTTTCCTCTCGACTTTGAACCGTCTTTTTCTCAAAATGGAGTGGTACAAGAAATTCTTCGACCGCTTCATCGAAAGCGCCAGGGCCAAGCTCCACGAAAAAGTTGAAAAATGGGGCTGGCTCGGCATTACCATTTTTGTCGCCATTCCCCTTCCCATCACCGGCGCATGGACAGGCACCCTGGGCGCCTGGGTTCTTGGCATCAGCAAACGCCGCACCCTCCTGGCAGTCATTTTGGGAGTTGTCATAGCGGGGGCCATTGTAACTTCAGTAATGCTCCTGGGCCTACAGGGCCTCAAGATCTTTGTAAAGCAGGTCGAAGCCCCGTAAAAATCGGCTATCCCTTTCCTATTGCCTTTTTTGATAGTATGGATTTGGAAAAAAAATTCTCGCATTTTTGAAATATGCTCAACTGCGAACTTTTTCAAAAAATGGCGAAAACAAGCAGGATTATCGCAAGAAAAACTTGCCAATCTTTGCGGGACTGCCCCGGCTTATATTCGGCAGATAGAAATTGGAAATCGTTCACCTTCCATAAAATTCCTCGTTAAAGTTGCCGGAGCCTTGAAGATAGACACATGGCAGCTTCTCTATGAAGATCCAAATACCGGGAATGAATCTCCTTTTGAAGATTATTCGGTAAGAAAAACCAGAGTAAAAAAAGAACTTGTGACCTCATTGTCAAAGACTGTCGCCGAAACCGTAAAAAAAGCCTTTGAAGAATTGTAAAAACACAGTGGCTACGCCATAAACGCAAAAAGTTGACAATCTAACGGAAACGCGGTAGGATAAAATATATGAAACCGGTATTATCAAATTTCCTTTTTTGGGATTGCAGTCAAGAAAAGCTCGATTATGATAAAAGGGTAAATTTCATTCTTGAAAGGGTATTCAGCATGGGAACAGAGGATGATGTTCGGGAGGTGGTACGATATTATGGAATAGACACTATAAAAAAAGAAATAGTGAAAATAAAGGTACTCGATAAAAAAACCATTAATTATTTGAGCTTTACATTCAAAATTCCAAAAAGAAGGTTTTCGTGCTTCAGAAAGAATGTGTATCAAAATCTTTATTAATATTGCTCAAAGAACTTCAAGAATCTGATATTTTCAGAGATTATTTTTTGGTTGGCGGCACATCCCTGGCATTACAAATGGGACACAGACGTTCAGATGACATTGATCTTTTTACACAAAACGAAATAGATAAAGAAATGATAGGGGCATTTTTATTTGACAATTATAAAGGCAAGGTTCTTGTAATAAACAGCCAAAGTATTATTTACCAGGTAAAAATAAATGATATAAAAGTCGATTTTGTCAAACACCCCTATAATTTGGTCGAACCTGTAAAAGAAAATGACGATATACGGTATTTAGGGAAAAAAGATATTGCGGCCATGAAATTACGGGCGATTGAAAACAGCGGAAACCGTGCTAAGGATTTTGTTGATATTTATTATTTATTGAAAGAAATTTCATTGGAAAACATGTTTGACTATTACAGGAAAAAATATAGTGCAGCTGATATAAATAGTGTAAAAAGAAGTCTTGGATATTTTGATGATGTTCCCGATGAAAGCTGGGAAGAAGTAAGAATAATAAAAAACAAACCAACGGTAAATAAAATAAAAAAAACAATTATTGACAAAATAATTGAATATGATAAAAAATATCTATATAAATAAAGCTGATAATAGCCGGATTTTCAAACTACGCTCAACTGCGCACTTTTTAAAAATATGCGCAGTTGAGCGTAGTAATGTCTTTATGCTAATTCTGAAAATCAACCGTGTCGGTCTTATCGGCTTCGAGATTGAAATGAACTCTGCCGCCTGTGTTGATGGGACAATCTTTTATCGTAACCCTGACTGAACTGACCGTATCGGGATCAACACCTGATTTCAACGACACGGGTATGGAAATAGTACTGGTAGCCAATACTACAGGGTGACGGATACCATCGCCATAATCAATCGTGCTGTTGGTACTTATCGTGCCGGATATTGTCAGGACATCGGGAGTGAATACAAAAGGACTGGGGTCTATAACGGCCCCCGCCGGAGCCCCATTAACATACCATGAGCTGCCATTTCCCATTGTTACAGAGATTCGTGCAGTCCAGGTGCCGTTGACCAATTGTTTGTCAGTAATACCATTAACCCTGTAAGTCGTTTCCGCAGGCGGATCTTCGCTCGATCCATCACTGCACCCCGCCAGAACCAGTCCGAATGCCAGCGCTGCCGCCAACATTCCCAAAATGAAAAACCTGTTTTTCTTCATACCCGAAACTCATTTTTGCGGTTTTCATGTTCCGCGTTTAAAATAGTATAAAATACTGCATTTCCCTCTGTCATGAGTAATTTACGCACGATTTGGCCGCTGAGAAGACAGGATGGCCCCTTGACAACCATACTGCGGTTAAGTAGTATGCACTTGTCCTACAGCCAGGAGCCATGCGAGCGGCCGCCGCCTAACTCCGCCAGGTTCGGAAGGAAGCAACGGTAAGCGGTTGACCGCTGCGCCGTGGATTTCCTGGCTGCGGGGCATTTTCTTTTTTGCCTCCTTTGGGGTATACTTAAGCTATGGCCTATGAAGTAACCGCCACCCGGAAGCGGCCCAAGACTTTTGATGAACTGGCAGGCCAGGAATTTGTGGCTGCTACCCTCAAAAACTCCCTGGAAACCGGACATATTGCCCATGCCTACCTCTTTTCCGGCCCCAGGGGCTGCGGCAAGACCAGCGCCGCCCGCATCCTTGCCCGCTCTCTCCGCTGCGAGAGAGGGCCCACGCCCACACCCTGCGGCCGCTGCCCCCAGTGCGAGGAAATAGCCAGGGGTTCCAGCATGGATGTCATCGAGATAGACGGGGCATCCAACACCGGCGTCAATGACGTGCGGCAGATCAAGGAGGAAGTCCTCTTCCCCCCCACTTCGGGCCGCTTCAAGATTTACATCATCGACGAAGTCCACATGCTCTCGAACAATGCCTTCAACGCCCTCCTCAAAACCATTGAAGAGCCGCCGCCAAGCGTCATTTTTATTTTTGCCACCACCGAACTCCAAAAGGTGCCTGCTACCATCAAGAGCCGGTGCCAGCAGTTCAATTTCAGGCTCATCCCCATCGAGACCATCAAAAGCCTTTTGGCCCAGGCTTGCAGGGAAATGGAAATTGAAGCCGAGGACGAGGCCCTCTTCTGGATTGCCAGAGAATCTACCGGCAGCCTCCGGGACGCATACACCCTTTTCGATCAGGTGGTTTCATTTTCTGATGGGAATATACAGTCCGATATTATCAGGGAAAAGCTCGGCCTTGTGGGCCTCGACAGGCTCAATGAATTTGCCGATGCCTGCGCGGCCAACGATGTTGCCGGGGCGCTTGCCAAAATTGATGAACTCATTGGCGACGGTGTCGCAGTAGAACAATTTGTTACCGATCTTGCGGGCTACTACCACAGCCTCTATCTTCTTAAGGCAGGGGTTACGCGGGAATCCCTCCTCGGCTATCCGCCGGAACGCTTCTCGGCAAAGGTGCTGGAAAAGCTGGATACCCAAAAGCTGGCCCATGCAGGGGAGCTGCTCTTTGATCTTCACAGGGATATACGCTACTCAGTTTCGCCCAGGTTCGAGCTTGAAACATTGGCATCGAAACTCTGTTGGCTCGACCGCTGGATTTCCCCTGCCGAGCTTGCAGAGGCAGTGAACAGGGCAGGGGCTGTCCTCAAAGGGGATGTAAGCCGCCCTTTAGCGCAAGGGGCGGAAAGCCCCAGGGTTGAAATCCCATCCCCTGCGCAGCGGGAGATAAGGGATGAAATCAAACCCGGCCAGAAAGGGTTTTTATCTGAAGGCTTTAAAGCGTACAAGGCTGCAAAAGAACGGGAAGCCGCTGCATTGTCGGCAATGCCCGCTGTGCCGCCTGTCCAGCCCCATCTCAGCGCAGACGTACAAACAGTGCTAAAACTGTTCAATGGAACTATCATAAAAAGCGGGACGGAATAAAATGAACATCAACCCTTTTGACATACTGAAAAATGCCCAGAAGATACAGGAACAAATGGGGGCTTTCCAGGAAAAGCTTGGCGGCCTCAGAATCGAAGGATCTTCGGGGGGCGGCATGGTTACGATTGCGATGAACGGCCGCATGGAAGTGCTTCAGATAAGCATCAGCCCCGAGGCCATGGAAGACCGCGACATGCTTCAGGATCTTATAGCCGCCGCCTTCAACAGCGCCCTCGAGAAAGCGCGCGAAACCGTGAACCGCGAAATGGGCGCTCTTGCCGGCATGCCTGGCGGCTTCCCGCCTGGCGGTTTCCCTGGCGTGGTACCGGGGGTGCAATGACACCGGGGAATGCCCTCGACAGGCTCACTGCCCTCCTTTCAAGGCTCCCGGGAATCGGGAAAAAAACCGCGGGCCGTCTTGCCTATCATATACTTGATACTGATCCCGCATACGCCCATTCCCTAGCCTCCGAACTTGACAACCTTCACGATGCCATAAAACGCTGTTCACGCTGCGGGGCTTACACCGAAAGCGACCCCTGCCCTATATGCTCCGACCCAAGCCGTGACCGCGCGCTTTTATGCGTGGTAGAGCGGGCCCAGGATCTGCGGGTCATCGAAGAATCCCGCGAATACCGTGGCCTCTTCCATGTGCTCGGCGGCCTCATTGCCCCCCTCGAAGGCGTTGGCCCCGGGGATCTTTCCATCGGGAAACTCGCAAGCCGCATTCAGGAAGAGGGAACCCGGGAACTTATCCTTGCCCTTAACCCCACGATTGAGGGGGACACCACAGCCCTCTACCTGCAGCAATTTTTAAAAGAAAAACTGAAAGGCTCCCCCCTCGAAATCACCCGCCTGGCTTCGGGCCTTCCTGTAGGGGGCGACCTTGAATATGCAGACAGGCTCACCCTGTCCCGTAGTTTCAGAGGCAGGATTAAGCTATAATAATCTACGAATAAAGGAGAGAATCATGCAAAATTTTGAATATTATAACCGGACCAAGATCATCTTCGGCAAGGGAACAGAAAAACAGGCAGGGGACGAAACTGCCAAATACGCCAAAAGGGTATTGCTCCACCATTCAGGGGGCCATGCCGCCAAGTCGGGGATTCTGGATTCCGTCAAGGACAGCCTCAAAAAGGCAGGTGTTTCCTGGGTGGAACTGGATGGGGTCAAGCCCAATCCCCGGCTTTCCAAGGTCTACGAAGGGATAGAGATTGTTAAAAAAGAAAAGCTTGAATTCATTTTGGCGGTAGGGGGCGGTTCGGTAATTGATTCCGCCAAGGCCATTGCCATCGGCGCACTTTACGACGGGGACGTGTGGGATTTTTACGATCATAAAAAAACAGCCACCCTTGCCTTGCCGGTAGCTACGGTACTGACCATCCCTGCGGCGGGGAGCGAAAGCAGCGTCAGCTCGGTGATTACCAATGAGAAGGGGCCCTGGAAGCAGTCGGTGGACGAGGAATGCATCAGGCCGGTGTTTTCCATCCTTAACCCCGAGTTTACCTACAGCCTGCCCCCCTACCAGACCGCCTGCGGGGTGGCGGATATGCTGGCCCATATTATGGAACGATACTTTACCAAGGAACCCCATGTGGAGCTTACCGACGAACTCTGCGAAGGAGCCATGCGGACAATTATCCGCAATGCCCGGAAAGTGTTCTCTGGGGGCGAAAAAGATTACGACGCCCGGGCGGAGATCATGTGGGCCGGTTCCATTGCCCACAACAACCTTCTCAGTACCGGCCGGATAGGGGACTGGGCCAGCCACGTGATCGAGCATGAGCTTTCAGCCGTCTACGACATAGCCCACGGCGCAGGGCTTTCCATCGTGTTCCCCGCCTGGATCAAGTATAACCTTAAGGGAGATGTCATGCGTTTTGCCCGGTTTGCCAAAAAGGTTTGGGGAGTGGATGGTTCTTTTTATGACCCCGAGCAGGCGGCCCTGGAGGGAATATTCCGTCTCAAAAATTTCTTCCGTTCCATCGGCCTTCCCGTCAGCTTTGCCGATGCGAAACTGGGAACCGACAGGATCAACGAGATGGCCAAAAGGGCGGTAAAATTCGGCCCTGTAGGCAACTTTAAGAAACTGGACGCCGGGGATGTCGAAGCCATTTACCGGATCGCGGCGGAATAGTTTTTATCAGGCGCCTCCGGAGGGGAAATTCCGGTACTCTGTGCCTCGGCTGAGCTTCGCTGTTTACTGTCAGGCGCCTTTATGCTAAAATGAATTATGAATGTTTCTACAAAAAAATTGAATTTTAAACGCCCACTCTGCGCAGGGTTAGGCGGTCTCTTGTTGGTATTGATGGCCGAATCAGCTTTCGCCGCCTCCGATGATGCAGCTCTTGGGGATGGCCTTTTTGCCCGCATCACCACTGCAAAGGGCGATATTGTGATACGCCTGGAGTATCAAAAAGTGCCCCTCACGGTCTGCAATTTCGTGGCCCTCGCCGAAGGGAAAATGACTACTGCGGGGGGCAAACGCTATTACGATGGCCTCACCTTTCATCGGGTCATTGCGGATTTTATGATCCAGGGGGGCGATCCCGTGGGGAATGGCACAGGCGGCCCAGGGTACAAATTCCCCGATGAATTCGATCCCAGCCTGCGCCACAACGGCCCAGGGGTCCTTTCCATGGCCAATGCAGGCCCCGATACCAACGGCAGCCAGTTCTTTATTACCCATGTTGCGACCCCCCACCTGGATGATCACCACACCGTGTTTGGCCGGGTCGTCCAGGGCCAGCAGGTAGTCAATGCCATACGGCAGGGCGACCGTATCGAACGGGTAACTATAATCCGCAACGGTCCCCAGGCTAATGCGTTTAAGGCTGATCAGGCTGCTTTTGACGCACTGCTGCGGAACGCCAGCGCTGCCAAAACTTCCAAACTTTCATCCCAAAAAAGCGCGGCCCTGGCAGAGATAGAAAAAAAATATCCCGGCGCTGTGACAACCGCCTCGGGCCTCAAGTACATTGTGCAAAAGCAAGGTTCAGGCGCGAAACCCACAGCAGGCAAGACCGTTTCCGCCAAATATAAAGGCATGTTCCTCTCGGGCGAGGTCTTTGACAATTCCGATGTGCACGGTGGAGCCACAGATTTCCAGGTCGGCGTACGGCGCATCATTCCCGGCATGGACGAGGCCCTCCTCGACATGGCTCCCGGTGAAAAACGCACCGTCATTATCCCGCCGGAACTTGCTTATGGCGAGCGCGGCGCAGGAAATGGCGCCATACCCCCAAACAGCTTTTTGGTTTTTGAGCTGGAATTGGTAAAGATCAAGTGATTTTATCCCACAAGAGTCTTTGCAAAATCCTCAAATATCGTCTAGAATAACATTATGGCTAATGAAGGCAATGAAGACATCCTGGGGAAGAAGCTCTTTTTCCTCTACCCATCGGCGGTTATCCAAAACCAGGTAGCTGCTGAACTTATCCAGCAGGAATATGAGGTCTATATCATAAAAGACCATTCCAAACTCCGGCGCATACTCAAAAAATATCCATCTTCCATAGTGTTTGCCAACATCAACGATGGAATGAGCGAATCGGAATGGGAAGCCTGGATACGGGGGGTTATGGGCGATCCTGAAACCTCAGGTGTCGGCATTGGGATAATCTGCTCGGGAGAGGATGAAAACCTTAAGCGCAAGTACCTGGGCCAGGTTAAGATCCGTTGCGGCTATACAGTGGTCAAATCGGATCTTTCCATTGCCATCAGGCAGCTCATGGATATACTCAAGGCTGCCGATGCCAAGGGAAGGCGCAAATATATCCGGGCCACTACAGAAACAGAAACCAATACTACGGTCAATTTCCCCATCAATGGGACTTTCGTAAACGGGGCTATTAAGGATATTTCGGTGGTGGGCTTTTCCTGCGCTTTTGACGCTGATCCCGAACTGGTCAAAAACACTCTTTTTCAGGATATACAGATAAAGCTCCAGACCATGCTCATCAAGGCCGAGGGCATAGTCTTCGGTTCCCGCATAGACGGAAGCAATAAAATCTACGTCGTGCTCTTTACCCAGCGCATTGATCCCGAAGTGCGGACCAGGATACGCAAGTACATACAGTCAAATTTTCAGGGAAAAATGGACAGCCAGTTTAAATAGGGTTTACACCTGTAAAGCACAAAAAAACCCGCATCAAGGCGGGTTTTTTTGTTTAGATGAAAAATGCTAACTTAGGCGAGTATCCTGATATCCTTGTTAAGGATCACCGTGACAATATCGATAATCCAGCCAATACCGAAGATCCCGCCTGTGATGATCCACAGTAGGCCGATGATCAGCTTGCCTCTAAGTATCCGGTTAATACCCTGCCAAAGGGGATCAAAGAAAATCGTAAGGATCACATTGGGGATCCAGCCCACATTCAAACCGCCAGCCATTTTGGCCTCCATTTAAATCGAAGATAGCTAAAGCTACCACAATTCAGACTAAAGGTGAAGGCTCAGGCGGTAGGCCAAAAACCTTGATGCCCTCATCGGGGAAGTGTTCCTTGACACGGGATACCGCGCGGGCAATACCTCTGGCTTCGTCCTCCTCGCACCACATAACAAGGGCGAAGTTTTCTTCAGGCCAGATGGCGTCTCCCATGCGGGGACCTGTGGAGCCTACACCAAAGACGCTGGGGTATTTGGTGTAGAATTTTGCCACGCCTTCTGCCTTGAGAGATTCGAGAATATTTTCTTCGACCGAATGGTTTGCTACTACTTCAATACGCATCATATTCCGGCTCCCTCTGGTTGAACATCACCATCAATTACTTTTGCTGCTTCTGTATCAGTACCTTCTGAGGAAGAAGCCTTTGCTTTTGCCTCTTTGCGGGAAAGCCCTGCGGCTATCCTTTCGCGCTTGGCCTCAGCTTTTGCAGCCCGCTGATCCGAACTGCGGTTCATCAGGAAATAAACGGTGGGCATGAGGAACAGAGTCATCAGGGTGCCAAAGGAGAGGCCTCCGAGGACTGTCTTTCCTATAGGCGCGACCAGTTCGGATCCTTCGCCGGGAAGGAAAGCCATGGGCAGAAGGCCAAGGACTGTGGTAAGGGTGGTCATGAGTATGGGCCGTAAGCGGTTGCCCGCAGCTTCAACGCAGGCGTCATGGAGTGAGTAGCCCCGTTTTCTCAAAAGGTTGGTATAGTCTACAAGTACGATACCGTTGTTTACAATTACACCTACCAGAACCAGAAGCCCTACGGCGGTAAGTATATTGAAGGCATCTCCTGTTATGAGATAGATAGCAACAATACCAATCACCGAGAGTGGAATAGTAAAGATAACGATGAAGGGATCCCTGAATGATTCAAAGAGACACGCCATGACCCCGAAGACGAGACAAGCTGCAACTACAAGAATAAGCGCAAAGTTCTTCATCATCTTCATCATTTCTGCATTGTCCCCGCCGTATTCAATCAGCACTTCGTCATCGGCAGGAACATTGGCGGTGATGATATTTCTTACCCTTTCTTCAATCTGATTAAGCTTGGTCCCCGGCTGGGCGCCGGCGGTTATGTGAATTACACGGCTCTGGTTTTCACGCCTGATAGTCATGGGGCCCGTACCTTCTACATAACGGGCAAAGTTGGAAAGCGGTACCTTGCCTGCAACCTGGCTGTTCACAAAAATGTGATCCAGCGCAGGCTTTGTACTCCGGTCAGCTTCCGCCAATATCAGTATTACATCGTAATCGGTGCCGCCCTCCTTGTAACGGGTAGCAGTAACGCCGTCTACTGCAGCTTTAATCTCATTGCCGATGGTATAGGTGTTAAGGCCCAAGGCATAAATTCTCTCACGGTCAAGCTCTATTTCGATCTGGGGAAGGCCGTCCTGCAGATCAACACGAGGTTCGGTAATATCGGGCAGGTTATCCTTTAAAAGTTTTGCTATCTGGTCTGCCATTACCTTGCCTTTTACAAGGTTATCGGTGCGGAGTATTACATCCACCGGGTTTCCCGATCCCATCGACATACCTCCAGCGCTGAAGTAAATGGTTACCCCGGGGAATTCGTTGAAGTGAGTCCTGATCTTGGCTTTAATTTCATCGGCGCTGTCTATACGTTCTTCGAATTTGGGGAGGTTGATTCTGACTGAACCTGAATTGGCACCCCCGCTGCCCATCATACCGCCGCTGCCGCCGGCGTTAAGCATAATCCTGTCATATCCCTGAACTTCCCGCTCAACGATACGCTGGATCTGCTGCAGGGTAGCTTCGGTTTCAGCCAGGGGAGTTCCCATGGGAAGGGTTACATTGACAGAAACTGAATCCGCTTCCTGCTCGGGCATAAAGACCCAGCCAATGACGGGAATCAGGGCAATGCTCCCTACCAGGAGTGCCGCCAAAAATCCGATAGTAATGGCCTTGTGATGCAGCACCCATGCTACGGCCTTGCGATAATTATTATCAAGGCGGGTAAAGAAATTTTCAAAAGCCCTGTCTACAGGAGCAAGAAAACTTTTCAGCGGTTTTTGTTTGCGCGTAACCAGGGGAAGGTAATGACTTGAAAGAACCGGCACCAGGAACATGGCTATGAGGAGCGAAGAGGTCAGCGAAATTACAACCGTAAAAGCGAGGCCCGAAAACATTTCACCTGCCATTTCAAGGAGGCCCTGGAACATTACCAATGGCGCAAATACGCAGATGGTAGTGAGGGTAGAAGCCACGATGGCGACTATCATTTCCTGGGTACCGATAACCGACGCGGTGGAAAGTTTTGCGCCTTTTTCACGGTAATGGTAGATATTCTCCAAAATAACGATGGAGTTATCTACCAGCATACCGACCCCCAATATGAGTCCCGCAAGGGTCATGAGGTTTAAGGTGAGGTGGGCAAAGTACATCAACATAATGGTAATGATGATGGACACAGGAATACTGATGCCTATTATCAAGGTAGGCTTTATGGAACGAAGGAAAATAAACAGTACTATTACTGCGAGGAGCGCGCCTGAAACTGCAGTTGAACCTACCTGGTTTATTGAATTTTCAATCTGATCGGTAGTGTTAAAAAGCTCGGATATCTTAATATCCTGGGGGATTTCCCTGGCGATCCTTTCCAACCTTACCCTGAGATCCTTTGCAGTTTGAACAGAGTTTTTTCCGCTCTGCTTCTGAACCATCAGCATTACTGCGGATACACCGTTAACATAGACTATACTAGTCTCGTCCCGGTAGCCTTCATACACATTGGCAATGTCCCTCAAGTATACAGAACGGGGCAGCTCCTGCCCGCTGGAAACAGCCTTGTAGGAAATAACGGTATTCCGTATCTGGTCGAGGGAAGTATATTCGCCCATGGTGGTAAGAAGATAGGAAAGGCCGTCCTCCGTGATGGTACCTGCCGCAACTTGAGCGTTCTGGGCAGCCAGCATCTGCTGAATGGCAGTCACGGTAAGGCCGTAAGCCTCAAGGCGGGACTGGGGTATTTCAACCCTGATGATCTTTTCGCGGCCCCCTGAAACAGAGGCAGTCGCCACACCGGGGGTCTGCTCAATACGGGGAACAATAGTATCTTCTGCAATTTGCCGCAGCTCTTCGGGCGAACGGTTCCCAGTTACCATAAGCCCCATGATGGGGATCATGGAAGGATCGAATTTGAAGATCATGGGAGACTGCGCGCCTGTAGGCATGTAGTTTCTGGTGCGCTCCAGAGAATCGCGTACCGAATTGGACGCATCCGCAAGGTCCGTACCATAGGTGAACTGCATGATCACCATGCTCGTTCCCTTCGATGAGGTGGAGGTTACCTTTTCCAAACTTGATGCGCTTGAAAGTGCGGCTTCCAGGGGACGGGTTACAGATCGTTCAACTTCCTCGGGACCTGCTCCGGGGTAACTGGTATAAACAACCAGGTACGGGGGGTTTATTTCCGGCATGAGGTCAATAGGAAGATTGATAAACGCAAAAACCCCCAACATGATAAGCAGAACAAAAATAATAAATACGGTTGTGGGCCGTGATACAACTGATTTAGCTAAACTCATACTCGCTCCTTAATTCGCGCTCAGGGGAGCGATCCGGTCAACCACATTGACTTTGGCTCCATCGTTAAGCAGGCTCTGGCCCCGGACTATAACCGCATCGTTAGGTTTAAGCCCCTGTTGAATTTCCAGCACCCCGTCTATAAGTATACCGGGGGCCACTATCTTTTTTACCGCAACAAAACCTTCAGCGTTATCGGGATCAGTCTCTGCAACAAATACATAATCCTCACCAAAACGCTGGATAAGGGCCGATGAAGGTATCTTTACGATGTTGTTCTTATGCTCCGTGATGATCCTCACCTTGGCGAACATACCTGCCTTTAACTTTGAAGCTGAATCAACCCCAATGCGAACTTCCATGGTACGGGACGAAGGATCCACTACAGGGCTTATTTCAGTGATCCTCCCGTGAAATACTTCGCCAGGGTATGCGTCGAGGCTTATCTCACAACTTTGGCGCAGACTGACCCTGGAAATAAAACGTTCAGCCACATAGAGACGTATCTCAAGGCCCACCCCGCTGGCAATGCGGGCCAGGGGAACTGCCTGACTCACCGTCATGCCCAGCTGGGCAGGAAGAGCGACAATGGTTCCCGATACTGGAGCTTTAACTACGTTGACTTCGTACTGCATGCCGGGCCGCGAGGGATCAACTTCCGCAATGGGAGCGTCTTTGTTTACATAACTTCCAATGGATACCATGATTCTGCTCACTTTTCCTGCTGCTTCCGAATACGCGTCAACAGTGGAAGCAGCAACAAGATCGCCTGAAAGCGCCAGATAATCACTTATCTGTCCCTGCACCGCATCCATGGTGTTCACCGCAAAAACCGGGGCATCCTGGCCCGGACCGCCCGGAGCTGCTTTATCCGTCAACTTGCCGTACGTATCTTTAATGCGCTGGCAGCCCGAGAAGCTAAAAACTGTTATCATCATTACTGCGAAAAAAGCAGTATTTTGCAAAGCCTTGATTTTCATATACTTACCTCTCTTAGTTTCCGTTTTTGGAGCTCAAGGTTCCAAAGGGAACCCCTGTGGCATATTCAAGATCGATGAGATCGCTCAAGTAGTTAAACTGTTGGGTCAGAAGCTGCAGCTCGGCTTGATTCAAAGACAGGGCTGCGTTCTGCACCTCAAGAAAATCCTGAAGCCCCGCTCGGTAAGCTTCCTCGGTTAACTGGTAGGATTGCTGCGCCATATCAACAGTCAGCTTCTGGGCTTCTGCAGTGGTTCTGGTTTTTTCAAGAGAATTAACTTTATTGTAAATCTCAAGTTCTGTTCCCCGTATGGCCTGGGCAAGTCCTATGTTAAGGCTGCGGACATTGTTGTCCATGTCCTTCAGGCTCTGGCCTTCCTTGGTAAAAGGCAAAAGACTATTAAGGCTCATTCCAAGAGTGACAGAAAAAGTACCGCCCTTGTTCCAGTTATCAGTAGTAAATAATTTATCCTTAAAAGGATCCAGCATGGGACTATACATGGAAGATATGTTCCACGCAAAAGCGAGGTAAGGAGTGTAAAGCTGCAGGGCCAGGGCCTTTCTCCCGCTCCGGAGGGCCTGAATGCTTTTCTGCAGTTCAAGAATATCGGGCTTGCCTGATGCAGCTTTTGAGATAAGCTCCGCCACGTCCAGGGGGATATAAAAATCGCCCCCTGTCATCGGCGCAAGCTCAAACTGGGTTTCGTAGGGCAGCCCAAGGCTCATGGCAAAACTGGCTTCCAGGGCCTTGAGATTATTCTCAAGCTCATTTATGGAAGGTTTCATGTTTTCCAAAGCTACCTGAGCCTGGAGAGCACTCAGCCTTGGCACGAGGCCGGCCTTGTAATTGGCTTCCGCCATATTGTAACGGCGCTCCGCAGTGGCAAGGCTTTTCTGCTGAAGGGCAACGGTTTCATGGAGCAGAAGTATCTGGTTATAACTTTTGCGCACATCCCGCTCGGTCTGGAGCCTGGCCTTTTCGAGGGTAACAAGCCCTGTCTGATAGTCCAGCTTGATGCTCTTTATCCCTTCTACCAAAGCAAAGCTAAAAGTTATAGCAGCCGAAATGTTGGCATTCACATGCCATTGGGGCAGGGTGGTGGAAGTCATGACGATACTTGGAAGGGCCGTATAATCCAGACTTTGACTGGTGGACGCCCAGTTATCCCGCGCAAGAGTGCCTCTGGCATCTATCGAAGGAAGAAACTGGTTCCACACCAGATCGGACTTGCGCTTCTTTGTATCCAGGGTTACCCGGGCGGACTCCAAACTAAGGTTGTTTTTAATCGCCAGATCCACCGCGTCATCAGGGGTCAGGCGGACTATATCCTGGCTGTGGGCGGCAACAGCACCGCAAACCAGCAGCAAAGCCAGGATAAGGGGACGAAATCGGATCATACGCAACTCCTATAGCGGCCTTGGGGAAACGCGGCTCCCGCCGAAACCCCAAGCCCGCAGACACAATGGATAAGCCCGCAATACGCGCGGCTTTTTACGGCTTTATGCCGTTTGATGCAATTACCTGTAATATAGCGCATTTTGCTCATCAGGATAAACCCTCCAGCCCCAGGACTATAAATTTATATAGAATCCTGGCGCTTTCATTCGAAATATTCCTGATTTCCTTGAACCTTTCATTTTTCTTCTCCTCTGGCCAGGCTGTATCGCCCTTGTTTCCCGGAATCCAGCGTACCAGCATATTCACGATCATAAAGAGTATCCACTGGGCTTCGTGAGTACTGTCATCCCCAGCCTTGGCAAAAACATCAAGTTTGATATTCGTAATGGGGTCGTAAATCCGGGCAGGAACCTCCGCCCCAAGTTCCAGCCTTCTTGTTTTGAACCAATCCAGGGCAATAAGAATCTCAGGCTTGGATCTGAGATAATCCACAATGGAAAAAATAGCCAGGTACAGCTGCGCCTCAGGAACCCTGGAAGTATTCACCTTGGCCCCCGCATAATCTATAATACGGTCAAATTCAGTGAGAAAAAGACGGCCCAGCATATCCTGACGGCTTTTAAAGTGGGCATAAAGGCCGCTTTTGGACAGGCCCGAACGCTTTGCCACCATCTCCATAGAGGCATTCCAGGGCCCTGCCTGGGCCACTGCCCCTGCTACAGCCTGAAGGAGCTTGTTATCCTCGGTTTCTTTCTCATAACTACCCGCAGCAGCAGCCTCCAGCATATTAAAGTCCAAAGCGGCTATTTTTTGCACCTTGAGTCCCAGGCCGTGCCGAATACGCTTTTCCATATCCGCAAGCGTACCGGCCACCAGTTTTTCCTCAGGCGCCCCTTCCCCTTTGTGGATATTGCGGTGAAAATGGGCTACCCAGAAGATACCGGTTACAAAAATGAACTGGGACCTGGACGGATACATGCCGGAATCATCGGCCTCCCTGGCCAGCTTCACCAAATTAATACCATTGGCAGCGAGCCTTTCAGCCATGGCCCGCATTTCCAGGCTGCTGTAAACCTGGAGCAGGGAAAAGAGGAAGGCATCCTTGTTCCGTATATAATACTCGGTTATGGCCCTCATCATGATATAAAAGCGCTCCCCTTTATCCTTGGTCATTAGAGCTTTTTCATAGCTCCCCTTGATAAAGGCCGCATACTCATCGAAAAAGCTTGAGTACATGGCGTCCAGCAGGGCCTGCTTGTCCTTAAAATGCCGGTACAGGGCGGGCTTGCTTACCCCCAGTTCCCTGGCTATGCTGGTGAGGCTAGTTGTTTTGTACAGTTCCCGCCCCCATACCTTGAAGGCGGTCCTGGTTATATCTTCGTTTGTCATCTATGTTACCGACCGTTCGTTAACATAGAAGATAACAAATTTGCTTGTCTTAGGCAACAGGAAAATGAAAGAAAATTTAAAATTTGTAAAAACTAAAAAGCCCCGTTAAAATACCGTCCCACATTAGACTTGTCTATCAACACCGTGGGGATCCTCACTTTAAGCTGCTCAGTACCCTCATGGAACCCATCGCCCTCGGGGTTCCGTGCAGAGGAGACCGCAAAGCCTATGGCCTCGGCGGCAATTTTCGGCGAATAGAGGGTCGTTGCCTTCACCAGAGGGTCATTATCACGTATAAGCCTCAAGGTTTCTCTTGATCCCCCGCCTCCCAGAAGCAACCGTATGTCCTTGCGGCCCGATTCTTTTACCGCTTTCAAAACACCGGTGAGGATATCGTCATCCTGGCAGAACAGAGCGTCAATCTTGGGAAAACGCCGCAACAGAGCGGCGGTCTCCTTGTATGCCGATTCGGCATTCAGGGCGATTGATTTGTATTGCCCCTCACCCAGCACATTCACAAGCGAAGGTTCTTTCGACATTTCCCCGAAAAAGGTATCCATCAGCTCGGTCTCTGAGAGGCTTGACCTGCCGCCCAGGCAGAGGTAATTGGTCATAAAAGCCGCCTTCATCTTTTTGGCAAGCCATTGACCGCTTATTGAGCCCATGGCCGCATAATCGCCGGAAATATCGGCATACCCAAAACCTGCATTTCCCAGACTCTGATCTATGACCACGATTCTCACACTTTTACTGTGAAGTTCTTTTAATTTAAGTGTAATAGTGCTAAAATCCAGGGGCAATATCAAAAGCCAGCCCATGCCCCATTCCTCAAGGCCGGTGATTTGGGCAAGCTGCTCTTCGGGAGCAGAAGCAGTGAGAATACGGAATTCAAAATTGCCCAGGGATTCCATGGCCGCAAGGGCCGTAGCCTGCACAGCCTCCTGATACAGGGCGGTATGCCAGGGCCGATCTTGTGACGGAAGAAGCACGCCGAACTTTGCCCGTATAGGCTCCGCTTCGGCCTCCCCCTTTGCAAAGAGGGGAGCTGACCAAAACAGGGCCAGGGCAAAAACAGCTATTACGGGAAAGAATCGAGGGGGTTCCAAAATGCCGGATTTTGTAACCCTTGCTTTGGATAAAAAGCCCAGAAAGCTAGTCCTTTTTCAGCGCATCGTCAAAGGCCACGTTGGAGGGGGCAAAGTCGGTCTTGCGCACAAAAGCGCAGGCTTCGGTTGCGCCGAATTCCCGCTCCATGCCCGAATCTTCCCATTCCACCGAGAGGGGGCCCTGATAATCCATGGCGTTGAGTTCGCGGATGATGTTCTCGAAATCCACGTCCCCGTGTCCCAGGGAACGGAAGTTCCAGCCCCTGCGGGTATCGCCGAAGGTGATGTGGGAACCGAGTATGCCGGCCTTGCCGTCCAGGGTTACTGCCGCGTCCTTCATGTGCACATGGTAGATCCTGTCCTTAAAATCCCTGAGGAACAGGTGGGGGCTCACGCCCTGCCAGATAAGGTGGGAAGGATCGAAGTTGAAGCCCAAGGTGGGGCGATAATCGAATTCCTTGAGAAGCCGCTCGGCGGAATAATAATCAAAGGCGATTTCCGTGGGGTGCACTTCCAGTGCGAATTTAATTCCGCACTTATCGTACTCGTCAAAAATGGGAGTCCACAGTTTTACAATTTCTTTGAAACCTTTATCCACCATGTCCTCGGAGGTCTGGGGGAAGGAGTACCAATACTTCCATATAGGGCTTCCCATAAAGCCCGTAACCACTTTGACGCCCAGATTCTTTGCGGTATTAGCAATGAGCTTCATCTCCGCAATGGCCCACTCGCGTATCTTCTCGGGGTTGCCGGAAAATTTTGAAGGGGCGAATCCGTCAAGCCGCGGGTCCCAGAGGTCGCCCACGCACTGTCCGGGAAGGTGCCCCGAAATTGCCCAACACTTGAGGCCGTTTTTGGCAAGAATAGCCTTGCGGTTTTCGATGTACGAAGGGTCCGAAGCGCCTTTGGCGGGGTCCATGTGATCCCCCCAGCAGGCAATTTCGAGGCCGTCGTAGCCAAAGGTTTTTGCTTTGGCGCACAAAGTTTCAAAGGGCAGGTCCGCCCATTGTCCGGTAAATAAAGTAACTGGTCTGCTCATAGTTCCTCCTATAAATTAACCCAAACAGCGCCCTTGTCAGAGCTTTCGACACACTTGCCGATAAAAACAACACCGTTCAACCCATCCTCTACCGTGGGGAAGTCCAAATCATCTTCGGTCAATGGCTTCCCTTCTTTCTGCTTTGCAAGGGCCGTGATGAAGGTCTTGTAGATATTTGCCAGAGCCTCAAAGTAGCCTTCAGGATGCCCCGAAGGGATGCGGGAAAAACCCTGCGCATGGGGATCAAAAGGATCCCGCCCACGGGACAGCACCGTGGTGGGTTTACCGAATTGGGAAAACTTGATGTAGTTGCATTCCTCTTCGTTAAATTCCACCGCACCCTTGTCGCCGAAGATCCTCACCTTGAGGGCATTATCATAACCTGACGCCACCTGGCTGCTCCAGTAAACGCCTTTGGCACCATTATCGTATTCCACCATGATTGTCGCGTTATCGTCCAGCACCCTGCCAGGGCCTATCTTGTCGAGCCGGGCGCAGAGGGACTTTATCTTGAGGCCGGTGAAGTAATGCACAAGGTTCTCGATGTGGGAACCCAGATCCCCCACGCTGTTGGACTTACCTGCCAGCTTGGGATCTGTCCTCCAGACTGCCTGCTTGTTCCCCTGTTTTTCGGAGGGAGCCAAAAGCCATTCCTGGGGATACTCGCCGGTGATAAAATGAATCTTTCCTATCTCGCCTTTTTTGATGAGTGCCTTTCCGTGTTTTACCGCAGGGTTCCCCGAATAGGTGTAGGTCACGCAAAAAAGGAGCTTGTTCTTTTCGGCAAGCTCTTGCAGTTCCCGGGCTTCGGAAGCTTCGATGCAGAGGGGCTTGTCGCAGACCACAGGAATTCCCCGGCTTAAAAAAGCCTTGGCGGCCCCATAATGGGCATAGTTCGGCGTTACAATCACCACAAAATCGATCTTGTCGGCACGCTTCGATTCTTCCTCGGCCATTTCCTCGTAGGTTGCATAGAGCCTTTCCCGCTTGATTCCCAGGGCCGCGCCGGTTGCCAGGGTGTTGTCTGCGGAACGGGAGAAACAGCCCGCTGCAATTTCGGCCATGCCGTCAAGGGCAATGGACTTGCGGTGCACATCCCCGATAAAGGAGCCCTGCCCTCCGCCCACCATGCCGTAGCGCAGCCGAGGCTTGAACTCAATATTGGCGCTGCTTTCTATCATAAGTCCCCCTTCGATACTTCATAGCAATAGTATAGCATATCCGTTAAAATAGGAAAATAATGAAAACCATAGCCGAGATCAGCGCAGCCGCAGTAAAAGCCCTTAAAGATTCAGGGAAAGAAATGCCCTTCATCGCGGCAGCCTCCGCCGCCGATGCCTCCACCCTGGCAAGCCTTGCAGCAGCGAAAAAACAAGGCCTGGGCAATGCCGTGTTGATAGGAAACAAGGGGGATATCGAGAGAACCGCCAAGGAAAGCAACATTGACATAAGCGGCTTCGAAATCCTGCATGAGCCCAGCCACTCTGCCGCAGCCGCAAAGGCAGCTGGACTTGTCCGTGAAGGCAAGGCTCAACTCCCCATGAAGGGCCTCGTCGAAACCGCAATCTTCCTTAAGGCGGTAATGAAAAAGGAAGGGGGTCTCAATACAGGGAAGCTCATCTCCCATGTTGGGGTGGTTGAATCCGCATTCTACCCCAAGCTGCTTTTTATAAGCGACGGCGCCCTCAATATAGCCCCCACCTTGAACGAAAAAATCGGCATCATCGAAAACGCCGTGGGCCTTGCCAGGGACTTGGGCATCCCCACCCCAAAGGTCGCCGTCCTTGCAGCCCTGGAGCAGGTAAACCCCGAGCGTATGCCCTGTACCGCCGATGCCGCCATACTCACTCAAATGAACCGCAGGGGCCGCATCGCCAATTGCATTGTTGACGGACCTCTCGCATTGGACAACGCAGTGCACCCCGCCTCTGCCCGCATCAAGGGCATAGACAGCCCCATTGCAGCGGACGCGGACATACTCATAACCCCATCGATAGAAGCAGGCAACATGCTCTTCAAATCCATCATGTATCTGGGAAATGCCAAAGGCGCAGGCATACTTCTGGGCGCCAAAGCGCCGGTCATACTTTCGAGCCGCGCTTCAGATGCTGAAACACGGCTTGCGTCCATTGCTTTGGCAGTATTGAATTGGGTTAAGGAAGGGGTTTAGGGAAAACAGCTAAAGCCTTATTTCCTGGACAAAGCTATAACGAGGTCGCGTTTGCCCTCTTTGGTGGCCTTTTCCAGGGGGGTGAAGCCTTTTTTGTCCTTGATGGTCTTGTCAGCATTGTAGGAAAGAAGCAGCTTTACCGCATCGGGCTTGTTGAGCCATACGGCATAATGCAGGGGGGTATAGCCGTTCGACGCAACCTGGGCGTTCACGTCGAATCCGCTATCCAAAAGCAGCTGGATCACCTCAAGATTGCTCTCGAAGATGGCTTCGTGGACGGCGCTTGCCCCAAAGTGGTCGCGTACATCCGGGTCGGGCTTGGTGGCCAGGATGAGCCTGACCATTTCCACATCGCCTTTATAGGCGGCGTTGAGTATGGCTGTAGGGGGAAAATCCTGGGCGAACACAGTCCCCAAGGGGAGAAAGGAGGCGAGTATTAATGCTATACGAACATGCCTTTTCATAAGCTTACTATAATATATCGTCAGAAAGGAGGTTTTACAAGGGGTTTTTTTATCCTGGCCCTTGTAAAATTTTGTTTCCAGGGTTATGCGCAATCATTCAGGTTGCCTTCGAGCCTGTTCAAAGCCCTTGCTTCGAGCTGATGCACCGCCTCGCTTGAGATGTTGAGGCGCTTCCCGATTTCCTTGAGCGTATGCTCCTCGCTGTTCCAAAGCCCAAAGCGGTATATCACAACTGCCTTCTGGCGCTTGGTGAGAACCTGGAGGGAATCCCTGACTTTTTCCTTTAGCTGGGCTTCGATGACAAAATCCGCCGGATCCTTCCCCCTGTCGTCAATAAAAGTGTCTTCCAGGGTTTGATCCATCCCGGCATCCTTAGGCGCATTCAGGGAAAGGATCTCCTGCCCGGCCTTTCTTACAGACCTGACCTTCTCAGATTCCCACCCAAGCATGGATGCAAGCTCTTCAACCTGCGGCTCCATGCCGTTTTCCTGGTAGAACTGATTGGAAAGCTTCCTGACCTGGTTGCATTCCTTGACTTTATAGGCAGGAAGCCTTACAGCCCTGCCCCTGTCTGCCAAAGCGGAATTGATAGCGGACTTTACGCAATAACCCGCATAGGTCGAAAACCTTGTGCCCAGGGTGTGATCGAATTTGCCTATTGCCTTGTTAAGGCCGATGCACCCTTCCTGGACAAGGTCGTCAAAATCCAGGCCCTGACCCCGGTACTTGCCGGCAATGGCCATCACCATTTTGCCAAAGGCAAGCACCAGCCTGTTTTGCCGGTTCCTGATATTCTCCAGAATATCCAGGGCTTTGCGGCCTGCATGGGGGAGGCGTTTTAACTCTTTCTTGTAGCGTTCGAGTTCATTGAAAAGCGCTGCTTCATCCTCCGCGGACAACGCTTTCGCATCTTTGAATTCCCAAAAAGCCCCTTTCTGGGAAACCGGCGACAGAGTACCCAGAGAATCCTTCATCTGAACCTCCTGTTCATTAAGGACGCCAATAGCATACCCTCCAAAGATATGCTAACCAGGTAAATCAAAGTACTTTAGGGCTGTAGCAGCAAAAAATTAAATGAAGACTAGAACCGCTGGTGAGCAAAACGGCTTTTGGGCGGGACGACTTTAAGAGAGTGAAATTTACTTTTAAGGTATAACTGCATACCAAATATTATACCACATATTAGCGGAAAAATCAAGGTTTTCGGGGAGAAAAATTTGAAAAAACAGGGACCTGCCCGGAAAATATATGCTTATCTATTGCGAAGCTCAAAGGACTTTTTCTTCAAATTCATTCATTCGCCCCTGAGATGAATTTTTCCAATGCATTTATCGATATAATCTCGCTTATGTCTTCCACAAATTTACTGTTCTCTTTTGTATTGCTTGCCAATGAATTCTTTAATAATATTGGCATTAAATCATGATCCAATGCCCCGCGATAGGTTGATAAAACACAATATACCGCGTTATACCCGGTAATAATTAACGTATCGACACCCTCTTTAATAATATACTCCAATAAACCGGTTTTATTGAAACTGTTATTGTAATTCTTTATTATCCGTTTTTCGTCAGGTTTCGGTTTTAATGCATCAATTAAATCAAATCCGATGGTACCCTGTATTACATTGCCTTTTTTATCTTCATCTTGAACCCAAATAATCGGATAATTCTTTCCCCTGAATAATTCGACAGCATAATTAATATATTCAGATGCCTGATCCATTGATTCCTTTGCATAACCTGTGTAATAGGCTTTTTGCATATCAATTATTAACAATGCCAATTTCATACTATTTCCCCTCACCTTCCGCAAATATCCGTAATACGCTTAATTTTCACCGCAAGTTCCGATTCGATTTGCCCGGGGAGCAATCGCCAGCACCAGTTGTTGCCACCCAGGGTAGAGGGCGCATTCATGCGCCCCTGCTTGCCCAGGCCAAGATAATCCTGCAGGGGGATAACCGCGAGGTCGGCAACACAGGAAAGGGCGGTACGGATATAAGCCCAGTTTCCGTCCTTGCTTGATTTAAGGCCGAAGTAATCCAGGGCTAGTTTGGCATCTTCAGGCGGCGCGGATTTAAACCAGTCCATGGAAGTAGTGTTGTCATGGGTACCGGTGTAAACCACGCAATTGCGTATGTATGAATGGGGCATATAATCCCCTGACTCCCTGGAGTCAAAGGCGAACTGGAGCACCTTCATGCCTGGGTAGCCCGAGGCTTTGAGCAGGGCTTTGACCTCCGGGGTGAGGTAGCCAAGATCCTCGGCGATTATGGCAGCGCCGGGGAGCTGCTTGTTTACGGCGTTGATAAACGAAAGGCCCGGGCCTTTGACCCACTCGCCGTTAGCTGCGGTCTTGTCGGCTGCGAGGATAGAGTAATAACTCTCGAAGCCCCGGAAGTGGTCTATGCGCACCACATCGTAAAGCGAAAGGCTTTCGCGGAGCCGCAGTATCCACCAGGCAAAGTTGGTTTTCCTGATATAATCCCAGCGGTAGAGAGGGTTCCCCCAGAGCTGGCCGTCTGCGGCAAAGGGGTCCGGCGGGCAGCCGGAAACACGGATGGGGCGCAGATCCTTGTCGAGCTGGAAAAGATCGCTGTTGGCCCAGGTGTCGGAACTATCCATGGACACATAGATAGGCATATCCCCGATAATGGATATGCCCCGGCTATTGGCGTAGTGCTTCAAAGCTGACCATTGGCGGAAAGCCTGGTACTGCACAAACACGTGATAATCAATTTCTTCTATATAATCTTCCCTCGCCTTGGCAAGAGCATCCTTTTTGCGAAACCGCAAGCCTTCTTCCCAATCGAGCCATGCCTTTCCCTGGTTCGCTTTTTTCAATGCCATAAAGAGGCTGTAATCTTCGAGCCAAAAAGCGTTCTTCTCCCTAAAGTCCTTGAAGGCTTTGACAAGCCTGAACTTCTCGAAAGCAAGGCGCAGAATTTTTTCCCTCCGGTGATAAAGGGCGCCGTAGTTTACAGAGCCGGGCCTTGAACCCCAGACTATCTTTTCGGCCTCCCCTTTTTTAAGAAGTCCTTCGCTGGCGAGGGTGTCGAGGTCTATATAATAGGAAGAAACAGCAAAAGCTGAAAAACTCTGATAGGGGCTGTTGCCCCAGCCGGTGGGGCCAAGGGGCAGAATCTGCCAGTATTTCTGGCCTGCTTTGGCGAGGAAATCGCACCACTCCCTGCCTGCTGTTCCAAAAGAACCAATCCCATAGGGAGAAGGCAAACTGCTTACGGCCAACAAGATCCCTGCTGCTCTTTCCATTTTTTTATCCTTACTTTATAGTAAGGCTAAGTGATTTTTAACGGAGTTTCAAGGGAACCTCCAACGAAGTTTCAAGGAGTTATGATGGCCAGGAGAGGTAAAGTTGTCATCGACCGGGAACTGTGCAAGGGCTGCTTTTTATGCATCCGCGCCTGTCCGGTCAAGGTTTTGGAAGAGGATACGGAGCCGAACTCCACGGGTACTTACCCGACAAAGGCGGCCCATCCTGAAAAGTGCATAGCCTGCGGGAGCTGTTTCGAAGTATGCCCCGATGTCTGCATCGAGCTTTTTGAACTTGAGGGGGCGGAAGCATGAACAGCGAAAAAGTATTGATGAAGGGCAACGACGCTATTGCCGAAGCCGCTATCAGGGCAGGCTGCACCGCTTATTTCGGCTACCCCATCACCCCCCAGAACGAGCTTATCGCCTACATGGCAAAAAATATGCTTGATAAAGGCCGGGTCTTTATCCAGGCTGAAAGCGAAGTGGCGGCCATCAACATGGTGTATGGCGCTTCCTGCGCAGGCGCCAGGGCCATGACCTCATCGTCAAGCCCGGGCATCAGCCTTAAACAGGAGGGCATTTCCTACGCGGCAGGCGCGGACGTTCCTGCGGTCATCGTCAATGTAGTGCGGGGCGGCCCCGGACTCGGTTCCATTGCCCCTTCCCAGGCCGATTATTTCCAGTCCACCAGAGGCGGCGGCCACGGCGACTACTACTGCATAGTGCTGGCCCCCAAAAGCGTGCAGGAATGCGCCGACCTCACCTACCTGGCCTTTGACCTTGCGGACAAATACCGCACCCCGGTCATCGTGCTGGCCGACGGCATGATAGGCCAAATGATGGAAGGCGTGGTGCTTCCCCCGGAAAAAAACCTCAAAGACCTTCCCAAACGGGATTGGGCTGTGGGTCACATGGCAGGCTCGGGCCGCAGCGATTCAAGGCACATCACGTCCATCCACCTTGTTCCCGAAGAACTTGAGGAAACAGTGCGGGCCCGCTATGCCCGCTACGAAACCATCAAAAAGGCCGAAGTGCGTTTTGAAGCCGTAGGAACAGAGGATGCCGACCTGGTGCTGGCGGCCTACGGCACTTCCGCCCGTATCTGCCTGGGCGCCCGGAAGCTCGCCGAAAAAGAAGGCATCAAGCTGGGCATATTCCGTCCCATCACGGTCTGGCCCTTCCCCTACGATGAGCTGGCAAAGATAGCCTCCAACGGCAAGCCCCTCCTCACGGTGGAAATGTCCATGGGCCAGATGGTAGAAGACGTAAAACTCAGCGTCCTCGAAGCGGTGAACAAGGGCGCAAAACCTGCGCCGGTTCATCTTTTGGGCCACCTCGGCGGGGTCATTCCCACAGAAGAAGAAGTCTTCGCCGAAGCGAAAAAAATCCTGGGGAGAAAATAATGAAGCAACTTAAAGGATATCCGAAAAGTTTATACAAAGTTCCCACCAAGTACTGCGGAGGCTGCGGCCACGGCGTGATCCACCGCATCATCACCGAGCTCATCGACGAGATGGGCCTGCGGGAAAAAACAGTCATCACCAACCCCGTAGGCTGCGCCATCTGGGCGGACCTTTACTTTGATACCGACACGGTGCAGCCCGCCCACGGACGCACCCCGGCGGCGGCAACCGGCATCAAGCGCATACTTCCCGACCACCTGGTGATCTGCTACCAGGGCGACGGCGACATGGCCGCCATAGGTACTGCCGAAATGGTTCACGCCGCCAACAGGGGCGAAAAGTTCACCACCATTTTCGTGAACAACGCCATCTACGGCATGACAGGCGGTCAAATGGCCCCCACCACCCTCATCGGCCAAAAGGCGACCACCGCCCCCAGGGGCCGCGACCCCGATGCCGCCGGCATGGGCTACCCCATCAGGGTTTCGGAAATGCTTGCCACCCTGGATGGCACCCGCTACATTGCCCGGGGCGCGGTGAACAACGCAGCCAACGCCCGAAAAACCAAGGCCTACATCAAAAAAGCCCTGGAAGCCCAAATGCAGGGCAAAGGCTTTACTATGGTAGAAATCCTCTCTCAATGCCCCACCAACTGGAGCATGAGCCCCGCCGACTCGGTTGACTGGCTCGAAAAGAACATGATCCCCGTCTTCCCCCTGGGGGAGATAAAAAACACCCTTGAAAGCAAAGCAGAGGGGGCTTCCAAATGACAGAGAAATCATTTTTCGCCGGATTCGGCGGCCAGGGCATCATCTCCCTGGGTCAAATTTGGGTCTACTGCGCCATGAAAGAAGGCAAAAACGTCACCTTCTTCCCCTTTTACGGTGCTGAAAAACGCGGCGGCATTGCCCGCGCAGGTGTCATCGTCTCGGACGAAGAAATCGCAAGCCCCCTGGTAACCACCCCCGACTCGGTGTTGGTGATGAACCCCGACTCCCTCCCCCTTTGCGAGGGGATACTCAAAGAGGGCGGCCTCATGCTCATCAATTCGAGCCTCGTTAAAGACGAGCCCAAGCGCAAGGACATTAAAACCATCAAGATAGAGGCATCGGGCATAGCCGAAAAAATCGGCAACATCCGCTTCGCCAACATGGTAGCCCTGGGGGCCATAGCCAAGCTCACCGGCGCCCTCAAGCTTACGGAAATCGAAGCCATACTCAAGAACTTCTTTACCCCGGACAAGCATAAATTTGTGCCGCTGAATGTGGAAGCTATTCGGGCGGGCTTTGACGCTGTCTAAGACGCGGTCACTTCTGTCGAAGCCCACGCCGTGCAACCGGACGGTTGGGTTTGCCCGCTCGCCAGCTCGCGGGATTGTTTGGGCGGGGTTTGGTGCTGTCTAGGAGATTATCAAGACAGGGAAATAGTAAGCCGTTTCCCCAACGCCTTTGCGAACCGGGATAAGGTTTCCACGGAACTGTTATAGGAAGGGTCAAGAATATTGTCTACCGTCATTCGGGAAGTGTTCATTCTTTATGTCCCAATCCCCAGATCTTCGACTTTTTTTACCGCCTGCTCCCGCAGCAAATACTTCTGGATCTTCCCGCTTGAGGTGAGGGGGAAGGATTCGACAAAGAACACATACTTGGGGATCTTGAAGCGGCTGATTTTGCCCCGGCAGTAGTCGCGTACATCTTCTTCGGTCATGGTAATAGCGGGGTGCAGTATAACGAATGCCCCAACTTCTTCGCCGTATTTTTTGCTGGCAACGCCCACTACCTGCACGTCCTTGACGCCGGGCATGGTGTAGAGGAAGTCCTCGATTTCTTTGGGGTACACGTTTTCGCCGCCCCGGATGATCATGTCCTTGATGCGGCCTGTTACGCGGAAATAGCCCTTTTCGTCTTTGACGCCCAGGTCGCCTGAATGGAGCCAGCCTTTTTTATCAATGCACTTGGCGGTATCTTCGGGCAGTTTGTAGTAGCCCTTCATGGTGTTGTAGCCCCGGCAGCAAAATTCGCCATGGGTTCCGTTGGCACATTCCTCGCCTGTTTCGGGGTCCCTGATGGTCACTTCGACGCCGGGCAGGGCGCGGCCTACGGTTTCAACTTTTACTTCTATTGGGTCATCGTAACGGGTCTGGGTCATTCCCGGCGAACTTTCGGTGAGGCCGTACACAATGGTTACTTCGCTCATATGCATAAGGTCGATAACCTGGCGCATGGCTTCGATGGGGCAGACGGATCCTGCCATGATGCCGGTGCGGAGGCTTGTGAGGTCGAACATCTTGAACATGGGGTGGTTGAGTTCGGCGATGAACATGGTGGGCACGCCGTAAACAGCGGTGCACTTTTCTTTTTGTATGGTCGCCAGAACCAGCAGGGGGTCGAACCATTCCAAAATAGCTGCGGTGGAGCCATGGGTGATGATGGACATCATTCCCAGGACGAGGCCGAAACAATGGAAAAGGGGCACCGGGAGACATACGATGTCTTTTTCGGTGTAGCGCATATTGTCCCCAAGGCCGAGGCCGTTGTTGAGTATGTTCCTGTGGGTGAGCATGACGCCTTTGGGGAATCCTGTGGTCCCGCTTGTGTACTGCATGTTCACCACATCGTTGCGGTCGAGGGTGGCTTCAATATCGTGAAGCTGTTTAATATCGGTGTACTTTCCCAAAAGCAGAACTTCGTTGAGGCTGTACATGCCCCGGTGTTTCTGCTGGCCTATGTAGATCACGCTTTTAAGGAAGGGGAATTTTTCGCTCTTGAGATAGCCCCGCTGGGCGGTCTTGAGCTCGGGCACAAGATCGTACACCATGGCAACATAATCCGAATCGCGCCAGCCGTCTATGATGCAGATGCAGGCAAGGTCTGACTGCTTCATGAGGAATTCAAGTTCGTGGCTCTTGTAGCCGGTGTTGACGGTGACGAAAACCATGCCGGCCCTGGCGCACGCAAAGAGGGCGGTGTTCCAGTCGGGTACATTGGTTGCCCAGAATCCTACATGATCACCCTTCTTTAAGCCTATGGCTAAAAGGCCCAGGGCAAGCTCGTCCACGCGCCTGTCGAATTCGGCATAGGTAAAGCGGAGAGCCCTGTCGGCATAGACGAGGAATTCATGATCCGGCTGCTTCGCCGCTGTTTCCCTCAGCACCTGGCTCAGGGTTTTTTCTATATACTCCATCCTGTTGATCCTGTTAATGTTTATACGGGCGTATAAATTACAGCCACGATACGTACGGGCTTTCCGTCGGCGGAGATAACCCGGTGAGGTACGATTGAATCGTAATAGACTGAATCGCCTTCATGGAGGACGCTGTTCTCTGAACCGTATTCCAGGGCAAGGTTCCCTGAAAGAATATAAATGAATTCCTCGCCTTCGTGGGTGGATTTGGCCTGTTCGGCATCGGGTTCTATGTCCACGATGAAGGGCTCCATGTGGCGGCTGTTCTTGTCGGCTGCCAAGGCTTTGAAGATCAGGCCCTTATGAGAATCGTCCTTGGCTGCTTCGGGAACTCCGGTTATAAAGCGGGCGGCTTCGCCGGCTTTTCCGGCCCTGGTGATTACCGGGCCAAGCTCTTCATGATCATCCAGGAGGGTCCCGAGCCGCACTCCCAGGGCGCGGGAAATTTTTAAAAGCGGGGCAAGGTCGGGTATGTGGCCTTCTTCTTCTATCCTGCGGATAAGCTCTGTGGATATTCCACTGCGTTCGGACAAAGTTTCCCTGGAAACCCCGTAGGTTTTGCATAATTCGGCAATGCGTTCGCCTGGGGTATGTTTAGCGGCCATGTTTTCTCCTAAACATCGTATATTATTGGATTTATAATTATATATGGTTGACGAAATTGGATCTATAGGACAAAATAACGGTGTTATGCCATCTGAAAATCGAAGAAGTCTCAGATATCAGACTCTCGCCAAAGCCCGGATAGAGGGGGGCGCCGAGGGGGAAATTCTCCTCAAGGATCTCAGCATTACCGGGTGCTGCGTTGAATGTACCATGTACATTGATATTAAACCCAACACTCAATACAAAATTGAAGTTACCCCCGAAACTTCAGCCAAGATAGGCAATTTTGAGCTTTTAGGGGAATCCAAATGGGTCCGCACTTCGGGCTATTCCTGCGAAATCGGTTTTGCCATACTTGAATCCCCCAAGGGCCGCGCCTTTCAGCGTTATGTTGATTACCTAAACTGGCGTTCGTCCATGGGAACCGGTTCCTCCGCAGCTGTATGACGGAAAGCCCCCTGGCGGGCAAGGTTTACGAAGCCATCCCCGAATTTGAAGATCACCTCGAAAAAGAGCTTGGCCCGGGTTGCGAAACATGGGGGCCGCTTTTTTACGCTCCCGTTGATAACGCGCTGCCCAGGGCGGAATCCTTCTGGAACCGCAATATCTGGCTCGACCCGCAGAAAATTGAATTCGGTTCCATTGGCGAAGCTGCCAAAGCCTTGCGGGATATCCAGCGGAATTGGGCTTCCACCCTTTTTACCCAGTTCCGCCGGGGCGCGTTGATTGCGGAAAAGCTGCCCCCTGTGTCGAGCAAGCCCCATGGCTTCCCCTGGCTTATTCCCGATTCGCCTATGGGCGCGTGGACCCTGCTGGATGCCCATACCCTCATTGCTTCGCCGGATTGTTCGAGCCCCTTCCCCGCCGGCGTCGTCGAATTTGAAGAGGACAAGTTCAACCCTCCGAGCAGGGCATATCTCAAATGCTGGGAAAGCCTTGCGCGGCTCCGCCGCTGGCCGGGCAAAGGCGAACGCTGCCTTGACGCAGGGGCAAGCCCCGGTGGCTGGACCTGGGCATTGGCGAATCTTGGCGCCGATATTGTCGCGGTTGATCGTGCTGCCCTTGATCCCCGGGTCGAGGCCATGCCAGGGGTGAGCTTTATCAAACACGATGCGTTTACGCTTAAGCCTGAAGAAATAGGAAGAATCGATTGGCTCTTTTGCGATGTGATCTGCTATCCGCCGAGGCTTTTTGAATGGATAGAAAAGTGGCTGGCTTCGGGGCTATGCCGGAATTTTGTCTGCACCATAAAAATGCAGGGGCCCGGAGGGACCGGAAGCGATCCCGATTTTGAAACCACCCGCCGTTTCGCGGCTATACCCGGCAGTGCGGTTGTCCATCTCCACCATAACAAGCATGAGCTTACCTGGATGAAGGCTGAATAAACTCATGCCCCCAGCAGCGTTCCTATCTGATACACAATGAATGACAATATCCAGCCCAGGCTGAAGAGGAAAATGAGTTCGAAGCCCACCCACCTTACGCCGATTTCAGCCTTCATGGAAGCCAGGGCGGCAAAACAGGGCGGGATGATAAGGGTAAAAAGCATGAATACAAACGCTACCAATGGCCTCATATGGGGGTCCCGCCGTATAGCGTCCCGAAGACCCTCATTCTCCGCAGTTGCATCGGTACCTACCCGGTAAAGTATGCCCTGGGTTGAGACTATTACTTCTTTTGCCGCAAAACCAGTTACCGAGGCTATGGCGATTTTCCAGTCAAAGCCCAGGGGGCTGAATACAGGCTCTATAAAGTGGCCTATCCTGCCCGCGAAGCTGTACTCCAAAGCAGCCTGGGCTTTGGCAGAATCGTCTTCCTGTTCGCTGCCGTGATAGACGGGGAAGGAGGTGATCGCCCAGATGAGTATTGAAGCCATCAGGATGACCGAACCTGCCCTCCTGATATACATCCAGGTTTTTTCCCACACATGCCAGAGAACCCCCTGGAGGGTTGGTGATCTATAAGGAGGAAGCTCCATGACAAAAGGTGTGGGTTCGCCTTTAAGAACTGTATTCTTTAGCAGTATTGCGCTTAACAGTGACAGTATTACTCCTATCCCGTAAATGAGTATCACCATGTTGGCGGCATGTTCAGGGAAAAAGGCCGCCGCCAACAGCACATGCACCGGGAGTTTCGCCCCGCAGCTCATAAGCGGGGTGATGAGAACGGTAAGTATGCGGTCACGGGGGCTCTTTAAAGTACGGGACGCCATAATTGCGGGGACCGAACAGCCAAAACCCAACATCATGGGGAATATGGATTGACCGTGAAGCCCAAAGGCGTGGAGGAATTTGTCTGTGGCGAATGCGGCCCGGGACATATACCCCACGTCTTCCAATATGGAAAGAAGAAAAAAGAGGATCACAATGAGGGGCACAAAGGAGAATACCCCTCCTACGCCGCCAATAATGCCGTCCACCACAAGGGATCGGAGCATACCTTCGGGGAGTATTTTGGTGGCCACATTGCCTAGAAAGCTGAAAAGGCTTTCTAGCCAGCCCATGGGGTATTCGCCCAGGAAGAAGGTAATTTGAAACATAGCCCAGAGAACCAATACAAAGATGGGCAGCGCCAGGAAGCGGTTCATGATCACCCTGTCTATGGCTTCGGTGACGGAAAAATCGGCGTGCTTTACAATACGTATGGATTCTTTTACCGCCCCCCTGATGTAACCGTAACGCTGCTCGGTAATGATTATCTCCGAATCTTTGCCGTAGTGTTTATCTATCCAAATACTTGCTTCCCTGGCGGTATTTTCTATCTGGCCTGACCTGGTATGCTCTTTTAAACGCTCAAAGGCATTGGCATCTTTTTCCAACAGTTTTTCCGCTAGCCAGCGTACCGGGTATTTACCTGCAAAGACAGTATCAGTTTTAATGAGGTCTTCCAACACTTTTAGTTTTAATTCGATTTCATCCCCGTATGCAATGGAATGGGTATGCCGGAGCAGCGCCGGTGGTTCCGCATGCTCTGCCTGCACATTGTCTATGCAGTCGAGGATGGCATCAACGCCGGAACCTTTGGTGCCTATGGTTTTTACCAGGGGTATGCCCAAGCTTTCGGAAAGTGTTTTCTCATCTATTATAATGCCTTTGGCTTCGGCCTCGTCGGTCATATTGAGGGCGCATATCACAGGGATGCCCAGCTCCTGGAACTGGAGGCAAAGGTAGAGGTTCCGTTCCAGGTTGGTGGAGTCCAGCACGTCCACAATGATATCCGGCTTTTCGTCCAGGATAAAATCGCGGGCTACCACTTCGTCAATAGAGTATGCAGTGAGGCTGTAAATGCCGGGAAGGTCTATAAAATGATACTGCCTGTCGCCACGGATGCGGATGCCTTCGCGTTTCTCTACCGTAACGCCCGGGTAATTCCCCACTTTATGGTGGGCCCCGGTAATGGCATTAAAAAGAGTAGTCTTGCCCGAGTTGGGGTTTCCCGCAAGGGCAATCCGGAGATCCTTCATTCCTTGTCTCCCTTGGGCCTTTTATTGAATCTATGATGGTTGTGATGGAAGTGCCATACAGCGTCATGGACTGCCGACCAGTCCCCCACGGGTTCGACTTCTATGCCTGCGGCTTCGAAGCGGCGTATGAGTATGTCATAACCCCGTATGCGTATTTGCAGGGGGCCGCGGAAAAAGCCCTGGCGGACTACAGCGCCTTCGGTGTCTTCGGTGAAACCCATGTCCGCCAGCCTTTTGCCCACTTCCCTTCCTAATATAACTTTTATGACCTTGAACGAGGCGCCAGCCGGGGCGTCGGATAGATGCATGTTGTTCCCTTTCTGTTAATTCACTATAATGCCCGCAAGGAGAAATATCAATGGTAATTCAAAAGCTTCATGATAATTGGAAAATGAGAAAGCTTCCCGGGGGGCCCTACCTTCCGGCAAAAGTCCCCGGTTCGGTTTACAACGATTTGCTTATCAATAAAAAAATGGAGGATCCCTTCTTCAGGGACAATGAGGACAAGGCTTTTGCCCTTCTGGAAAGCGAATATGAGTATATTGGAAGTTTTTCGGTGTCCCAAAAGCTTCTGGGCATGGACAAGGTGCTACTCCGCTTTGACGGCCTTGATACCCTGGCCGACATTGCCCTTAACGGCCGCATTGTCGGCAAAGCCGACAATATGCACCGCATTTGGGAATTCGATGTCACCAAAATCCTAAAAAAGGATAAAAACGAACTTAAAATTGTTTTCCATTCGCCCATTAAATTTACAGCCGAAGCAAACAAGAAGATCAAAGTTGACGGATCTTCCGACTGCCTCGAAGGTTTCCCCCAGCTGCGCAAAGCCCACTGCATGTTCGGGTGGGATTGGGGCCCGAGGCTTCCTGATGCCGGCATATGGCGGGAAGCAAAGCTTGTGGGCATACGCATGGCCCGCATAGACAATGTGTACGTTACCCAGAAACACCGCAATGATGCAGTCGATCTTAACCTCAATGTTGAAATTGAAAAAGCCTCTGACAGCATCAAAGGCGATTTTTCCTGGAAGGCCAGCGTCACTGCCCCAAACGGAAAGGCAACCGAGTACGCTGATTCGCCCAAGCGTATTATTGTTGACAAGCCTGAGCTCTGGTGGCCCAACGGTTACGGCTCACACCCTCTTTACACAGTAAAAATAACGCTGCTTTCGCCCAAGGGCGTGGAGCTTGACACATGGGAACGCCGCATAGGGCTGCGTACCATGACCATGCATGTCCAGAAAGACAAATGGGGCGAGAGTTTTGCCCACGAAGTTAACGGAGTGCAGATCTTTGCCATGGGCGCCGACTACATTCCCGAGGACAATATACTCCCAAGGGTGAATGCCAAACGTACCCGGAGACTTTTGGAACAGTGCGTGGCTGCCAACTTCAACTCAGTCAGGGTTTGGGGGGGCGGTAATTATCCTGACGATTCTTTTTACGATATTTGCGATGAACTGGGCCTTGTGGTGTGGCAGGACTTCATGTTCGCCTGTGCGGTTTATGATCTCACCGAAGAATTCGAAAAAAATATCAGGGCAGAGCTTGCGGACAATATCAAACGCATACGGCACCATCCTTCTCTGGGGCTTTGGTGCGGCAACAATGAAATGGAAATGTTCGTGGATCAGATGATGTGGGTCGGTACCATGAAACAAAAAGCCGACTATATCAAGATGTACGAATACATTTTCCCCCAAATCCTCAAGGCGCTGGACCCCGAAACCTTCTACTGGCCCGCAAGCCCTTCCTCGGGTGGCAGCTTTGACAAGCCTAACGATCCCAACCGGGGGGATGTCCATTATTGGGACGTCTGGCACGGCAACAAGCCCTTCTCGGATTACCGCAATTACTTCTTCCGCTACGTTTCGGAATTCGGCTTCCAGTCCTTCCCGGCCATGAAAACCGTGGAGAGTTTCACCCTCCCCGAAGACCGGAATGTGTTTTCCTATGTAATGGAAAGGCACCAGAGGAACAATGCGGCCAACGGAAAGATCATGAACTACATGTACCAGACTTTCCTTTACCCCAATAACCTGGATACCCTCATCTATGCGTCCCAGCTTCTCCAGGCAGAAGCCATCAAATACGGCGTGGAGCATTTCCGCCGCAACAGGGGCAGGTGTATGGGCGCCGTTTATTGGCAACTCAATGACTGCTGGCCTGTGGCTTCCTGGGCGTCTATCGACTACTTCTTCAGGTGGAAGGCCCTGCACTATTTTGCGAAACGCTTCTTCCAGCCCCTGATGATCTCCTGCCACGAGGAGGGAATCCTCACCCAGAATCCCAATGCCAACCATCAGCCCCAAATCAAGGCGAAGATAGAAAAGAGCTTCCGCCTTTCCGTTGCTAACGAAAGCATGGCCGACAGGAAACTCACCGTAAAATGGGAACTCCGCGACAAGACAGCAAAAGTGCTAAAGGAAAAATCACAACCCGTGAAAGTTCCCGCCCTGACGTCTGCCTGGCTCGACAAGGTGGAAGTCAATGATATCGATATTGATGATGAATACCTGAGCTATCATCTTTACGATGACAAGGAACTTGTTTCCGAAGGGACTGTGATATTCTCGTTGCCGAAATTCTTCCACTGGGTTGATCCTAAACTTTCGTACACCGTGAAGGGCGACACTATTACTGTCAAGGCTTCATCCTATGCAAAGAGCGTTGAAATTCAGAACCGCAACCAGGATTTGGTGCTGTCCGACAACTACTTTGACATGAACGGAGGCGAAAAAAAGATCAAGGTTTTGAGCGGCAAGATTTCCGCCCTCAAGCTGCGCTCTGTGTTTGATATTAAATAGCGGTATTTAGAAGTTTACCGTTTTTCCGGTACGGCTGCTTTCCCTGATGGCATCTATTATTCTCAGGGAGGGCAGCCCTTCTTCCGGGTGTATGTACCAGCCGCTGCCGTTTTCGAGGACTTTATAAAACGTATCGATAAGCTTAACATGGCTGTTGCCGTAAACTGCCTTGCCCGCATAATCGCTGGAATTGGAAGCGAGGGCTTCCTCTTTATCCCCGTCTATGCAGAAAAGCTTGTTATCCCGTATCGCGAAGGCGCCTTTTTCGCAAAATACGTTTATTTCGACGTTTTCATCGGCAAAATTGCCTATAGAAGCGGTAAAAAACCCTGTTGCGCCGTTTGCGAAGCTGATGCGGCCTGTGGCGGTATCTTCCACTTCAACGCCGTAATCCAGAACCTGGCCTATGCTTCCCTTAACCCTGGTTGCAGGGCTTCCGGCAAAATACTGGATTAGATCCAGGGTATGGATGGCCTGGTTTGTCATGACGCCGCCGCCCGATTGGGCCATGATTCCCCGCCAGGGGCCTTCTTCGTAGTAGTGCTTGGAGCGGTACCAGGCAACTGAACCGCGTATGCCCGTAACTTTTCCGTATTCGCCGCTTTGCAGAATTTTATGCAATGCTTCGGTAGTGGAGTTAAGGCGGTTCTGGAAACAGAGACAGATTTTCACTCCATATTGATTTTCGAGTTTGCAGTATTCTTCGCCTTCTGCGGCATTCAGGGCCAAAGGCTTTTCTGTGAACACATTGATGCCGGCTTCGGCAAATTTTTTTGCCGCCGGATAGTGGAGAAAATGAGGCAGGCAGATGTGGGCAACATCGGGCTTTTCCCTGCGGAGCATCTCCCCGTAATCCGTGTAAAAAGCAACGCCATGGGGAAGATTTACATTCCGATCAGGATCAATATCGCAGGCGGCGACGAGTTTTGCGTTTTCAAGCGACTCGATGGCGGAGATGTGGACTTTGCCGATGACTCCCAAGCCTATGACCGCAGCTTTTAACATGATTGCTCCAGGGTTACGTGTATTAGTACGCCTTCAGAATTCCCAAAAGCCTGTCTTTATTGATGGAGCGCAGAAAGTTCGCAAGCCTCGGCCCCTGATCCTTCCCGATAAGTGCCTGATATGCAGCGCGAAAAAGCGCTTTGCCTTCCATACCCTGGGCTTCGGCTATTTTGTAAATGGCCTCGGCGCAGCCCTTGTCGTCAGTAAAACTGTCAATTTTGGAAATGACTTCATCCCTGAGCTGCTTGATTGCCGCCTTCTCGTTATCCGCAAGATCGGAGGTTTCGCCAGGTTCCCTGAGCTTGAAGCGGAATTCTTCGGGGGCGCATTCGTCTATCCAGTATTTGGCGCATGCGGCCCTGGCCTTGAGGGCTGGAATCTGTTCCGGTTTGAGATTTGCAATGGAAGCGATGGCCTTATCAATGTCGCCATCCGCAATCTGAATAAGATTGCAGAGATGCCGGAAAGGCACCTGAAAGGGCATTATTTCAGGCATTTTGGTCTTGCCTTCGGCAGTAACTGCGGCTTGAGAAAGTTCGTAGATGCGGCGTTCTTTCTGGTAAACCGCTTCGTCTTTGGCGGGTTCAGCCTTAAATGCAATACGCTCGGTCTTGTCGTAGTCTTCGTAAATTTTGATCACGTCGAGATCAAAGGAGATGGTGAATTCCGTGTTGGGCCTGGTACCCGCAAAGAGGTAACGGGCTACTTCGGGGGTGTAAACATTGAGAACATCCTCAATGGTAATAACATTGCCCGAAGAGCTGGACATTTTTCCGGGGAGTCCCTTGGTTCCGATGAAGTCGTAGCGGAAAGTCACCGGGGCATCCCAATCGTACACATCCTTGCACACATGCTTGGCTGTATCGAAACTGCCCCCCTGGCTATGGTGATCCTTGCCTGCGGGTTCAAAATCGACCTTTTCGTATTCCCAGCGCATGGGCCAGTCTATGCGCCAAAAAAGCTTGATGCCCTTGGCGGTCCTGATGTCCGCAGTTTCCTTATGCCCGCAGGAATTGCAATGGTACGTTACGCCCCACTCTCCATCCCAGGAATCAATTTCAGTATCATCCTTGTTGCAGGCGGAACAGAACGCGCTCACAGGCCACCATTCGCCCTGGATCTTGTGTTCTTCATCACGGAATTTGTCCAGGATGTTTTTAAGGGCTTCCCGATGCTCAAGGGCCTTGCGTATGCCTTCGGCGTATTTGGAAGAGCGGTAATTTTCTGCCTGGTAAAGAAATTCTGGATGCACCCCTACTTTGGGGAGCACGGTTTCTATATCAACCTCATGATGCCTGGCATAGCTTGAATCGCGCCCCCAGGGGTCGGGAACCATGGTGATGGGAAAGCGGAGATGCCCGTTGAGCGCTTCCTGTTGGGGCATGTTTTTGGGGACTTTGCGGAACACGTCGTAATCGTCCCAGGAATAGATGAAGCGTACTTTTTTGCCTTTATCCCGGAGGGCCCTGACCACGAGGTCGGTGGAGATGATCTCCCTGAAATTTCCGATATGCACCGTCCCCGAAGGGGTGATTCCCGAGGCGCAGGTGTAGAGTTCCTTGTCGCCCTTTTCGCGTAGTATCTTTGCTGCTGTCTCATCTGCCCAATGGGCAGACGCTTGAGCGCCTGATGCTTCATTCTTCTTTTCCATAAGACGGATAGTATAAATCAAAGAATACTGATGGACAATATGCGGATTATCATTTAATCTATACAAATGAAACGGTCTTTCTTTTACTCTATGCAGGGAAAGATTATCTTTATTCTCCTTTTTATCATGGGCATTACCTTTCTTACAACCTGGTACATGGTGAGGTACGTTACCCACACTATACTGATGGAAGAAAAGGGCAGCAAATTGATGGGGCTGACCGGCATCCTTAAAAACTACCTGGGCGATGATTCCTACGATGACATTTTACAGCGCAACGGGGCAGCTCAGGCCTCCAAGGAAGAAAAAATAGCTGTCCTGAACCGTGAACTGCGGGGTATTACGGACGAGGTGGCTTCCGCTTACCCGGGACTGGGGACAGGTTTTTATTCCCTGGATCTGGACGTCATGCTGACCTACGGCCCGTCGGCTTCCTATGGCGATAGAGTCGGCCTTCCCCTAAACCCGGAACACAGGGGCCGTCAGGTGATGGCCTCCAACCGGGCGGAGGTATCCCTGGGTACCATGGTGCGGGGCAATATCATGAACGCCATGAATCCCATTGAACGGAACGGCAGGGTTATAGGGTATATCTGGGCCAACGAGCTTGCTTCGGACATTGAAACCCAGTTCAAGGATATTACCCGCAGAATATTCCTGATCCTGGGGCTTGCCTATGTGGTTTCGATTGTCCTGATGGTCCTTTTCTCCAGGAACATGGTCCGGGACATAAGCAACATCGTTACAGGTGTGAGGGACCTGCGCTTTGATCTCACCAAAAAGATTAAGAGCGCCCGAGGGGAATTGGGCGAAGTGGCGGAGAGCATAAACGCCATGGCGGCAGACATCGTCAAGGCTGACGAGGAGCACCAGGCCCTGATAGTGGCGGAGGCCGCCAACAATGCCCAGCGGGATTTCCTTGCCCGGATGAGCCACGAGATCCGCACCCCCATGAACGGGGTGCTGGGCATGACCCGTCTTGCCATGCAGGCGGATTCGCCTGAACAGCGGCTTGACTATCTCAAAAAGATCCAGTCCTCCGCTTCCCTCCTTTTGGGCATTATCAACGACATCCTGGATTTTTCCAAAATCGAGGCGGGGAAGCTGGAACTGGAAAAGCGTCCCTTTAGCCTGATGGAGATGACCGACAATATCCGGGAACTCATCTCCCCACGGATCAGCGAAAAGGGGCTTGAGCTTATTATCTCCGTGGACGATTCCGTGCCTTCCATGGCAGTGGGAGACAATCTGCGGCTTTCCCAGGTTCTGCTCAACCTTTTGGGCAATGCGGCAAAATTCACCCTCCAGGGTTCTATCCAACTGGAAATCAAGGCCCGGCACCTGCCCTCAGGCAAGCTGCGGCTTGACTGTCTGGTTCGGGACACAGGTATAGGCATGAGCGCAGAACAGCAGGAGGCCCTTTTTAAGCCCTTCTCCCAGGTGGATTCTTCCACGGCCCGCAAATTCGGCGGGACAGGCCTCGGGCTTTCCATCAGCAAGGCCATGGTGGAGCTTATGGGCGGCGCCATTACCGTGAGCAGCGAACCGGGGAAGGGCAGCGTCTTTGCGTTCTTTGTGGAACTTGAAAGCGCTGAGGGTGAACAGGAGGAGGACGCCGGGATCGATGCGGCGGTGGACAGCCAACGTTATGACGGCTGTACCTTCCTCCTGGTGGAGGACAATGCTATCAACCAGGAAATCGCCGTGGCGATTCTCTCGGAACTGGGGGCGGCAGTGGAGACTGCGGAAAACGGTGAGGAGGGGCTCCAGGCCTTTTTGCGGAAGGATTATTCCCTTATCTTTATGGATATCCGTATGCCCGTGATGGACGGCTTTGAATCCGCCCGGCGCATCCGCGCAAGCTCCAAACATGACGCCCGTAAGGTTCCCATTATTGCCATGACCGCCAATGCCATGAAGGAAGACAGGGACGCCAGCAGCGAGGCCGGTATGAACGGCCACGTCTCAAAGCCTGTTGATATTATCGAGATCAAGAACATCCTCTACCGCGAGCTTGCAGCAAATCGAGAAAGCCCGGATAGGTAACATCCGCCGCCTCTGCTCCCGCTATCTCCAAAGGCCTTGCCCCAAGTCCTGCGACCGCCAGGGCCATGACAATACGGTGATCCCCATGCCCATCCAGTAACGGTGTTTGTGTTAAATCAGTATCCCTGTGGAGAGTACCGCCCTTTCCATGGATAATGAGGCCATCGGGCTTTTCGGTACATATCACGCCCAATTTGGAAAGTTCCGCCGCCATGACGGCGATGCGGTCAGTTTCCTTGATGCGGGCATGGGCAACATTGGTCAGGGCTGTGTCTCCCTGGGCAAAGGCTGCTGTTACCGCCATTGCAGGGAGCATATCAGGGGTTGCGTTGAGATCGAAGGTTCCGCCCCTCAGGGGACTTGAGCGGGAAACGGTCACTTTCCATTCTGCGTCCTTTCCGCCTGCGGATATTTTTTCCCATTTTACGGATGCGCCCATTTTTTCGATATGGCTAAAAACTGCCTTATCCCCCTGGGGATCATCGGGGTCCAGGCCCAGAAGGGTAACGGGCCCGCCTGTAATTGCGGCTGCACAGGCCGGGAACGCCGCGGATGAAAAATCCCCAGGTACAGGTCCGTTCATGGGTTTCCACTCTGCGCCGCCGGGAACACGAAAGTATGAAAAATCATTGGCGGTCTCATAAGGGATATGCTGGGCGTCGAGGTACGAAAGGGTCATTTCGATATAGGGCCTTTCATTGAGGAGAGGCACATCAATTTCGGTTATAAGCCCCCGGACAGCCAGGGGTGCTGCCAGGAGGAGGGCCGAAAGATATTGGCTTGTGGGACATTCGAGGCTGACCCTTCCGCCCTTCCAGGGCCCCTGCACGCTTATGGGCGCGCACCCATTCGCAGCGGATTCAACCTTTACACCCAAGCCCTTGAGGGCATCCAGCAGGGGGCCTGCGCTGCGCCGCCTGATTTGCTCATCGCCATCGAAGCTTACGGGTTCTGAACCCAGGGCCGCTACAGCCAGAGCCAGGTAGAGGGTAGTACCGGAATTACCCACATCGCACTGTTTTGCTGTGCTTGAGTTTTGCAGGCTCTGGTTTTTTATGCCTTTGACTGTCCAGCGGATCAGCTTTTTGCCTGAACTGTCCTGGGGGTTGGGGTTTGAGGGATCGATTGCCCTGAATTCTTCAATCTCCGCTCCTAAAGCACGGCATACGGATACGCAGGAACGGGCGTCCAATGAATCCAGGGGATAGTCTATAATCGAAGGGCCCGGAGCCAAAGCGGCGATGAGGAGCCGCCTGATGGTATGGCTTTTTGAGGCAGGTATCCTGAAAGTCCCGCTAAGGGCATGGGGGCTGATTACGGCGTTCATTATTGAAGTTTACCAGTTTGGCCTCCAGGTGGGCAAGGCGAGACATATTAGAAAATTTCTTGACAGAAATTGACTATCATGGTGTAATTCAACAAAGGCGGAATTTTATGAAAAAGTGGGTGTTAGGGGTTCTATTGCTGGGCTGCGCGGTTTTCGCTTTTGCCCAGGATGCTGTTGTTCTTGATACCGCTATAGGCAATTCCGCATCTTATATGGCCGAGCGGCTCCCCAAGGGAGTACAGGTGGTAGTGCTCAACTTTAACGCCCCAACAGTGGAAATGTCCAATTATGCTATTGATGAGTTGGCAGCAGGCATTGCCAATGACGGCAGGCTTACCGTTGTGGATCGCCGCAACCTGGAACTGCTCCAGCAGGAAATGGATTTCCAGCTTTCCGGTGAAGTGAGCGACGAGACAGCCCAGGCCATAGGACGCAAGCTAGGCGCCCAATTCATCCTGTCAGGTTCCATCACCCCCCTGGGGAATGTGCACCGGATAAGGCTCCAGGCTATCCATGTAGAAACCGCCAGAATTCAAACCGTGTTTACCGCCAATGTCAAACAGGATTCGGTCCTGGCTGCCCTGCTAAAAGGAACCCCTGTGGCTGCTGCCTCTTCAGCCCAGCCGGGCGCTAGTTCAGCTTCCGGAGCCCATTCTTCTTCATATTCAGGCGATGACGCCTGGAAAAACAAATGGCTTTACCTGGGCGCGCGCATAGGCGGTGCGGCGCGGTTTTATAATTTTTCTGATAGCGCATTGAATGGAATGACTACATTTAATGGTACTTTATACCATATAAATTCTAAGGTGAACCCTGACTACACAAGCGGAAATTTTGAGATTGCTTTTCAAGTTACTGCACAAATTATACCGCTCCTTGCCCTGCAGACTGAATTTATTGTAGCTAGGGATAAAGCGGTTACAGATTATAATGTTACAGTAGTAAATCAAATTAATATTATTCAAGGAACATATAGCCCGAAGAATACTTTTGATTCGACAACCCTCTCAATACCCCTTCTGGCCAAGCTGACATTTAAGCCGGGGAATTTTCTAATAGCCCCCTTGGCGGCATCTCATTTAATGTGCCTATGGGGCAAATGGATCAGACAATGGAATCAGGCGGCGCTTCTCAAAGCAATTCTTTTGATTATTCCCTCTCCCCTGGTTATGTGGCCGGGATTGATTTTGGTTATAAACTTGGGCCGGGCGTGTTTTTTCTCGATATCAGGGCAGCCGGGGATTTCAAATATATAGAGGATGAGCAATCCAACAAGGTCTACAAACGCTGGGGCCTCTCCTTTTCCCTGGGCTATGAATATGGCTTTATAGACAAACGGTAAAGGATTGAAATTCATCAAAACGCCTGTTTTAAAATATCAAAAGCATCCTCCGAAGCCACTGTCCAGGGGGAAAAAGCCACAAACTCCAGATTGCGCGCAGCCTCTGCCACAGGCGCGAGCTTGTCCAGCGAAAGGTTGAATTCCTTGAGCCGCGCAGGCACCTTTAAAACACCCATGCGGCGGCGTATGGAATCCACTGCCATATTCGCGGAATCCGCCACCGACGCCCCCTCAACAGGCTCGCCCAAAAGGGCTGCCACTTTTGCCATTTTCTCCGGCCTTGCGGTTACGAGCCTTTCGAGCACATAGGGGAGCAGCACTGTGGCGCACCAGGACTTGGCTACAGGGAACTTGCCGTTCAGCGCATATGCCAGGGCTGTACCAATCCCGGGTGTGGAAATGGACGCCCCCAGAGCCAACAGAAAGCCCGCGCTGGTAATGCCGGAAACAAGGTCGAAACCGCTGCTCTCCGCATACGAGCTTATCATCCCGCTGTAAAGGGCGATGGACTGTTCCAAAAGGGCATCGGAAAGGAAGTTTGAGCGGGAGGAGCAATAGGATTCCACAGCTGCACAGAAGCCGTCGAAGGCTGCGGTGGGGGTCAATTTCCCCCCAGGGGATTCGGAGAGGCCGCCGTCTATAATAGCGGAAACGCAAAGCCCCGGAGGGGATCGCACAAGCTTTACCGAGCGGTCCCGGGGGTCGACGGCTATAAAACAGTCCGCAAAGAGGAAGGGGTCATGGCCCATGGTGGGCATGGCAATATAGGGGATAAATTTCTTTTCTTCTTTCCTGCCGTCCAGGAGGTCGAAAACTTCGAGGCTCGAACCCGCAATTATGGCAGCCATTCGGGCTATGGACTGGGTTTGCAAACCTCCAAAGCCTATGATAACGTCACAGCGGGCGCCACGGGCAAGGTCGGCGGCATTTTCGGCCACATCGGCTGTGGCCTGGGCGGGGATTTCGTCAAAAAGAATGGCCTCTACCCCGGCATCTTCGAGCACTGAGGTAAGACGGCCTATGGAGTTGTTTTCGTAAAGAACCTGCTCTGCGGCAACCAGGGCGCGGCTGCCAAGAGCACTCACGATAGAACCGGCGCGGTTCACCGTATCAGTCCCGATGAGGACTTCGGGATCAAGCTTGTATACAATATCCGCCATGGTTTCTCCAAAAAAAAAGCGGAACCCGAGACACTGGGTGTCAAGGTTCCGCCGGTTCTCCCATTCGACGGCTTTTAGCCGAAGAGGGCATCAAAAATCTTGTCCGCAGTGGCGTCCAGCACCTTGTCGTTTATATAAGAGGGATCATTGATCTTGGCCCTGAGTTCCTCAACCCGATCTGTGCGCACATCAGGGGCGGTGTTCACCATCTCCATAACGCGGAGCATCTCGGCCTTCTCTACAGCCTCCGAAGAGATGCTGATGGAGTCGGTCTGGGAAGCCTCATTGACCTGGCTCCCCTGTCCGGGCTTTTTGCCGGGGGGAATGGGATCAATAGAATCTATCCTGCCGATGGTCATACTCATATCCTACCTACACTTATTATCGGCATGAAACTATGAATAGTTTACAATATTCACGTTTCTGCCGGACACATATACAGAAAACTCGCCCCGAACTTCATTCCTATCACGTTTCTCAAGAAAAGTCAAGTGAATTTTCCCCGCAGAGCCCCGGAGGTACTCCTCGTGAACCTTGGTCATCTCCCTCCCAACGCAGATGTACCGTTCAGTATCAAGATCGGCTAAATCCTCCAAAAGCTTGAGGATTCTGAAGGGCGATTCGTATAAAACAAAGCCCCAGCCGGTCGCCAAAAGCTCCTTGAGCCTGGCCCTCCTCCGCCCCGGCTTTGGCGACAAGAACCCTTCGAAAACGACGCTTTTATCCTGCCCTCCCGCCACACTTACCAGGGAAGCGAAAGCCGAAGGCCCCGGTATAGGGATAACCTCAAAACCCGCTTCGGCCGCCTTCCTGGCAAGCACCGCCCCGGGATCGCTGAGGCCCGGGGTGCCCGCATCGCTGGCATAAGCCACATTTTTCCCCTCTTTTAAGGCTGAAATAACCTTTTCCGCAGCAAATTCCTCGTTTTGCGCCCTGCAGGAAAGCATTTTGACAGAAATTCCAAAGTGGCTGAGGAGTTTGAGGGTCTGCCGGGTATCCTCGCAAGCCACAAGGTCGGCGTTTTTGAGGGTTTCCACCGCCCTAAAGCTTAAATCCCCCAAATTGCCAATCGGGGTGCCGATAATATATAAAGTAGCCATTATGGGTAATTATATACAGGTTTTGCTTTTTGTCATTGCCGCTACCGCCCTCCTCTGGTTCGGCTTTACCCTCTTCTTCAACATAGGGGTGAGAGCCCCGGCCTTTGGCCATTTTGGCTACAGGAGAAGGCGGGGCCGCAAGCCCAAAGGCGAAAGCTTCCCCGGCGCGCCCCAAACCTGCCCGGTCTGTTCAGCCAAGCTCAACGAGGGCGAGCTGGTCAAATCATCGGCCTTCCCTTCCCTCAACGGGGGCAAAGACCGGCTTATGCACATCAGGGGCTGCATCTACTGCCTTAGGGGCGACAGGCAGAGGGTATGCCCGGTCTGCGGCAAGATCCTCCGGTTCGACGAAATCCTCATCGCCCGCATGTTCGAACGTTCCCGCCGCCGCTCCCATGTCCATGTCCTGGGCTGCTCCAAGTGCAAGGGCGGGAACAGGAACAGGCTGAGCTAATAGGGACAGCAAATTGTACTTGCATAATTGCTTCTAAAGGGATATTTTATTCCCACTATGAATAAAATCAACATTTTCCAAAAAATAACCATAAAAAGCAGGCTTCTGATATTTTCCATTGTGCTCTTTTTGCTTATCGCAGGGGGCATAATCGGGGCATTTTTCCTGGCTATGGGGCAGATTGTACGGAGCAATGCGGATCAGGAACTGACACGGCTCCTGGAAACCAAGCGGCTCAGCCTTGAGGCGTCCATAGAAAGCGAATTGGTCATAGCCCTTAAAATGGCGGATTCCCCCCTGATAGCCCGCTTTTTCCTTGACCCGTATAATCCGGAGCTGGAAACCATTGCCATGGAAGAATTCGCCGGATATCGCAGGGCCTTTGGGAGCGGCAGCATCTTCTGGATCAACGATCAGGATAAAAAGTACTACCTTGGCGATACCGCCGAATATGTGCTGGACCCTACCGAGCCGGAATCAGCCTGGTACAGTCCAACCCTGAACATGCACGATGAGTATGAATTCTTTGTTGATTATGAAAGGTCCCTGCAAAAAACTGTTTTGTGGGTCAACGTGCCGGTCCGCGTCCAGGGGAAGCCTATCGGCATTGTGGGGACAGGCATTGAAATAGGGGATTTCATCGATACAATCTATGCGGATCTTGCCCCCGAGGTAAGCCTCTACCTGTTTAACAATAGCCTGGAAATTACCGGCGCCCGGGACAGCCGGCTTATTGTCGATAAGGTACAGCTGGGGACCCACCTTAAATCCGAAGGGCCACTGATCCTTGACGCCATAGGAAAACTGCGGGGTACGGAAATCAGCACCCTCAACCTGGGGCAGGAAACAATCGCCCTGGGCAGGATTCCCCTGCTCAATTGGCATGCTGTCGCTTTTATGCCGATAACCCGGGCTATGTATTTTGAATCCTCAATGACGCTGGTTTTTGCCGCCATGCTGGTGGTAGTCTTATTGATATTTGTCATAGTCAATTTTTTCATCGTGAGCTCTCTCAAGCCCCTCAAACATACCATGGAGGTATTAAAGCAAATTTCCGCCGATTGGGATCTAACCCGGCAGCTTGCGATTAACAGCGGGGATGAATTCGGGGAACTGGCAGAATTCTTCAATATTACTTTCGGAAAAATCAGGGAACTGCTCACGGTAATCAGGAATAAGGCCGGTTCCTTATCCGATACAGGCGCGGATTTGGCGTCCAATATGATAGAAACTGCAGCGGCGATTAACGAAATTACCGCGAATATTCAGAGCATGGAAGACCGCGCTGTAAGCCAGTCCTCGGGTGTAACCAAAACCACGAGCGCCATGGAACGGATCATGGTGAGCATCGGCCAGCTCAATGAGCATATCCTGGCCCAGTCCGACAGCGTATCCCAATCGTCGTCGGCTATCGAAGAGATGCTGGCGAATATACGCTCGGTGGCCGAAACCCTGGTTAAGAACAGCGAGAACGTCAATTCCCTGGCTGAATCCGCAAATGTGGGCAGGAACGATCTGCAAAAGGTGTCCGAGGACATTCAGGAGATTGCCCGTGAATCCGAAGGGCTCCTGGAAATCAACTCGGTGATAGACAATATCGCCAGCCAGACCAACCTCCTCTCCATGAACGCCGCCATTGAAGCGGCCCATGCAGGCGAATCGGGCAAGGGCTTTGCGGTTGTCGCCGACGAGATACGGAAGCTGGCGGAGTCCTCCTCAGAGCAGTCCAAAACCATCAGCACGGTGCTTAAAAAAATAAAGTCCTCCATTGATTCGATTACCCAATCCACCAATGTAGTCATCAAACGTTTTGAAGTAATTGAAAAGGAAGTGCGGATCGTATCGGATCAGGAGGCGGGCATACGCGGAGCGATGGAAGAACAGGAGACCGGCAGCCGCCAAATTTTGGAGGCCGTATCCAAATTGAACGAGCTTACCGCCAAGGTAAAACAGGGTTCCGAAGAAATGACCGCCGAAGGCCAGGGCGTGATGCGGCAGAGCAAGGATCTGGAAGGGATAGCCGCGGAGATGGCCAACGGCATGGAAGAAATGGCGAAAGGCGCGGAGCAGATCAACATCGCCGTTGTCCAGGTCAATGAAATAAGCGGAGAAAACAAAACCAACATCGATGCCTTGAACACAGAAGTGTCCAAGTTTAAGGTGGGATAAGGCATTATGAAATAATGAGACGATCAATTTACGGAACATTCCCACAATAAGCCAAAAATTCTGCTCTTTTCTCCTTGATGGTATAACTTCCCTCTCTCATACTTGAAGTGTAAGTTAAAAAATCAAGGAGCGAGGGATGAAACCGAATTTTAAAAGCCCGTATCAGTTGTTTATCAATGGCAAATGGAAGGATGCTTCCGATGGAGCGGTCTACGATGTTTTCTCTCCCGCGACCGGGGAGAAGCTGGCTTCATGCGCCCAAGCGACTGCGGCAGATGTGGACGAGGCCGTTGTCGGGGCGCAAAAGGCCTTTGAATCATGGAAGAAGACCAGCCCGGCTGAACGGGCCAAGGTCCTTACCAGTATTGGGGACATCATCAATAAGAACCTGGAAGAATTGGCCATAATCGAAACCCTGGATAACGGCAAGCCCATCCGGGAATCCATGAATATTGACGTGCCGGTTGCGGCGGAACACTATTACTACTTTTCAGGGGCAATCCAGGCCGAAGAAGGCTCCGCCGTCATGCTGGATGATCAGACATTAAGTTTAGTGCTGCGTGAACCCATTGGAGTGGTGGGACAGATTGTGCCCTGGAACTTCCCCCTTCTTATTGCGTCCTGGAAAATAGCCCCTGCCCTTGCCTCGGGCTGCTGCGTGGTCATAAAGCCTTCAAGCTATACCAGCCTCAGCCTGCTCCGCATGGCGGAACTTATCCAGGAAGTAGTGCCTCCCGGAGTCTTTAATGTGATCACCGGTTCCGGTTCCAAAGCCGGGGAACATATGCTGAAGCATCCGGGCTTCGCCAAGCTCGCCTTTACAGGGTCCACCGAAATCGGCTGCCGTGTGGCTGATGCCGCTGCTGAAAAATTAATTCCCGCTACCCTCGAATTGGGGGGCAAATCGGCGAACATCTATTTTGACGACTGCAATTTTGACAAAGCCCTGGACGGCCTGCAAATGGGCATACTCTTTAACCAGGGCCAGGTCTGCGCCGCAGGTTCCCGTGTCTTTGTGCAGGAAGGGATCTACGACAAGTTTGTCAAAGCAGCGGCAGAAGCCTTCAACAAAATAAAAGTCGGCGACCCCTTGAGCTCCACCACCCAGATGGGCGCATTGATCTACGAAGACCACCTCAAGGATGTGCTGAATTATATCGAGATTGGCAAAAGGGAAGGCGCCAGGGTGATCGCAGGGGGCGAACGCATCATGGTGGGCAGTTTCGGCAAAGGCTTTTTCCTCCAGCCCACCCTCCTTGCGGGTGTGACCAACAATATGCGAGTCGCCCAGGAAGAAATTTTCGGCCCCGTGGCGGTGATCACCAAATTCAAAACTGAAGAAGAAGCGATCAGGCTTGCCAACGATTCCCAGTACGGATTGGCCGGCGGCGTCTGGACCCAGGATATCAACCGAGGCATCCGCGTCGCCCGGGCTGTTGAGACCGGCCGCATGTGGATCAATATGTACAACGCCGTTCCTGCGGGCGCCCCCTTTGGAGGCTACAAAAAATCCGGCATAGGCCGCGAAACCCACAAGGTCATTCTTGAACACTACACCCAGATGAAGAACATCATGATAAGCCTTGCCGAGGGACCTTCGGGATTCTATCCGGCATAGGAGGCGGGACATATTCCTCCGGCCCGCTTGCCCGGAACCAAATTACCCGGCTATAATACTTTCATAGTATTGGAGGAGTATTCCATGATCAATGTTACGATTTACAATGAATTTGTCCACGAAACCACCCATGAGTCGGTACGGGCAATTTATCCCCAGGGCATACACGGAACCATCAAGGCCTTTCTGGAGAAAGACAGCGCCATTGGGAAAATCCGCTGCGCCACCCTTGCGGATCACCGCGAAGCCCTGAGCCAGGAAGTCCTGGACGACACCGATGTGCTGGTTTGGTGGGGGCATATGGCGCATGACAAAGTCGATGACGCAGTGGTTGCGAAAGTGATACGCCGCGTGCTTGATGGCATGGGCTTCATCGTCCTCCATTCAGGCCATGCCTCAAAACCCTTCCAGCGCCTTTTGGGCACCGACACCCCCCTTCTCCGCTGGAGGGAAGCAGGCGAAAAAGTCAGGCTCTGGAACATAGCCAAGAATCACCCCATCACCCAGGGCCTTGGCGAATCCTGGGTAATTCCTCATGACGAAACCTACGGCGAGCCCTTCGGCATTCCCAATCCCGACGAGCTCATCTTTATCTCCTGGTTCCAGGGGGGCGAAGTTTTCCGCAGCGGGGCTACATGGCGCCGTGGGGAAGGCAAAATCTTCTATTTCCAAAACGGCCATGAAACCTTCCCGATTTACCATCAGAAAGAAGTTCAGCTGGTCATTACCAATGCGGTTAAATGGGCCAACCCGTGCCAGCGCCATTGCGCTGTAGACCGGGGCAAGGGCAACGACGCCCCCTTTGAGAAATACGAGCTTGAGGATGGCAGTTTTACCCCGGTTACCCGCCACTAAGGGAAAAGAGCCCGTTCCGTGCGCAGCCCCCTCTTTTCGCTTTTGCCGGTATTGGCAGGCGCCTGTCTCATTCTGGCAGGCGCGGGCCTTCTCTCAGGCTGTTACACCCTGAAGCAAGGGAGCGCCATGCTGGGTTACCTCGGCAGGGCTGTTCCCCTGGAAGATCTTCTTGAGGATACCGGTCAGGAAGGGGCGGGTACAGAAGACGCGAAAAAGAACCGCCTCTTTGCAGAACAGGTTGTGGATATACGCCGCTTTGCCATGGACGAGCTTGGATTAAAAGAAAGCAAAAATTACACCCGCTATGTTGAGCTTGACCGCGATTATCTCGCGGCGGTGGTTTCGGCTTCCGCAAAAGATTCTTTTACCACCCACGAGTGGTGGTTCCCTGTGGTTGGCAAAGTCCCCTATAAAGGCTTTTTCAATCCCGACGACGCCCGCAAAGAGGCAAAGAAACTGCAAAAGAAGGAGCTCGATGTGTGGATCAGGGGCGTGGACGCCTTCAGCACCCTCGGCTGGTTCAAAGATCCCCTCTACTCTTACATGAAGGAATATCCTCTGCATGATTTAGCAGACCTCATCATCCATGAGCTGCTCCATGCTACAGTGTACCTCAAGAGTTATTCCCGGTTTAACGAACAATTGGCGGAGTTTGTAGGCACTGAGGGGGCGAGGCTTTACATGGAGAAAGCAGCGGCCGGAGCGGATGACACTAATGATACCAATGATGCAGACATTAAAGCGGACAGGGCCGCATATATCGCGTTTATTCAGGGACTTATCACGGAGCTTAATACGGTCTACCAAAGCGGTATTTCGCGGGAAGAAAAACTTGCGCGCAAGGCGGAGATTATTACCGCTACCCAGGCGCTGTTTGAAGAAAATTACGAGAGCATGTTCAAAACCGAAAATTACCGGGGATTTTCCAAGCTGCAGGTGAACAATGCATATCTTGAACTTTACAGCCTTTATTATGAGGAAGATACGTATTTCAAGGATCTTTATGAGCGCAGCGGAAGGGATCTTCCGGCTTTTATTAATGCTGCGAAGTTGCTTAAGGGGAAGGGCGATCCAAAGGAAGAATTTGAAAAACTATTGGATAAAGAACGATGAACATCAATCAATAATATTTTCTTTAATAAATACATCGAGAGGTATTTCAATCTTTTCCGGAATTTTTTGACCCAATACAAGAAATCGGAATAAATTCATCAGAGATTCCCTGCCCTGATACTCAGGCCGCTGTGAAATGACCGCGTTAATGCTGCCTTCTTTTATCAGGCAGCGATTTTCGGGAATCAGATCGTAGCCGATAATAATTAATTCCCTTTCCCTGCCGATTTTCCTTGCCGCCTGAACGACACGGTAGGCAAAACAGTTGGTAATAAAAACCCCTGAAATTTCCGGATGTATTTTTAAGAAATCAACAATTTCCATATCTGATAATTCGGCACTCTGTTCGGTAAACTGTTCCCTTGTTATCGTTGGTATTCCATATTCTGCGGTATAACTTAAAAAACCTTCCTTTCTCCGGGTAATGTGGTAGTCCCCGCCATGGGCATTAAGAATCGCCGCAGGTTTATCGGATATTCCCCGCATAAGATGCATCAGCCTTCCTGCCAAATAACCGCCGCGAAAAGAATCCTGATTAATTGTGCAAAGCGGATTAAGACCCGGTATATCGGCGTCAATAAAGACATAGGGAATATTCTTTGCGTGTATCCGGGACACAAAGGGCATCGTTCTTTGGGGCATGATAGGCGCAAATACAAGGCCGTCAATTTCCTTTTTGAGTACTGTCTCTGCTTTTGCTTCAAACATTCCCGGCCCGTAGCGATCAAATTCTACCACTTCAACTACTATGCCAAGCGGGGCCAGCTCGGCAATAGCAGGTTTTATTCCGTCCATCACCTGGCCCCAATAGCCTGCGTCCTGATCACGGCGGGGTAAAAATACGCAAATTTTATACGGACGGTTTTGCTTGAGGCTGCGGGCAATCGGATTCGGAACAAATTGATACTTTTCGATAATATGCTCAATTTTTTCTTTTGTGGCAACAGAAACCCGTCCCCGCTTATGGAGCACACGATCCACCGTTCCTATCGACACAGAGGCAAGTTCGGCAATTTCTTTGACCGTCATACTGTCAATATACTGCGGTATAGCGGAGACTTCAAGGAATTGTTGTAAATTTTTTATGAAATTTTATGCATTTTTATGCATTTTTCTTGACAGGGAGAAAATTCGGATATATTATAATCAGGACTGTGTACGTACACGCAAATATACACAGGTGAGGGGAAAAATGACTAATTTGAACGTTTTCCATACAAAGCCTGATTGGGAAAACTTTGACGTTACTTCCATAAACCGGGAGGCCGCCCATACCCGCTGGGGCGCGTATGAAAGTGAAGAACAGGCTGCAGCGGCAAAACACGGTTCTTCCAAATACACGAAGAATCTCGCGGGGGTTTACGAGTTTAAACTTTACCCGAAACCTGATGCGGTTGACGATTTCTTTAAGCCTGACTATAACGCAAAGGATTTTAAAAAGATTAATGTTCCGGGAAACTGGGAGCTTCAGGGTTTTGGCAAGCCCCTCTACTCAAACTTTGTATACCCCTGGGATTTGGAAAAAAATGAAAAATACGCATTGACAGCCAGGGCGGGAACAAACGCATTGCGCGTTCCCAATCCGCCCTTTGTTCCCGAAGATAACCCAACGGGATGTTACCGTTTTAACTTTAAGCTGCCTGACTACTTTGCAAACCGTGAGACCTATATCTATTTTGAGGGTGTGGAGACTGTTTACTATTTATGGATCAACGGAAAACCCGTAGGTTATTCCCAGGACAGCAAGCTTCCATCAGAATTTAATGTTACCCCCTACCTTGCCAAGGGAAACAATCTTTTGGCCCTTGAGGTAATCCGCTTTGCCGACAGTACCTATCTTGAGGATCAGGATTACTGGTATCTTTCGGGGATATTCCGCAATGTGTACCTTATTTCAAAACCCACCCTGCATATTGCGGATTTTAAAATAACCGCGATTCCTGCTTTGGCGCCCGGCTTGCCCGAAATACATCCCGCGATTCTGCAAGCCCATCCGGGTCCGGGTTTTCCGCAGCCTGAACCGATTCCTTCTGCGGGGGAGGCGGTTTTCAGTGCAGATGTCATCGTTTCACGGGCACCGGATTTTGCATCTTCAACGGTAAAAGTGAGCCTCTATGAGGGTGTCAAAAAAATTGCCGAAGGAGAAGGCGCCGTAGCGTCCACGGCGCAATACCGTACCGATATGCTCCCTTCGGCCAACAGCGCCCGTGTGAGTCTCAGGCTGAAAAATATTCAGCAGTGGTCGCCTGCTTCCCCCAAATTGTATACTGCGGTAATTACGCTGATTGGGCCTGACGGAAAAGCTGTTGATCATGAAAGCGCCCGCATTGGTTTTAAGGTTCTTGAGATTCGTGACGGCGTGCTCTACTTCAACGGAGTGAGGCTTATTGTGCAGGGAGTCAACCGGCATGAACACGCCTGGAAATTCGGGCGGGCAGTTCCTGTTGAACATATGCGTGAAGAAATACGCCAGATGAAAAGGATGAACATCAATTCGGTACGTACCTGCCATTATCCTGACAGCCCCGACTGGTACGATCTCTGCGATGAGCTTGGCATTCTTTTGATCTGTGAGACGGATCTTGAAACTCACGGAGTAATGGGCGCATTAAGCCACGATCCGGCCTTTGCGGTAAATTATCTTGAACGTGCAGTACGTATGGTACTCAATTACAAAAACCACGTTTCCATTTATTCATGGTCCCTGGGCAACGAAAGCGGAACCGGGGCAAATCACGCGGCAATGTACGGTTTTGTAAAAGAATATGACAAGACCCGTCTTTGCCAGTATGAGGCCGGAACTCCTGAAAAAAATATTTCCGATATCCGCGGTAATATGTATGCGCCGGTTGAACATATACTGCGCATGATTGCGGATCCAAAAGATACCCGCCCCATCATCCTTGTAGAATATTTATACCAGATTTCCAATTCCGGCGGCGGCCTTGATAACTTTGTTTGGCTTACTTCGGAATTCCCCCGGTTTCAGGGAGGCTATGTCTGGGATTGGCAGGATAAATGCCTTACAGGTAAAACAAAAGAGGGCAAGGAATTTTTTGCCTATGGCGGAGACTTTGGTGAAGAATTTGTCGAAAAGGTCTGCCCGCCTTTTATGACCAATAACGGCATTGTACTGCCCGATTTAACCTGGAAGCCTGTTGCATACGAATTAAAACAGGCCTATTGCCCCATTCGTATTGAAAGGCCAAATAAATACTATCCCCTCAATCCGAACGGGCCGGGGACAAATGCAGCCTCAGCTGATACATATACTGTTAAACGGCTTACAGCTCTTTCGGGGGATGAAAAGGCCGAGGCCCTTGAATGTACTGCCGTAATCAGGGCCGATGGGCTTATTGTTGCTGAAAAACCAGTAAAGCTTCCACCATTGTCCCAGGGGGGCGAGGGATTTTTTATCTTCGGCCTGCCCGTGCAGAAAAAGCCCGGTGTAGAATACTCTGTTACTTTTTCGCTTAGAAGTAAAAAAGATTCCTTTTATGCGCCAAAGGGCTGGGAGGCCGGCGCATACCAGTTCATTCTTGAAAAGATTCCGGTTGAAACAAGAAAAGAAATTAAAAAAAATGCTGCAGTAAAACCGGTGCTTTCAGAAAAACCTGATACCTACACTGTTGCAATTGCGGCGAATAAAGGCGCAATTACCGCTATAGTCAACAAAAAAAGCGGTCTTATTGAATCGCTTGAAAAGGCCGGTAAGCTGTATATCAGTTCGGGTTTTAAACCCACATTCAAGCGGCCCCTTACCGGCCTTGACTGCGAACCGGGTTGGGGCTGGTACGATGAATATGCGCGCACACGGAACCTTGAAAGCTTTGTCACTTCGTACAGGTCTTTTACCGGTACCGGCGGTGACGCTGTGCGCCTCGAATTTGATTTTGTGATGAATGGTAAAAATGCAGTTCCGGTCAATGGATGTATCGCCTATATATTCTCGGGGTCAGGCAAAATCAGTATTGATTATCAAATTCATATTGAAAAGAGCCTTGTTGCAGTTCCCCGTGTAGGCCTTGAAGTGATTCTGCCTGAAGGGTTTGAACAACTTGGCTACTACGGATACGGCCCGGTGGAAAATTACCCTGACAGGATGCTTGCCGCGATATTGGCGGAGCATGAATCTACTGTCACAAAAGAACATTTCCCCTTTGTACCGCCTGCTGAAAACGGAGGCCATGAAGGCTGCCGCCGCCTTACTTTTACCAATGGGGAAAAACAGAGCATTGTCATTTCTGCGGAAACACCTTTCCATTTTGACGCTCACCATAGTACCGCAGACGACTACATTGCTGCGGCCCACGATCGTGAAATCGTCAGGCGGAAGGAAACTTTTGTGCACATCGACGCGGCCCACGGCCCTATCGGTTCGGAAATGGCATGGAGTACGGTAATGCCCAGGGCTCATATGGTCGGCGGCGGTTCTTATCGGCTTGGTTTTAGCATTGCCCTTGGTTAGGGCTCGATTATTTGGCATCAAACCGGCTTGAGCTGGTTATATATTGCAGGAGGATTTTATGAAAAAGGTATTACTCCTTTTGACGGCTGTTTTGGTCCTGGCCCTTGGCTGTTCCAAAAAAGAAAGTTCCAATGCCGCTTCATCAAGCGGTGGCGGACAGAAGGTGCACATTGTTGTAGGCGGATGGCCTTCGGCTGACGTCGGCTTTGATGCAGCCCTACCGGGTTTTTATGCACAGTACCCCGACATCGAAGTTGAAGTACAGATGGCTCAAACCGAGGCTTATCATCAAGCGTTACAGACTTCTCTTGCGGCAGGACAGGGCGCGCCGGATGTTGCGATGATCGAAGGTGCTTACATTGCCCAGTACCGTGATTCAACAGCTCTTATTAATTTGCTTGACGCGCCGTACAATGCGGAACGCTACAAGTCTAATTTTGTCGCTCTTAAATGGAATCAGGCTTATTCTTCTGATGGTAAACGGCTGGTTGCCTTTGCATGGGATCTTGGCCCTTCTACCTTCTACTACCGCCAGGATATTTTAAAAGAGCTCGGCCTTCCCACTGAACCTGAGGATGTAGCAAAACTGACGAGCACCTGGAGCGGGATGCTTGACCTTGCAAAGAAAGTAAATATTCCCGGCCAGCGCTGGCTCCTCAATGAAGCGCAGGCAATGTATATGGAATATTTCAATAACCGCGATTTTTATAATGAAAAACTTGAACTTCAGCTCGACCGCCCCGGCGATCTTGATTGTCTCAATGCGGTAATTGCTATGCGTAAAGGCGGCCTCGACATGAACGCCAATATGTGGAGTTCGGAAGGTGTCGCAGCAATTGATAACGGTGCTGTTGTTGGTATTATTTCCGGCGCCTGGTTCGGAGGCTTCCTCAAAGACGACTTTGATCCTGATGGCATTGGGAATTGGCGTGCTACTGTACTCCCTGGTAACATTAAAGACATGAACCTCGGCGGTTCATTCTGTGCAATTCCTGAGCAGAGCAAACAGAAAGACGCTGCATGGAAATTCCTTGAATACATGCTTGCGACCAAAAAAGGACAGAACGATATGTTCGCTGCGGTCGATTACTTCCCTGCTTTTGAACCCGCATGGGATGATCCCATTTATCAGGAACCGGATCCGTATTTCGGCGGACAAAAAACACGGGCTCTTTACAAACAACTTTCTGAAAACCTTGACCGGCCGGTCTATGCCACGATTATGGATGTGACAGTTGAAGCTGCGATCGGTTCAGCAATAAACACCGGTATTGAACGGAACTTGGGTGCCCAGGCATTAAAGACCTTTATCAAGCAGGAAATAGAAACTGCAACCGCAGAATTGAAGCGGCAGCAGATTCAAACTTTGCGCGACGCAGGCGTCTGGAAGGACTAAGCTTTTTTAGCGGAGCCTTCGGGATTAATTTCGGAGGCTCCAATTTTTTGAGAGGTTTAAAATGGCTGTAAGTAATACCGGTATAATTAAAAGAAATTACTGGACTACAGAAAAAAAGAAAAGTCTTGTCGCGTATGTATATATTGCTCCTTTTTATTTACTTTTTTTAATTTTTGGCCTTTTCCCAATGATTTCGGGACTTTTCATCAGCTTTTTCCGTTGGGACGGCCTTTCTCCGATGCATTTTTTAGGGATAGATAATTACATCAACCTCGTTAACGATCCGCTTTTTCGCAAGGCCCTGGGTAATACGCTGCTTATCGGTATTATTTCCCATATTCCGATTTTAGGCGGCGGCCTTGTTCTGGCCTACATAATGAATTCAAAACTGGTTCAATGGAAAAATGTTTTTAAAACAATATATTTTATGCCCATGGTAACAAGTTCTGTTGCAGTAAGCATTATCTTTCAAAGCCTTTTCGGCTTTAACTTCGGTCTTTTTAATTTTTTTACCAGGTTTTTTGGCATTGCACCACTTAACTGGCTGGGAGGCAACGGTTCATTAATCAAAGTTGCAGTAATTGTGATGTTCTCGTGGAAATGGATAGGATGGAACATGGTTATCTATCTTGCGGGTATGCAGGGAATCAATACTGATATTTATGAAGCGGCTACCATTGACGGCGCAGGACATGCCAAAATTTTTGCGAGGATAACAATTCCCCTTTTAAAACCTATTATCCTTTTTACGCTGATACAATCAAGTATTGGTATGTTCAACCTTTTTACCGAACCCTTTATCCTGACTAATTCAAGCTGGACCGGAGGGCAGAATAACGGCGGCCTTACATTGATGATGTACCTTTTGAACAAAGCTCCGCAGGGAGGGACACTGTACGGATACGCTTCCGCCTGCGCATATGTAATTACTGTCATGATTATCATCTTTTCTATTGTGATAACCCGTCTTATGGAAGAGCGTGAAAGTAAAGCGAGGCACGCAATATGACAAAATTATTACCCGGATTAGCTTTAATTATAGTACTTCTTATCATTTTAAGCCGGACTTCCAATATTGGCAGGAAAATAACCCTTTACTTTATATTGGTTTTGCTTGCACTTTCGATGATCATCCCCTTCTATATGATGTTCATCTATGCAACACTGCCGACGAATAAGATCTATTCATATCCGCCGGTTATCTGGTTCGGCAGTAATATTGCGAAAAATTTTCAATCTATGAGTAAAATTGTTAATTTTTTGCAATCGTTGGGTAACAGTGTTATTGTTACGGCGAGTAATACCGTCCTCGTACTGCTATTCTGTTCCATGGGAGGCTATGCCTTTGCCATATACAATTTTAAATTCAAAAAACAGCTTTTCGGCATCCTTCTTTTAACAATGATGATACCCTGGACAGCAGGCATTATACCGTGGTTCTGGCTCATGTCAAAGTTCGGCTGGCTCAATGATTTTAAAGCATTAATTATTCCAAGCGCCGCCAACGCATTCGGCATTTTTTGGATGCGGCAGTACTGTTTGAAGAATGTGCCGGAATCAGTTCTTGATGCCGCTCGCATAGATGGATGCAGTGAATGGACAATATTTTTCCGTGTAGTAAGTCCGGTAATTCTTCCGGCCTATGCTTCCCTCGGGATCATGCAATTTGTCAATGTTTGGAATGACTTTGTCGCTCCAATGCTGATTTTACGCCGTAAGGCACTTTTGACGCTGCCTGTCATGCTGCGTACAATGATTGGCGATCGCGGTACCGATTACGGTGCCCTGATGCTGGCAAGTACTTGTGCGGTTTTGCCGCTTCTAATTGTATTCTTACTAGCGTCAAAATACTTCATGTCCGGATTAACTGCCGGTGCAATCAAGGAATAAAGGAATATATATCATGGAAAAAATACTGCAAGGAAATAAAATAACCCTCGGCACTTGTTACTATCCTGAACACTGGGACGAGAGCCTCTGGAAGGATGATCTCAGGCGCATGAAAGAAAACGGTATCAACGCAATCAGGATTGCGGAATTTGCATGGAACAAATTTGAGAGTGCCGAGGGGAACTTTAATTTTGGTTTCTTTGACCGCTTTCTTGAAACCGCTAAATCTGCTGACATATCGGTAATTTTCTGCACACCCACAGCAACGCCCCCTGCCTGGCTTACCAATGAATATCCGGAAGTACTCAACAGCCGGATAGACGGCACGCTTTTAAGGCATGGCGCCCGCAGGCACTATAATTACAATTCACCTGTGTACCGCCGCTTTACAGAACGGCTTGTGGAAAAAATAGCCGAACATTATGGCAAACATCCGGCAATCATTGGCTGGCAGATAGACAATGAGATTAATTGCGAAACCGACGAATTCTACTCGGACAGCGATACTATTGCCTTCCGGGAATTCCTCAAAACGAAATATACAACCCTCGACGCCCTCAATTCCGCATGGGGAACAGTCTTCTGGAACCAGACCTATACCGCTTGGGCCGAGGTGTATGTCCCCAGGCCGACAATCAGCGATTCCGTTAACCCTCACGAGGTACTTGATTACATACGTTTTGTTTCGCAGAGCGCACGGGGTTATATAAAGCTGCAGAGCGATATAATCCGCAAATATATAAAACCGGGCGATTTTATTACCACAAATGGTATGTTCAGCAGCCTCGATAATCACGCAATGAACAAGGAGAGTTTGGATTTCTACACTTACGACTCCTATCCGAATTTTGCCTATTGCCTTGGAACAGATCCTGAACATTCTGCCGATTTGAACGATCGCAAATGGAGCAGGAACCTTACTGAAGTCCGTTCAATTTCGCCGGACAAATTCGGCATCATGGAACAGCAGTCAGGGCCCAACGGCTGGAATACAAGGATGGAAGCTCCCTCCCCCCGGCCAGGCCAGATGACGCTCTGGACAATGCAGAGCATTGCCCATGGAGCGGATTATGTCGGTTATTTCCGCTGGCGTACCTGCACGATGGGAACTGAAATCTACTGGCACGGTATTCTCGATTATTCCAACCGTGACAACAGGCGCCTTGCCGAAGTCAATGATATTTGGAAGAAGACACAGAAAATTTCGGCCATTGCGGGGAGCAAATACCAGGCGGCCTTTGGCATATTAAAAGATTACGACAATGCATGGGACGCCAAACTGGACAAGTGGCACTGGCGGGTGGACAAAGAAAGCGAAGCGGGTATCTTCCAGGCAGCCCAATTGACCCATACCCCCTTTGATTACGTGTATATAAACGACGATTCTTCCGCAGAAATACTGTCGCCCTATCCGGTGCTCTTTTATCCCCATGCGGTAATAATGACAGAAAAACGTGCCAAACTGATTGAAAACTATGTGGAATCCGGCGGCACTCTCATTCTTGGCTGCAGAACGGGTTACAAAGACATTACAGGTAAATGCCCCATGCACAAGCTTCCGGGTTTGCTGCAAAAAATATCGGGGGCTGATATTGTTGATTACGGCTTTGTTTCTCCTGATGATGGCAAAGTCACTGTTGACTGGGAAGGCACAGAAATTGAAGCCTCTGTATTCAACGATATTGCTGAACCGCTTGAGCAGGCAAAAATTCTTGGCACATTCAAGAATGCATATTTCGCCGGCAAGGGAGGGCTCATATACAATGAATACGGCAAGGGCAGGGTCTTTTATTTTGGCGGCGCCTTTAACCAGGGGGCGGCGAAGATATTTCTTTCCAAGCTGAAAATAGCCAATCCCTATGGCGGACTAATTGATGCCCCGGAAAGCTGTGAAATTGCCTGTCGTGCTTCAAGCAGCAAACAGTATCTTTTTGTGCTTAATTATACCAGGAAGCCTGCACAGATAACCTTGAAAAAGGAGATGCAGGATATGTATTCAGGCACAAAGGTTTCCGGTACTGTGGAACTTGCGGCTTATGGAACAGCTGTTTATGAGATAAAGTAGAGATTCTGCAATGTTTCCATGACAGCTTTACTCTTGCTATATTACGTGATATCGTTATTTTTATATTAAAGGAGTTGTTCATGCAAAAAGACACGTTTACCCTTCTGGCAAAATACAACAAGGCAGCAAACAAAGCCATGGATAATATCATTAAAACCCTTAATGCCGATGAATGGGGAAAGAACCTCGGCGGGTACTTTGAGTCTGTCCGGGGGCTCTGTTCCCATCTCTATATCTGCGATTTCAATTGGCTTAAGCGCTTTTCAAAACTTCGAAGTTTCTCTGCCCTGGGGGCGCCCATCTTCAGCCGCGATCCTTATTCGTTTAAAGAAACCCTTTTTGAGGATATAAATGAATATCTAGCCAAGCGGCCCGAGCTGGACGAAAAAATTGTAGCCTTTATAGACGAAACGAGCGAGACCGACTTGTCTGCAAACCTCAAATATACTGATTCCAGCGGGACAGCCTATGAGCGGAATTTTAGCGGCCTTCTCCTTCATTTCCTGAACCATGACACCCATCACCGGGGCATGATCTCGGTGTACCTGGAAATACTTGGCCATGAAAACGATTTTAACGGCATAGGCCAGGTAATGTAAAAAGCGGAAGAAGCTGCCTGTCAGGAATTCTTATACACTTCCCACATAAAGATGCTGGCCGCAGAAGCGACGTTCAGGGAATTCACCTCGCCTGTAATGGGTATGCCCATTATTCCATCGCAGATGTTTTTTAATGCAACGCTGATTCCCTTGGCTTCATTCCCCAAGGCTACTATGACCGGACGCTGCAAGCGTTCTTCCGTCAGCGGCATATCGCCTTTAGTATCAGTGCCATAAATTTTAATCCCGCAACGGATCTTTTCATTTTGGATAAATGCCTCAAGCTCGGCAAAAGATTCGACCAGGATAATCTTGGTGTGAAACACGCTACCCAGGCTCGCCCTGATGGTCTTGGGATCGTAGACATCAGCGGCATGCCCTAAAACAAAAAGGGCATCTACATTAAAGGCATTTGCCGAACGTATAACAGAACCTAAATTGCCTGTATCGCCGGGGCGATCAAAGAGGAGTATGAAAGGTTTATCGGGCAGTAGCAATTCATTTAATTTCAGCAGCTTGATTTTCGCGGTAACCAGCATTTCCGAAGCTTCCTGGCGGTCGCAGAGTTTCTGGTACAGGTTTTCGGGCATTTCGATGTTTCGCGCCTTTTCCTGCGCCGCAATGACATCTTTGGCCCAGTCAGAGAGAGCGGCATTCCGGGCGGTGATAATGCGGGTTATTTCACGATTTGCTTTTATTGCCTGCTTAATGGATTCAATCCCTTCAATAAAAACCTCATGGGCCTTGGCACGCTTTGCCCGGTTAAGTTTGAGGGACTCGATGATCTGGTATTCATCGTTTTCGGTATTGATGCTGATTCTATTCATTGCCAATATTCAGGGTAAGGTATGGAAACCCGCAGCAGGGGCACAAGCTCCTCTGAATTTTAATGGGCTTATTTGAATTCTTCGAGAATCTGCACGCCCATATCCTTGATCTTGAATTTATCAATCTGAGGGATAAGTCGGGTAAAATGTTCAGAAGCCATGTGCTTGTCCAGGATGGGCTGGCTCTCCCATTCTTCGATAAAGACATAGACCCCGGGTTCGCCGTTCTTCTTAAAAAGACGGTATTCGATGCAGCCTTTTTCCTTGCGGGTTGCGGCAATGAGTTCCCTGAAAATAGGTTCGGCATCCTTTGCCTTGTCGGGGTTGAGATAATTCGTTGCGATGACTTTAACCATGTAATCCTTCCTTATAAGCGTTATTGCCGTATTATACCTGATAAGCATACTGAAAAGATACAGGAGGCAGGAACAAGGTTTCATTGTATGAAAAATCATACACCAAAATTAACTATTGGTAATTGTCAGCATATCGTTTATAATAGAGACATGGATTTTTTGTTTAATAATTTTGACGCTGTCTCATGGAAAAATATCGTCATGTACGCGGTCGGGATTGTCCTTATTTACCTTGCGATAAAGAAGGAATACGAGCCTGCCCTGCTCTTGCCCATGGGTTTTGGCGCGATTTTGGTCAACTTGCCCCTGAGCGGCGTGGTAAACCAGATTATGCCGGGCATAGGGGAAACCTCAGGGGTCATAGAATGGCTTTTTAATACGGGCATTCATGCGTCCGAGGCCATGCCCCTTCTCCTCTTTGTTGGCATTGGGGCGATGATAGATTTTTCGCCCCTGTTAACGAAGCCTGTCTACTTCCTGTTCGGCGCAGGCGCCCATTTTGGTATTTTCGCGTCGATTGCCCTGGCAACTTTGCTTGGCTTCGATATGAAGGATGCGGCATCCATCGGCATAATCGGGGCGGCCGACGGCCCCACCACCATTCTGGTTTCCCAGGTTCTCAGGTCGAACTACCTTGGGGCAATAGCGGTCACCGCCTATTCCTACATGGCCCTGGTGCCCATCATTCAGCCCTTCGCCATCAGGCTGGTCACCACCAAAAAAGAGCGCCTCATCAGGATGGAGCCTATTGCTTCATCCGAGGCGCCAAAGCTCCTAAAGATCGTGTTCCCCATTCTGACGACCGTAATTGTCGGCTTTATTGCGCCTGCCGCTGCCGCCCTTATCGGCTTTCTCATGTTCGGCAACCTCGTCCGTGAATGCGGCGTGTTAAAATCCCTTTCCGACACTGCGCAAAAAGAGCTTACAAATATCATAACCCTGCTGCTGGGCATCACCATAGCCTTTACCATGCAGGCCGATGGGTTTATCACTGTGGATACCATAAAAATCATGGCCATAGGTTTATTCGCCTTTATTTTTGATACTATCGGAGGCGTGTTTTTTGCGAAATTCATCAATATCTTTTTAAAGAAAAAGGTTAACCCCATGATTGGAGCTGCCGGCATATCCGCCTTCCCCATGTCGGCCCGGGTTATTCAAAAAATGGCCCTTAAGGAAGACCCCCAGAATATTTTTCTTATGCACGCCGTAAGCGCGAATGTGTCAGGGCAGATTGCCTCTGTCATAGCAAGCGGCCTTGTCCTCAGCTTGATAACAAAGTTTATATAGGAGTCAATTATGCCTGCCGGTACAATAAACAATTTTTACGCCTCATTGGAAATTATGTGGAAGGGGATGCTGGGGCTTTTTTTGGTCTGCGGCGCTTTGGCAATTGTAATTATGATAGTCGCAAAAATATGCACCCCAAAGAAAAAGGATTCGACATTAAATAATTAAGTCGATTACAATTCCCGTAAGATATGCAAAAACAATAGAGAATAAAATATAGATGATAAACCGTTTCATGCCTAAAACGATTTTGACTGCCCCTAAATTGGTAATTTTAGTGGCAGGGCCTGTTATCATGAATGCAGAGGCAGCGCCCATGGTCATGCCGGAATCCAGCCACTGCATGAGGAGGGGGATAGTTCCGCCGCCGCAGGCATAGAGGGGGACGCCTATTGTTGCCGCCATAAGGACGCCGAAGCCCCGCTTGCTTCCGAAAAGGGCCGCAAAGCCGTCTGGCGGCACATAACGCTGGAACACGGCCGAGAGGGCTATACCGATAAGGAAATAGAGGCCGGTTGCCTTGATATTCCGCAAAATGTTTTTTAAAAACCGCAGCAGGGGATTTGGGTCGGTGTCGCGGCTTGCAGTTTCCGTGAACCCCGAAAAATCAAAAAACCCCTTATCTTTATGCAAAATACGAATGAGTACTCCTGCTGCGATGCCGCACAAAAAGCAGGAAACAAAACGCACTATTACTGCGGTTTTTCCAAGTGCGATACTGTAAATGATGAGCTGTGGATTCAGCAGTATTGAACACATTATAAATGATGCGAGCCAGTCATCCCTCATTCCCTTCTCTGAAAATGAGGCGGCTATGGGGATAGTTCCGTACATACAAAGAGGCGAAGCAATGCCGATGAGGCTTGCAGGAACTACCCCGAATATGCCAAGCTTTTTTTTGCCCAGGGCGGTGAAAAGGGCGTGGATCTTTTCTTTCCCGAAGACTGATATTGCGGACCCCAATACTATGCCCAGGACATAGTATCCGGCTATCTGCTCTAACTGGATACTGAAATAATACCAGAGATAGACAAACTCGCGATTTAATGCTTCGGCCATCAATAATCGCAATCCGCCGAGGGCTGGTTCATCATGATGGCGGGTAAAAAAGTCATAGCAACGGGTTCTTTCATCGATTGCCCCTTTCTTTGCCTATATTAGTATAAACCGCTAAATCAAACAAGGAATCCATACATAATCATACCAATGACAAGCGGCCTGACTCAATATTGAATTGACGGGGCAACGGCATGCATATATAATAATAAAAGAGAGAATTTTGACAATCATTCTTGGTATCATTTGTATAGTACTCCTCTTCCTCCTTGCCGTGATTTTTATGCGGCTGCGAAAAAATGAACAGCTGAATCGCCAGGACGATCAACGGAGGGAAAACATTGAAGCCCTGTATAAAGAGCGCCTGAAAAACCTGGAACAGCAGAGCGCCACCTATGCGGCGGTTTTTTCCAGCATACCGGATCTGATTTTTACCAAGGATCTCACCAACCATTATATCCAGGTCAACAAGAGTTTTGAATTGTATTTTAACCTTTCCCATGACGAGGTTGTGGGCAAGACAATCAGTGAACTAAGCAGGCCGAGCCCCAAGGATGCCGAGCTGTACCATAAAAGCGATCTTCAGGTAATTAATGGCAAGGTAACCATAACTGTAGAGGAGCCGATTTTTTCTCCTTTTCTGGGTGAGACACGGTTCTTTGAGGTCATCAAGATTCCGCTTTTGGACAAGTACAGGGAAGTCAAATCGGTATTGTGCATAGCCCGGGACATTACCAAGCGCAGGGAGGCCGAGGCGGTAGCCCTGGAAGCTTCCCAGGCAAAGGGCAACTTCCTTTCGCATATGAGCCACGAAATCCGGACACCTCTGAACGCCATCATCGGTATGACCCGCATCACCCGGGATTCCCTGGGCAATCCGGAAAAGGCGGCTAAATCCATCGACCAGGTGATGCTGGCGTCGGACCATCTCCTGGAACTCCTGAATGATGTGCTGGATATGTCAAAGATCGAGAGCGGGAAATTTGAAATAGCCGACGAACCTTTCGATTTGCAGGATATCCTGGGAGAAGTTTCCAGCATTATCAATCAGCGCTGCCGGGAAAAGATCATCCATTTCAGGATCAATCAGGACAGGCTGGACGGGGAGCGGCTTCAGCTCGTGGGCGACAAGCTGCGGCTCAAGCAGGTGCTTATCAATCTTTTGGGCAATGCGGTCAAGTTTACCGGACAGGAAGGGCGGATCGTCCTGTATGTCGATAAGAAAGGGGAAACTGCCGATTCGGTGTCCCTGGAGTTTGCAGTCGCCGATGATGGCATTGGGATGACGGAAGATCAGATGAAGCATCTCTTCAATGCCTTTGAACAGGCAGACAGCACCATCGCCGGCCGTTTCGGCGGCACCGGCCTTGGTCTTGCCATAAGCCGGAACCTGATAAAGCTCATGGGCAGCGACATTACGGTGGAAAGCAAGTTCAATGAAGGGACTACTTTCCGCTTTGATCTGACCCTGCGCCGGGCTGGGGCTGAAGCTGAAATCGGGATCGCCGAAGAAGAAGCGATCAATCTGGATCTGGCAGGGAAGCGCATACTTCTGGTAGAAGATATCGAAGTGAACCGCTTGATTATCACCGAAATATTATCCGATTCCCGGGTAGATATAATTCAGGCGGAGAATGGGCAGGACGCGGTAGAAAAATTCGGCGCATCCCCCCAGCATTTTTTCGATTTGATCTTTATGGATGTTCAAATGCCGGTTATGGATGGATACGAGGCAGCCCAGGCTATACGCGGCATGGATAGGGAAGATGCCGCCGGAGTGCCAATAATCGCCATGACCGCGAACGCCTATCAGGAGGATATAAATATGGCGCTGGCAGCCGGCATGAACGGACATGTTTCAAAGCCAATAGATTTTGAAAAGGTTAACAAGCTTTTATATGATATTTTGGTAAAAGGAGAAAAGGACTATGCCAAAGAAAGGAATTAAACTCGAATTTTTGTTTATCATTTTTGCGGCCCTGATGTTCGGGGCAGTCAGCATTCTGTCCCTGCGATCCATTCAGCAGCAGGGGGGCAACGCGCGAGTGGTAAATTATGCCGGCATTGTCCGGGGCCGTACCCAGAAGCTGGTGAAGGAAGAGCTCCGCAGGCAGCCTGACGATGTTTCCCTCAATGCGCTGAACACCATTGTGGAGGAATTAAGCTTTGGCGGGCCTATCAATAATCTGATTGAGCTGCCCGACCATGTCTTTCAGGAAAACATGACGGAAATCCGTGAAAAGTGGGCATTGCTAAAGGAACAGATCAATATTGTCCGTAACGGCGGGAATGATCAGGAACTGTATGACCAGAGCCAGGAATATTTTACCCTGGCAAATACCGCAGTGTTCAATGCCGAAAGCTACTCGGAGCGTCAGGTGGTTCGATCGCGGTCTATCCTGATGGGCTGCATTGTGTTGTTTATTGCTATCCTGGGTGTGGGCGTTTTTTACGTTATTCGCATGATAGCCGTGGGACGCAGGGCCGAAGCCCTGGGCAAGCTTGCTTACATCGATGTGCTTACCGGCCTCCCCAACAGAGCTCGCTGCGAACGGGTATGCCAGGAGCATGACCGGGCAAAACCTGTAGAAAACCTCACAGTATATATGTTTGATATGAACAATTTGAAAATTGTGAACGATAAATTGGGGCACCAGGCAGGGGATAAGCTTATCCATGCCTTTGCCACTGCCTTGCGCAACTGGGCCGATGAGATTGGCTTTGTAGGCCGTTATGGCGGCGATGAATTCCTGGCGATCTTTGATGATACCAGCGGCGACGAGGCCGAGGAGCATCTTCTCCGGTTGGAAAAAATTGTAGAAGAGTACAATAAAAACCAGGAAAGCAAACTGGAACGCATCAGCTTTGCCGGTGGTTACCGGGTAGACAACCTGGCCATCTCTGACATGGAGGCCATGATCCTGGACGCCGACCGAAGCATGTATACCCGAAAGCGGCAGATGCGGGAGGCGATGCTGGATTAGGCACAACGCAAAATATTGGCTTTGTGTTTTTGCAGGTACCGGCTTATCATCCCGATTAGGTGCATGAAGTCTATGGGCTTCCCGACATGGTCATTTATGCCGGCCTCGGTGCATTTGGCCATGACCTCGCCGCCTATATCGGCGGTTACCGCAATGATGGGTACCCTGGTTGCGCCGGGAAGGCCGGATGCGCGGATGCGGCGGCTCGCTTCAAAGCCGTCCATTTCCGGCATGTGGAGATCCATCAGCAGGAAATCATAGGCGCCTTTCTTCTCGCAGAATTTCTCCACCGCGTCGCGGCCGTTCACCGCGCTATCAATTATGGCCCCGGTTTCTTCAAGCATTTCTCCAAGGATATCCCGGTTCACTTCCACGTCGTCAACAATGAGGAAGCGCTTGTTTTCAAAAGGCGCCTGATCTTCAATTGCTTTATCGCTGCCTTGGGTTTCCGGAATCCTCAGAGGGATGGTACAGGTAAAGATCGAGCCCTTATCCGGTTCGGATTCGACCGTGATTTTGCCATTCATGCTTTCAATGATGCCCTTGGCAATGGGCAGGCCCAGGCCGACTCCGTAATATATGCGGTTTATCCCGTTGTTTCCCTGCTCAAAGGGGTCCCAGAGCCGTACCATCAGTTCATCGGTAATACCGATCCCTGTATCCCGGATCTCAAAATGGAGCGCCCCTTTGTCGGCGGTGACCGAGAAATCGATGAAGCCGCCTTCGGTGGTAAACTTCACCGCGTTCCCCAGGATATTGATCAGGGCCTGCCTAAGGCCGGCCTCATCGGCAAGGACAATATCGGGAAGATCCCCGGCGACATTCATAGTGAAATGCTGCTTTCTTTCTTCCGCGCGGCTCCGGATCAGTTTTTCCAGGGACTGGAGCATGGAAGGCAGGCTGCATTCCTGGAATGCCCGTGAAAAGTTACCGTGCTCGAATTTAATCCAATCGAGGATATTATTGATTATGTTCAGCAGATCCTGGGCAGATTCACCGATTTTATTAAGGCAATGGTTACGGTGCTGATCATCCTCCGCAATTTTCGCAAGATCCGCCATACCGATTATCCCGTTCATCGGGGTACGCATCTCATGGCTTATACGGCTGATAAAATCGTTCTTTGCTTTGTTATAATATTCCGCCTGCTCCTTGGCGTTGATAAGTTCCTGCTGCATGGCATAAAACTCAGTAACATCATCAGTAGAAATACTGCGGACAATTTTCCCGCTTCCCAAAGTCATGGCATATATCCCGATAACCGGGATGCACAAAAAGAAGGAAGCCAACAGGATTAAACCCTTTCCGCTTTGGTAGTCATGGCTTGCAAAAGACACAGCCAAAAGGCCGCAGAAGCAGAGGACGGTTGCCAGAATGGCCAGGTTCCTGGGGGACTGTTTTTTGTTCTTTTTCTCCATTTTTCTCTCCAATGTAATTATTAGTATTTCAGTCATAATATACTCATAATTATTGAAAAAACCAAATAAATTAGGCCTGTATTTTGAAGAATTCAAGAGAAATTTAACTTGCCATTAGGGTGAAACAGGGCAAATTGTCTACTTTTGTATACACTATTCCTTCATCTCTTTAAAAACACTGGCAGAGAGGGGTATTGATAATGCAAATGTCGCAATGTCGGCAGCTGGCTGGCTGGCCAGAATGCCGGTGAGCCCAAAGATCGGGGTCAGAATGAATAGCAGGGGCAACATAAATAGCCCCTGGCGGGCAAAGGCAAGGAGGCTTGCCTTGAAGGCTTTTCCCATGGTCTGCATCATCATATTGTTGATAGTAATCCAGCCCAAAAAAAGTATGGTAGAACACTGAAACCGGAACGCCTGGGTCCCGATTTTTATAAGCAGGAGATCGTCGGGCCTGAAGAGCGCGATTATTTGGGGGGCAAAGACAAAGCCGAGAAGGCCCAAGGGTATGAGCGGGATGGTCATGGCAAGGAAGGAGAAGCGGAAGCCTTCTTTTACCCGCTTGTATAATTTTGCGCCATAATTGAAACCGCATACAGGCTGGAACCCCTGCCCTATGCCGCCGACCAGGGAGCCGGCCATGTTGAACACCCGCTGCACAATGGTAAGGGCCGCAATTGCTTCATCGCCAAAAGAACCGGCAAAATTATTCATGAATATGCCTGACACGCTTGCTATGCCCTGGCGCACCAGGGACGGAAGGCCGCCTCTTACCATTTCTTTATAGTTTGCGATGCTGGGGGAAAAGTATTTTAATTGTATGCGCACATTGTCTTTTTTGGTTGAGCCTATAAAGAGGAGGCCGAAACTGACAACCTGGCTTAAGCACGTTGCAAGGGAAGCCCCTGCAATCCCCCAATGGAATACGAAAATGAACAGCGGGTCCAGGCCCATATTGATAACCGCCCCGCCTACCATGCCAATCATGCCGTTAAAAGAACTGCCCTGATAGCGCAGAAGGTTGTTCTGCATCAGGGAACACATCATAAAAGGGGCGCCGATAAGGATGAAACGCAGGTAGTCGCGCCCAAAGGGGAGTATGGTATCCGTAGCGCCGAGCAGGCGGACAAGAGGGTCTAAACCTAAAGAGCCAAAGCATGCCAGGACCGCGCCTGCAATAAAGGCTGAATAAAAACCTGTGGCAGCCATTTTGGAAGCGTTTTTGTAGTGCTGTGCGCCCAGTTCCCGGGCTATGTAATTCCCCGTTCCATGACCGAAGAAAAATCCGACAGCCTGTATCACCGCCATAAGGGGGAAGGCAACGCCCACTGCCGCTGTGGCGCTGGTCCCCAGGAAGCTTACGAAAAATGTATCCGTCATGTTGTAAATTGAGGTAATCAGCATTATTAAAATCGAGGGGATGGCAAGACTCGTAATAAGCCGTCCCACAGGAGCGGTGGTCATTTTGAGGAATTTCTGATTTTGTTCATCTGTGTTCATGGGTGCTTCCTATTTGTATAACTCTTGAGTATATCGATAAACATGTTGGTCATTTCGATAAAGCTCAAATCCTTGTTTACCCCCCTGCCATGCCGGAAAAACCCCATGGCCTCGAGGGATACGAAACCATGGAGGCTGCTGCGCATAAAGCGGATAAAATGTGTTTCGTCCCGGGGTATCAATCGGTAAGGTTCCAATATCCTGCGAAAGGTGTTTTGCAGGGAATGGGCTGTTTCCCGTAATTCTCCATCGTCTATCCGGGCAATAATTGAGAGAACTTTATACAATTGAGGGTGTTTCCTGGCAAAATCACGATAAGCGGCTGCAATTTCCCTGATCGCCTTCTCATGAGAGCGGCCCACAACCCGGTCGCGTATGCTTTTTTCCATCTGCTCAAGAGCCGATTGGGCAACCTGTACCCGTATGTCGTCCAGACCGGCGACATGGTTATACAGGGACGGCGGTTTCACCTCAAGGGCTGCTGCCAGGTTTTGCAGGCTTAAATTTTCAAAGCCTTCTGATTCGGTAATCAGCAGCGCAGCAGAGAGAATCGTTTCTTTATTCAGGCCGCGTTTTTGCCCCATAACTAATATACATAATATATAACTAATTTAATTAGTTAGTCAAGAGTCCAGGGCTTGTATTCAATAATCTCCTGCTCGATCCCTTTGCCGCTTGTTTCAATTCTTTGGATAAGCTCCCGTATGCCCGGAAGGGCGCGGGTTTCGTCTTTTATCAGGCTGATACGCTTCAGCATGGACGGCTCAAGCTTCCTGCCATGCTGAAGATACCCATCGAAGGTTGAGGCATCCATGCATACGGGCGTTACGGTTTGGCCTGCTATATCCTGAAGCTCCTGCAAAATGAGTATGCCCTCGGGGTCAAGGTCGCCTGCATGGAAGAAAGCAAAGCCCGATTTTGCAAGAACCTTTGCCAGGGCGCGTACCGCCCTGTTGGGATGGCCGCCAATATAGAGCAGGCAGGTGTATTTGTGCGAAGAGGCGGCAAGGGTAAAGAACGTTTCCTTGTTTTCTATCATTAATACCGAGGGAGATTTACCTGCGGCGGGTACGGAGCAATAGCCTGTTATGGATCTGATTTTTTGAATGGTGATAAGGGGCAGGATGAGTATTACGCCGTTTTCATTGGCCAGGGGCCGAGAATCTTCAATATTGATGATAATTTTTCCGGCTATGGAAGTTTCAGGAAAGGAACGGTCAAGAAACGAAAATTCAGGAATGGATATTCCCTGTTTTTCTGCCCTGGCAAAAATCGTCTTGAATGAATTAATAAGGGCTTCGAGCCTTTTGGAATCATTATAAAGCGAGACTGACAGGGCGCGAAGGGTAAGGTTTATGGGTTTGGAAATTGCCGTAAAGAGTTTTGCCAAATCGTGCACCGATTCTGCATTGATCCCCTTGGCGGCATCAAGGGCTGTGATGCCATTGGCAAGGAAAGCGAAAAAAGCGCCCAAGGTATCATTGGGTGAAACGATTTGTTCCGCCGCTTCCCGTGCCTCTTCCGCAGCGGCTTTAGGCGAAAGCCTTTTTCTTAATTGATAAAGCTTTTCCATGTCGAGGCAGACAATGGCGGAAAGCAGCTCGCCTTTTCTGTGGCGTGCCCAGACAAGGGAGACGAACCCTTGTGTCTCAAGGGATTCCACAGCGTCGAGGAAAGATTCCTTTTCGTCAGGCGGGGCGTTATCAAAGCCGGGGAAGATTTTTGCGGCAGGAATACGCAGCCTATGGTTTGCCGCAGGAAAATCCGCGCTATTGACTTTGGCGGAGACCGAAAAAGGGTAACGCTCTATAAAGGCGTTGAGTATATGATCTTCCCAGGTGGTCATGCTTTTGCTTTCCCGGCTTCCCCGTGGAAATCCCAGACCCGCGCAGAATAGCCGTGGCGCACAACGAGGTTCGTGCGGTCTACCTGGGGGGCGATGGCTTCGATTTTTTCAGGAGGTACGGCGCTGATAAGCTGGATATTGAGGTCTTTATAAAAATTGAGTATTTTGATAATCCGTTCGTCGTCCATGCGGTTAAAGGCTTCGTCAAACATTACGAGGCGTATGGTTTCTTCGGGGCGGTCTTTGAAAAAGCGGTAGAAGCTTGCGGCAATGGCGACATAGTAGGGAGTCTGGGTTTCGCCGCCCGATTTCTCACGAATCACTTTGGAGAGGGAGCTGTCCATAGGCTTGCCGGTGATTTGATCGATGGTATCGGTGGCGCGGATTTTGATATCGTACTGGAAGTAGGTGCGGTAATCGCAGATGCTCCGCATTTCCGGGGAATCGAGGTCGGTGGTGAGGATTTTTTCGAAAAGCATTTCCACGGCTTTGTATTCTTCGGGGTCGTTGATTTGGGAAAAGAGACCGTCGTCCATGGTGGGGATGGCTGCGGTTCTCTTGATAATTTCGATTTGCCCCTTGCGGTCGCTTTTTTCTTCCAGGGCAAAGCGGTACTGGTCGCGGCCAAAAGAAAGGGAGCGGAGTATTTCGTTTATCTCCTTAAAGCTTTCGCGCGCTATTTCTATGTTCTCGTTAAGATTGGAAATGAAATGCTCTTTGAATTCCTTTTCGGCATCCCGTTTGGCTTTTTCTATCTTTTCGCGGTATTCAGGTAGCTCGGATGTTTCGAGGCGTTTTAACAGTTTTTCCGCCTCGTCATTTTCCCCAGGGTCTATGGGGAGATAGGTATGAAAATCCCTGTCGTAGTTGTGGACAAGGTCAGCATATTCGGCACGGCGGTTTTTGACGCTTGTTTGATATCCCTTTAAATTCGATTCATATTTGCTCGAAAGGTCGTAAATATTTTCTTTGCTAAGCTGTTTTTCCGCATAATCCTCGCATTCGCTTATTTCGAAGGGATGGTTTTCGGCAAAAAGCCCTATTGCGTGTTCACGATCCCCAATTGCGGTTTTTATATTTTCCATTGAAGCACGGCAGTCGATAATGATTTGATTTTCGCTTCCCTGCTCTTTGTAACAGCTTTGCAATCCTTCACCGCTTACGCGTATGCGTTCTGCAAGGCTGTCCCGTTTTTCCTGGAGTTCCTTGAAACTCCTGGTGTCAATGGCCGAAAGTTCATTTTCAGCCACTGACAAATCATTGCGCATTTTTAACGTGGCAGCCACCGAGGGGAGAAGGTAACTTAAATCGATAAGGGTGCGGCCTACCCTGCGGAAGCCTTCTTCTTTTTGCGCAGCTTCTTGTTCCTTTGCTGTTGATTCTTCATGAACTTTTTGAAGCCGCAGTTTTTCTGCTATAAGGAATTCTTTGCGTTCCCTTTGGGCTGCCTTGCCAAGATAATGGCGGCTATAGATATTTTGATCTATCCGCGACGCGGTAAAACCGGAATAACGCATGCATTCCCTGGTTACTGCCGAACCGAAGTTTTTCAAGCTCCTGATATCTGCGCAGATTACATTGCCCAGGACAAAATCGATGTAATGCCGGGCATAGATTGATCCGGTTTCCACAAGGGAGGCGAGGGAATTTTTCTGTGCCGGGTTTCTTTCGACCGCATCCCGCATTTTTTCGAGGTTGGGAAGAAAAGCCCCTGATATGTGACGGGGAAGGCGGTCGTAAATTTCGAGAGCCTTTTGAAAATCCTTCGGATCTACCAAAATGGCAAAACGCCGGGTGCTGAGCCAGCCTTCGACCGCATCCACCCAATCGGGGTTTGTAATATCGGCAATATCGGCAAGAATGGCGGCGGCTATACCTTCTTTTTCGAGTGCTGCTTTAAGGCTTGCCGGCGCTTCGGGATACCGCAGTAATCCCCGTTCAAGTTCGGCCAGTTCCGCTGAGGCTTCGCGCAGGGCGAGGGCGGCCTCTTCCTTTTGTATGCGGGCGGCGTCTTTTTCTGATCGGGCTTGATTTTCTTCGGATTCGATCTTTGAGCTGTCTTCCGCAGGGTTTTCGCTCAATTTCCGGCCCAACATGGCCTCGCATTGGGTTTTTAAGGTATGGTAGCGTTCGGCCTTGGGTTCTTCGATTTCAAGATCTTTTTTTAGCCTGTTAATGCGATCTTCAATCTGCATGTAAAGGATATGGGCATCATTGGCAGCCAAGCTGGCATCGGTTTTCCGCAGTTCATTTTCCCATTCAAAACGACTTTCATTAAGCCCGGCTATTTTTTGCTCCAGGGATTTCAGTTTTTCTTCAGCTGCGGAAAGTTTGCGTTCTTCCTTTTGGTTTTTTTGAAGTTCTTCGTCCCGGTGAATGCGGAGCATGAGATATTCCTGTTTAAGGATGAGTCCTTCGTACATGCGCCATTCTGCGGCTTTTGCGCTGATTTTTTTAAGCACTTCTATACGCTGAACCGCCCCTTTGGCTTCACGCTCCGCTTCTTTATAACTTTCAAGGTTATTCTTCATGTCCTGTATTTCGACAGGTTTTTCCTCCAGAATATAATCGCAAACAAATCGATCCACCGAGATCATGGGGGTAAAACTCACGGATCTGGTAAAGGCTTCGAGGTAAGGACTGTAATCTATATTGCGCCGCCATACTCCAATTGCCGCAGTGAATTCCCTGAGGTAAAGTTTTTTCGATTCAAAGGTTTCCATCTTTTTGTTTGCGTGAGCGGCGGCGCCGGCCCAGCTGTCCTTAAGCTGGCGGAAATTAAGGGGCTGCTCCTGGCCGGTACGCACTTTTAACGAAGCAATGGGCAAACTCCCCATCCAAAAATGTTCATTGCAATTCCCGTCTGTATAGGCTTCAACACAGACCCCTGCGGATAAAACTTCTCCACCGGTACGGGAAAATTCCAGCATTACATGGGCTACGGTATCGCCCCGCATGTAATCGGTAGTATCGCTGCCGACTTTGCAGCGCACATAGCCCAAAAGATCCCTGCCGCTCTTGCGCTCACCTGCAGCAGCGTTGAACCTGGCCTTGCGAAGATCCGCTGCCATAGCATATTGAATGGCATCGAGTATCGTGGTCTTGCCTGAACCATTGTCGCCTGCAAAAAGGCAGCGGTTTCCTATGGCAATAAGGGTATCATCAAAATTATGCCAATTCACCAGGCGCACGCGTTCAAGGGTAATCATGATGGGTTGTCCTCTTTCTTCGCCGCCGTTACCTGCGCAATTTGCGCCATAAGCTCGTCAATGCCGTCCCTGTCAAGTCCCATGGCTAGACTGGGGTAGAGGATCATGGTCCCCTCGGGGTCCGCGAAATCGGAAGCATCAAAGGCTATCACTTTATAGGACTGGAGGCGGCGGAAGATTTCTTTTTGGCGGGTCTTTTTAAGCTTCTCGTCAGCCATGGCATTGTAGCGGTCAACAAAATCGCCAATCCGCACGGTGGGAAAGGCGGTGAGGAAAAGCTCCGCCCGCTTTTCTTCATAGAGAAGCCGGGCAACGAGGAAGGCGCAAGTTTCTTCCCGGCCCAGGCGCAGGCGGGTATCGCCGCCTCCCCGGAAGCTTACCACCCCGAGGCTTTCGTCCCGTACCAGGCTTGCGTCCATGCAGGAAAACCATGCGTCAAAAAGCGAAGCGTTGCGTATGGCAAAATCATAAAGTTCCCGTTCTTTTTCTATGCCCCTGATTATGAATGTTTTTGCCAGGAGCGTGCGCACTGCTGTTTTAAACAGATCAAAATCCGAGGCGGTCAATTCGGTGATAAGGGACAAACCCTGAAGATCCTGTAACATCCTTTTTCCTTATTTCTTCCTTAATAAAAGATCCGGCACCCCGTACCCTGCGGCGTCAATGGATTCATATTCAGGCTTGTCTTCTATGCCATAATCGAAGGTCTGCCTTGAATCAGCATAAAGCACTGAATAGATAAAACGGACAAAGGAAGCCTCGTCGTATACCAGATCTTTGGAAGAAAGAAGCCTCTCCTGCCCGCCATGCTCATCAAGCCAGGCGCTTATCCGCTTAATGCCGAGCTGATTAAGAAGCCTGTTCATGAAAAGCTCTTTATCCCTTTCGAGGGCTGCCCTGTCGGCAGGCGCTACAGCTTGCATAAAATCGGGGGCTTCTTTTTTCTGCCTTTTATACAGGGACTCCGGCGCAAAAGCCCTAATCCGGTGAAGCCTGTGTGCCAGCCTGTGATAAAGGCCTTTGTTCCCGACATGGATTTCCTTAACCAGGGCCGCGATTTTCCCTGCAATGGTGGAATCAGGCTCCAGCAGCACTTTTATCCGTTCAGTGCTGGATCGCGAATAAAGGCTGTTCCGGTGATCGATTTCGCGCAGCAGGGGGTCCACCGCATTAAGGGTGTCGCGAATTTCATTGAGCATATCCTCAAGCTGCCTTTTGCATTCAAATTGGGTTTGGGCCTTCATCACCGCAAGCTTTCTGGCGCTTGTATCCAGCCAGGCATTGTTGCGCAGAAGATCCCCTACCTGCTCGAGAATCTTCGGCCTGTAGCGGGAAAGGTTGTCCGAGGTTTTTAAACGCTTGTAAGCGGCGTCAAGGATCTGAGGGGCATATTCATCGTATTGCAGGCGGAGTATGCCTGAAATGCCGAATTGTGCAGCATCAGTGCTAATCCTGTCATAATATCCCTTAATGCTCTGGGAAAGCACTTTAAGGGAATCAATGAGGGCCTGGGTATGGACATAGGCGTTCCGCACCGCATAATGACCGTTATCGGTAATCGCGTCGGTGCAAAGCAGGGAATAGATGGCGACTACGTGGCTTTCGTATTCGTTTTTTAGTCCTTCATCAACCTTTGCAAGGGCCTCCAGAAAAGGCCGCCCATGGGGGGTAATATTGATGACTTTTGTGTAGTCAGCCAGGATCTCTTCGTCGAGCCAGCCCGCATTGATAAGCTTGCGGAGAAAACGGCTTGCCAAGGCGCGGTCATTCAGGAACGGAGACTTTGCCGGGTGTTCCGTTGATTCTTTATTTTCTTCTCTGTTTTCGAAGTCCAGCTCCGGCGTCAGGAGCTCAGCCTCGGGCAGGACAGCCTCGTCCGGGGAATCAGTATTATCCCCTGCATCCGGCGATTCGTCCGCCAAGGTATTCCGGTGGAGGCCAAGATAATCCGTAAAAGAACGCACTACCTGTTCGCGTTCAATGCCCCGGGCATTTTCCTGAAAGAGGCGGTAATAGATAAGCAGAAGATTAGCATAATGTTCACGATTTACCCGTGCCAGAGGGGAAAAGAAATTTTCAGGCAGGGTGGCAAAGACCCCGGTACCAAGGGGCATATACTGATAATAGTGGGGAAAGAGCTTAGGGTAAAGGGGGCGCGTTGCCTCATAAATAATCTAACCCAAAACAGGGAATGCCTCATAATAAAATTCTAACCCAAATTATGTAGCCTATATCCGGTAACAAGGGTACCGGAGGGCTCAATGGGGTTAACGATGAAAGAGAAACAGGCGCTTGCCAGAGAAATCAGCAAGCGGTATCGCAAAGCCGGGAAAAAGGGCAAGACCGCTATCCTGGACGAGTTTGTCCAGAACACAGGGTACAACCGGAAATACGCCCTGCACCTTTTGGCGAATTGGGGGAGAACGGAACTGGTCAGACTGGCCGGAAGGGTTGTTAAGCTCAAGGCCGATGCGTTTAAAAAACGAAAAGCAGGGGGAGGGCGGAAGCCGGTCTACCAGGCGGCAACGATAAAAGCCCTCAAACTGATTTGGGAGTTCTTTGATTACATGTGCGGGAAAAGGCTTTCCCCCTTCCTCCGGGAACAGATGCCTTTCCTCAATCCCTGCAAGGAGTTTGGCATCACCAAGGAGGTAAAGGCGCAGCTGCTTGCCATAAGCCCCGCCACCATCGACCGGAAGCTCAAGCCTGAACGGAAGAAGCTGGAATTAAAAGGACGGAGCGCCACACGGCCCGGTGGCCTCCTCAAGCACCAGATCCCCATCCGTGTCTTTTATGCCTGGGATGAGAGGAAACCGGGCTTTTTTGAGCTGGATACGGTGGTTCATGACGGCGGAAACGCCTCAGGCGAGTTCTGCTGTACCCTCAATGCCACCGATGTCTATTCAGGCTGGGTGGAGCTCCGCGCCCTCCTCAACAAGGCCCATCGCTGGGTTAAAGAGGAGGTGTCTCTCTTCCCCTCCCAGTTTCCCTTCCCCCTTTTGGGCATCGACAGCGATAACGGCGGGGAGTTCATTAATTACCAGCTCAAGGCATGGTGTGACGAACACCGCGTCCAGTTCACCCGCAGCCGTTCCTACCACAAGAACGACAACTGCTTCGTGGAGCAGAAAAACGACATGACCGTCCGCAGGACCGTGGGGTACTATCGCTATGACACCCTCCAGGCCAGAGACGCCCTGGCCGAGGTCTACCGCCATCTCTGTCCCCTGCTCAACTATTTTTACCCTTCAGAAAAAATAATCGCCAAGGAGCGGATAGGGGCCAGGGTCAAGAAGGTGTACGACAAACCCAAGTCGCCCTACAGGCGCCTCTTGGAATCCCCTGACCTTCCTGATACATTCAAGGACGAGCTTCGACGCAGGGCTGCCCGTCTCAATCCGGTCAAACAGAAACGCCTGGTCAACCATGCACTGATGGCTCTCTTCGAGCTTCAGAGCCAGAAGTCCCTTGCTGCTTCGGCTCTTGAAGATGTTTAGCCACGGTTAGATTTTTATTGTGAGGCAGCCGTTCCTTTCGGTTAGATTTTATTTTGAGGCATTACGGGGGGTTAAATGGGAATTTCAATATTGAAACGTCCAATAAAATACAGTAATATCAGAAATGATGGCTTATACTGTTATCTACGAAGGCATAATTTTTGTCGAGGGCGATTTCCCTGGCGCGGAAAGGGGCGCCCACATCAGCTGCGACCTGAGTTTCAAAATAGGCGCCCAGCTTAAGTCCTTGCGGGATGTTAAAAACAATCTCGCTTCCAAGGCTCGTTCAAAAGGCGCCAATGCCATATTGGACTTTACCTACGGCCAGAAAAGCCGCTGGCTCGCCCTTGATGATATAGCTTTCTGGGGCAAGGGCTGCCTTGCTGTTATTTCCGATGAGGATTTTAAGAGGATTGAAAAAGCCGGGAAGGACTGAGCCGCAAGGTGTTGTATGAAAAAACCTGAAGAATGGATACACTAGAACCACAATGGCAAAAATTGAAAATAATCTCTCCGAAGGGAAGGTGCTGAACAAATTGGTGGTTTTTGCCATCCCTTTCCTCGCCAGCAACCTGGTGCAGTCCTTTTACAATGTGGCGGATATGCTGATTGTAGGCAACTTCTGTGGTATCGAAAGCCTCTCGGGGGTGAATATCGGGGGGCAGGTGACCTTTATCCTGACCAATACGGTTATCGGTTTTGCCATGGGCGCTACGGTGCTTATTGGCCAGTATATAGGCATGGGGAACAGGGCGGCGCTGCGGCGCGTAACCGCCACCATCATCACCCTCCTTACCATGGCGGCGCTGGTGATTACGGTTGTCATGCTCTTGCTCAAAGGCCCCATACTGCGCCTTATCCGCACCCCGGAAGAATCCTTTGTTGAAAGCGACCGCTATCTCACGGTGACTCTTGCGGGCATCATCTTCATTTTTGGTTACAACGCCCTGAGCGCAATACTCCGGGGCATGGGGAATTCCAAGCAGCCCTTTTATTTTGTGCTGGCAGCCTGCGTTGCCAATGTGATACTGGACCTCGTTTTTGTGGGCGTCTTCGGCTGGGCGGCATTCGGCGCGGCGTTGGCAACGGTAATTTCACAGGCAATAAGCGTTTTCCTCTGCATAGGCTATATGGTGAAGAACGATTTTCATTTTGATTTCAAGCTCAAGTCTTTTCATATTTACGGGGATCAGTTGCGGCTCATTTTTAAGATAGGGCTGCCCACTTGCATACAGAACAGCGTTACCAGCGTTTCGTTCATGTTCCTTACTGCCATTATCAACATCGTGGGCGGGGTGAGCGCATCGGCTGCGGTGGGGGCTGTGGGCAAGTTCAACAGTTTCGCCTTTATGCCCACCCAGGCTTTGAGCGCATCGGTCTCTGCCATGAGCGCCCAGAATTTTGGGGCAGGAAAACCGGACAGGGCTGCCAAAGCCTGTTTTATAGGCTCTGCCATTTCTGCCTGCATCACCTTTGCCTTTTTTGCCTTTGTGCAGATATTCCCTTCTTTTGTAGTGGAAATTTTTGGCAGCGATCCGCAGATGATACGTGATGGCGTTGCTTATCTTAGAACTTTTGCATTTGATTTTTTAATTATCCCCTTTGTGTTCTGCATCAACGGTTTTTTGATGGGCGGCGGCCATACCCTCTTTACCTTAATAACCGGTATGCTGTCCGCAGTTTTGCTGCGCGTACCGGTTTGCTATTTCTTCGGCATCACTCTGGGCTGGGGCCTCGCGGGTGTAGGGCTCGGCGCCCCTGTTGCAAGCGCCGGGGTGCTCTTGGTGATCATCGTGTATTTGTTCACCGGCAGGTGGAAAGTCAATGTGATTAAGCATGCCCCTGTTGTGGCGGAGTCTTAGAGCATGAAGTGGTGGCAGGATCGCATAGCGTATCAAATCTATCCACGGAGTTTTCAGGATTCCAATGGCGATGGCATAGGCGACATACCAGGGATTATTTCCCGTTTGGATGAGCTGGCGGATCTGGGCATTGGGATTCTCTGGCTTTCGCCGGTGTATAAATCCCCTGATGCCGACAATGGCTATGATATCAGCGACTACTGTTCCATCGATCCCAAATTCGGAAGCCTTGCCGATATGGAAAGGCTTTTTGCGGAAGCCGGAAAGCGGGATATCAGGATCATTATGGATATGGTGATAAACCATACTTCCGACGAGCATGAATGGTTCCAAAAAAGCCGTAATCCCAACAGCCCTTACCGTGATTATTACATTTGGCAGCCCCCCAAGGTCGGGGCGAAGCCCGGGACTCAGGAAGCCCTGCCAAACAATTGGACAGGTTTTTTTATGGAGAATGTGTGGGGGTTTGACGAAAGAAGCGGGCAGTACTATCTCCATTTGTTCCACAAAAAGCAGCCTGATCTCAATTATAAAAATCCAAAAGTAATCGACGAAATCAAAAAAAATCTTCCGTTTTTGGCTTGACAAAGGCGCTGCGGGTTTCCGCTGCGATGTGATCAATATCATTTATAAGACGAGCCTTGACGACGGCAAAAAGAGCCTTTCCGTGCAGGGCATAGAGCACTATAAATCCCAGGAAGGCAACCACGCCATACTCCGCGAATTGCGCCGGGATGTGCTGGATAATTATGACTGCTTTACGGTGGGCGAAACCGTGATGGTGGATCTTCCTGAGGCAAAGCTTCTCTGCGACAAGGAATGCAAAGAGCTGGATATGCTTTTTTATTTTGAGCATCTTGAAATAGACCGCCGCATTGCCCGCTTTATTCCAAAGAAATTCCAAGCCTCCAAATTGCTTGAGCTCCTTGCCAAATGGCAGCAGGGCCTCCAATGGAATGCGGTGTACCTTGAAAACCACGACCAGCCCCGCATAGTTTCCCATTTCGGGGCCTGCAAGAATCCCGCTACTTTGTATAAAGACAACGGCGAAATGTGGAAGCGGAGCGCCAAACTTCTGGCCTTGATGGAATTGACCCTCCGGGGCACTCCTTTTATTTACCAGGGCCAGGAAATCGGCATGACCAATTTTGACTTTAAAAGCCTTGACGAAGTCAATGATGTGGAAAGCCATAACCTTAACAAACTTATGAAGAAGCTTCACATCCCCGCATGGCTCAGGTGGAGGTGGATAAAAATTTCTTCCCGGGATAATGCCCGCACGCCCATGCAGTGGAATTCCGGCGTGAACGCCGGGTTTACAACGGGCAGGCCCTGGCTGGGAATTAGCCGTAATTACACGCGTATCAATTATGAGGCGCAGAAAAATGATCCCGATTCAGTGCTGGCTTTTTACAAAAAGCTGATACAACTGCGCCTCTCAAGTGAGTGCCTAAAAAGCGGCGCCTTTATTCCTGTTTACGCCGACACCCGCATCATGGCGTACCGCCGGGAACTGCATGGCGAAGCCTATGTGGTGTTGCTCAATTTTTCGGATAAGGAAATTCAGTTGTCAAAAAAGGCAAGGCAGGCGGTGGAAGCGTGGATCTCCGGCAATGCGGTCATTTCCAATACAGGCCGTATGGCAACGGCAGGTTCGATACTTCCCTGGGAAGGAATAATGTCAAAAATCAGGATGACGAAATGACCGGTTTCAGAAAAGGCGTACTTTACGCTGCTTTTGCCTATATCTGCTGGGGTTTTTTACCTCTTTACTGGCATCTTCTCAGCTTTACAAGCCCCCTGCACATTCTGGGATGCAGAATCGTCTTCTCTCTTGTATTTACCGTTTTGCCTCTCATAGCAATAAAAAATAAAACATGGATACAACTGCTTTCAAAAAACGGCAAATCTACCGTTGCTGCATCCCTGGCGCTTGCATTTAACTGGGGCCTGTATATTTGGGCGGTCAACACAGGGCACACCATGGATGCGTCTTTGGGCTATTATATGAATCCCCTTGTTTCTATACTTCTGGGCCTTATTTTTTTGAAAGAGAAATTAACTCCCCTCCAGTGGACGGCTTTTGGCCTCGCGGTTTTCGGTGTAATACTCAAAACCCTTTTTTCAGGGGTCTTTCCTGTTATGGCCGTACTTCTGGCTCTGAGTTTCGGCTTTTACGGCCTTTTAAAAAAGAAAAACAAAGCCGGTTCCATGGAATCCCTGGGAGCGGAAACCCTGGCGGCATTGCCCATCGGCCTTGCGTTTCTCCTGCTTCCCCCGTCTGATATTCCCCAGCTGATTTCTCTTTCTCCACTGCGCTGGATTCTTCTTGCGTCCTGCGGTATTATAACCGCAGTACCCCTTTTGGCCTTCTCCCAGGGAGCAAAATTCCTCCCCCTTGCTACAGTGGGTTTTCTTCAGTTTATTAATCCGACCATATTGTTTTTTCTGGGGGTTTTTGTTTTCGGCGAAACATTTTCCATCCGCGATCTCTGGGCGTTTATTTTTATCTGGGCGGCTATGATCCTCTATTGCCTTTCCCTCAATCCATCACATTCCGGTAAATGTCTTCCCTTGAATGGAAACCATCTCGAATAACTATGTCCATATTGTCTTTGTTGACCGCTATGGGCTTTTCGATGTATGAGGGGATCGGGGTGCCGCTCTGATTGTCCGTAAAGGTGTCCGGGGGGAAGTCCTGGCCTGATTTAATGGCCATGGCAAGGCGGGCGGCGCGGCTGGCAAGTTTGCCGATGGGTTTGTAGACCGTCATGAGCTGCAAGCCTTCCACGATGTGCTGGCAGCTAATGAGTTCGGCATCCTGACCCACTACCGCCACTTTGCCCGCCAGGCGGCGTTCTGATAAAAGCTGGATTGCTGCGCTTGCGATATTGTCGTTGCCGCAGATTATGGCATCGAAATCGGTGGTTTCTTCAAAAATGGCGCCGATGCGTTCCAGGGCTTCGTCAAAGCTCCATTCTTCAAGATAGATTTCCTGTTCCACCGTGACAGCGCCGGCATTGACTAGGGGATCGATTATCTGGTGGAGACCTTTGCTGATTTCAAAACTGTTTACATCGTGAAGGGACCCATTAACCACAAGATATTTACCCTGGGGAACTGCTTCGCTTACAGCTAAACCATACTGGCGGCCCACTTCAAGGCTGTCGAATGAGATATAAGCGTCCACCGGAACACCGACTATCATCCGGTCATAGGCGATTACGGGAATTCCCGCGTTCCGAATCTGCCTGATTACGCCCGAGATCATCTCCGTGTCATGGGCTATGACCACGAGTATGTCGATCTTCTGGTTTATCATGTAGTTGATCTGCGCAATCTGTTCCCTGGTGCCTCCGGCGGAAAGCTGAACTATCACGTCAGCCCCCAATTCCTGGGCCGCGCCTGAAAACACTTTTAAATCCTTGTTCCACCTTTCAGTTATAAAAGTATCGGTGGCGATCGAAAAGCCAATGACAGGGCGGGCCTCCGCATCCTTTGCGCCTGATTCAGTTTTTTGCGATGAATTGCCTGGGGCCGCATTTCCGCCTGAGCCCGCTGTTCCTGAAATGGCTGCGGGTCCGGCCTTTCCTGCGGCCGTACAGGCGGCGAGGAGCAGGAGGCCAAAAAAAACGGCAACAGCTTTCACCCGCGAAGAACTCCATCGAATATTCCGGTTAAAATAATGAATCATACAGTAACTATAGTATTACTTATACAGCAATCGATCCATAAGGAGAATGTTCTCCTTTGGAGAGGCAGCAGGAACTTCGCAGCCTGCGGCAATGCAGCTATTTGCTGCGCAGGCATCAATGCAATGGCGGATTTGGGTTTCCACAAATTGAGACGTACCCTGAAGCATTACCGCCACAGGATCGACATTGCCGCTTACGGCAGTGGGGGTGTCTTTAAATACCTTAACTGCTTCTGCGAAATCAACCATCCAGTCTATGTCTATTATATCGGGAGCAACCTGGGTGAGAAGTTTTAAAAGGGGAGTGATATTGCCGCATATATGTAGTTTTACTTTTCCACCGCAGGAGTGGATGTATTCCACCATGGCCTTGTCCCGGGAGAGGCCGTATTTGCCGTAGAGTTCAGGGCCGATAAGGGAGGCTGCCGCATTGCCCAGGCCGATAAAGTCAGCCCCGGCGTCTATCTGGGCTTTGGCGAATTTTTTCTGCTGCTCAAAAACAATGTCGAAGAATTCGTCCAGATAGGCTTCTTCGGCTGCCAGATCCATCAAAAGGTTATCCAGGCCGCGAAGATCGGCGGCTTCGGCAATACAGCCTTCTATCCAGCCGATGACGGGATACTCATTTCCCACTTTTTGCCGCAGGAGTTCACAGCCCTTGATGCGATCCAGAGTGCGGGGGCTATCGGCGGGATCGGGAAGCTTCAGTACCGAGAGATCCATATCATCCGTAACCAGCGGAACTTTTGCGTAAGGGTTGTTGTCTTCGGGGTATTCAACCACTGTACCGAAAGCTGACGCTTCCCTCATGGGGTCGGAAATGGTGCTGACATAATCAACACCATATTTTTCAGCGCAGATGAGGTTACCTTCGGCTAGTTTTCTATAATCCAAAATATACTTGCTGTAGGTAACTCCCGCTTCTTTTGCCACAAGAGACATAAAAATATTCAAATTGGGGATCTTGTCTACCGGTTTTCCGGCCAGCCGGGCATAAAGCCTTTCCTTCGGGGTCATGCTGTACGCGGCTCTCTATCAACCTAATCCCGCTTTGCGCCGGGTGTAGACATCGTAGAACACAGCCAGAAGCAGGATGATGGCCCTGACAACCTGCTGCCATGCGGCGCCCAAGTTCATGAGGGACATGCCGTTGTTGATAGCGCACATAATCAATGCGCCGACAATAACGCCGCCCACGGTGCCTATACCGCCGGCTGCGGAAACACCGCCTATATAACAGGAAGCGATGGCGTCCATTTCAAAGCCGGTACCGGCTGCGGGCAGGGCGGAGTTCATGTAACCTGTATGGATAACCGCGGCAAGGCCGGTGAGGAGGCCCATCAAACAGAATACAATGAAGACAACCAGTTCCGAGTTTATTCCCGACAGTTTTGCTGATCTGGCGTTTCCGCCGACCGCATAAATGTAGCGTCCCAGAATCGTGTTGTTCATCATAAACTGGAAGATAAATATCGTTATTGCCAAAACCGCCACAACAATCGGCAGGCCCCGGTATGTTGCAAAACGCTGGCTCAATGCGATTATCAACGCGCTGATTATGATTAGTTTTAAAACAAAAGCCCAAATCGGGGAAACCTCATAATTATTCTTTTTCCGGTTACGCCGGGTAATAATATCGAAAATTATAAATAGTACCGCTACCAGCACTCCTACAATGATGGGAAGGAGATCAAGAGTTTCAGCTTCGTTCATCCATATATTGGGGAAAAACCCTGAAGCCATTTGTTTGTAGCCGTTGTCACGCAGCTGAATGGGATTAAGGCTCGTAACGATGTAGCTTAAACCACGGAAAAGGAGCATCCCCGCCAGAGTTGCAATGAAAGCCGGTACATTCATGTAGGCTATCCAGAATCCGTAAAAGGCGCCTACCAAAACCCCGATAGCCAGGGCAATAATCAGCGTAGGCCCCATACCTATACCGGTATTGTATACCATAGCGCTGATGGATCCTACAAAAGCGCATACAGAACCAACTGAAAGGTCTATGCCCAATACGATGATCACCATCACCATTCCTACTGCAAGGATCATCACGTAACTGTACTGAATAAGAATATTGGTAAAGTTACGGGATGAGAAATTGGTACCCCCTGTAAGATAGGCAAAAGCAAGCATTATCAATGCCAGGACAAAGAACATTGAATAGCCCCTTAAATTGCTCTTCAACAAACTGCCTATACCGGATTTTTTCTCTGCTGTATCGCTCATTGGTACACTCCTTATCCAACCAGGGCCATGTGCATTATTTTTTCCTGAGTTGCCTCATCGTGGTTCAGCACGCCCTTTATTTCTCCCTCATTCATTACATAGATCCTGTCCGCCATGCCCAGGGCTTCGGGAAGTTCTGAACTTACCATAATTACGCTTTTCCCCTGAGCCGCTAATTCGTTTATAATTTCGTATATTTCAGTTTTTGCGCCTACATCTATGCCCCTGGTGGGTTCGTCAACAATAAAGATATCAGGATCTGCCATCAGGATACGCCCTACAACCACCTTCTGCTGATTGCCGCCCGAAAGGTTTCGGGCAAGCTGATTAATCGACGGCGTCTTGATGCGTAATTCATTCCGGTATTTTTCAGCTTCGGATATTTCTTTTGCTGCCAGAACCAGACCAAAACGGGAGAATTTCTTTGCCAGGGACGAGGCTGAAATATTGTTCTTGATAGTTTGAATCAGGATCAATCCCAGATTTTTTCTATCCTCCGAGACATAGCCTATGCCTGCCTCAAGTGCAGCTTTCGCCGAACGGGTCTCAATTTTTTTTCCGTGGAGCCAAAGCTCTCCCTCGCTGCGGGAACCGTAGGATTTACCGTAGATGCTCATCATCAATTCGGTGCGCCCCGCGCCCATGGGTCCACAGAAAGCAAGGATTTCGCCTTTCCGCAAATTGAACGATGCATTATCCACAACTTTCATACTGTGATAGTCAGGATGGTAGACCGACCAGTTTTTGACTTCCATAATCGTTTCGCCGGGGTTTGATTTCCTGTCCGGAAAGCGGTGGGTCAGATCCCGTCCTACCATGTCTTTGATGATCACCGCTTCGGTGAGATTATCCGCTTTGACATCGTAGGTAGAAATGGTCTTACCGTCACGGAAAATAGTAATACTGTCAGCTATCCTGAGCACTTCGTTCAGCTTGTGGGAAATCATAATCGCGGTAATGCCCTGACGCTTGAACTCAAGGATAAGGTCCAACAGGTGGTTGCTTTCTTCATCATTCAGTGAGGAAGTCGGCTCATCAAGAATAAGAAGATCCACTTCTTTGGAAAGGGCCCGGGCAATTTCCACGAGCTGTTGTTTTCCTACACCCAGTTTACTGACAGTGGTATAGGGGCTTTCTTTCAAACCTACCCGATCCAGATATTTTTGTGATTCTTTAATATAATAATCCCAGTTGATAATCCCCAACCGGGTTTTCATGTGTCCCAGGAAAATATTTTCATAAATTGATAAATAAGGACTCAAAGCCAATTCCTGATGAATTATGGCAAGCCCTTCTTTTTCGCTGTCTTTTACACTGTGATAATTGGTTTCGTGGCCTTTATACAAGACCGTTCCTTCGTAGCTACCCTTGGGATACACCCCGCTGATTACGCTCATCAAGGTCGATTTACCGGCGCCGTTTTCCCCGCAGAGGGAATGGATTTCGCCTTTCTTTACTCTGAAATTTACCTGGTCCAGGGCGCGGACACCGGGAAATTCTTTGGTCAGGTTTTCAACTTGAAGAATATATTCATCCATGTGTCGTATCCTTACAAACAATCCATAAAGACATAGAAGGCCGGATATGAAGCGGTATTGCCGCTTCTTCACACCCGGCCTTATTATTTCACAGGGAAGCGCTTCTAGCAAGAGGCGCTTTAATACTCTTACTGCAAACCGTTGGCTGCAACTTCATCAGGGGTGATGAAGCCGGCAGTGATGGGTTCTTTCCAGTTGTCCTGGGTGATATTGATGGGGTCGAGAAGATAGGCCTTTACCACTTTTTTGCCGGTATCGCCGATGCTCTCAAGACCGATACTGGACGCGAGGACTGCGCCGGGGACGGTGGGATTAGCCACGCCCTTGAGGATCTGGTCTGCGAGAATGATGGCAGCTTCGGCCAGTTTGCCTGTGTCCTTGAATACGGTCATGTACTGCTGTCCGCTCTTGATCATGGCAAGAGAAGCGGCTTCAGCATCCTGCCCGGATACTACGGGGAGCTTCCTGGCATATTTGGCGTCTGCAAGACACGCTTCGATAATGGCCCGGGCCAGAGTATCATTGGGCGCCAGAACTGCATCAAGGGTTACGTTGCGGGCATCGCCTGTAAGGAGGTTTTCCATCCTGTTTTTGGCGATATTGGGCAGCCAGCCTTCTGTGGCTATGCGCTGGAATTCAGCGGTATCTTTAGATGTCTTGGGCGCGGGGCCTACAACTTTCAGAACGCCTTTTTCGATATAGGGGTTAAGAACGCTGGTGGCGCCGTCAAAGAAGAAGAAGGCGTTTCCGTCAGTGGGGGAACCGGCAAAGTAGGTGATGTACTTGGGATTGGCAGCAGTGGCTGCGTCAAGGTTCATGCCTTTTACCAGGCCCTGTCCCTGAAGCTGGCCGACTTTGAAGTTATTAAAGGTGATGTAATAATCATAGTCAGCTGAATTCTGGATAATACGGTCGTACGCAATAACCGCAACCTTGTCGCGGGCTGCATCGGAAATAGCGGAAGCAACGCCGTCATTCAACTGGCCGACTACGAGGAGCTTGGCGCCCTGGGTCAGAAGGTTGCCGATCTGCTGGTTCTGCAGAACCTGGTCGCCGTTGCCGTTCTGGAGTTCAGCGCGGTAGCCGCGTTTTTCGGCTTCTGACTTAAGGCTGTTGCCGTCTTTTACCCAGCGCAAAACGGTGGTTTCGGGCATTGCGATACCGATGAGGGCCGAGCCGCTGGAAGCGCTGCTGCTGCCGCCGCTCTGTGAACCGCCGCTTGCAAAAAGGGAAGCGGCAGTCAGGAGCGCCAAAAGCACTACGAGTGATTTCTTCATAATATTCCTCCATAAGGATTAAGATTACTTTTAGTATGCAGCCGAATTACGCTTCTGCATATAAGAAAGTCATGACAATAATGGAGAATTTTCGTCATTTTGGTGTCAAAAGTGAAGGAAAGGAGGAAATTTTTGATGTCAAAATTTTCCTATTATTTTTCTCTGCCTCTAAAAGCGCTGGGGAGCATGCCTGTGGCCTTGCGGAAAATCTTGCTGAAGTAGTTGGGATCCTGAAAGCCTGCGGCAAATGACACTTCCTTGATGTTCATGCGGGTCTCCCGGAGCAGTTTTTCCGCCTTTTCGACGCGGAGTTCCGTGAGGTAATCGGTGAATCCGGTGCGAAGCTGTTCGGAGAAGAGGCGGCTCAGGTAGGCGGCCGAAACCTGAGCAGCCTCGGCTGTTGAATTGAGGGTGACAGGCCCGGCGTAATGAACCCGTAAGTATTCCAGGGCTTTTGCCAGAGGCAGGGGAAGTTTTGCCGAACGCTTCAAGCCCGCTTCCTGGAGCAATTCCTCAAAGGCTTGAGACGCCCATGCCTCCCATGCCTGCCTGTCTCTAAGAGCCATGATCTCCTCAGCAGGGGAGACGGGCATGGATTTTTCTCCTGAAGCATCAGGGTCTTCTATTCCGCTCCCGCCGAAACAACCTGAAATGTCGTCCATGAGGAACATAAATACCGGGATCATTTTTGCCTTGGCCAGGGTAAAATCGCAGTGGGCGAAAATTTCTTCCCAGAGGAGATTGAAGAGCTTTCGTGTTTCATCAGGATCGGATATGCCGATTTTCTTGCGCAGCTGCATCAGCCTGAGGCGTTCTTTCAATATTAAGTCCGCATAATCGATTTTTTTCTGCAGCTCCTCCTGTGCTTCTGTAAACGAAATGCCCAGCTTTGCCCCTTCGAATATTCCTCCTATACCGTATTGGCAGGAAATTTCCGGCGGTACTGTTTCCCTGAGGCAGGCTTTGAGGTATTTCTCCAATTCTTCTTTTCGCGGATCTCCTGAGATAAAGATGCAGCCCAGGCTCCCCAATGTTTCAAACAGGCAGCAGTATTTGTGTGACAGTTTTTCTGCGAGTACGGCAGTTTCCTTCTCTGAAGCCTCTTCGAATTCCAGAAGGCAGATGAGGCCTTTTGCGGAGGGGAGACTGAATTTGATTTTGATTGTTTCCCATTCATCGGAAGACAGTTCCGCAGGGGAAGGATTACGCAGGTATTCCCCCAAAAGAGGAAAGCGTGAAGGCTTCCCCGCATGGCTTTCTTCTGCCGATGAATCTCCGCGTTTTATTCGGGTTTCAAGATGGGCACGGGCTTTATCAAGGGTGGCATAAAAAGTTTTCTTTGCGACAGGTTTTACCAAATAGGCAAAGACACCCAGGGGTATGGCCCGCTGGGCCAGGTCGAAACGTTCATAAGCCGTGGAGAGCACAAATACCATCGCGGGGTATTTGCGGTACACTTCCTCTATTACCGAAAGACCGTCCATGCCCGGAATATTGATGTCCATAAAAACAAGATCAGGCTCAAGCTCGGGGATAAGGCGCAGGGCTTCAAAACCTGTCCTTGCCTTGCCGGAGAGAGAAAAGCCCTCGGCGCTACGGAGCATGAATTCGTAGCTTTCCAGTACCGGCTCTTCGTCTTCGACAATCAAAACCCGGTACACGGCGCCCTCCCGGTATCGATGCGTATAAATACCGCGCTTCCCTCGCCTTTGGCGCTCTCTATGCCAATCACCTCGCGGTCATCGGGGTAAAAGAAGTAAAGCCGCTGTATTACGTTTTCGAGACCCATTACCCTCGAAATGGAAGATTCATCTATGGAAAGGGGGTGGAGCAGATCCTCGGCCTTTTCTTTTTCCATGCCGCAGCCATTGTCGCGCACCGAAAGTATCAGCCTTGTCCCCTGTTTTTCTGCCCTTACGTTGATAAGCGATTTACTGCCCGAGACATCGGGGGTTTGATCTTTGAACGCATGGATAACGCAATTTTCGACCAGGGGCTGAAGGATAGAAACAGGGACTTTGCAGGTATCAAGGAGGGCTTCGTCGTAATCCAGGATGAGTTCAAGGTTTTTTGGGAACCGCACTTTTAGTATGCTGAAATAAAATTTGAGGCCGTCGATTTCGTGCCGCAGGGGGACGAAAACTTCCTTGTTGCGTATGATATGGCGGAAAAGCTGGGCCATGTACTCCATGTACTCGCTGGTTCTGTCGGCCCCTTCGACGATGGCAAGCTGCATGCCCGTATTCAATGTGTTGAAAAGGAAGTGGGGGTTCATCTGGGCCTGGAGTGCGTAAATCTCCACCCGCCTGATGAGGCCTTCCATTTTAAGGTTCCTCATTTTTTCCTGCATGTATTCAGCTTTGATATTTTCCTGCCAGCGTATCTCTTCGATGTAATTGCGCATCTCCCCTTTCATGCGGTTGAATGCTTCAACTACCTGATCGATTTCATCAACAGAATTGGTTTCAATATCTTCAATATCGAAATTGCCCCCGGAAAGTTCCACCGCCATGACCGCAAGGCGTTCCAGAGGGCCAGTGATCCTCCGCACAGAAATAAAGAGGAGAAGCATGGCAAAAACAGAAATACAAACAATGAAGAATAAGTTCCATATCTGCACGCTTCCCGATTCAATAATGAAAACCCGGTATGATTCCATGCGGTTGCGGAAACGTTCTGTCGAAATAGTCTCTATTTCATTGTCAATATAACTCATAAGGTCGTCCATCTCATCGTAGATGCTTGTATAAGCCGCGATGTTGCGTCCCCGTTTTTCTTCCACCGCTTGATCTGCCAGGTTCAGGTACGTGTAGATGAGGATATAAAGTTCCCGTTCCTTGAGGGCAATGGGATCGGCAATTATGGGTGTATAGGTGGGGAGCTTGCCCCTGAGGTTTTGCGAGTTGATAAGAAGCCGGGCAAGGGCATTGGAGGATCTTGTGGAAAGGTAATCCAATAAAGGCTCCTGAAATCCGGCGAGATCATCCCTGATGGACGCGATGAAGCGCTCCTGTTCGAAACTCCTGTCCTGAATGGTCTGCAAATGCCTGGCTGAAAAGAATATGTATGCAGCCGATAGTATAAGTATAAAAAATACGCCAAAAGTCCCCGCCAGTATGCGTGCCCTGAAAGATCCAAACACCTTGAAACGCCTTTGCTTTTTCATTTGAGGCTTTCCCTGGTAATAATCTGGATTTCCGGATTTATTGAGGCCGATGTATAGCCTGTGCGTTTTAACGCCTCAAGGGAACGTATGGCTTCGTAGCCTATGCGTTCGCCATTGATGAGTATGGAGCAGGCGATTACCCCTTTTCTGATATTCTCTTCGATGGCCGGATCGGCTCCAAACCCTATAACCTGTATGCGGCCTACGAGATTCATGTCCACCAGGGTTTGGGCAGCAGCAATAGTGTCATTTGAATCAGTGAAGATGATGGTATTGATCGCCCCTTCGGGATTTGCGGCATCAAAGGCGCCGCTCCTGAAAAGCCGGTAGAGCAGTTCCTCTGCGTCCAGGGGATTCAGATTGGTCCTGAGCCCCAGTATGGGCTGTCCAAGGCGGCTGCCCAATGCAGCGGTGATGCCCATCTCCACAAGTTCCCGCTCGCCGTAAAAGCCCGGCGATTTGTCGCTGTAGACCACCGCGGGCAGCACCTGCTCATCGCTGAGGCGCCCCGCAAGCAAGCCTATGCGGCGGCCCACATCAAAATTGTTGGTGCCGATGAATGGCCAGGGCTGATCGTGAGGCACATTGTGGTTGATGATCACAGCCGGTATGCGGTTGGCCCCGATCTTTTCAAGCTGCCGCCGAGCCAAATTGTCGTCCATATAGGGACATACAATGATACCATCGACACCAGTATAAGAAGCCATTTCAAGCTCGAATTTTGCCGGATCTATCGAATGAATCGAGACCGCCACCCTCATTTCCGCCGCGGCCTGTTCGGCCCCCCGTATAATGCCTGCGAAAAAAGAATTCCGGTTGTCCGGGAGATAGAGGGAAAAATGATAGTTAAGCGGATCGCTGCCAACTTCGTTGCTGTCTACCCTGAGCTGCTGTATGAGAAGAAGGGAACGGAGCAATGCCCCCAATGCGAGAAGGCCAAAAAAAGCGATGAGGATCCGGGGAAGAGTTTTCACATCCTGAACTCGCTGCCAAGGTAAATCTCGCGCACCATTTCGTTGGCGAGGATCTCCTCCCGTCCGCCCCGCGCAACAATAGTTCCCTCGTTGATGATGAAGGCTTCAGTGGTAATTTCGAGAGTGTCCCGCACATTGTGGTCTGTTATGAGTATGCCTATGCCCTTTACCGCAAGGCGGCGTATGATTTGTTTTATTTCATAAACCGCAATGGGGTCTATTCCCGCAAAAGGCTCGTCCAATAGAAGGAACTTGGGTTCAGTGGCAAGGGCCCGCGCAATTTCAGTGCGCCGCCGCTCGCCCCCCGAGAGTGTAAAGCCATATTGTTTGCGTATCTTGGCAATGCCGAATTCTTCGAGCAGCGATTCGAGACGTTCCTTTTTCGCAGCCTTGTCTATATCGCGGCGGCTTTCGAGTATGGCCCAAATGTTTTCTTCTACCGTGAGCTTGCGGAATATGGACGCTTCCTGGGGAAGGTAGGCAATGCCCTGCCTCGCCCTGCGGTACATGGGCTTGGTGGTAATATCCGCATTGTCCATTGTGACTGTGCCCTTGGTGGGTTTATAAAAACCGACTATCATGTAGAAGATGGTGGTCTTGCCCGCGCCGTTGGGCCCCAGCAAGCCTGCCACTTCTCCGTTATGCATGGAGAAATTCACGCCCCGCACAACTTCTTTTAACCCAAAACGTTTGCGGAGTTCCGTTACAGCGAGGGTATGCTCTTCTTGCGCATAGCTTATATCCGGCATGCTAATTCTTTATGGAGCCTGAAACGGCCCCTTCCATGGTGACATCGTCGGTGTCAAGATCGACCCGGATTTTATCCGCCCGGAATTCGTCGTCTTTTTTATAGACCACCGGAAACCCCGAGAGGTCGAGGATTTTTTCAGTCCTCCGGTATACTGCGTATTCTGAACGGCAGACCAAATTGTCCTTAAAAAGGCGCACCGAAATCTGGAACACCGTAACCTCGGCCTGATCGTCGTATTCGATGAACCTGCCCTTGGCTACGATTTCATTTTTCCTGTCTTCCAGGGAGGAGTTCCCCTCGAGCCGTGCAATCTTGAGGGTCCGGTCATAGCGGAGCCTGTCGGTCTGGAAGAAAATATTCTTCTCTTCTTCCATGCCCGTAACATTGCCGGTGCAGTCTATGAATTGATTGTCCTCCCCCTGTATCTCAATACGGTCAGCCTTGAGCAGCAGCTTGTCCGACCTTACCTCGGCATTTCCGACCAGTACGGTTATCTCCCTCCCCGAAGCCTTACCGCCTGACATGCGATCCGCTTTAAATGTAAAAGTGTCAGCCCATGACGGAACTATGAGTATTGCTGCCAACAGGAAAAGAGCAATTGTTTTCATGCTAGCCTTTTGTCTGCTTTACATCCCTGGCAGCGGCGATAAAATCCCTAAAGAGGGGGCTTGCGGCTGTGGGCTTGGATTTGAATTCCGGATGGAACTGGACACCCAAACCCCAGGGATGGTTGGGCCATTCCACGCATTCCACAAGGCTGCCGTCTTCGGTGAGGGCGCCAATCTTTAAACCCGTTTCAGTCATTTCCTTGCGGTATATATTGGCAAATTCGTAACGGTGTCGATGGCGTTCCGAGACCTTGGGTTCTTTATACGCCGCAAGGAATTTGCTGCCGCTCTGGGCAAAAGAAAGGCTTGCCCCAAGCCGCATGGTGCCGCCGTAGTTTTTCACATCAATCTGCTCTTCCAAAAGGCCCACCACCGGGTGCTTGGTATCCTGGTTGAACTCTGTGGAATCAGCGTCCTCCCAGCCCAGCACATTGCGGCCCCAGTCGATCACCATGATCTGCATGCCCAGGCATATACCGAAGTAGGGGATCTTGTTGTTCCTCGCCCAGGCCGAAGCCTTGACCATGCCCTTGATCCCCCTCTGGCCAAATCCGCCCGGGACAAGTATGCCGTCAATGCCGCCCCCCAGCGCCTTTGCGCCCAGTATGCTTTCCGCAGGCTCGGACTCTTCGAGCCGAGCCGAATCTATCTTCACCAATTCTACTTCCACGCCGCATTCCAGCCCCGAATGGAAGAGGGCTTCGTACACAGATTTGTAAGAATCGTGGAGTTCCATATATTTGCCCACAATGCCTATCCTTACCTTGCCCTTGCGGTTTCGGAAACGATCCATCATGGAGTGCCAGGACTTGAGATTCGCATGCCTGGCCTCGATGCCGAGCTTCTTCAGCACGACCTGATCGAGCTTCTGCTCGTAGAACACCAGGGGAATTTCATAAATGGTAGTGTCAATATCGTAAGAAGTGAAAACCGCGTCGCTTTCCATATTGGTAAAGAGCCCGATCTTGCGGCGGGTAGCCTCGTCGAGCATAACCGGCGCGCGGCAGATAAGCACATCCGGCTGAATCCCCTGTTCCTGCATAGCCTTCACCGAGTGCTGGGTGGGCTTGGTCTTGAGTTCTCCCCCCGCGACTTCAGGTATCAACGTGAGGTGCACCGAAATCGCATTGCCCCGCCCCGCCTCGTGGATAAGCTGCCTGGCAGCCTCGAGGAAGGGGATGGATTCGATATCCCCCACAGTGCCGCCAATCTCCACGATGACAATATCCGTGTCCGTATCTTCCTTGGCAACCGCCTGGATGCGCGCCTTTATCTCGTCGGTTATATGGGGGATAACCTGGACACAGCGCCCCAGGTAACGCCCCTCCCGCTCTTTTTTGATTACCGATTCATAAACCTGCCCCGTGGTCACCGAGTTGGCCTTGGAGAGGGGGCTCGACGTGAAACGCGCGTAATTCCCCAGATCCAGATCAGTTTCGGCCCCGTCATCGGTTACATAAACTTCCCCGTGCTGGTAGGGGCTCATGGTCCCCGCATCGACATTGATATAGGGATCGCATTTCACCATTCGGACATTAAGCCCCCGCCCTTCCAGCAAAGCCCCCAGGGAAGAGGCTGCAACGCCTTTCCCAAGGCTGGAGCAAACCCCGCCGGAGACGAAAATAAACTTGTTCATGTAGAAACATTATCGCGGGGAGGGGAGATTTGGTCAATGAGGGACAGGGCTACTTCGCCGTCTTTTTCTGTACCTTGAGCAGCTCCTTCGCAAATTTGAGCAGCGCCTTCTGGGTCTCGGGGAGCAGGGTTTTATAAACAGCAAAAAATTCTTTTTCGTATGGGGATGCCTCGAACATGGGACCTATGCCAGTGCGCAGCCAGGTTTCGCTTACATTGAGGACGGAGCAGATTATTTTGATATTCTTCTCGGTCAGGGCGTTCTTCCCCGATTCGATCATGGAGAGGGCGGTTTGCTTTAAGCCCAGGCGGTCAGCAAATTCTTCCTGGTTGAGGTCGAGTTCTTTGCGTATTTCGGCAACCCGATGATTCATTCATGCATGATACCATCTTTTCAAAAAGAAATGCAAGAAAAAGCCCTTGAGCAGCAGTATAATTGACATAGTTCATCTGATGATTTATATTTATCATTCAATGGATTATCAAATGAAAGAAAAAAGCGAGCTTTTGAAAGTATTTAGGACCCTAAACCCGGATAATCAAGCCGGGCTTCTGCGCTGCGCAAAGATTGCCCAGACTGCCGAAGAAGCTGCACGAAAGGCAGCCAAGGGATCTTTTGCCCGAAAGAAAAAGCAGGACCCAAGAAAGAGGGATAAATGTTAAAGAACTACGAAAGGCTTTTCCGTGCCCTGGGCGATGAGCACAGGCTCGAGATTATTGGTTTATTGATGGATAAAAGGAGTACCCACCCTCAAGATACGATGAGCGCCGCGTCGCTGCTCAAGAAATTCCCCTTTTCCCAGCCGACCCTTTCCCATCACATGAAAATACTCTGTGAATCCAGTCTTGTTGCGCGGCACAAAATCGGGAAGAATATCTTCTACACCCTGGATATTTCGGGCCTTAAGCATCTTGAAGAATTTATAGTGCAGCTGACCCGGGCTTGACGCTCCAGCGGCCTTCGGCTTTTTCAAAAGCCGAGGTGGGGAGCTGCATGTATCTGCCATCTTCGGTGACCAGCTTGAGCTTTCCGAGCACCACGTTCACTTCGGTAACTTTCCAGACAGAGCCGTCAAAGGAGATTTTGCAGCCTTCCTGGGGTATGATGCGGCGCTGCTCATTGTAGAAAAGGTGTTCGTACGAGAGGCAGCAGAGAAGCCTTCCGCAGGGGCCCGAGATCTTCATGGAATTGAGGGAGAGGTTCTGATCCTTTGCCATTTTGATTGACACAGGCTTGAGCTTGTCCGAGACCGCATGGCAGCAATAGCCCCTCCCGCAGACCCCGAGGCCGCCCACTACCCGGGATTCATCCCGCACGCCGATCTGGCGCAGCTCTATGCGGGTTTTGAAAATCCCTACCAGATCTTTTACCAGTTCCCTAAAGTCCACCCGGTTTTCTGCGGTAAAGAAGAAGAGGATTTTTGATTCTTCCAAAAGGTAGTGGACCGAAACAAGCTTCATTTCCAGGCGGTGGTCTTTTATTTTTTCCCTGCAAATACTGAAAGCTTCTTTTTCCTGCTCTTTGTGGGATTTGGCTTTTTCCAAATCCTCGCCGGAGGCGGGCCTGTCTATTTTGGCGAATTCGCCCATGGCTTGGCCATGTTTTTGTATAGGGCCTATGACCTGGGCCAAGTCCCTGCCATACCGGGTAGGCAGCACCACCATACCCCCAGGCAAGAGCGCTTCGCCGGGCCAGACTGCCAGGAAGGTCTCGTTGGAATAGACAAGCCTTAAGCGGTAGACCGGGGTATCCGGGTTCAGCGAGCCGAGGTCTTCGCCGGTGATGACTGAAGATGTTTCCTCATCCTGGGGTTTGTCCTCCAGGGAGGAGATGTCTTCGTCCATCTCGTCTTCTATTATATCTTCGTAGCTGTCCTGATCACTCATCTCTTTCCTTTATTTTACCTGTAATGGTCAGGTCTACCAAGAGGCCTGTAATTTCATCGAGCTTCGCAACCCGGTCCATCCGGCTTGCCTGCCCCGAAAGTATGCTCGCGGCAAGCTCGTCCAGCTTGCGGTCTATGACTTGAATGCTATGATAATGAATCTGTTTTATGCGGTCTTCCCGGAGGGAGCCTTTGTAGCCTGGTTTCTGCGCATTTGGTATGCCGGCGCTTTCTACCAGGGCATAGCTGTTCTCCACCACATAGTGGATAAAATCGCGCACTGCCTTTTTATAGTTGAGAATTTCGCCAGGGAAAGGCCTGTTTTTAAGATCGTCCCCAGTGCTGCGGACATTGTCCAGAAGCTGCTGCACTGCTTCTTCCGAGGGGCTGGTGTCTTTTAGCGGGCCTAAATCCCCCAGGGCTTCGAGGAAGGAGCGTTCCGGGGCATCGGAAAAACGGGCCGCATCGATGCCGCCTTTTCCCCTGGATTTCTTGGCTTGCGTTTTTGGGTTGTTGAAAAGCTGGGAGTTCAATAACGATGCAGGGTTGCTTGTTAAATCGACCTTATCCATGGTTCTTTGCAAAGGCAGCGGCTGTCGCATGTTCCCTGCCGTGGGATTCCCTGAAGCCCGAAATATCGCGGTATTCGGCAATGGCCTTGTTCCAGGCTTCGTCGTTTTTGCACACCTTGACCTTGCCGTGTATGAGGCAGCCTTCGTCAGCCTGGATGCGCCGGGTGATGATGTCGCCCATTACAAGGCCCGTGGCAAGTATGACGAGCCTTTCCGACGCCAGCACATTCCCGCAGACCACGCCGCCCACGGTAACATAGGTGCCCGACACATTGCTCCTCATCCTGGCCCGTTCGCCTATGACAACCCGGCCTTTGGCTTTGACATCCCCCAGTATATTGCCGTCCACCCGGGTGAAGCCCCCGGATTCTATGTCGCCGGAAACATTTGTGCCGGGACCGATGATGGTATTAATGGAGAAATCTTCGTGAATGGTCATAGAGGATCTACTTGGCGCCAGGTTTGGCTATGCTGGAACGGATATTGAGGTATTTGAAGGGGTCAACCACATCGGACCCGATGTGAACCTCGTAATGGACATGGGGCCCTGTGGAAAGGCCGGTATTGCCTATGTAGCCAATCACTTCGCCCTGCTGCACCCGCTGGCCCGCCTTCACCCTGAAGGAAAGCATATGTCCGTAGCGGGTATAAAAGCCGTGCTTGTGCCGTATAATGACATTGTTGCCGAAGCCGCCCTGTTCAAATTCCACCGCCACAACCTGTCCGTCCGCAGTTGCCAGTATGGGATCGCCCTGGCGGTAGGTGGAGAGGTCTATGCCCTTATGGATATAGTACTGTCCGGTGAAGGGGTTTTCGTTCTGCCCGAAGAACATGGAGACATGGCCGATGCCGCCTTTGATGGGCCATATAGAAGGAATCTCGGTGAGGAGGGCGCTCTGGGAATCGAGCAGGGTGCCGATTTCCTTGACCGGCCCGGAAGCAGCGGCAAGGTATTCCGAAAGGCGGCGCACATCCTCAACTTCCTGGATGATGCCCTCGGGGGTCTCTTTTATATCGAAGAAAGATGAAAGGTCGCCGGCGGAAGCCACCGCAGTGTTGTTGATGCCTTTTACATCGGCGCCCAGGGTCGAAAGGGTGGAACTCAGGGCAGGCTCAAAATTCCTGGCCTCCCGTAAAAGCTGGGTAACCTCGTCCCGGAGCTGATCCAGGCTTGCCTGTGTGTCTCTTAGGCGGGTGTTCTTGTCGGCCAGGGTGCCCCTGGTGTGGTTATAGGAAGCCCCGTACCAGAAGAAGGCGCCCAGAACGCCTGCCAGGACCAGGAAAAAGCAAAATATCGAAAAAACCGTGATATGGAGGTTATAGACCTTTTTTTCCGAGTGGGGAACAAGAACCACCGTATAGCGCCGGGTTATGGCTCTGCCTATGGCTTTAAAGAACGCGGCAACAGCTCCGGCAGCTACAGAAGCGCCGTTCTTCACCTTTTGGACGAGGCTGTTTTCAAACCGCTTGTACTCATGGACAGACGCCACGCATCACCTCTTAAAACTTTGTTAATCACCCTTCAGCAAAGATGATTATAGCAGATAATTTCCGGGGCTGTCAAATAGTCAACCCCTTATCTGTAACTATTATCGGTATTTCTTCCGAATTTACCTCAGCTTATAGCTCATAATCAGCGCAGTCCGGTAAAAGGCAAGCCGTTGCTTGCCGTATTTATCGCTGAGCTCCAGATCCTGGTAATAAATGCCTTCCCGGTTTTCAAGATCGCTTGTCCCATAGTTGTTTAAAGTCCTTACCTGAATAGCCAGGACAAGCCCGAAGCGGGGGGTTATGGTAAAATTGAAGAGCATCGAGAAGATCCAGCGGGTCAAATCGTCCCCCCATCCCGCTCCTTTTGGATTATTGTAGAAATTTTTATCGGTCTCCACCATGAAGGCTATGGTGTCCAACACCGGGGAGAGGGGCATCTGATAACCCAGGACATAGGCGCCGTACCAGGTCCAGCCATTGCGGTTCCTTCCCTGATCGTTCTCGAAAACCCAGGGTTCGCCGTTGGCCGCCCTGTTGTAGACGTTGTAGCGGCCTTCGTTGTATGCCCGGAACAGGATGTGGTTCCAGTCGCCCGGAATAATCGCCGCCAGGTCGAACTGCAGGGCCAGGCCGCCATAAAGCCTCCACATCAAGCTGTCGAAAGGTTCCCCGGATATTACTTCCCGGTGATGCTTTCCGTCGCCCATATCCTCCCCCCGGTGATTGATGCCTATGCCGTATATCTCCTTGCCGAAAAGGTTGATATTCCACCCCGATCCAAGCCGTCCGCCGCCGGCCACCTGCAGGAAGGCAACAGGAGTCCACAAGGCTTCCCCAATGGCGTTAAGCGAAATCGGCGTCGCCTCCGCAGTGACAGACAGCCTGATGTTGTTGTCCTGGGTAAGAGGGCCTTCCCCCTGAAGGAAGGGAAAAGTGAAGCTCTGGGTAATGCCCGCCTTGGCTTCCGGCATAGTGGAGACTTGAAGCTTTAGATCGGTGGAGGCCGTGATGCCGCCCGAAGAGGCCGTATCCTGAAGGACTGCCCCTTCCGCTGCGGCCTTTGCGGGGATCAAGGCCAGGAAAGCCGAAAGGATCGCGGCAATATAATGGAAGGTTATCGGTTTCTTCATGTTTACGCTTTTCGATTATACTATAAATGGATTCGGGGCGTTAAGATGCCTGGAACTACTCATCTTAACTGATGAATTTCCCGGATCAAAATCATCTTGTTTGATGAATTTCCGAATTCATCTTAACTGATGAATTCCCCAGGTCAAAATCATCTTGTTTGATGAATCCTTGAATTCATCTTAACTGATGAATTCCCCGGATCAAAATCATCTTGTTTGATGAATTCCTGAATTCATCTTATTGGAACCCCCAACCAAGCCCTATGGGGCGAAGGTTCCAGTGTACCCGGCGAATTCATTTTTTACAGTTTCATTTTATCCAGTCTGTCTTCAACCTTGTGCAATAACAGGCGGATGTTTTCAAGTTCTGTGTTTCCGGGTTTCTCGTGTTTTTCTTTGCCTGTCATCAGGTATTCAATGCTTACCCCTAAAGCACGAGCAATATTATACCCGTCATATACACTGGGATAAAAGCCCTTGTACATCCAGCCTGTAAATGTGCTTACAGGTATTCCGCAGGTTTGCGCGACTTTAATCTCTGTCAATCCTTTCTGTTTTATCAGGTCCTTCACCCGTTTCCAAAAATTAATTAATATCATAATGCTTGCCTATAATATAACAAAAAAGCGGTAAAAAAAAGAAGTAAAATTGTAAAATAATTTATTCGTGCTGAGGGGTTTAATACCCCGCCCCGTGCAGCCTCACGCTCTGCGCAAGGAGCGCCTAATTAAGCATTTCCCTGCTCACCGGGCTTCCTATCCAGATCCCTTCGCCAAGGTAATCTATGCGCCGGCCTTCGATGAGGATCTGCACATCCCGCACATTGGGAAACTCTGTAACTGTCCACACAAGCTGTTTAAGGGCGGCGGCATAGCCTTCAACACCGTAGGTATTGTACTGAAGCTCTTCGCTAAAACTGATGTAGGCTGTATTGCCCCTGACTGTGGCGTTCAGTATTCTGACGCCCTGGGGGATGAGGGACACCATGTCCCGCCGTTTTTCTTCGGCATCCGGCCCTGAGATGAGCGCCTTAAGGGCATCGACCATGGGAGAATCAGAAACAGCCAGACTGCGTATGGTTTTAACCCTGAGTATGATGCCGTCAGAATCAATCTGGGTAAAGTAGAGGGTACGATCGCTCGTTTTGGTCCGGGGCTGCGCAGCGGGCTTGGCCGGCTCCGGTTTGGGAGCAGCGGTCCCTGCGGGTTTGGCAGCCGGTTTTTCTGTAGGCTTGGCGGCCGGCGGCGGATCAGCAGGGTTGGGCTGCTCGTCAGAGACAGGCTGCCCGGATCCGTTGGGCTTGGCGGTATCGGCTGGGGGGTTTTCTGTCTTTGCGGAGAAATCATCGCCAGGCAGGGGAAGAAGGGGCTGCACGCTGGTATCCGCCACAGGCTTACTGAGCAATCTTTCGATAAATTGAGTATCTTTCAGGGTCTTGCGTATCTTATCACCGTTTAAAAGGAAGAGGCTGAAGATCACCACAAGAAAGGCAGCCCAAAAAATAAATATCCAGGGTATGCGGCGGGCAGTGCCATTGCGTGGAGGTGGAGTCTTGGATTTTGGGTCAGGCCCTTTCCGCTGCGCCATTTGACCATGATACGGCTAACGCGGCTTACAGGTCAAGGTTTTGGGTTTAGCACTAGCAGATAAAGAGACAGGGGTTTACAATAGAAGCATGTTCAGGAATATTATAAAAAAGTTGGAAATCCTGGGCCGCTATTTTGCTTTTGTCGGAGAGGTGTTCGGCGGCTTTTTTAAACGCCCTTTCCATATTGCCCTCTATATCAACGAAATTGAACATTTGGGGGTCAACTCGGCCCCAATCATCCTCCTTTCAGGGGCGGCCATGGGCATGATCTTTGCCCTTCAGATGGTTTCCATACTTGCGGACTTTCATGCCGAAATCGGCGTCGGAGCCGCGGTTGCAATTGCCCTGGCGCGGGAGCTTTCCCCGGTGATCACAACCCTCATGCTCATTGCCAAGAATGGTTCAGCCATGGCTGCAGAATTGGGAACCATGAAAGTAACTGAGCAGATCGATGCCCTCGAGTCCATGTCCGTTTCACCGGTGCATTACCTGGTGCTGCCCAAGGTAGTGGCTTCCATAGTGATTTATCCGGTACTCACCCTGCTTTCCAATGTGATAGGATCATTGGGGGCATTTACGATTTCAATATATCTCTATAATGTGGACTCCGCAGGTTATACCGATTACCTTCTCGATTTCTTAAGCCCCAGGGATGTTTTCTGCGGCCTTATTAAATCGGCGGTTATGGGGATCATGGTGGCGACCATCTGCTGTTTCAACGGGCTCAGGACCATCCAGGGCGCAAAGGGCGTGGGCGACAGCGCCACCAAGGCGGTGGTGATTTCATCGGTCGCCATATTGGTGGCCGATTATCTTCTGGACACTATCATGATGGGATGGATCTACGCATGAATAGCATCATCCGCACAGAGCATTTACGCAAGTCGTTTGACTCAAACCATGTGCTGAAGGATATCAGCCTGAGCATAGAAGAAAAATCCATCTGCGCTGTCATAGGCCAGAGCGGCACCGGCAAGAGCGTCCTCTTTAAAACCATCATGGGGATGCTGCGGCCCGATTCAGGCAAAGTTTGGTTCAAGGATACCGAACTTTCGGCATTGCGAAAGGGCGATCTTATCCCCTTAAGAAAATCCTTTGGCTATTCCTTCCAGAACGCTGCCCTCTTCGATTCCATGACTGTGGAAGAAAACCTCGCTTTCCCCCTGAAAGAAGCGCTGAGGATACACAGCAAAACCGAAATAAAAAACAGGGTGAGCACGCTCCTTGAATGGATAGAGCTGCCCGGTATAGAGTCTAAAAGGCCGGATGAATTATCCGGGGGGATGAGGAAGCGGGTCGGCGTGGCAAGGGCGCTCATCATGAAGCCGGAAGTGCTTTTTTTTGACGAGCCCACAACGGGCCTCGATCCTGTACTCTCGGAAACCATAAATAACCTGGTGGTACGGGTTAACAAGGAGCTGCAAATTACCTGTGTGATGATTACCCACGATATACCCGCCGCATTCAGGATTGCAGAAAAAATCTATTTTCTGGATCAGGGCTATATCGCGGCAGAAGGCAGCCCCGGAGAAATAGCGAAGTCAGATCACCAAATGGTCAAGGACTTTATCCGCATATCGTTCAGCGAGTTCAAAGCATGAATATTTCACGTTATGTAAAAATTGCGTTGTTCTTCATTGTTCTCGGAGGCGCCGGAACGGTTTATATCGTGCTGTCCGCCGACGGCATCAATCAGATGAACACTACAAGCTACGAAGTAGTGCTGCAGGATGCCACAGGCCTTTCCACCAGATCCAAAATCTACCTCGCCGGTGTAGTGGTAGGAAAAGTGCAGCAGATAGAGCTTAACGGAACTGAAGCCCGCCTTAAATTGGGGCTGCTCAGGAATGTTGAACTCCACCAGGATGCCATGCTCAGCCGAAAATCTTCCTCCATCCTGGGTACTTCGGTGCTTGCCCTTGATCCCGGCACCGAATTGACTCCCCTTCTGGCGCCTGGAGGCTTTATCAACACCGACAGGAGCGGCTCAGGCGACATGAGCGCCATTATGGGGACAGTCCAGGAGATGGGTGGGCAGATTACAGGCCTCCTCGAGGAATTCCAAAAAAACCAGCTGGCTCTTTTGGCGGTATCCCTTCAGACTTTCAATTCCATAGCACAAAAAATCGATGCCAGCACCGATGCCCAGCTGGACAATATTTCCCGCATTCTGACATCCACAGCATTGATAACCGAAAGGACCGAAGGGCTCCTCAGGAACGGCGAAACAGATATAGGCGCTTCAGTCACAGATATGCACGAATTGATTGCCAATCTCAGGGCTATAACCGAAGACATACGCGCGGGCAGAGGGAATGTCGGCCAGGCCCTCTATGACGGTGAACTCTATTTGAGCCTGCTCAGGACAGCGCAAACAACCGAAGAGGCCGCAGTAAAACTAAAAGACGCCCTGGACAGTGTCAATCACCTGGCCAAAAACATTGACGGTGTTGTCACTGACGCGGGGGAAATTGTGAGCAAGGCTACCGGCCTCGGCATACAGGTGGATACCAATGCCCGCTATGACTTCCTGTCCGAGCAGGTAAGGGCTGCAGCATCCATCAGGCTCGATCCGCGTTCCAATGATCGCTGGTACAGGATAGGGGTTTCTTCGGCCCCCGACGGTGTCGCAAGCCGCACCGTAAAACAGACCACCGACAGTTCGGGCGCAGTCACTTACGAAGACACCACCGAAACCCGCTACTCCTTCAACATTGACGCGGAGCTTGCCCGCCGTTTCGGCTTCCTTACCCTGAGGGGCGGCCTCCTCGAAAACAGCGCCGGCATTGGCCTGGACATACAACCCCTGAGCTGGGCAAGCATATCGGGCGAAGCCTTCAACTTCAGGACCGGCGAGATGCCGAACCTCAGAGGGACACTCACCATCTACCCATTCTTCGATCCCGATTCAAATAAACCCTGGAACTGGATCTACTTCCGGGGGGGCATCAACGACGCCCTGAGCAAAAACCGCGACTTCTTCCTCGGCGGCGGCCTCCGCTTTGCCGACCGGGAAGTGAAAGGCTTAGTCGGACTGGTGCCGGTACTGAATAATTAGGATGCCCAGGTCAATTAAATGAAATCAGCAAAAAATAGTTCTTTTGTTTTGATAATAGCGTTTTCGTTATTATTCCCCGGATGCGCTTCAATTCAAGCCAACAAAGACCTTAACACAAAACCTGAAGACCTTTTACGGGGGGATCCATCCAACCCTGTCCGGGTTCAGGAATATTTGCAAGGCATTTTGGCGAATCCGAAAGGTTATGAAGTCAAAGCATTTGAAAGAAGGGCTTTTTCTGCTAATACCAAAAAAAATCTTTTTATGGTGCACAGTTTTTATGTCTTTTTTAAAAACGATAGCATGGAGCACACCCTTGTTTTTACAGCAACACCGAAAGGGTCGGAACTGGATGGCTGCTGGATGCTGGACGCGGAAACTGACACGGAATCTTATGGTTTATTTATATCTTCCGATAATCCCTGGGAAGTAGAGGAATACAAAGGAAAACACGGAGAGACGACCCTGAACACAGTACAGACGACACAGAATATTTTGGCCAGGCTGGATAAAGGCTACACATTCTTTGGACCTGCCAGTGCCAGGAATTTAGCATGGTACCATCAAGTGTGGATGTTCCTGGTTCCGCCGCCGATTATAACTTACGCTCCGCTATTATTGGTGTCCATACATTCTGACAATTGCACTTCGGCAGTGCTTGAAACCATGGCATGGGAACAATAATGACTTTAGCGAATTGAGGCGGCGTTGGGGTGAATATCAGACTCTAACCGCCTTCATAAACTCGGCCAGGGCTTCCGGAGAAGCAAAGCTCCCCTGAAAAAATGAAGGGCCTCCCCCGCCCTTTCCGTCGGCCCTTTCAAAGGCATCCTTGACAAGGGGCCGCACATCAACGCCTTTGGCCCCGCAGAGACAACAGAACTTGAGATCCCTTTCGGAAACAAGCACGAGAATCTTGTCGGTGAGTTTTTGCGCCATTCTGCCTATGCGGAGGATCTCGTCAATATCCGAATCAGTGTATGCTTCAAAAATGGCAGAAGCATTTCTTGCGGCGCCCGTACTATCAGTGCCTGCCGCCGGCTGACTGGCCTTTTTTACCAGAGCCTCTGCTTTAACCCTGGCGGCATCTTCTTCCATCACCTTGAGCCGCTTTTCGATGGCAGCAGCCTTGTCCATATAATCCAGTACCCCTCTGCCGATTTCCGCCACCGGGACTTTTAATAGCCGGGAAATGATATCCCCGTTCTTCCGCAAAGAACGGCTGTCGGCGAGGCAGCGCCTTCCTGCAATAAACATCAGCCTGGTCATGCCCTTGTGCTTTTCGGCGCCCAATATCCTGAGCATGCCGATTTCCCCTGTTGACTTGATATGGGTCCCGCAGCAGGGCGAAAAATCGCAGCCTTCGATCTCCACCACCCTGATTACTTCCTCGCCCTGGGGCGGTACTTTGCGCAGGGGGAAGCTTTCGACTTTCTCAGGCGGGCAGAGGTGAATAGCAAGAGGATGATTTTCTTCGATTGCATCAGCAACTGCTTCCTCTACTGCCAGGAGGGCGTCTTCAGTCAATTCCTGAGCGTCCACATCAATGGTGCAGACTTCATCCCCTAAATGCATGGAGACCGTGTGCTTTCCGGTAAGCCGCAGAATAGTCCCCGAAAGGAGATGCTGGGCGCTGTGGCTTACTGTCAGATCCCTGCGCCTCTTCGCATCCAGCTGCAGGGCCACCTCTCCAAGCACAAGGCCGGATGTGCTTGAAACAAGATGGAGTATCTCCCTGTTTTTTTCCTGCACATCCAAAAGGGGGATGCCGTTGATAGTCCCCCTGTCGCCGCCCTGGCCTCCGCCTTCGGGGTAGAAGATGGTCTTGTCCAAAATGATCGCGGCCTTATCCCCCAGGGGGCGAAGCTCGAGGATGCGGGCATTAAAAATATCGCCGGAGCAAAAATCGTAATAGAGCTTTTCTGTAGGCATAGGACAGTATTACCACATCCCTGCCCTCTAGGCTATACTCAGGCATGCTGAACAAACTGACCGATGAACTTGCAGTCTGCGGCTGCAACGCCGTTGCCGCTGTCGGGGAATACCACCCCGAGGCTATCAACCGTCTCTTCCTGCGGGAAGACCGGCTAAAATCCTTTGCAAAAGTCTGCAAGGGCCTTGCCGAGCGCAAAAGGCCCTATAAAATCTGCGAAGATGAAGAACTTGAGAAGATCAGCAAATCGAGCCACCACCAGGGGGTAGTTGCCATGATCGCGGCCCCGGAAACTGCGCCCCTGGGCCGTGAAGATCTCGACGCCTGGGCGGACAAAGGGAAAACCGGCCTCATACTCCATTCGGTAGGGAACGATCACAACCTTGGCGCTATAGCCCGTTCAGCCGCTTTCTTCGACGCTCCCTATATCGTGATCTCCGAAGGGGACAGCGAAGCCCGGCTTTCGACCAGCGCCTACCGCATAGCCGAAGGCGGCATGGAGCATGTTGCTGTCCGCTCTGTGCGGAACACCGCCGCCTTCATCAAAGAAGCATCCCAAAAAATCATCACCATTGGAACAGAAGGCCGCGCCCGCCAGCGCATCAGGGACCTTCCAAACATAATCAAGGAATTGTCAGCAAAGCTGCCCGGTGCGGGAAAAACCCGCCCGGGTATAGCCATAGTCCTGGGTAACGAGGAAACCGGCCTCCCCAAGGACGTAAAAGACGCCTGCTCCTGCCTGGTACGCATACCCGGCACAGGCATCATGGAAAGCCTCAACGTAGCCCAGGCAGCCACGCTGTTTCTGCAGGAAATCTTCGAACTCTAGTCGAAGTAGTGCGCCTTGCCGCTCTTGGCGGAAATGTAAATGCCTTCGAGAATCCTGGTTACTACAGCAGCCTGCTCGGGGAGGACGTAGAGCTTTCCCTTGCCCCTGATGGCGTTGGCGAAGGTTAGGGCCTCGGCGTCTTCGGGCTTGGATGCAGCGCCATCATAGAACGCCACGCCGCCAACGCCAAGGTTCGGGGTCTGGACGTACTGGCGGCCGTTTTTGACGCCGTTGATGGTCAGAGTACCGTCGGCCGCCATGTCGGCACCGGCCTTGGTACCACAGAGGGTAGTTACCGCTTCCCGCACATCCGTGGAGATGTTAAGGGCCCAGCTGGACTGGAGTATGATGGTGGCGCCGTTCTTCATAACCACGAAGCCAAAAGCCGAATCTTCCACAGTGAATTTTTTGGGGTCCCAATCGCCCCAGGCGTTGCCGGCCCTCTTGTCCTTGTTCAGTTTGTGATAGACCGTTCCCACCGCATAGGCAGGCTCATAGTTGTTCATCATGAAGAGGGTAAGGTCCAAAGCATGGGTGCCGATGTCGATGAGGGGGCCGCCGCCCTGTTTTTCTTCGTCCAGGAACACACCCCAGGTAGGGACAGCCCGCCGCCTAATGGCAGTGGCCTTGGCAAAGTAGATTTCCCCAAGGGCGCCCGAGTCAACTTCTTCCTTGAGATAGAGGCTGTCGGGCCTGTAGCGGCTCTGGTAGCCTATGGTGAGAAGCTTCTTGCTTGCATCCCTGGCAGCGATCATGGCCTGGGCTTCCTTGTAGTTCTTTGCCATGGGCTTTTCGCACATGACGTTTTTGCCCGAATTGAGAGCTGCCACAGAAATCTCGCTGTGGGAATTGTTGGGAGTCAGGACAAAGACCGCATCCAGGTCTTCCTTGAGGAGATCCTTGTAATTCTCAAAAACCTTTCCCTTGCCCCCGGAATATTCCTTGTTCGCCTTTTCCGCCCTGGCGGGAATAATATCGCAGAAGGCGACTATTTCCACATCAGGAACTTTCTTCAGAGCCGGAAGGTGCTTGCCATTGGCAATCCCGCCGCAGCCGATAATACCATACCTTAATTTCTTGCTCATACGCCTACCCTTAATAATAAATTTGTAGTTTAATGTAACCACTTTTATGGAAAACCGTAAAGCGGGCAATGACCCCAGCCTTATGATCCTTGAGAACCTTCCCGATGACCCCAGCCTTGCCATTCCCCTCCTGCGGGAATTGGCATCCCTGCCGGTGTGGACAGGAAACCCGGCCAACGGCCTCATAAAACAGCGCCTTGAACGCCGCTATACCAGGCTTTGCAGAATCCAGGGGGATCTGGGCCGCCTTGATTTCACCAGGGCAAAGGCAGGGTCTTTCGACGACTTTGTTTTTTCCCAGACTGATTTCTTAAAATACCAAAAGATCGATGAAGAAGATTTCCTCTTTTATTCAGAAGCACCAGAGGATTATGATGATGATTTCTTTGCAAAGAACTTTAAAATTGACAGAAAAACTGCGAAACAAATGATAATTAAATGTTATGCTGCGAATGATAAAACCTTTACGCTTAATAAAGCAAACCCCGTCATCCTTGCAGTCATGCGGACCCTTGAAACAAGCCTCGAAATGCTTCCCCTCTTTGCAGAAACAGAAATCCTGAAGGAGCTTAAAACACTGTATGGATATTTGGAAGCCGGCCCCTTCCCCGCAGGAAGCGCAGCCGGCTTCTTCCGTTTTCTTGTCCAAAGGCTGGACAAATGCAGCATTATTCACAAGGACGGGATGGAGACAAAACTCTCTGTCTCCCCCGAAGGCGCCCTCAAGGGAACCTTCAGGCCGGGGGGCAAACCCTGGACCCTCGTCCTGATTCCAGCGTGACGCTTTACCTCCGGCCGCCGGGCCTGCGGTTGTCGAATTTATTCCCTTGCGGCCTTTGCCTGTTGTCATGTTTTTGCCCAGGTGCATTTCCCGGTCCGGGGGCCCAGCCCTGATGGGGATAGAAATTCCCCGGCCCCCAAAAAGCTCCGGGGCCTCCGGCAAAGCCCTTGGGGTGTCCGGCGAGGCGTTTCCCGGAATCCAGATCATAGTCCTTTCCGTTCAGGGTTAATTTTGTAACCCTAAAAACTTTCCCTTCGTTGTTCTGGGGAATCGCAAAAGCATACCCTTCAAGGCTGACCTGGGCGCCCTCCTTAAGCCCATCGATAAAACCCACAAAACGATCAAGCCCCATGACATAGTAGGTGTCATTCCCGCTCTTTAAGGCAATAGACCCGTTGGCAACCCCCAAAGCCCCGCTGATGGTAATTTTCACCGGAGCGGCTTTAGACTCCCGGCGATTTTCTCCCTGGGCAAAAACCAGCCCTGCCGTAGCAGCGACCAAAATTACGCATAAACAAATTCGTTTCATAAAAATCCCTTCAACCTCTGCAGAAGTTTTCTTGTCAAAACTGAAATCAGGCCAACGGCCCGTCTATATATTAGCAAATTCCGTGCCAAGCGGGATTGGAGGACAAAAGGGCATGAAAACCTTAAAAAATCATCACAAAGAGACAAAGGCAAAGCAAAATTTACCCTGCTGGGAAAAATTTGCCCATTATGCAATTCCCAATATAAGTATCGTATAGGTACCCCTTCAGAATAACATTTCAAGGAAATTTTTACGAATTTGCTAAAACTCTATATAATAGAATTGCCGAAGCTGCCCAAGGATGATGATGGCTCTCCTATGTGGGCGTGGCTTCAGTTCTTCAAATGCCGAAAGGAGGAGGAATTCAACATGCTTGCAGAAAAACACCCCGAAGTCCGCCCCATTATTGCGGAATATAAAAAACTCACCTGGAGCGAACGCCGCCGCATGATCGCCGACCTCAAGGAAAAATACCGCCGTGATGACGCGGCTGTTCTGGCAGATGCGGTTATGGATAGCCGGAGGGAAATAGCCCGGGCGTTAAAAGCCCAGGGTGATCCTATAGAAAAGATTGCAGCTGCCACCCATCTCTCACAAGAAGAAATCGAAGCCTTATAATTTTAAGCAGAAATATAAATAATGCATTTCTCTCCGGCTAACGGTTGAGAAAGCTCGTTCACACCCCAAACCTCGCCCTCTCCGCCCACAATCCCAGCGCCGGGTTCGGCACAAAGAAAATGCGCTCCCCGTCGGCAAGGGTGTTCCAGCCCAGGGAAAGCTTCCTGACATCGTAGCGGGCAAGGACCTCTTCGAGACTGCCCCATTCATAGCCTACAGATTCTATCTCGGCGCGGCTCAAGCCGGGGCCGGGGCAGTAACGCACGGTAAAGCGGCCTTCGCTTGAGCCGTGGATGAGGTGGGCTGCAACGCTTAAATTTTCGGCCAGCTCTTTTTCGCTAGCTGCTTTTTCGAGGATGACTTTACCTGGGCGGTAGCCGAATTTGCGGATAAGCGCATCGACGCCAAGATCCTCTCCGAAACGCTCAAGAGCCGGCGCCAGGATCAGAAGTTCGCCGCCATCGGCCATGGCCATGCGGGTACGGTAAATGGCCTTGTTGCCCAGCCAAGTGGTGCGGAATTCTTCGGGCTCCAGGTAGACCACTGCTTTATGGATGGGTTCATCCATAATGTCCACGTTGACTTCACGGGCAAGGGCGGCAGCCTTGGCAAAACATTCCCTGCCAAAACCCACAAAGAGGCCCCGGACTGCCAGTGAACCGTCGCTGCGGGAACCTATCACCGTAAGGGCGTACAAAACAGGGGGCAGCTTATTGCCAAAACAACGGAGGCCCTCGTCGAACATGGCGCGCACAGGCGTGTCGGCCCTGCCCATCATGCGTTCCATGCCGTAGCACGCCCCTGCAAAGTGGCTTTTGTCTATGGCCTCCTTGCCGCCTGTCCCCACCAGGAGATTCTTGGCGTGGTTGGCCATGCCTATCACCTCGTGGGGGACTACCTGCCCCATGGACACGATAAGGGAAAAGCCGCCGTTCGCCAGCAGCTTGTTGACCTGCACCGGGAAGTCATAGCCGACTTTGCCTTCGGTAGCTTTTTCCACCCAGGCGGCGTCGAGGCGGCCCAGCTCGACCACATCATTGCGCCAGTCATGGACGCGGAATTTATCGAGAGGGGTTTTGGGGAACATGCGGCCAAGCTCTGCGTTGGTCATGGGCATATGAGTGCCCAGGGCAGGCATCACGGTGCACGAAAGTTCGCGGGAAGCAATATCGGTAAGGAAGCCTGCCCGCGAATGGAAGCGGGTTATATCCGGGGGAAGGAGCAGCGCAGGGCCCGAACCTTTAATATCTCCCAGCGCATCATGAAGAGCCTGGGAGAAAAGTTCATCTATCTCCTGGTCCGAAAGATCCAGAAGAGGTCCGCCCTTTGCAAGATAGGTTTTTTCCGACACCCCAAATCACCAGGCTTTATTTAGCTTTGCCATCGCCGAATTGGTTCACCATGAGAGCCGGCTGATGGGTAGCATCCAGGGTGTCCCGCCAAAGGTTGCCCTCGGGGTCTACATGGTTCCTGGTGGAAATAACCGTCTTGATGGGAAGGTGGACAAATTCATTGTTCACCAGGCCGATGATGAGCCTGGTCTTGCCGGCCATGGCCGCATGCACCGCAGCGTTCCCCAGCCTTTCGCAGTAGATGGAATCGGCAGGGTTGGCAGGGGCAGAGCGGATAATGTAGCTGGGATCGATGTACTTGAGATTGATCTCAATCTTCTTTTCAGCAAAGTACTTGGTGATCCTGTCCCGGAGATAGGTACCCACATCGGCGTATTTAAGGTTTCCGCCGGCGTCAAGCTGTTTATCAGTGATAAGCTGATCCTGCATGGCTCCTTCGGCCACGATAATCACCGCGTGGTGACGGCTTACAATGCGCTTCTCAAGGTGGGTAAGGAAACCGTTATAGCCCTCAAGGTTGAAGGGCACTTCGGGAATGAGCACAAAGTTGACCTCGTGGCTTGCAAGGGCGGTGTGCGCGGCGATGAAGCCCGATTCACGGCCCATGACCTTTACAAGGCCTATGCCGTTTATGGCGGAGCGGGCTTCCATGTGGGCAGCCGCAACAACTTCCACCGCCTTGTCAACGGCAGTATCGAAACCAAAGGATTTCTGGATGAGGGAGAAGTCATTGTCAACAGTCTTGGGAATGCCAATCAGGGCGATCTTAAGGTGTCGTTTTTCGATTTCGTCGGCAATGTCCAGGGTGCCATGCTGGGTGCCGTCACCACCTATGGTAAAGAGCATATTGAGATTAAGCTGTTCTATGGCATCCACAATCTTCCCCACCTCTTTGCCGCCGCCCCGGGCGCTTCCAAGGTACGTACCCCCGAGCTTGTGAATCTCATCCACCTTGTCGGGGTCCAATTGGGTTACGCCGAATTGGTATTCCGGGAGGAAACCCTTATACCCGTACTGTATTCCCGAAATCCTCTTTACCCCATAGCGGTACCACAGGCAGCGCACAATGGAGCGGATCACGTCGTTAATGCCAGGGCAAAGGCCGCCGCAGCTTACGATGCCTGCATGCACATGGGCAGGGGTAAAATAGATCATTTCCCTGGGACCGGCACATTCTATAATCTGGGATCGCTTAAGGGGCGGCTGAGGGCCTACTTTTACCTCCGTATTATAACGTAAAAATTGATCATCCGTTACATAGTTGGCTATCATATCCCCACGTACAGTGGACATGGCAATGGGCGACTTTATGCTGCGCTTTCCCAATTCTTCAATAGTAAAATCAATAGCATCGGCCATAAGAACTCCTTTTGATTGATAATTATAGGGGTTCTACAAAGCTTTATCAATACAACCGGATCTTTCTCGACAAATTAACATTTTGTGCTATAATGTTAGAGTGCAGAAAGAATACACAGCCGCAGCCCTTTGCGCAGTAGGGGCCGAAAAAGTTGTCTCCAACGAAATACGCAAAATGGGCCTCAAAATGGACGAGGGGGGCTTTGGCAGGGTGCGCTTTAAGGCCGGCCTGCAGGGGCTCTACAAAACCCTCATGGGCCTAAGGACAGCCGACAGGGTGCTCCTCGAAGCCGCCTGGTTCCAGGCTGGGGATTTTGACGCCCTTTTTGAAGGCGTCAGGGCAGTTCCCTGGGAAGAATTCATACCTTCCGGCATGGGGCTCAGGGTAGCCAAGGTACGGACCAACCGTTCCAGGCTCAGCGCCGAAACCAGCATACAGGCGGTGGTCCACAAGGCTGCTGCGGAAAAGCTCTGCGAAAAATTGAAGCTCGCCCGCCTCCCCGAAGGGGACGACATCGCGGAAATCAGAGTCTATATCGAAAAGGACAGAGCTTCCATACTTTTGGACCTTTCGGGCGATCCCCTCTTTAAGCGGGGCTACCGCACCGACGGGGGCATCGCGCCATTGCGGGAAACCACAGCCGCAGCCATCATACTCCTTTCGGGGTGGAAGCGGAAATTCCCCCTCTATGACCCCTTCTGCGGTTCGGGCACTATTGCCGCCGAGGCAGCCATGTACGCATGGGATCTGGCCCCCGGACTCAGGCGGCCTTTTGCCCTGGACAAGCTCCTCATCTCGGACAAAGTTGTCGAAAAGCAGGTGCGGGAAGAATTCATAGGCAAGGCCGATTTTACAAGGCTTGTGCGCATAGCCGGCAGCGATGCAGACCCCAGGGCCGTTGCAAACGCCAAAGCCAACCTGGAGCGCATCAGGGCGCCCCTCCAGGGGAGCGTCGTACTGCCGGAATTTAAAGCCCTCCCCATGGAGCAGGCAGCTGCGCCGAAATTTGAAAATGATACAGACACCGGCTTTATCATTACCAACCCGCCCTACGGCAAACGCCTGGGGGACGCTGAATCGGCGGAAAAAGTATATGCCGAAATGGGCGGCCTATCCGAACGCTTCCGGGATTGGAAGCTCGCCCTCATCACGGACCACCCGGGCTTTGAGTCCTTCTTTGGCAGAAAGGCCGACTCTTGCAGGGATATTACGAATGGGGCAATCCATTCCTATTTATATCAATACGAAAAAATTTAGGGGTATGTATGTCTATTGTTGTTGAACACGACAAGCGCAGAAGGGAGATACTCGAAAAAGCGCTGGATGCTTTTATGGACGATGGCTTCGAAGACGTTACCTTTCAAAAGATAGCCGACCGCTGCGGCATCACCAGAACTACCCTCTACATCTATTTTAAAAACAAGAAGGATATTTTTAACTTCAGCATAAAGCAGCTCCTCGCGGGCCTGGAGCATGACATAACAGAAGTCGGCAGCGACGAAACCCTCAATTCCGTTGACAAACTTTCGCTCATGCTCATAAAGGTAATAGACAAGCTCGAAGAAAACCGCCGCCTTCTTACGGTGATAATGAATTACCTGCTCTACCTTGCCAAGGGCAGCCACGATCCCGATTACCGTGTGCGCCGCCGCACCATACGCTTACGGCACATACTTGCGACTATCCTTATAGAAGGCATCAAAAAAGGCGAAATTGCCAAGGTCAATATCAAGGATGCCGACAATCTCCTTTACGGGCTTGTGGAAACCGCAGCATTCCGCTTGGTCATACTCAAGCAGACCGCGGTAGACGATCTAAAACGCACGGTAGTAATGGCGGTGCGCCAGCTGGCTGCGGTCCCCGGCACAGCCAGCAAATAAAAAGGCCGCCAGGGCCAACCCAATAAATGGAGAATTTCGTTTCGTTTTCATTCCACCCTAAAAAGCATTGCCACAGAAAGACCATCCCACTATACTGGAACAGTGAAGAAAATCAATGTAGGCATACTTTTCGGCGGCAAGTCGGCGGAACATGAAGTTTCGCTCCAATCGGCAAAGAACGTATTCGACGCCCTGGATAGGGAAAAATACAACCCTGTGCTTATAGGCATTGCCAAGGATGGCCGCTGGCTAAAAGGCGATGCCTCAGGTTTCCTTCTCCATGCGGAAAATCCCCGCCTAATCGCATTGAACCACTCGTCTGACTGGGTAGCCTTGGTTCCCGAAAGCGGAGGGAAAATATCCAATTTATCCATAGGGGAACCTCAGCCTACAGCCCAGACTATCGATGTGGTTTTCCCTATTTTGCACGGTCCTTTTGGGGAGGATGGAACCGTCCAGGGCCTCCTCAAGCTGGCGAACATCCCCTTTGTAGGAACAGGGGTGCTGGCATCGGCTGTAGGGATGGACAAGGACGTGATGAAGCGCCTCTTCCGCGATGCCGGCCTCCCCATAGGCAAATTCAAATCCCTTAAGTCCCACGAAAAAACCCCTCCCTTTAAGGAAATAACTGAAGCACTTGGCCTGCCCATTTTCATCAAGCCCGCCAATATGGGTTCTTCCGTGGGGGTCAGCAAAATCCATAATGAAGAAGAATACCATGCTGCGCTGGCCGAGGCTTTTAAGTTCGACACCAAGGCAATATTGGAAGAATTTATCCCCGGCAGGGAACTGGAATGTTCGGTCCTGGGCAACGAAGAGCCCGAAGCGTCCCTCCCGGGTGAAGTCATTTCTACCCACGAGTTTTATTCCTACGATGCCAAGTATATAGACGAAAAAGGGGCAACCCTGGAGATTCCGGCCAGGCTGCCGCCGGAAACAATCAGGCAAATTCAGGAGCTTGCCATAAAAGCCTTTAAGGCCCTGGAGTGCGAAGGTCTTTCACGGGTGGACTTCTTCCTCAAGCCCAATGGCGAAGCAATCATCAACGAGATCAACACCATGCCGGGTTTTACAAAAATCAGCATGTACCCCAAGCTTTGGGAAGCCGGCGGCATCTCTTACAGCAAATTGATAGATACCCTTATTCAGCTTGCCATAAAGCGTTTTGAAAAAGAGAAAAGCCTTAAGACCAGCATTTAGGCTTTGTCAGGCAGGAACCCCGGCATATTCCATTCAGGCGGTATCTTGGTAGGCACGCCTTTGGAATCCACAAAAGCCCAGGTGACCTTTGCCTCCGCGATGACGTCCTCGCCTCTCAGTATCTTCTGCGCAATGATCCCACTTACCGCGCCTTTCTTGAGAGGCCACGATTGTATAACCAGGGTCTCGTCGGTAAAGACCGATTTTTTATAATCGATTTCGATGCGGGCCACATACATGCCGTAACCGGAGCTGATGACCTTTGGGTAATCAAACCCAATGGACTTTAAAAATTCGTAGCGCGCATATTCAAGATAGTTAAGGTAATTGGCATTGTTTACATGGCCGTTGCTGTCACATTCATAGCTGCGCACCTGCAAAGTACATTCTGCAATCATGATCCATTTTACCCCAGGTGCTTGCTGCTTTTCAATTGGCATGGTACTTTTTTTTATGTTCAAGTTTTGCCCTGCCTGCGGATCAACAAAAATCATCTTTAAGGACAACAGGGTTTTTAAATGCCCCGACTGCGGCTTTACCTATTACCATAACACCGCTGCCGCCACAGGCTGCGTAGTATCAACCCCCAATGGAGTGATACTCCTCGTGAGGGGCAAAGAGCCCTCCAGGGGTAAGCTTGCCCTGCCCGGCGGTTTTGTCGATCCCGGCGAAGGCGCCCTGGAAGGTCTGCGCCGGGAGCTTCAGGAAGAGATAGGCTGGACGCCTCCCCCCGGAACGGAGATTGAGCTTTTCGCGTCCTTCCCGAATATCTATCCTTACAAAAATATTGTGTACAATACCTGCGATCTTTTTTTCACAATCCATGCGCCGGATCTGACCGCGGCAGATCTGCGCCCCGAAGCAGGGGAAATAGAAGATATACGTTTTCTAAGGCCAGATGAGGTGAAACCGGAAGATTTGGCTTTCGATTCCACCCGCCGCGCCATGGCTGCTTATTTAAAAAGGGTTTGAATATCCTTTGCGTAATTGATCATGATCCTATGGCGCAGGGGTTCCTGTTTGGATGATATTTCAGTTCCCTGATCAAAAGCCCTGGGCAAAAGTTTGAATTTATAAATCCGCTCAAAGGCTTTGAATCCATTCCTGGCGTTGACCAAATCCGCCACATCAGTCGAAATAATCTCGACAATCTCAGGCTGCTGGAGGAGCAGCTCATAATCCACAATGGGGATATTGTTCTCCTCCGCAAAAGCCATGACCGCATCCTGCACCGGCACAATGAGGGCTGCCAAATACTTCTGGTCCTGCCCCAGTACCACGCACTGCCCGATGCGGGGGCTTTCTTTAAGCTTGTTCTCAATGGGGACAGGCTCAACATTTTCGCCCCCCCTGAGCACTATAGTATCCTTGGCTCTGCCCGTAAGGCGAAGCTCCCCGTCCCGGGTATGCATGGCAATATCCCCCGTGTTAAGCCAGCCATCAGCGCTCAATACCTCGGCAGTCAGTTCAGGCTTTTTGTAATAGCCCTTCATCACCTGAGGGCCCCGGACATAAAGTATGCCGCTGCTGCCCGGGGGCAATTCGCGCCCCTTGTCATCCAGAATCCTGAATTCAGTATCGTCAACCAGAATCTGCCCGATAGTCCCCCGCCGGCTCTTGCGGTACTGGCGCACGCTCACAATGGGCGAAGTCTCAGTGAGGCCATACCCTTCCTGCAGCCGCAATCCCACAGCGTTGAAGAAGTGGTCCACCCTGGCAGGGAGGGCGCCGCCCCCGGAAATACCAGCCCTGAAGCGGCCGCCCAGCCTGAGCTTGAGGCGGCGGAACACAATGAGATACGCCAGGCCCCGGACAGGCGCCAAAAGCAGCCAGGGGAAAAACCCCAGAACCGCATCGACAGCCCTTACCCTCCCATGGAAATTGGGGATAAGCCCAAATGCAAGATCCCTAAAATAAGCATACATGAGACCGAAAGAAACAAAAAAGTTGAAAAAGAATTCCTGGAATTTCCCCATCAGTTTTACGCTGCGGTAAATACCGTCCATGACAGCTTCCCACACCCGGGGAACAGCCACCATCCAGTGGGGTTTGATGTTTGCAAAATCCGCCATAAGTACCGACGAAATGGGCTTGGAATATGCAATGGCGTTTTTATGGTAGAGAGCCACATACTCGATGGCCCGCTCGAACACATGCCACACAGGCAGTACCGAAAGCCAAATCTCCCCGGGCTTGGTGTCAAAAACCAAATGGAAACGCGGAACCTGGCAGAGAAAAGTCTTGTGGGTCAGCATGACCCCCTTGGGTTCGCCTGTTGTGCCCGAAGTAAAGATCACCGTAACAGTGTCATCCCCCTTGCCCTTGGCAATTTCAGCATCCACCTCGCCAGGGTAAATCTCCCTGCGGTTTTTCCCCAGGTTGAGGAGTTCCCGGTAGGAATAAATTGTTATCCCCAGGGATTCGGCCTCGGCCTTAATTTCAGCGCCCACAGTCTCAAAGGTAACAATGATTTTTAGCTCAGGCAAATCCGCCTTGCACGAAAGCAGTTTGACTGCCAGCTTCTGGTTTTCTGCAAAAGAAATGCCGCAGCCCGTAAACGAAAGTATGTAACTCAGCTCCTGGTTCAGGGTGTCAGACCCCCTGGGCACATCCGCAGCCCCGATCGCCTGAATGCCGAAGTCAGCTGCCAGCCATTCCTGGCGGTTATCCGAGATAAGCCCCACCAGGTCCCCCCGCTTGGCCCCCAATTCCAAAAGCCCCGCCGCGACCCACCGGCCCTCGTCATAAAGCTGATGGTAAGTCTTGGTGATAAACCAGCCCGCCGGATCTTTTGAGTATTGGACAACGATCTCCGGCGCTTCCCTCACCCGGGAACGAAGCATGAGGGGCAGGGTCTTTTCTTTTAGCTGTTCCTTCGCCTGTTCCATAATTATAGAATTATGCGATTTTCCCCTTTTCTGTCAATATGACAAAATATGTGATAATGTCATATTTGGACATAAAAAAACCCCCCGGGAAAAGGAGGTGAAGAAACCCGGGAGGCAACTCTGATAACCGGCTGCTGCTGCAGTAGATGTTTAAGCAATTCAGACCAATGAATAATTCAGGTGTAGAACATTACTGTAAAACGCTGGTCTGAATAACCGTGTTATCAGGTTAATTTAAAATACTCATAAAACCTCGCGGGGTCAAGCTTTTTTTCAGAAAAAAGTAAAGATTAGGGAAAACCCCAATAGCGGGCGTTCTTAAAGTGTGATAATTCCTTATGACATATAGACTTAGCGTTGCTGGTCGGTTTTACCTGAAATGGTGAATTCCTGGGTGATAGCAGCAAAGACAGCAGAATCCGGGAGAGGTAGGGAATTATGAGAGTTAAGGCGAATTTTACGGTTTTTCCACGCAAGATGGCTACTGGCAAGGTGATTTATTATTACCAAGCCTATGATGAGGACGGGTTCAGGATTAACCCCCATTCCACGGGGGAGAGCCTCAAGACCCTGGCGGTTAAGAAGTGCCAACAGCTTATGAAGGACGGGTTGCTGCTTCCGGCGGAGCGCAAGAAGATAAAGACCTTTGCGGAGTTTGCGGAAGGATGGTGGGAATGGGATACCTGCCAATACCTGAAAGCCAAGAAGTATCGCAAGGGGCTGACCCAAGCCTATGTCGATACCTGCAAGCGGCATACAAAAAATTGGATACTGCCCTACTTTGGGAAAATGCGGCTTGACCGGATTACCCGTGAAGATTGCGACAGGTTCCTGACGAACTTACCGGAACAGGAAAAGAAGGGGCAGAAACCCAAGGATGCCGGGGTCTTAACGCCGGGTACGGTGAAAAAACTTAAAACATCATCGGCTAATGTGATTTACGGGATTTTGCGGCTTATGCTGAAACAGGCGGTTGCGGAAAAGCTGATACTGTTTAACCCTGCTGAAACAGTCGAGGAATTGACCGCCGAGGGGAAAGTAGTTGAAATCCTGACACCCACCGAAGCACGGGATATGTTTACCCCGAAAATGAAAAGCGCCGTTCCCTTGCTGGAAGGGCCGGATCAAGCAGGGAAGGAAAAAAAGGATTTACGGAAATTTGCCTTTGCCCATGAATTAGCGCAAGTTGCCAACATGACGGCGGCGGTAACGGGTATGCGGATCGGGGAAGTGCTGGGGCTTAAAGGTTCCTGCATCTTTGAAAACTATATCAGGGTGGCGGGGCAATATGATACCAAACACAACTACCGACAAACTAAGACTAAAAAGGTACGGCAGATACCCACTTCCCGTACTGTTCTTGATCCGCTGGACAAACTAAAAGCATTGAACGGGGACGGGTTCTTGTTCTCCGATGACGGCGGGGCTTCCCCCATCTCCCGGTATATGTTTAATAAGGCGCTGGCGGCGGGACTTTCCAAGATTGGCATTGACGAGGACGAAAAGAAACAGCGGAACTTAACGCCCCATGCGTGGCGGCATTTCTTCAACACCACCCTGCGGGTTAATAATGTTGCTGACGCTAAAACCCGTGCGGTTATCGGCCATGTTACCGAGCAAATGACCGAGCGTTATACTGATTTTGATACCACTACCTTCACCGAAATTGCTGATGTTCAAGACCATATCTTATTATCAGAAACCCCTGCGGTTAGCGGGACCGGGGAACCGGCAAGGCAACCGGGCCGGGTCCGGCGATATACTACCGGGCGGCATGAAGCAAGGCGGGCGCTGGTAACGGTTCACCGGAAAAAACACCGGCACGGCTAAACGAACATTTCAAGACTGTAAGCCCCTATCGCTCCATCACTGGCGGTAGGGGCTTTTTTCTGCCCACAGACCCGGCTCTGTTGTCGGGAAGCCTCATCGCCCTTGCCCTTAAACTCGGCTCCGCTGTCGGGAAGCCTCATCGCCCCTGCCCTCAAACCCGGCTCCGCTGTCGGGAAGGCTCGCTGCCCTGCCCTCAAACCCGGCGGCTCTTGTTTGGCCCGGCCTTCTCCTAACTGCGCCGCCGCTTACTTACCCCTTCACCAACTAATTGACTGATTATGAGCGCAATCAATGGCGGGATGAAAAGCCGCTAATACTTCCGGACAGGGGGCTTTCTTTACCCTAAAAAAAACCAACAAAAGCATGCAATTAGGGAAAACCCCTAATTACTTCCTGATCTAACCATGCGATTTTCACTATACGGCAAGGCCAAGGGAACGGCTTCTGGCTTTGCTGTTTTGGGGGTGAATCGTGGTTGAACAATTATTAGACATTAACGATGTGGCGAAGCTGACCAAGTTAAGTGTGGCGGCTATTCGCAAGTATGTGTTTTTACACCAGATACCTTTCCACAAGATTTTTAAGGCGATCCGGTTCCGGCCCTCGGAAATAGATGTGTGGATTAACACGGGCGGGAAGGTGGCAGTAAAGCCGCTTGCGGGGGAGGAGCTTTATTTAACTGCTGGGGATGGACAGCAAGATGGCGTACCGGGGGAGGAACTACCGGAAGGGGGGCGGGATGGAACCTACTGAAATAGACAAAACGATTGAAGCGGTGCAAGCGGAAATAATGCCTTTTGAAAGCTGGGAACGGCTGGCCGGGGAAAGTGCGGGGGCGTTTGCGGCGTTCTGCGCTTTCCGGGATTTTGGGCCGGAACGGAATATCCGCAAGGCAGTTGAAGCAGCAGAGGAGGATGAAAAAAAGCGGGGGAAGAAGTACCGGGTTTGGCGGGGCTGGGCGGCGGCGTTCAAGTGGCGGGAACGGGCGGCGGATTATGACGGCTATGTAGACAAACTGAAACAGGCGGAGCTGCGGAAAACCATTGAAGAACAGGGGAAGGTTCACCGGGCCATTACGGGAAAAATGCTGCGGGTGGTTGAAAAGAAACTTGACCTGATGGACCCGGCGGAGCTGGGCCAAGGGACGGTAACGGAGTGGGTTTCTACGGCGATACGGGCGGAGCGGGAAAGTGCGGGGCTTGTTACCGGGAAGGATAAGCCGGAGGGACAGGTCGATAAGAACGGGCAGATTACGTTTCTGCCGGATTTTGAGGGGCTTTGAGTATGACGGTGTTTAAGCCCACTACGGTACAACGGCAAGCGTTAAAACTGGTAAAGGGCGGCGCAAAACATATCTTGTTGTTTGGCGGTTCCCGGTCGGGCAAGACTACGGTGCTGGTGATGGTGATCATCTACCGGGCGATCCGCTTTGCGAGTTCCCGGCATTTGATTTGCCGTTACCGGGCCAAGGATGCCCGAAGTTCCGTACTGCGGGAAACGCTTTTACCGGCCCTTACCAATACCGTTGGGACTAACCGCTATAACTATCTGGCACATGAAAGCATGATTACCCTTTTCAACGGGTCGGAGATTTGGATTGGCGGATTAGGGGATCGGGAACAAGCGGATAAAATCCTGGGGCATGAATATAATACGATCTACTTCAATGAGATTTCGCAGCTTAGTTATATTTCGGTTACTACGGCCTATTCCCGGTTGGCTATGCGGGTGCCGGGGTGCCGGAATTTGTTTCTGTACGACTGCAACCCTGGAAGCCCTTTGCATTGGGCTTACCGGATTTTCATTCGCAAGCAGCAATTCCTAAACGGGGAACCGCTGGTAAAGCCGGAACTGTACGCCTCGATGATACTTAATCCGGCTGATAATGCGGAGCATTTGCCCGATGACTATATTTCCGATGTGCTGGGGGCCATGCCGGAAAAACAAAAGGCACGGTTCCGGGATGGGGCGTGGGTTAAGGCCGAGGGCGTGATCTATGAGCTTTTCGATGAATCCATGATTTTGAAAGCAGCGGATATGCCCAAGGACTATGACCGGATTTGTGCAGGACAGGACTTCGGCCTGAATATTACGAATGTAAAAATCGGCTGGGTGCATGAGGTTGTTTATGTGATTGCCGACTACGGTGCTTTCAACATGACCACTAAATCTTTTAACGAAGAACTTACCGCCCGCCATTGGTTTGATCTGGGGCCTGATAGTTTCAGTTTTCCGGTGTACTGCGATCCGGCTGGCGGGGAACGGATACAGGAAATTACCGGGGGCGTTAAAGCAAATAACAGCGTTGAAAGCGGAATTGATTTTATCAATGCGAAGATAGAACGGGGACAATTTTTTGTCGCCGATGGCTGTACTGGCGTTCTTTCGGAGATTTGGGATTACTGTCGGGATGAGGCGGGAGAAATAATCAAGGTCAATGATCATTTTATGGATGCCCTCCGGTATGCGGTGTTTTCCGATGTGCAGCAGGGGGTAATAGCGCAATGAGTATCTTTACGCCGCTCATCAGGGGAATAAAACAGTTTAAGTTTCAATCGAAAGCGGACAGGCCGGACTATCCGATGGATGACGAATTTCAAAATAATTTACCAATTTTGTCAGAAAGTAGTGCATACTTATATTCGGCATGGGTGAACATTGCGGTAAGTATTTTGATCCGCAATATTGCCCGTGCGGAATTTGGTTTGATCCGAGGGGGTAACGAGGTAACAAGCGGGCCGCTGTATGAACTGTTCCGAAGGCCGAACCGCATGGTGTCCGGCTATGATCTTTGGAAGGAAACGGCGGCTTGGTGGTATCTGGAAGGCGAGGCGTTCTGGTGGTTTGGGCCGGATTACGATGGCGGGTTGCCGCATGAAATTTACATTCTTGATCCGAGACGGGTGCGGCATGAAGGTGTTACGGCGGGGGGCGTATATGATCCATTTCATCAACTAAACAAGCGGTGGTTTTTTCAGACTGATACCGATCTGATACCTATTTTGACTGACGAATTGATCCAGTTCCGGGACTGGAACCCCTGGAATCCGGTACGGGGGGTTAATCCGCTTATTGCCCTTTCCCTGGAACTGGAACAGGACTACTACGCCAATAAAGCAAATTCCCAATTACTAAAAAATAATGCGGTCCCGATGGGGATACTGAAAACTGATCAGACTATCAGGCCGGAAGAAGCTGACGCATTAGAGAAGCGGTGGGAAAGCAAATACGGGGCGGTAAAGGCGAACCGGAAAATTGCGGTACTCGGCAAGGGAACCAGTTTTGAACCGCTGTCCTTTACCCCGGAAGTGGTAAAACTGTTCGAGCTTAAACGCTGGAACCTCTACACTATTTTAGCAAAGTACGGCATCCCGCCACGGGTTGCCAATATATCAGACAAGTCAACGGCACTGTCCGGGAAGGATACCCAGGAACAGCATAGCGCCTTCTGGCAATATACCTTAATTCCAACATTACGACAATTTGAAAACATTCTGGAGACTCAATTTTTTATCCGCTTTGGATTGCGCGAAACCGGAAAATTTAACCTGGGTGATATACCTGAACTACAGGAAAGCGAAGATGCTCAAAGCAACCGGGATATTGCGGAAATCAATGCGGGATTAAAGACAATCAATGAAGTGTTACAGGAAAGGGGGAAGGATAAGAAGCCCTGGGGTGATGTGTGGTATCGACCCAAAAATATGATACCCACTACCGGGGGCAAGGGAGGGGACAATGAAAATGCTTAGTCCGGTTCTGCTGGTAAGCCGCTCGGAAAGTCTGAACCTTCTGGGTATCTACCTGCTGAAACAGTTGCATTTGCGGCGTGTTATGGCAACCACCAAAGGGGGCAGAGACCTTAACCGGCTTATTAGTATGTTAAGCCCTGAACTTATCTTGTTCGACGCTGTGTTTTATTTGAGTGCTACGCCTCGCCGGATTGGTCTTTTATTAAAGGATCGGCCTGACCTGAATATTGCGGTGATCAATGTCAATTCGTATCAAGCGGAAGGGCTGGTAGAATTTCTACGGTTCGGTGTAAAGAGCGTTATTGATTTTAACTCCGGGTTAAGCTCGTTTCGCCGGGCACTAAAAAAGGTGCTCCGTAATGAAGCGTATATTTCCGGCAATGTTGAGGAAGCCTACGAAGCCTTGCCCGATGATATACCGGATTTGAAACTTGATTTGACGGACCGGCAGGAAGATGTTAAGCGCCTGATTCTGGATGGGAAAAGCAGTAAGGAAATTGCGGATACCCTGGGGGTTAGTGTTAAAACCGTGGAGATTCATAAGAAGGCGCTTTTTACGTCCTACTGTGTGAAGAATAGTTTAGGGCTTTTTAAGCAGTGTTTTTTGCTGGATGAGATACGCCGGGATGATTTGTGTATGTAACAAGGGGGTTGTATGTTAATTCGTTATAAGAGCGGGGAATTTAAGGAATTGGACGGTAAAGGGATTTTACAATTCCTTGGGGTTACACCGGAGGGGCAGACCGTAAAGGTGCCGTCTGACATTGAGTTGATTGCCCCTGTGCCGTTTGCTCTTTCCGGGGGGAACTTCGTTGGATGTTCCGATGGGGAAGGCGGCGGCGGTGTACCGTGGGTCTTTTCAAGTTTTGACTTGGATCGTATGGGGGAACGGATTGATCCCTCTGGTTGGGACTTTTCATGTTATTTGAAAAACCCGGTTATCCAGTGGGCGCATTGCTTTGACATTCCGGCGATTGGCCGGGCGGAAAACATTGTTGCCGATGAAAAGGGGCTGCGGGGGATTATCATTTTTAACGGCAAGGAATTTGATCCCTTTGGCTGGGGTATCGGGGAACGAGTCAAGGCCGGAGTAATCCGGGCGGGGTCGGTGGGGTTCCGCCCTATCGAGATAGAAATTCCGTCAAAAAAGGATGGTGAAGATGGAACGTCATTGATTTTCAGAAAACAGGAACTTTTGGAATTCAGTGTGTGCAATGTTCCGGCGAATCCTTATGCCTTGGCAACAGCAAGGCATAAGGAAATTAGTAACAGGAAATCAAGCTCCGATTTTTGGGGTGGATTTATACAAAAATGCTAACGCATTTTTGTTTAGGAGTTTGCGTACGCAAACTCCACAGAATATGAAGGGGTAAAATATGGGTAAAGAACTAATTGCGGCGATAAAGGCGAAGCTGGCGGCTATGAAAAAGGTCGAGGCTTCGGGTTTTACCGATCAGAGTAAGGCGGCGGAATACTTCCGGGAAAAAGAGTTTATCCTTGAAGAAATCGTCAAGACCTTGGAGGCGGTTTCCGATGGGCAGGAGGCGGAGACCGAAGCCCTGAAAGCCACGGTCAAGAGTCTGCGGGATGAGCTTAAAACGAAGGCGGCCTACCCCAAAGAACTGACCCGGCGGGAATTGTGCTACAACATTGGCAGGGGGATTGCGGCGGCCTGGGCGAGGAACCACAAGGCCCTTGCCGATTTGTCTTTTTCGCCGAACTTCAAGGCGGATAACTGGACTAATCCCCGTGATGTTAGTTGGGGGGAAAAGGGCTGGAACGTCAATGAAAAGGCAGCCCTCGGCTCGCCGATGGGGAACATGGCAACCAATGATCAATACCTCATCAATCCGATTTACGAAACGGAAATCATGACTGACGCTGCCAAAAAATCGGTAATGATGGGGCTGGTGCGTCATAGGCCGATGATGGGGCCTTCTATCTTCCTGCCGACACGGGACCGGGGCGGGGTTCAGCTTCACTGGCTTACTGCCTACGGGCAGCAGATCACGGGGAGCAAGCCCCAGGGGGCGCAGCGGGTTGAACTGAAAGCCTATACGCTGGCCGGGTATATCCCTTGGTACGATGAATTTGAGGAGGATGTTTTTATCGATCTGGGGACTATGTTCATGGAGGAATTCACCGAAGCCTATGCGGTGGAATTTGACCGTCAATGTTTGCTTGCCGATGATGATCCCTTTACCGGGGCAATGGCGGTGGATGGGGCGGAGGAGGTTGAAATTGCCGGGGCGGATATAAACGGCTTGACGTGGAAGGACTTCCGGGACGCTGTTTACCGGGTTCCTGCGGAGGAACGCAAGGATTGTGCGTGGTTCCTGCATGAAACGGTCCTTAACCACATTGCCAACATTGAGGACGCTGACGGGCGGCCAATTTGGAGGCATCCTACGGAGGCCATGCCGGGCAAGCTCGATCTGTATCCGTATCATGAGGTTTCCATCATGCCGCAGATCGGGGCGGTTGAAAACGATACGGCTTTTGCGATCTTTATGAACCCTAAAAGAATTCAACACGGAAACCGGAAGGGGATCGAGATCAAAAAATTTGACGGTACAACCGAAAGCATGGAATACGGGGAACTATTCCTGCGGTTCCGCAAGCGGGACGGGTTTTTGGTTACACGGCCATCGGGGAATATGGTCATACTGAAAACAAAACCATAAAGCATCATTGCTAAAAAGCAAAAGGCCGTTCGGCGGATAACCGGGCGGCCTTTTTTTGTCATGTTATGCGGTTAATTCTGCGTAATAATCCGGGTTATCTTCCAAGTACCTGAACCAAGTATGGGAGATTTCCTCTAAGCAGAACCAAGAGAAAACATTATACAAGGTGGTTAAATTGTCCTGTAGTTTGCCTGAATCCCAGAGGGCCTTTCCTACTTCCCCCGCTGTTGGGGGTGTGGCATAGCGGAACACGCCGAAACCTTGAACCATTTTTATAATGTCCTCCCCTAGTTCCTCCGCCAATAGTTCCAGGTTTTTTATGATGTCCCTGCGGTTGTGGAGGAAAAAGGCGATTGTTTCGGAATGGTAACAGAAGCCGGAAAAGCCGCCGTCCGCTCCATGTTTGGAACAGTCCGCAAGGTTGCCGGATAGTTCTTTGAGGCTTTCCGGGCGATCATCTGCAGGATTGTACCCTAAAGAGTTTATGACGTTTTGAACGGTGGCGGTAGACCATGAGGAATTATTTTTGATATAGGTTACTAAGTCCTGAATAGTAGTAATGCTTTTCATTCTGGTTACTCCTAGAATAAAGATAATTGACCGTCCTGATGGGCGGGGCTGGAAATAATACGGTTTTTGTAAACCCTATTGAGATAGGAAACATAGTTAGCCGCTTCTTTTTGAGTATGAAAAAAGCGGCTGTATTTGAGGGCATGACCGAAAGGCAATCCGGACAGAACAAGAAAAGCCTTTGCTTCTTGTTTTTTTGTACTGGTAGAAGCCAATAGCGGTTTATGCTGGAAAAAAACAAACTGCGCTGTTACCTGATAACAAACCATAGAAACCCCCTGAATATGCCCCCGGCAGAAACCGGGGGGATGTAGTTTAGACGGCTGGTAAAGCCGTTTTTTGGCTGTTATTGACCTGGGGATTAAAAGAGCAAGCCCCGCATTTTGACTTGTCCTTGCAATACTTACAAACAAAGGCCATGTCCATTTTTTGCGGCAAGTACAGGGCCATAAAATCTATGGCCTCCGCCATGTTTGTACCGATAGCCCACGCCAAACGGCGAACCGCAACGGCGCCGAACTCTGTAAGATTAGGACCATACATAAAAACCTCCGAACCGGGATAGAATAAGACAGGGAAAACCCCGCCTTGAGCCCAGACCCGCCCCTTTGTTTTTTCCCTATTGAGGGGGGAGCCAGGGGGGCTCACAAGCCCCGCCCCCCTGGTTCCCCCCGAGGGGAAAAACACATACCCACCGACCCTAACTCTATAGGGATGATGGCTACCGCTAACGTTAGTCTTAAAAAATGCGGCTGAGGGAGGGAATAAATTTCCCGATATGCGAATGGAGATTGCCCCGGCCCGGAGCGTGGAACCGTAGGTTCCTTAGCGGAGGGTTGGCGTACTTTTTGCGCGGCGCTCACCGCCGCATAAGCAAAAAGTATGACAAAGGGGTTTACGGAATGATTTCCCCTGATAACGCCGGGCGCGGTAGCGCCTTGTTAATCGTTACCATACGGTAAATAGCCCGAAGGGACGTATGGAGTGGATAAAGGCGGCGGTTGGCGTAGGTAAATGTTTTTGAAATTGCGGAGCAATTTCTTCTTTCTTTGGGGGCGTTACGGGGGCTTGCCCCCGTAGAGGGGGAAGCGGAAAAGCCGAAGGCTTTGAAGCGTGGGGGAGACTTCCCCCTTTTATTGGTCTTGGGTAAAAAAAGCTGTACTGCTACGGGCTTATGATTTCGGGGGTTCGCCGTTTTCTATTTTGGCTTCAAAGTAGATACGGAGAAAAACTTCTTCCCCTTCTTCAATGAGTTCTTGCAAACTGGAAAGATTGTCCGGCTTTTTCGCTATGGTTGATAAGAGTTCCAGGGGCATATCTTGAATTTCCGGCATGAGGGAGTTTCCTTCCTTTGCGAAGTGTAATATCATGTTGTTGGCTACATGGCGGCAGGTCATGGTGGAAAGGTCGGCTATCCAGGAACCTTGTATGATGGTTATATCACCGGGCATTTTTGGCCTGACTTTTTTATCGCATAGGAGGGATGGCGGGACGGCTCCTTTATCGGTGTGAGGAATAGGGGCAGTTGAAGTGGCGGCATCCGGGGGGATAGGGGAAGGGAGGCTGACGAGGGCGCAGGTGAGTTCTGCAATATGGGTCAAACTTTCAGCATCCAAACTCCTCATCTGTTGTGAAATGAAGTCTACTTTTTCCTGCTCTGTCATCATAACACCCTTTTACAAAAAAATAGGGAAATGGACTGAAATAAACGCCGAAATAACAAAATATTCTACATAGATATAATTATAATAATGCAATGATATATTGTCAAGGAAAGGGAATTATTGCTAAAGGGGCATATTTGGGGTATTATAATTTGGGGAGATAGTTCCACTTGAAAGAACAGAAACGGGAAATACACGAGCGCATTATTGAAGTACGGAAAGCCCTGGGGCTGTCTCAAAAGGAATTCGGGAAGCGGATCAACGTAAGCCAGGGATACTTTAGTAATATCGAGTTGCAGGAACGGAAAATCAATGACCGGATTATCTTATTGATATGCTCGGTATATGGGGTGAATGAAGATTGGTTAAAGAACGGGGCCGGGGAGATGTTCAACAATGGAGTTGACCTTAAAATTGATAAGATTGTCCGGGACTTTCGGAAACTGGACGGGCTTTTACAGGACTATGTTATGCAACAGATAGATTTGGCGGTTAAATACCATGAAAAGAAAAACGGGGATAAAAAGTAAGTGAAGAAATTAAACCATTATGTATGGCAACATTATTTAAAGCCGTGGACAGATAAGAATGGAAAAATTGTTTGTAAAAACAAAGGGAAATTACTTGTTGCCGGTACAAAGGGTTTTGCAAGTGAGAATTATTTTTATAAATTACAAATGTTAACTATAGATGATATCCAGTTTATTAAAAAAATATTCTTTAACGATATGAATAAAATAATATTAGAAGTTGATAAACAATGGCTAGCAAGGTTTTTATGGGCAAATGAGATAATAAGCATAAAGGATAAAATTGAAGACAGTAACATTTTAGAGGAAATAGATAAACTAATTAAAGAATTCAATGAAGATATACATACTGATATTGAAAATAATTCTATAAAGTATTTAAATTTCTTATACAAGAAAGATATTTCATTTTATAATACTGACCAGGGAAACATTGATTTTAATATCTTCTTAAGCGAACAATATTTTAGAACAAAACCAATGAAAGAAATAATGATGAAAACACACATTGAAATAAAAAATGTAAATTATGAGAATTGCTGGAATCTTGTTTCTCATATTTTGGCAATAAATCTGGCGGCAACATTATCTATGCAAAGAAATCATTTTAAATGTGTTTTATTAAATAATAATACGGATATTCCATTTTTAACATCTGACCAGCCAGTTGTAAATATTGCCGCCGACAAAAACAATTTAAGAAAATTAACGATAAATGAATTTGAATTTTATTATCCAATAACTCCAAACCTAGCACTCTTAATATGTTTGAAAGAGAATTTTCTCGGAACAGGGAATATTTTAGATCTAGAAGAAATAAACGTAAAAAATTATAATGCAAAAATGATAAGTCAATGTGGAGGCATTCTATTTTCCAATAGTAAAAAAGGATTAGTTTAATCTAATTAATGAAATAAACAGGACAAGAGGTATAATATGAATATGTTTTTATTAATAAAGGACAGTGTTGAATTAATAGTTGCAATATTAACTATTATTTTTATTGCAATGGGACTAAAAACTTAGGAAAATCCAATTAAAGGGAGAAAATATATTTAACTTATCATTAGAGGTGTTAAGAGAACTAAAATTGGTTTTATATAAAATCAATGAGTATAGAAACCCTCTTTATTCAATAAGTGAAATAATAGAAGCATTTGAAAAGAATGGAGGCGGAAAAAAATTTAATCCAACAACTGATCGTAAAGAAGCAGACCAATATGCAGAGTATGAAAGGTGGAAAGAAATTGTTAATCAATATTTTATATATGAAGAAAAAATAATAAGATTAATGATATTACTTAATGATTACAATTTTGATATTGTGAATGGAAAAAATTTAAAAAATTATATTATAGAGATGAGACACAAAAGATTTGAAAAAGAATATGCAGATCAAGAAAAAGAACGGAATGAAAATATGACAAAAGAAGAAAGAGAAATATTAAAAAACAAATATTTAGAAATAACAAAAATACTATACAAATATGACGATAAAGATGATAATTGGGGTAAAGAATTAGAAAATTATTTTTTTGCAATAAATGCTAAATTAAGAAAATATATTAAATAATGGATGGGCCTTCCCCGTTGTCTGTATTGGTTTCGGCGTAGACGCGGAGGAAAGCATCTTTGCCCTCCTCAATGAGCTTTTGTAAATAAGAAACATCGTTTTGTTTTTTGGCAATGGTTGCTGATAATTCCAGGGGTATATCCTGAATTTCTGGCTTGAGGGATTTGCCTTCCGGTATAAAATGCAAGGCCAGGTTCGTGATTATGTGGCGACAAGTCATGGCGGAAAGATCGACAATCCACTGGTTTTGGGTAATCGTGTTTTTATTGTCCATTAGGTTTGCCTTGACACATTGTATTATTAGTCTATCACGCACTGTGTCAAACGGTCAAGCGGTAAATTTCTGGTATACAGGATTAGTTCAAAAATGGCATTGCCTAATTTTAAATTATGATGGGCATGGGACCGTAGAATCCCTTACTTTATACCCTCTTTTTCCCGGTATTTTATAAGCAGATCCAGATGTTGCAAAACAAAATCCTGGGAGTTTTCGTCTAAATTATTGAAATGGTAAATAATCCGTTCCAGCCGTTCATTTTTAGGAGTATCGAACATGGTTCCTTTGCCGGTTTTAATCCAATGTTCATTTGCCCCAAAAACAAAACAGACCAAAGAAATAAGGCGGTCCTTTACTTCCCGCTGCCCTTCCTCGATGGAGCTAATCATAGAGCGGCTTATCTTTATCCTGTCCTGCCCACGTTGAACTTGCCGAAAAGAAGCTAAGCATATAAGGTAGTAACAACAAGCCCGAGGAGAGGAATATGGGCAGAAGAAAGCGGTACAGTCCTGAGCAGAAGGTGAACATCCTGCGGGAGGTTCTGGAAGAGGGCAAGACGATGAGCGAGGCGGCGGCCAAGTACGAGATCCACCCGAGCATGATCCTGGCCTGGAGGAAACAGCTCTTCGAGGGGGCGCTCAATCTCTTTGAGATCAAGCGCACAGACATAACCGAGAAGGCGCAGGGGAAGAAGTCCAAGGCGTTGGAAGCCAAGATAGCGGAGAAGGACAACGTCATAGCGGAGCTGGCCCAGGAAGTCCTGGAGCTAAAAAAAAAAGAGAGTTGGCCAGAGTTAGGGACAAGCAAGATGAGCCTCGAGAAACGGCAGTTGATAGAGCGGGAGGTGCGGCGCCTTTGCCTAAAGACCGGCATAGCCATGCTGACCCTGGCAGGCTTCGCCGGGGTGCCGGAACGCACCTGGAGGGAATGGCAGGCACGGCGCAACCAGGAGACGAGGCATAACGGGCATATACCCCGGGAGCATTGGCTGACCCCTGCCGAAACAGAGGCCATCGTTGCGTACTGCCAGAGCCGGATGAAGCTTGGATACCGGGTGTTGTGCTGGCAGATGGTAGACGAGGATGTGGCGGCGGCATCCCCCTCCAGCGTCTACAACGTGCTGAAACGCAGCGGCTTGACGAAGAAGTGGGCAGAACTGGCCGAGGAGAAGAAAAAAGGGTTTGACCAGCCTCAAGGGGTACACGAACATTGGCATATTGATTTTTCATACATCAGGATTGACGGGGCCTTTTATTATTTCATCAGCGTTCTTGACGGATACAGCCGGATGATCCTGGGCTGGGACTTATGCCGGAACATGGACGGGCTTAATGCGGAGATTCTCATCTCCCGGACGCATGAAAGACACCCGGAGGCCAGGCCGCGCATTATCAGCGACAACGGCGGCCAGTTTGTTTCGAAAGACTTTCGTGATTTGATAATGCTTCTTGAGCTGGAACAAACATTTACCGCCCCGGCGCATCCGCAGAGCAACGGCAAACTCGAACGCTTCCACCGGACATTCAAAACCGAGCATGTGAGGCAGGCTGCTTATTTCGGCTATGAAGATGCCAAAGCCAGGATGGGCCGCTGGATAAAATATTACAACGAAAAGCGGCTCCACGGCTCGATTTATTATTTAAGTCCCCTTGATGTTTTTGAGGGGAGGACTTATATTCGTCTTGCAGAGCGCAGACAAAAACTGCATTCTGCATATATTCAAAGACAGAGCTACTGGCAAAATCAAAATGCCGGACTCTGAACTAGCTTATATGCTCCTTCAAAAAACGGCAAGTTCGGCTTGGGCAATACAATCCTATCCGCAAATTCTTCTTGGGTAAGTCCTTTTGCCTTACGAATTTCGAGAAACCGATTATTTATTGAAGTATTGCCTACAGGCTTACTACCCATCATATTTTCCTTATGTATTTATTTCAATAATTAGTGAAACCACTTTGCAAAATAATTCAAGAGTGTCTTGAAATCCGGAATATATGTTAAAAATGAGTACCTGTCACTTGTGTGTTCCCGTAGTTCGATATTACTAAAATATCCCTGGCCTATATTTATCCTTTCACTAAAATATTTTTGAAAAAACCATAATGCTTTACGAACTTCGATAATATGGTTCTGTATTTCAGCGTCCTTAAAGATTGATTTATGGTTTTATCAAGGCACAAACCTATATCCTGCACCCCACACGGTTTGTATATGCTCAGGGATTGCGGGATCTTTTTCAATTTTTTCACGTATCCTATTAATATGAACCGCTACCGTTTTTATATCGCCGTAAGTATCTTCACCCCATATCGTTTCATACAAATGGTCCTTGCTGAATATTATTTCAGGGTTGGAAGCAAGGAAATAGAATAGCTCATATTCTTTGTTTTTAAGATATATTTCTTTATCTGCAGCAAATACCCGGCGTGTTTTTGGTATAATTCGGAATTCTCTGATGATGATATCTGCGTCATTTTTCGTATCTGCTGTTCTGTTTTTCAGTCGTTCATATTGGGCAATGTGGGACTTAACCCTAGCCGCCAATTCAGTTGGCGAAAAGGGTTTGGTAATGTAATCATCGGCACCGAGGCCTAAACCACGGACTTTATCCAGATCTTCACCTTTAGCGGAAACTATCAAAATTGGTATGTCAATTTTTGTTCGGATATTACGGCATATTTCATACCCGTCTTTTCCAGGTAGCATAAGGTCTAAAAGCACCAGAGCGAATTTTCCGGTTAAGGCAAGGTCCATACCTTTATTGCCATTCGCTGCAATCGTAACGGTGAATCCGTTCATTTCAAGAAAATCCCGCTCAATTTCGGCGATTGCTGGATCATCTTCAATAATAAGTATTTCCATAATTTATCGCTCCTATTTACCCGCAGCAAGCGGTAAGGAAATTACTATATTAAGGCCTCCTGCCGATCCTAGTTCGGCGCGGATTGTACCTCCCATATGCCTGAGTAATCGTGCGGATATGGCAAGCCCAAGGCCGCTTCCCTGTTTTCCCCGCTTGCTTCTTGATGAATCTACCTGATAAAAAACATCAAATAAGCGATCCAATGTTTCTGGCGGAACGCCCGGCCCATCATCAAGCAGGTGTATTTCCGCCATTCTCCCCGAAGGCCTGTTAATGTGATTACTGCTGATTACAATAGTTCCGGTAGATTTTGTTTTATATTTTGCGCTGTTTTCTAGGATGTTAACAAAAACAGTACGAATCCATGATATATCAGCGGTAACTATTTCATTGGTAACTGTGCCGGTAATTATCGCTAAACCCTTATGCTGGTACTCTTCCGCATAATCATCATATAATCCCTGGATGATATTTTCTGTAGTAATTGTCTGTATGTTCATAGGGAATTTTTTCAAGTCTAGTTTTGAGAATAAAAACAACTGATTGATTATTTTTTCCAGATCATTGGTTTTTGACCTAATAGTATCCATGTATTTTTTTTGTTTCTCAGGGGTATCGGCAACTCCTTTTTCAAGCCCCTCAAGATACGCCTTAATGGATGTCAGTGGAGTTCTGAGGTCATGTGACATTCCGGCTATGAGCTCTCGGCGGGCGTTTTCATCTTTTTCCCGGGCTCGAATCATGGTTTCAAGCCTAGCGGCCATATCATTAAAAGTAGTACAGCATAGACGGAATTCATCATCTTTAGTATATTCAATACGGAAAGAAAGGTTGCTATCCCTGATTTGGGCTGCGCCGATGGAAAGAATATTCAGGGGCATAATAATGTTCCGTATCATGCGGCGGGTTATGATGATATTAGTAATAACTATAAAAGCCGCCAAAGCAAGAAATGCAATGCTGAAAGACCGGAGAAAGGATGAATCAATCGTCATCATTTTTTCAAAGTCATTTTCAGTATTCAGTACAGTAAATAAATTGGGGCTGTTGTTACGCAGTGTCTCTCTTACGATATATCGAATAACACTTCCAAATAGCATAAACCCCGCTGCTATTACCACCAACAAAATGATATTCGATATAAATAAACGCCGTTTAATCGTCATTCTTTTTCCTCCGGTTGTTCTGTACGCAGCAAAGGGTCTGATCGTATCGGCTTTTCATGATGAGCGGCTTTGCTAGGGAACCATCCCCGTTCAACTCGTTTTCGTTGTTGGAATAATTCGTGAATACTCCAAAAACAACAGAAAGCGGTTATCCCCATTGTTGCACTTATCATTATTTGATCTACAAATAATGAAATGATACATAAAAAAACTCCCATTATGAAAAATAATGGCCATATCTTTGTCCCAAAATGATATTCGCCATATATAATAATAGGATGAAATATTCCTATCATCACGAATGCTATTATTCCAATTATTATTCCATGTATGTGCATTTTTATCCTGGATACTTATTCTTTTGATAAGTGTTTATTCCTTCTACTAATATTTCTTTCAATTAAAAATACTACCAGAGAAACCAATAGTAGGATGGATAAATATTCCATTCCCATGATCATTACATAATATGGTTGAAATTTTGGTCCTTCGTGTGTTTCAGGACCGCCTCGGCCTTCACCGTCAAAATCACGGATTGTAGAGTCGTTATTATTTCCTTCCAATGCGCTTTCTGCCATCCTTTTTAAAAATAATTCATGTCTATTCCAATCCTCCTTTATTTTTTTAATATTAAAAACATCTTCAAAGATACTTAAAACGGAAATACTCTGAATAGTAGGGCCATGTTCTCTGTTTTCTTGAACGGTCATTGATGTTATAATCCCATAGGTGCTAATTCCGAATATGGCAAGAATCGTTATTATAACACATATTTTACTGATAATAGCTGGTATATCGATACGTGTTTTTATTGTATGAATTATCATTTTCCAATGTATGCCAATATGTATGCCAATCAATATTACTGATAATACGGCAGAAAAGACATGTACATATCGCAGGATAAACATATTTCCTATACGGCCTTCAAGTTTGAACACTATTTTTGACATCATAATCCCGCTTATTCCTGCTGTAATAAATAGTATAAGTAATAATGTATTAAGTACATACATAAATTTCTGTTTTCGATTAAAAGATTTATCAAAAATTCGTTTTCCTACTTGTATAACCCATTTCCGGTTATAAAAAAGATGAATAAAAAATAGTAAAAAAATTATTAAGCCGGTTATTTCATGGTATATTAACCCTGTTGCGGAAGCGCAATAAACCATTATCAATAGAATAAGCATAATTGTATCAAAGATGATTTTGATTAAATTAGTATTTTTCATTTTTGATAGACTCCTTTATCAATACCGTTAAATCAGATTATTTTGTCGTGGATGTTTGGTGTTACCATTACGATAACACCAAACATCACTTTATATTATAGCCAATAGCCCTCCGCAGTAGTTGGAAAATCGTAGGTTTTCCCATTAAATGTAAGTTTGGTTACCCATAAAAATTGCGCATTGGTATTAAAGGGTATTGCTGTTGCGGGACCTTCCAGTCTGACTGCGGCGCCTTCCTGTAATCCATCTACAAATCCGATAAGTCTTTGGATTGGGCCATTTGCATAATAAGTTTTACCGTCGGAAACTATAGCAATGCGCCCCTCAATAAGCTGTAAATTGCCATTAACGATTACCGGATCACTCATTACGAGCCTTCCATGTCCGGCAGGTATACGCCCTCGGCCATGCGACCAGTCTTGAGCCCATAATGAGCCGGCACAAAGCAGGCTGATAAAGGCAAACATGAAAACTCGCGTTGTCTTGTTCATAAAAACTCCTAGAAAGAAAAATTAGCAATGGTCAACGACCACCATATAAACATATAACAAAAACCATGCCAAGTTATTTTACTTAAAAAACACAATAAAACAGATGGCTTTTAATGCCTCTTGTCCAATTGTTAACAATCCTCATGCGTAATAATTACACATTTGGTCAAAGTTGAGAAGATTTTACCTTTTCGGTTGTCCTCTTGCTTTTCCATGTTTGAATCTCCTTATATTTCAGCATAAGGGGAAAAGGTAAACTAAATGTAAACCAGTGGTAAACTGTTTATTAAATAATTTGTACGCTTCGGGGAAACTTGATCCTACCCAAAAAATCTCTCAAAAATCTTCACAAATTAGGGGAAACCCCTACTTACACCTCCGATTAGGCGGGTTACTTTGGCTTCAAGAAGAACCCACGGTTCTTCTTGGGAGACCGTTATACCCGATTACCTACATACCTTAATGCCCTTGGCTGACTTTAAGGCCCTGCTTTCTGTTGACGACAGGGAGGATGCCCTTTCCCGGTTTTGTCTTATAACTGCAACCTACACCATAGATCAATATTGCCATAGGCGGTTACTGAAAAAACGGCGTTTTGAATTCCCGGCTTTTACGGGAGATTATGAATTCCCCTAAGGCGTACGGGGGTATGTCGGTGTGAAAAACGTCTAATCATTAGCGTATGAAAAAGTGGACATTTTACAAAATTCTGTCTGTATGATATATTATTTATAGATGGAAACGGCAAAAATTTACCTTGAAACGACAATGTTCAGCTTTTACTATGCCCCGGATATGCCGGGGTATTCGGAGCTTAAAGCCCAGGTACGGCAGATTTTTGACCAGATCAAGGCTGGAAAATATGAAGCGTATACGTCTATCTATGCCGTCCAGGAGATTGAAGCAGAGACCAATTCCGAGAAGAGGGATACTATGAAGCGGCTGGTTATTGATTATGGGGTCATTGTGCTGCCTGAAAATGAGGATGCTAAGCGGCTTGCGGGATTATATATTGCAGAAAAGGCGGTTCCGGCTGCCTATACAACGGATGCCGCCCATATTGCGATAACGGCGGCCAATGGATTAGACTTTATTGTGAGTTTGAACTTTGAACATATTGCCCGGCCCTGGACGGTGGAAAAGGTCAGGAAGGTCAATATCCGGGAAGGCTTTGACGGTATCGGGATATACCGTCCTGTGGAGGTATTGGATTTATGAAGACGGTGCAGGATTATATGAACGATCCCCGGATTACTAATGATCCGGCTTTGAAGGATTCTCTTGAATTATCGAAAGAAATTCATGCGATCCGCTTAAAGGTCCAGGACGAAAACGAGGGGTTGTCTGTTGATGAAATTAATCATAAGGCGGAGATTACTTTGGCTTCCTGGGGGATTTCACTTTGTCGGGATAGGACGGGACGGGGGAAGATTGGGGCTGCAGCGGTATAGGAGGTTATAAAGGAACTTCGCCGCCCGATTAAAAATCCCAGGATGAGACTTCAGGCATAATCGCCCAACCTAAAAGAACAGAGGCATTGTTTTCAGCAAAGGTATTTTCTATGTTTTTTTACACAGATACTACGTTAATTATCGCTAACATTATTATTACAATTGTCTACCTGTATCTATTATACAATGTGTTTTCTGGTCATTTTCTGTAGATAATTTTGATAATATAATTCGCCCTTAAAATTGCGCGAGATCTGTTTATATGACTTGCGATCAATCAACTGGGGTGCCCCGCTTTAACCAGGAAAAAACAAGGGAAAAATCTATATAATTGTTTGCTAAGAGTAAATATAAGCCGATAAAAACAACTATTACAATAATTGTTAATATTTGTAAAAAAATAATTTTATTAATTAGAGGTCTCGAAATAACATTAAATCTTTCCCGTAAGAAAGACAATCCCCGTGAAAAATAATCTATTTTTGAATAAATTTCTTTTTTTATTACTGATAATTCTGAAATAAATATCCCCTGGATAACACATGAAAAACAGACAAATACAGCCAAGGCGATAAGAAAAATATTAATTAACCATTTTTCAGTGACTTCTCTAAATCCAAAAAGTGCGGCAGAAAAGGTAATAGGAATAGATAATAAATTTGTAGAGATTCTCTCAAGAATTGCTCTGATTTTATCTGCAAAAAAATCTTTTTCCAGTTCATATTTTTCTATAATTGTTTCATGTTTATGTGAGGTCAGGAACAGCTCATAATCTCTTAATGTTGCTTCAATGAGTTGGTCAAGATTGTCAATCAACCAATAAAAACGCTGTCCTGATTGTTCAATAATTTCAAGGCTTCTGATTATCCGATTTTTCATTATATATTCCCATCCCTTTGGACGGGTTAAAATGTCTTTAATATTTGTATAGATATTTTCAAGTGGTTTGGTTGTTTCCATTTTATCTGGTGATACACCATAAAAAAGTTCAAATTTACCACATTCCGGGGAAAGAAAAATATATTTTGTATGTGCTGTATCAGTGTAATCTGCTATCTTGGGTATAAAATCTTCTTTTATTTTTGTTAGATAATAATAATTTGGTGTTTTTATATCACGTTCTCCCGAAGGATAAAAATATGCTTCTGGATTTCCATGTTTTCCAAACACGACAAAATCATTGTCTTTTTCCTGCAAGATGACAATAATTCTACCACCAATATCTGATGTCTTGAATCGGTTAAAAAAAGTATTAAAGCTATCATAAGGCTGAATATTATATTGTTCATAAAACGATTTGTTTAATTTAATTTCATCAGTTGTAGATAAGTCATCAACACTTATATTACTTTCTTTTAGATATTTTTTTATTGCATCAACCTTATCAGGTAGAACTTTGAATGTTAGTTTATCGTTTATTGATAAAGATACAGATTTAATAGTCCATAAAATATCAAGGGCCGTGTTTAAATTTTCCATTCTGATCCCTCTAGCTCTATTTCCCTTGCAAGTTTTGCAGAACGAATTAGAACCAAATCAGGGTCAGTGTCATCAATTGATACTATTCCACCATAATATTCTGATGGAAATTCGAGTTTGATATTATCAATAAAAACGCTAAAACTAATTAATTTATGAACTGTTTTAGAGTCTTGAATAAATTCTGAGTTTAATATTATATTATTTTCTTCAGCATACTTGCTTAGTTTTGATTCATCGCCAAAAAGTGTCGTACTTAAAGCGTTTATATTTACAGGCGATTTCCCAAAGGAGCGTATAATATCATACGCTTTTCTACAAAAGCCTTCCTTTGACATGGGTTTCCCATCTTCATCAGGAACATCAATATTGTTTAAAATTTTGACAAGATTTCTGGTATCTTCAGTATCCCTTTCCTTTTTTTCTGATCCTATCCAATCTAAAAAATAATTAGATGTATCTGATTGTTTTATACTTACAAAGCCAAGATATGTTTCAGAATCACCTGTCTTGTGACCTTGATAATTTTTAATATTTATCCTACAAGCCATGGCGAGTTTGTCTGTTTCAACGCAAATAACCTCATCAATATTAATAACCCCGTCTTTGATTTTGAATCTCTTATCGGTTTTATCTCTGATCAAAAAAACTGAGAAGAACTGATTTTTTCTGTTATCTGTATAATCCGCATAAACTAAATAGCCACCTCTTGCTTGCTTAATTGGATTTATTTTGCTATAAAGCATATTTACCGTTTTAGTTGAGAATTTTATAAAATTAACCTTTGTCCGTTTTTTAAGGTATTTATCAAATTCCTTTTGAAATGTTTCAGCATCATCTTCATTTTTTCTAAATATCCCATAGGTGATATTGTTCCGATAGCGTGAATTTAATTCTTCGGTTAGTGAAATAGTCTTTTTGTCAGATGATCCCAATACATCTTTTGAGAGTGTCAGTGACGCTATGCCTTGAATTTCCTTTGCCAGATTGTGGATTATCAGATTGTTAATAGTCATATATATCTCCATTTGCCAAGTTGATAATATATTACAAAGTTTATACTAATTTTATGCTTCTGCTATATTTTGAGCAGTCTGTATATCAATGTCAACAGGTTAAAAATTGGGGGACTGAAAGACATTGAAAATTTATGCCCAAATAGTGTACTTTTTTATACACTTGGTTAAAATTCATAGTAACCCCACCGCAAACCTCCTTGAGGGTGATCCTACGGGGGTTAAAAGCTGTCCGCAAACAAGCTGCTTTAGCTCAGAATTCGTACTGAATTAGGGGAAACCCTTAGTTACATCTCAGTTTAAGCGGGTTACTTTGGCTTCATTAGGAGGCCGATATGCCCGATTACCTACATACCTTAATGCCTTTGGCTGATTTTAAGGCCCTGCTTTCTATTGACGATAGGGAGGATGCCCTTTCCCGGTTTTGTCTTATCACGGCGACTTACACCATTGAGCAATATTGCCATAGGCGGTTACTGAAAAAACGGCGCTTTGAATTCCCGGCCTTTACGGGTGAGTATGAATTCCCCCTGAAGGATTACCCGGTACGGGAAATTCTGGCGGTGTACCGTACCCACCCCTTAACGCAATCGGAAATCGTAGAGCCGGAATTTTATCATACCGTCCCGGATTGCGGGGAAATTGAAGATATGCCTTTTTGCCTCTCGGTTTCGCCGGGGGTGAAACTGGTCCGGGGGATTTCGGGGCTAAAAATCTACTATTTGGCGGGATACCGGACCGGGGAAGTCCCCCCGGATTTGTCCTCGGCGTGTCTGGAACTGGCGGCATGGAACATGAGCCGATACCGGGGGCGGCGTATCGGCATGACCGGGGCGGTACGGGGCAACGGACTAAAGGCTGACGGGGAACATTTGGAACCGTCTATGCCGGAGAATGTTAAGACGCTTTTAGAGCCATATCGGAGAAGGCTGATATGAGCGATAACCGGGATTTATATATAGAAGAAGGCATAACCAATGCCGTAAAAATCCTCCTGACCGGACGGGTGAATGAACTTTTGGGGGAATCGGAATTTCAGATTGCGCCTTTGGAATTTTCGGACCGCTGGTCCGCCGCCCCTGCGGGGGTGGGGGCGGTTGCGCCTGTTCTGCGGCTTTCGGAATGTGAACGGGCGGAGAAGGAACGGATTGTCCGTTTAGACGCTTACTCCCTGACTATCCGACTGGTCATCCCGGAAGGCCCGGACAGTGAACGGAACGCCTACGCTTATGGGGCGGTGATTGGCAAGGCCCTTGCGGAAGATCCCACCCTGGGGGGCGTGGTAGACCGGGCGGTTTTGACGGCGAAAAAATACATCTCCCCGAAAACGGCTTTTAACGGCGAAGGCTGGGAAGCGGTCTTTACCCTGCGACTTACGACAGAAGGGATGACGGTATGAGCGTACAAGGCCGTGATTGTTGTATCACCCTGAAAACACAGTACCGGGAAATGGGGCTGCCCTATTCCGAGGAAACGATCCGGGAAGCGGTATCAATCTTGAAGGAAGAAGCGGCTATTGAGGGGGACGGGAACTGCGGAGCGATACGGCGGAGCCGGGGGGTTACAGGCTGTGTGGTTACTCCCCTTTCCATCGAGACGGCCCCTTTGCTTTTTGTGCTGGCCCTGGGACGGTCGGGGCTTCCGGCTTTTGTAAGCGGGACACGGGTTTTATACCGCCATACGGTAAACCTTTCGGCTATGGAAAGCGGCTTGCGCTTTGATTTGATACAGGACCGGGGGGCGGTACGGACGCTCTATGAGGGGTGCCGGGTCAAAGATTTTGAACTGCGGATTATGCGGGGTGAGGCTATCAAGTTGAAGCTGGATATAGCCGGAAACTTTTCCCCGGTTTGCTATCCCTACCCGGAAAAGGCGGCGGTGTATAGCGGAGAACGCTTCAAAGAGGATGGGGTTAAGTACCGGATCAACGGAACGGAATATAAAAATATTTACGGACTTACTATTGCTACCCGGAAAGATGGCGGAACACAAACGGAAGTACGGATACACCGGACTATGAATAGCGCAGAACTTCCCCCAATTATTGAGACTTTGGAAATAACCGCACAACTACTGCATGACCATTATGACTACCGCTTGTACGGGGCTTTTCGGCTGAACCTTTCCCGGCTGGTGCTGATGGCTGATGAAACGGCGATAAACGCCGGAGATACGGTTATCGGCCCCCTGCGGTACTACTGCGCGGGGGATTTTTCCGCTGACGTATTTACTACCAGTGAGGAAGTAATCGAATGAAATTTTATGATATTGATAACGCCTTGCTTGAAGCGATTGAAAAGGGAGATAGCCCGGTACGGTTGGGGATTAGCCTTGATTGGTCTAATACCGGCTTTTTTGAAACGGTATTTGAGCATGACATTATTGAAGTCGTGTTTTACGGGCTAAAGGAAGTGTCCGGGGGGACTACGGCACGGGGGGAAGTGTTACTGGATAATACCTACGGAACTTACGCTTGCGGGGGGAACGGCGGGAGAGGTGCGGGCCGGGAGGTACGGATTAGTTTTTCTCTTGGGGATGGTTTGCCCTGGTTCCAGCGGTTTGTTTTGTATGTGGACGATAACGGGTTCCAGGACATACGGGGGCCGGGACAGCAGCGTACTTTGCGGCTTGGTTTACATGACCGCTCGGCATTGCTACGGAAAACAGAAAATAGCCGGGATTGGTTACATCCGGCGGTATTCACCTACTCGGTTATTTGCGATAAAACACGGCCTGAAAAATCGCTGGTACATTTAATTGCGAAGCGGGCGGGTATTGAGGCCGCTGATATTGACTGCGCTACTATCCCTGTTTCCCTACCCTACGTGAAGCTGACGAAAAATATCTGGACTGAACTTTCTGAACTGGCAAAGACCTACCGGGCGCATCTGGAATGTGCGCCGGAAAAGCCGTTAGTTTTTGCCCATTCGCCCTACCAACAAGAAACTGAAAATGTTGACGATTGCTCTTACACCTTTACCGGGGAGCATATCTTTTACTTGCGGGAAACGGCCAGAGCGGAAATTTACCGGAATACGGTACGGCTTAAAATAAATATTCCGGTTGCTCTGGAAAAACAGGAAATTTGGCGGTATGACGATCCCCCGGTTTTGTACGATACGGACCTTACGCCGATGTATCCTTTCCGGTCAACGGTACTACGGGATATTCAACAACAGGGGTATGAAGCGCAGTACCGGATTAAGGACGGCGGTACGGAACGCCCGGTAATTTACGCCGACCAGATAGACACGCTAGAGGAAGCAACAGAACGGCTTGATTTTGAGGGTGGGCCTTTTGCGTATTCTGCTTATGACGTTACTACCCACCATGAAAAAGCGATCATCACCCTGAATACGGAAACTGACGGGGACTTGCGCCGGGCTTCTATTTGTGGGCGGCCTATTGTGCTTGACCTTAACCGCTCCTGTTTTTTGCGGGATACGGAAGCTATCGCCCAATACGGGACTGCGGCATTGAATGTATCGGGTTCCTATTTCTCGGAGGATACAGTAGGCGGCCTTCCCATGTATGAGGACTGGACCATGCGGGAACTGACGGAGCGGTTGCAGGAACGGCGAGAGTTTACGGTTAAGACCCACCGGGGATTATTCCATGCCCGGATTGGAGCAAGGGTGCAAATTGAGACAAGCAAAGAAACATTAAAGGGGACGATAAACGCTTTTTCTTTGCGGTATAGGCGGGATGCCGCTTTCGTGGCGGCGTTTCGGATTACGGAATTAGTTTAGGGGGGAAACATGGCGGGAAAACGGCATACAGGGGGTGAGTATATGACCAATGAGGACAGGCGGCTACTGGTAGAAAACCTTGCGGAAATGCGGGAACTAAAGGGGGAGCTAAAAGAATTCAAACTGCACGTCATGGGGCGGGTTGAAAAATTGGAAAAGAAGGAGGCGGAACGGAACAAGGAACGGCTATCGGTGGTAAGTGTTTTTATTTCTTCGGCGGCGTTGGCGGTGAGTATCATTGTTAATCTTTTTAAGCACAAGAGGTAAGTGATGGGTATTAAATGGGATGCATTATTTGAGAATGAAAAAAAGCAATTTGAAAAAATGAATGAACTGGACAGGTTTATTTATTTTCTTTTGCTGCAATTCGGATCGCCTTATGGATGGGGCAAGGAAAACCCGGAAAGCTCTGATTGTTCGGGGGCGGTGTGCATGGCCCTGTTTGCGGCTACGGGGCTGCTTATCAGGACTACGGCGGATGATCTGTATAAGCGGGTGTTTACCAAGATAAACCCCCGCCCTACGGATATTCGGGCGGCGTTTTTTGTAGATGGGAAAACCGGGATCGCTTCCCATGTTGCCGGACTGGTTGGGGACGGGGTTGTTCTTAATTCCCAGGAAGGGGGAGCGCAGATCAAGGGGCTGGAAAGTTTGTCTGCCTGGTTTTGGAACCGGGGATCGTCAAGCGCAATCCGGGGGCTGAACCGTGAAGCGTTGGCCCGGCTTGCCGGGGAAGGGAAAAACCGCTACGGGCTGGACAGCGAATTGAACCGCTATTTTGACATGGGAGCGTAAACATGGCAAAGACAAAACAACGATTTTGTGTTGACTGCCTGTTTTGCAAGGTATCCGCGAAGTCAACAAAAAACAACCGGCTCTGCTATTGCAGTGAATCAAAAAGCGAAAAGAACCACAAAGAAAAACACTGGATTGAAAAAAAGGTTTGCGGGGATTTTCTTGATATGTGCTAAAGCGGTAAGGGGGAAGCGTTGAGCGATAGTGATGGTATTCAAATATCTGATAAAGCAAGCTGGGAACATACGGGGCGGGAACTGTGGGCGATTTTGGCAAAGCGGCTTATTGCCCTGCCCTCTAAAATGCTGGGATTCAAGCCCTTCTGTTTGTACCTTGCGACATGGCTTTTAGTGAAGGGGCTTATCCGGGATTGGATATGGTTTGCGGTAATGGTGATGGTGCTTTTTGGAATTGTGGGCCTCAAAGTTCTATCACACTGGAAGGGAATAGGCAATGAGTAATTTTTTTAAGGGGGTCATTACCGGGGCGGTGAGTATGCTTGCCCTGGTGTTGGTCATTACGGTGTTCCGGTTCTTCCATGAGCGGGACCGGAAACTGCTTGAATATGTGGAGGTTCAGAATGAGATACAGGCGATTGAGGATGATTACCGCAACCGTGATCCTTATGAGTTTTTTGAAACTACCCCCGGTGTTCGGGGAGCCGCCGACAGCGCAAGCGAAGAATTCAACCGAAAGCGGAATGAGGCAATACAGCGAATTAGAGATCGACACGCTGATTGAGGATTTAACAACGGCGGCAGAGGAAGCCATAGAACAGGCGGCGGCGGAAGCGGCCAAGGCTGCGGCCCTGGCTTCCATTGAGAGGGAAAGCAGGGCTATAGCGGAAAATCATCAATGGCGGGGGAAATATGAAACCGCAAGAAAACAGGGAATTAAAAACGCCGTGATTACTGGGGTGATTTGTTTTATATCCGGCCTTGCTATTGGGGCCGGGACTATTGCGATTTACGGAGGGCGATAAATGAGAGACCGGATTTTGATTAAGGGAATGGTTACGGTTCAGGTTCTGGATAAGGACGGGAATGTAAAGCGGCGGTCGCCGACATGGTTTGGGCGGCTCTTTCGGATACCGGGGCGGCCCATGCGTTACCACCATCACAACATTGTTACCCGTGAGGGGGACGCTTTGATTGCCGATGCTTTACTGGTAAGTCCCAATAAGGCGAAGGTAACGAGTTCAACGGGGTTTATTCAGGTAGGTACGGGTTGGACCGGGAATAGTACCAAGACGAATACCCGGTGCAATACCGCTACCGGATCAATGAAAGCCCTTGATTCGGGATACCCCGCATTAAAGGCGGCCTGGGGCAGTGTTGGGGATACGACCCTGATTTACCGGGCGACTTTTGCGGCGGGGGCCTTGAATGTGAACGGCATAAATGAAGCCTGTTTACTGAACGGCAACGCCACGGCTTCTAACTGTTTGGCCTACGCTCAAATTACCCCCGTGGTCAATGTAACATCCAGCGATACATTACAAATACAATGGGAAATTACCATACTCGGCCAATGACCTTCCGGCAATCCCTGACGGACTTTCCGCTTACCGTTGACTTGGGGCGGGAAGTTCCTGATTGGGGGCTTACCCGGTGGGGAAAAGCGGGATCGGTTCCCCCGCTCCGCTTTAGGCCGCCTGATGATGGGGAGGGGTTCTCCTTGCGGGGGAACAGGCGGCAACTGCTCTACCGGGGACGGAAGCGAAGCCATAGGTTTACGATTCTTGGCGGGGATCGCTTTGAATACGATTGTATTCTGAATAAGGAGCCGGAGAGTAATACTGTTTGCCTGATTATGGACGGTGCGGAAAACTACGATTTTTTCCGGCAGCCTGATTTTGTCCGTGATCCGTTTTTGAAAGGCAGTTATGCGGTTTACAAAAAAGAAACGCTGATTGGGGAAGGAACCGGGAAGCTCGGCCATATTCACCGCCCGAAAATTATTGATAACCGGGGGCGGTGGGTGTGGGGGGATTTGTCCATTGCCGGGGATAGGCTTTGTATCACGATACCGGAAACGTGGCTTGCTGAAGCGGCCTATCCGGTGATTGTCGATCCGGTGATCGGGACTAATACTATCGGGAGCCAATATCTTTGGGATAATGATCCACCTGAACCAATGATCCCCCTGATGAATGAAATTGCCATGCCGGTAAACCGTTTTCTGGTAAATGAGACTATTAACGGTACTTGTACGGCAAAATTTTATGTTTACAGTAGTGAGGAACCGGAATCCGGGGGATACCCGGTTTTGTATTCCGATAACAGCAACAAACCTCTGACCCGGAAATCGAAAGGGGAAAGCTATATTGACCTGCAAGTTAAGAGCGGGAAACCTGCGGGGTGGCGGAGCGGAACCTTTCAGAGTAACGGAAGTATCGCAAGCGGCTCTTATATCTGGTTTGGGCTGGCGGCGGTGTATTTTTGGTATACCCGTTTTGACTACGGCCTGAAAAGTTTCCATGATGATTGGGATTGTGAAACTATACCCAATACTTACCCTATCTATAATGCCAACTACTACCAGAATTTCAAGATGTCCATGTACTTTGAATATACCTCGGCGCAGAACTATACCCGGATGCTGACCCAAGGGGTGAAACTGACCGACACCCGGAAGCTGACGGCGAACTATAAAAAAACCTTAACCATGAATGGGCAGAATGGTACGGCCCTGGGGCATGGGTCGAGTTATTTAAGAAAACATACGGCGCAAGTAAAGGGGACGGATACTACGCCCTGGCTACGGGGAATGTACCGGAGTATTACAGAAACGTTACGGGTACTTACGCCATTAGGTTATTGCCGGGAATTGTATCGCTCCCTGTTGGAGACGGCCCGCTCATCCGCAACGGCGAACCGGAGTACGGGGAATAACCGGAGTATTGGGACAACGGCGGGAAGCAATGACGGGATTAGTCGGAGCCGGGGGATTTTCCGGGCTTTGCCTGAAACCGCTAAAACCGGGGATGGAACGGCGTATTTTGCAGGGTGGTTACGGCGGCTTATTGAACAGACAGGGTCAACGGATAGCGCCGAAAAATGGAACGTGTATATTCGGGGCTTGTATGAACAGGCGGGGAATTATGCGGGGACGGTTCATCAAGGGGAATACTACCGGGAAACATCTGACATAGCCGGGTCAACCGGGCTTCCCGTGCGGAGCTTGGGGGTATTTATCAAACTGGTTACGGTGGGGCTGGTGCGGGATTACCTTCTGCGGCGGTTCCTGAAAAGCAATGAGGAAATTGTGTTGAAGTCTGCGGTTTGCCGGAACTTGGAAATTGAAAGCCGGATTCATTGAGGGGTTGAATATGCAACGGATTTATAAAGGGCAATCGGCCCTGCGGATTACGGTCAAGACTTTTACGGATTTGGAGGGGATAGAGGGGGCGGTTATCAAGTACCGAAAACCTGACGGCTCCACGGGGGAATTGTCGGCGGGGGTTGGGGACATGGTGAAGGGGGTTATTTTTCATGAGGTTATTGAGGGGGAGATAGACAAAGCGGGATGGTGGACCTTCTGGGCCTTCATCACCTTTACCGATGGGAGGACCGCCGCCGGGGAAGCGGCGAAGGTCTTTATTTGGAATGAGGGGAAATAATTTTGCTGTATATTTTATTTTTGATTATATGGCTCCTCGGTAATGTTCCCACGGTAAACGCACAGAGGGCGTTTGGGGGACATATTGATTTGAGGGCACGGTCGCCTCCCCTGTAGGGCGGCTCTTTGCGATAGTTTTATTGTTACTGTTTTAATTTTCTCTTTTGGTTTTTTGATAGAGGGGAGAGGTATATGCGTTCAAAAGACCCGGAAGCCCGATACCATGAACTGGTACGGAAACAACGGAAAACACTCGAAGAATACGCCGCCCATGAAATTGAATGGGCGGATGATCTTTTGATGTGGTATCGGTTGAAAAAAATTGATATGCCGGATGACGAATACCGGGCGGTTGCGTTTTTCAAGAACCATGAGTATTTACGCAAGCCGGGGTCTTTGACCTTATGCTACACCCTGTACCAACAATGTATGCGGGAATTGCCGGAATATGCAAAGGAACTGGCTTTTGACCTGCTTGCGTTCCGCTATCATGTTTATGGCCGGGCGCTGATGAAGGGAGGCACTTGATGTATGAGAATGTCGGGGATGAATCAATTTATTTGCGGATTAAGGATTTGAAGGCTGGCAAGATACAGTTTACCGACTCAACCAATGCTGAAAAGCTCAAAGAAATCTATGGCCGGGATATTCGGTATAACGCCGCCTGGAAAAAATGGATTGTGTGGGATGGTAGAAGCTGGGTCATAGACGATGGGGCTTTGATCCACGAAAAAGGTCTGGAAATGGTCCGGGGGCTTTATGAGGAACAGTTAAAGACCACGGATTACCGGGAGCGTATGGACATTGAGAAATATGCCATGTTGAGTGAAAATGTGCGGCGGCGGGAGGCTTTTATAAAGGCTGCTTCATGGATTATTGAACTCAATATCACCAGTGAGGAACTGGACACGAACCCCTGGCTTTTGAATGTGCAGAACGGAACTATTGATATTCTGACCGGGGAATTCCGGGAACATCGGCAGGAGGACATGATCACCAAGATTGCCAATGTGGAATACGACCCGAAGGCGGATTGCCCTGCGTGGAAGCAGTTTGTCCGGGAGATAATGAACTACAACGGGGACATTATCACGTTTTTGCAGACCGTGGCGGGGCTGGGTATAACCGGGGATGTGTCGGAACAAAGTATGTTTATTCTGTTCGGCTCCGGCGCTAACGGAAAAAGCACCTTTCTGAATACGATTATGTATTTGCTGGGGGACTACGGGATAACCACCACCACCGATACCTTTATGAAGCGGAACAATGAGCAGATTACCAATGACATTGCCCGGCTTCGGGGCGCACGGTTTGTAACGACTACGGAAATTGACCAGGGGAAGCGGCTGAGTGAACCGCTGATAAAGCAGATTACGGGGAATGACAAGATTACGGCTCGTTTCCTGTACGGGGAATATTTTAGTTATATGCCGACCTATAAGATTTTTATGGGGACAAACCATAAGCCTATTATCAGGGGTACTGATTACGGGATTTGGCGGCGGATTAAACTGATCCCCTTCACTACTCGGATTGAAGTGGATAAACAAGACAAACACCTGGAGGAGAAATTACGGGCGGAAGCCTCCGGGATATTAAACTGGCTGCTTGAAGGGACATACCGGTGGCGTAAGGAGGGGCTTAAAGTGCCGGAGGTGATCGTGTCCGCTACCAATGACTATCAGGGTGAAATGGACGTGATCGGGAACTTCCTGAAAGAGTGCTGCATCCAGTCGCCGGGGATTAGCATACGGATACGGGAATTGTTTAAGGCGTATCAGGAATGGTGCGAACAGAACAATGAACGGGCGGTGAGTGAACGGCTCTTGTCCATGCGCTTAAAGGAAATGGGCTTTAGCCGGACCCGGAGCGCAGAGGCCCGGTACTGGTCGGGGATTATGCTGAAGGCCAAGACGGAATAGTTTTTTTGTTTTGGGCCGTTGCTCCCCGCCCCCCGTGCGCCCCCTTTGGTTGGGCCGTGAAAACATGGGGTGAGTTAGTTAAGCGTTTTCTATGTATGCTCTGCTGCTATTGAGTTAGCGGCAGAGCTTTTTATTTATACGGTGTTTTGCGGTTTTGTGTCTTGCTTTTCGATTGGGACAGAGGTTGAATTTTGCTTGTGCAAAAACAGGCAATTTTAGCGGGCGCGCGCTCCCCCCTTGCTTGCAGGAATATTTTCATCCGGTTTGAAATAATGTCGGAACAGGTTGTCATCAATGACTGAAATAAGGGCCGGATTCGGGGAGTTTCGGTCATTGGTACTGATTACTTTTATTGGCTTCCTCTTGTTATGGAGTATTCCGTATACTCTCTATTCTTTTTTTTATGACTATTCTGTCATTAAAAAAAAGAAAATATAATTTTCTTATATATTATATAGGGGCCTTGCTGAATTCGTGAATTCGTTTGGTCATCGGTCATTCATCGGGCCGCCCCCGCAGGGGGCGGTTCACCCATCGGCGGCGACGGTACTTGGGGTATCGGCCCGCCCTCCCTGAAAGGGTGGGCGGGTGTTACGGAGGGACTAGGCTTCATCACCCAACATCGGCCCCGGTTCGGGGGAGAAGGCGGCGGTCAGGGAATTGGGGATGATGGTATCGGTTCGCATCATGGGCCGCCTACCCGGAGGACCGCAGGGCCGGAGGGGTGGCGGTTATTGCCGATGAAGGTGAAGAACTCGCCTATCGGCGAGGGAGGGTCTGCGAAGGTGGGGAGAATGTTTTTATCAGCCGAGGGGTTTTCACTTCACGTCAGCCGTGGGGCGAACTACGATAGGGCTTGTTGGGAAACCGAAAATCCGGGTGGGCATAGTACGCCCCGCTGTGGTGGTTTATGGACGGGCGGCAGGACGCCGCCTGGAAATAAAAAAATGCAAACATGGATGTTTGTATTTTTTTATACCTCTCGGCCCCGGCCACGGGCCGGGGGCTGTCCCTCCCCCTTTGAGCCGTTGATGAAGGGTTTACGACCAGAGCGACCGAAGGGAGCGGCGGGAATAAACCCAACATATTTCGCGGGCGCAGCCCGCCAGAGAGGGGGAAGCCCGGCGGCGAGGGGGAGGGACAATACAGGTCGTCCATAAACCACCACCGAACTACTCTTAGCTCGATGGAAGAAGCGGCCCTGGGTGGGCGTAGTACGATGATCCCCCCACGGTTTATATACAGCCGAATTACGGAGTGTGGTTTTATTACAGCCGGAGCAGGGAATAATTTTTTTACTGTCGAAGCATCGGGCGCCCGATAGGGCGCTGGGATAATTGCCTGTGGAAATAAAGTTAAGCATGGGGGCGTGAGGATTAGCCCCCATGCGGCACGGAGGGGGCAGGACGCCCCCGGAGTGCTTTAGAAAAATGCTTGTGCGGATAAAGGCCGATGGGCGGCGATATGGGAATAACGGTCCCGGTATGCGGAGGACCAGGCGGAAAAGCCGGGGGGCCGGTGGTCCCGGAGAAGCGCAGCGCCGGAGGGTCCATTGGCCAGGATACGGCTTTAGGCGGCCCGGAATTGCCCCATGCGGTTTAGTCCCCATGAGGGCTATACGGTATGGGGCAATGGAGGGCCGCTGTTTGTATGCCCCGGCTTTGGAGTATAGCGGGTAAATGCTTCATAGCGGGGTTGATGGCTTCCGCTTGCGATCTTAGGAATTTTTACACTTGCGACTAATGCGCTGCTTGCCGTTAGGCAGGCGGCGGGTGTTGGCGGGGCTTTAGACAGTGAGGGTGGTATGGGGGTTCAAGGGGGAAGGCGGGGGCTGCTTGGGACGGCATCTTTACTGTTGGTGAAAATGGGGCTTTTAATTTGGGTGATGTTGCCCCCGCCTTTATCCCCCTTGGTAAATCGGGTAAGCGCCTTGGGCCGTGGAGGGAGCGGAGTTTACGGAGCGGACGGAACGGCCTATGGCGCTTTGTCCTACGGATTATTCCGGCGGCAATGCCGCCGGGTTACGGAACGGTGGTGGCGGTATGGGGATAACGGCCCCGGTTGGCGGGGGTGGGGGCCGGGGTTTTTTACGCCGATTTGGGGCGAAGGTTTTACCCTGGGACAATGCGGCGTAAAAAAGGGCGGCGTTAATGAGTTGGGAAAAGCCGGTAGGCTTTTGTCCTTTCTGCTTTCCGGGGGCCTTATTCGGGGCGGTTTGGGCTGGTTTTAGGCGGGTGAAAAGAATTGACAGCACATCTGACAGCAGAATCCCATATTTTGAGGTATAAGTAGGTATTGACACATAACAGGTGGTAGCGTAATGCCTCAAAATAAAATCTAACCGAAAAGAACGGCTGCCTCACAATAAAAATCTAACCGTAGCTAAATATCTTCAAGAGCCGAAGCAGCAAGGGACTTCTGGCTCTGAAGCTCGAAGAGAGCCATCAGTGCATGGTTGACCAGGCGTTTCTGCTTGACCGGATTGAGACGGGCAGCCCTGCGTCGAAGCTCGTTCTTAAAAATATCAGGAAGGTCAGGGGATTCCAAGAGGCGCCTGTAGGGCGACTTGGGTTTGTCGTACACCTTCTTGACCCTGGCCCCTATCCGCTCCTTGGCGATTATTTTTTCTGAAGGGTAAAAATAGTTGAGCAGGGGACAGAGATGGCGGTAGACCTCGGCCAGGGCGTCTCTGGCCTGGAGGGTGTCATAGCGATAGTACCCCACGGTCCTGCGGACGGTCATGTCGTTTTTCTGCTCCACGAAGCAGTTGTCGTTCTTGTGGTAGGAACGGCTGCGGGTGAACTGGACGCGGTGTTCGTCACACCATGCCTTGAGCTGGTAATTAATGAACTCCCCGCCGTTATCGCTGTCGATGCCCAAAAGGGGGAAGGGAAACTGGGAGGGGAAGAGAGACACCTCCTCTTTAACCCAGCGATGGGCCTTGTTGAGGAGGGCGCGGAGCTCCACCCAGCCTGAATAGACATCGGTGGCATTGAGGGTACAGCAGAACTCGCCTGAGGCGTTTCCGCCGTCATGAACCACCGTATCCAGCTCAAAAAAGCCCGGTTTCCTCTCATCCCAGGCATAAAAGACACGGATGGGGATCTGGTGCTTGAGGAGGCCGCCGGGCCGTGTGGCGCTCCGTCCTTTTAATTCCAGCTTCTTCCGTTCAGGCTTGAGCTTCCGGTCGATGGTGGCGGGGCTTATGGCAAGCAGCTGCGCCTTTACCTCCTTGGTGATGCCAAACTCCTTGCAGGGATTGAGGAAAGGCATCTGTTCCCGGAGGAAGGGGGAAAGCCTTTTCCCGCACATGTAATCAAAGAACTCCCAAATCAGTTTGAGGGCTTTTATCGTTGCCGCCTGGTAGACCGGCTTCCGCCCTCCCCCTGCTTTTCGTTTTTTAAACGCATCGGCCTTGAGCTTAACAACCCTTCCGGCCAGTCTGACCAGTTCCGTTCTCCCCCAATTCGCCAAAAGGTGCAGGGCGTATTTCCGGTTGTACCCTGTGTTCTGGACAAACTCGTCCAGGATAGCGGTCTTGCCCTTTTTCCCGGCTTTGCGATACCGCTTGCTGATTTCTCTGGCAAGCGCCTGTTTCTCTTTCATCGTTAACCCCATTGAGCCCTCCGGTACCCTTGTTACCGGATATAGGCTACATAATTTGGGTTAGAATTTTATTATGAGGCATTCCCTGTTTTGGGTTAGATTATTTATGAGGCAACGCGGGTAGTTGACTAATTCTTTATCCTGTATATAATTATAACAACAGGTAACACCTGATATAAGAAAAAATCATACTTCTTACTTTTTTTCAGAAAAATATGACTTCTTTTATAATATATGCTAAAAAACGCAATAAGTGTATACTATTTCATACATAATAAGCTTTTTGTTTTCAAAAAATGAGTTTTTGGAGACTTAAAACTCCATATCACCCTTGGGGTGATACGGAAATTCCCTCTTTTTCCTAAAGATCATACTTGGGGTGATGTTGTTTTCTCTGAAACGGGCTAGAATTTAATTACATCGGCTTATAAGGAAAAGCAATGAAAAGCGGTAAAATTACGGTTTTGAGGCTTGTTTGCCTGGCAGCGGCGCTGTTCTTTTGCGGTATGCTTTTAACCGGCTGCGATCTTATTAATTCCAGGCTTGACGATGATGTGGCGGGAAAGATTGATCAGGCGGTGTGGGAAGCCAATGCGCCTGAGATTAATGTGATGGTGGAGGATGTTCTTGCGGGCGTAGCAACACCGGGTGGAACCTTGACCGGACGCAAACTGGATATTCCCTTTAGCCTCAAATTTACCCCCTTTCCCGCTTACGGCTTTATTCGCTGGCAAGCTTTTCTTGACGGGGTAGAGCTTGGGCAAAAGGAAGTGGAATTTTCTGCGCCCGGGCAGTTTGAAACTACGGTAACAGTGCATATCAATCCCGGCAGTCGGACAGTAAAAATAGTGCCCCTGGGGGAAGGGGCGAATAACGTTAATGATTTTACTATTTTTCCTCCGCCCGATGCAAAGGGCCTTGTAAATCAAAACCATTATGTACAAATACGGTTCTCAAAACCTATTGACGAAAATACTATCAGGGCAAGCCAGTACGCTTATTACAGCGGAACCTATAAGGACACATGGACAGCATACCCCATGTATAACGATCCCAATATCGACGTTGGGCGCCCCGGCCCCTTTAACCCCTCGGGTAACAACGGGCAGTTTAGCGTCAGATTCAACAATATCCGCATTACCGGCACCAACCCGGGCATTGGCATTCCCGGTTATTATCTTGAAAATTTCTTTTGTCCGCCGGTATTAAGCGCCGATGGGACAGTACTCACTTTGTGGACACGGCTGCGAAACACAGGAACCCCTTTTTTTGTCGGAAGTCTTAGCGGTGACTATTGGGATGGGAATGATATTTTTATTGATATTATCCTTGACGGAAACATCAAAGACCGTTCGGGACTTTCCCTTGGTACGGACAAACGTATTCGCTACCGGATGAAAGCGAACTATACTTCAAATTCTTCTTATCCGCCGCCTGCATATAACAGCGCCCCCCACACTACTGTCACCAGCGCTAATGATATATTTCCCAATTTGAATTATCAAACAGCAATGAGCATCTTTCATGAAGATACCGAAGGGGTAATAAATCCGGCAAAATTTTTCCCGCGCTATGCTGCTGTTACTCCATCGGTCCCAGTGGTAGTACCGCCTTCGCCTGAGGATGTGCCGGGAAGCCATTATAGTTCAAAGACTATTTATTTTATATTTCAGACAACTTACACTCAGTGGCCTGTCAACGGAATCCGGGTGTTTTATAAAAATCCGGCGTCCCCCCAAAATTATGGCGACGATGCGAAAGTTTATTCTTATTCTTTATATGCCCAAGGCGCATCTTCTCCTGACAATACCCCAGCGGAGCAGGAACGCCGGGACCGTATATTAGCCGCCTATAAAGACAGAATGAAAGGCAATGAATACTACCACGGAGAATTTCCCTTGTATGTTGTTCGTCTTAATCTTAAAGCAGAAAATGCCGCCGGTACTACAAGTTATTTAATTGTCCCCAGTATTGACGGCGAACCCGACTATTTACCCGGATCAGCCCTCGCATATTGGGCAGGATGGGGTTCCCCAATGGGGCACTATATGAACAGAGCTCCAAGGCAGGATAACTCTGTCTCCTATGGAGAGTATTTTTATTTTAAGTATGAATAACGGGGGCAGATGATGAGAATCTATGCCGCTTCTGGCAGACGGTCTTGTAAAAAGAGATATTGGGCAATGTTTGCCATTACCGTCTTTTTTGTTCCTGCCCTCCCCGCCCTTGACTTCTCCCTCAGGCCCGGCGGCTTTCTGTTTATCCCCCTGGGGGAACCGGCGAAAACCCGTTATGACCTGGGGGGCGGCGGGGACCTGCTTTTTGATCTTGACCTTTCAAGCGTCTGGCCCAATCCACTGGGTATTGGATACACCGCAGGTATTGAAGGGGGCATAAATTACGCGCCTCTGGCAAGCGGGACGGATAAAGGCTTGAGCCTCTATTCGGCAGGGGCGGGCTTAAGCCTTTATTATTATCCTCTGTCCCGTTTGCTGCTCCGGCTTGACGGGGCCGCAGGTGTTTATACGGGGATCATGGAAAAAAGCCGGACCCCTGCGTCATGGTGGCTGCGCGCGGGGGGCGGAATCGGCTTTCGGTTTGTCCCCTCCTTTGTTCTCTCCGCCAACAGCGGCTACAGGAATTACCATGACCAGGGCGGCGCCCTTCATTCAGGAATGTATATCGGCCTTACGGCTCAACTCAATTTTGAAACCAGGGCAGGCGCCGGGGATGTGGATCTCACGGTACAGCAGGATGAGGCGGTTTTCCCCGTATACCTTTCCCTGTACCAGCGGAACAGCATAGGAACGCTTTTGATACGAAACAACGAAAACGCGGAGATACGGAATGTGCGGGTGAGTTTCCGGGCGGGTAAGTATACGGCTTCGGAATATGCCTGCGGGACGATTCCCCTCATCGCCAAAGGGCGGACCGTGGAGCTTCCCCTGTATGCGGATTTTTCTCCGGAAGTTTTAAATTTCACCGACCGGGGACGGATTGTAGGGGAAGCGGTCATACGGTATTCATTTCTGGGGAAGGAGCGGGAACAGGTAAGGACAGCGGCAGTACAGGTGTATAACCGGAATGCCTATCCCTCGGGCGATTCTGCGGGTCTTGCGGCCTTTGTGTCGCCCACATCGCCTGAAGTGCTGGAATACGCGAAATACATTACCGGTATGGCCCGGACAAACCAGCGGATAGGGCTGAACCAGAATATGCAGTTTGGGATCTGGCTCTTTGAGGGTTTAAGGGCAGCAGGTGTGCGGACACGGGAAACAGGGGACAGGGAAGAAGGAAGCCCCATGGAAATTCAGTTCCCCGTTGAAACCCTGGGATTCAGGGGCGGCCATGAACTTGATGCAGGCCTCCTCTACGCGGCAGCTTTGGAAGCTTCGGGAATACGGGCGGCGCTTATTCCCACAAGCAATGATTTTATCACCGCCCTTTCGTTGGGAATTGACAGGGCTCAGGCGGAAACCCTGTTTAACGGTACAGAAAAACTCCTCATAATTGATGACGAAATCTGGCTCCCTCTTTCAATGGCGGCCTTTAACAACGGATTTACCGCTTCCTGGGGAAAGGCGTCGGAAGGGCTTTCCGCTGTTTTTGCGGCAGGGGCAACTGCGGATTGTATTGTGCTGGAAGACGCCTGGGTACTGTATCCTCCTGCGCCCCTGGCTGCACAGGGAATACAATTCAGCAAGCCTGAAACGTCCCTGCTGCAGAGGAATGTGGAGGCAGCTTTTACTGGCTATGTCAACGCCGACATTGCACCTTTGTTGCGCGCGGTACAGGAACAAATACGGACCGCGCCCACGGCAGCCCTGTATAACCGCCTTGGGATACTGCTTATACGGACAGGGAAAACAGCGGATGCAAAGGCAGCCTACGAACGGGCCGCCGGGATGGGGTCAATCCCGGCAATGACGAACCGGGGGAATCTGGCGCTGATGGAAATGGATTATGCAACGGCGAAGCGGTGGTTTACCCAGGCCCTGGTGGTGTCACCGGATAACGAGATCGCAAAACGGGGCATAGAGAAGGCAAATGATAAGTAAGCATGAAAAATATTTTTTACAGGAGTATAAATATGAAGAAGATTTTTTTTACGGCGATTTTGGTTCTGGCTTTTACGGGAATTGTTTCCGCTCAGGAGCGCTACACTGTGGAAAGCGTTACAGGCAGGGTAGAGCAGGAAGCCAACGGCAAAAGGGTGGAAGTCAAGGCGGGTGATGTGCTTGATGAACAGACGGTGATTCACACGGGCCTTGGGGCAAGCGTCACAGTACGATCGGGAAATCAGAATTTCATCATCAGGGCCATGTCAAATGGGACCGTTAAGGATTTAAGCGCAGAAGCAATAGCCTCCGGTTTACGCATCAGCGGCAAAGTGGCGGAAACAGACACCGGGTCTGTTTCCAGAACTGCGGGGAAAATTTCTACCGCTTCTGCCCGGGCCTCGGACGCGGCCGAAGAATATCCCGTAACAGAAGAATGAGCAAAAAAGGGATCCGTAAGTTACCGGTTTTTCTGGTTCCCCTGGGGGCGCTTGTACTTGCTATCCCTCTTTTTTTCAGTTCTCTGGACAATCAGGTCTTTGATTTATTTCTCAGGGCCATACCCTCGCTGACAGAGGATGATTCGGTGGTAGTGCTTACCCTGGACGACGACTCAATAAAATATGGCGGAGGCTTCCCGTTTCCGAGGGATGTCATGGCTGATGTGACAGTGCTGCTCAGGGAAATCGGGGTTGAAGCCCTTGTATTTGACTTGAATTACCTTGATCCAAGCCCCGAACGGCTTAACCCGGATTATGCGGCGGCGATATTTTCCCAATATCTGGACGACGGCTTCGGACGCATCGACGAGGCCGCAGTCCAGGTGATTGACGGATTTTCCGGCGGAATCATAAAGTCCGGAGAAGCGGAAACCATAAAGAACGAATTCCTGGGAATTAACCGCTCAGTACGAAGGGAACTTGAAGGTTCCATTGCCTATTTAACCCGTGATGTTGACGAGTATTTTGGAAAGGCCCTGGCTTTTACGGACAATTCCTGGCTCACCCTCACCATGATAAAACAGGAAAATCTTTTTTCGGACATCAATTCTGCAGCCGCCAATACTGACGAATCATTTTTGGAAAATACCTTCGCCTTAAAAAATATTATCCCCCGTAATGACCGGCGGACTCCCCAGGCAGCAGGAGTTATGCCCGCCATAAGCACGCTTCTTTTTCGGGCAAAGGGCGCAGGCTTTGTCAACGCCGACCCGGATAAAGATGGATACAGGCGGCGTATTGATCTGTTGATAAAATACCAGGATCACTACTACGGGCATCTTGCCCTGGCTGCCCTGAATAAAACATTGGATATAAACGAAATTGAAGTTTCCGATTCCGCCATTACCCTTAAAAACGCCCTGGTTAACAATATACGAAAGGACATTGCCATTCCCCGCGCCCAGGACGGATCAGTGCTCTTAAAGTATCCGAAAAAATCTTTTTACGATTACCGCGTCGTATCCCTTTTGGAATGTATTCAATATACCGCCATTGAGCCGGTACTTGCCCAAAATCTGGCCCTTATGGATGAATCAGGATTCTTTGCTTTTTGGGATGACGGAGAAAATCCCCGGGAAGCTTATGCCCGCGCAGAAGATCTCAAAAATAATGTATCAAACAGGGAACAATGGCTGGATCACCGGAAGATTTTTTTTGAAAAAACCGCGGCCTTCCTTTCCGGATCTTACGAAGACGCCATAAAGGAAAGTGTAAAAGAAGACAAGGAACTTTCCGAATATGTAACAACTATTTTCCGCGCCGCAAAGGAACAATTTTCCCGAATGCTTTTGATACGGGAAAATCTGCAAACCCTATCAGGGGCCTTCTGCATTATCGGTTCGGACGCCACTTCCATGAGCGATACAGGTCTTATCACCTTTGAGGAACAATACCCGAATGTGGGAACCTATGCGGTTTTGGCAAACATGATCCTTTCCGGAGAATTTCTTGATGATGCGCCAAAAGCGCTTTCCTTTGGCATCGCCGTAGTTCTCTGTTTTATACTCTCGTTTTTTATTGTGCATCTGGATACAGGAGAGGCTATGGCGGCGGGAATATTGACGCTCCTCCTTTGTGCTTTTCTGTTTGTTTTGTTTTTCATCATTACAAAAATATATATAGGCATGGTTTATCCCCTTGTCTCCATGGGCCTTGCCTTTTTAAGCATGACAGGCATCAAGTTTATTTCCACCAGCCGGGAAAAATCCTTTCTCCGCATGGCCTTTTCCCGCTATCTTTCTCCGGCGGTTATCGGGGAAATTATCAACGACCCTTCAAAACTCAACCTGGGGGGCGAAAAGCGGGAAATAAGCGCTGTTTTTACCGATATACAGGGTTTTTCTACCATATCGGAACAGCTTGACCCCACCCATCTGGTTACGCTTCTCAATGTCTATCTGACAGAGATGAGCGACATCATCCTTAAAAACCGGGGTACCATTGACAAATATGAAGGGGACGCAATTATCGCCTTTTTTGGAGCGCCCCTCTATCAGGCGGATCACGCGGCCTCTGCCTGCTACAGCGCCATAGGAATCAAAAAAGCGGAAAAAGAATTAAATAAAAAAATACGTGAAGAAAATTTAAGCCCCAGTCCGCTTTATACCAGGGTAGGAATAAATACCGGGGATATGGTTGTCGGCAATATGGGGACTGTCGATAAAATGAACTATACCATCATGGGGAATGCAGTCAACCTGGCCGCGCGTCTTGAAGGAGTAAACAAGCAGTACCACACCGGAGGCATATTGATAAGCGAATATACCAAGAATCAGGCAGGTGAAGATTTTTTGTACCGGAGCCTTGATCAGGTTAGGGTTGTCGGCATCAATACCCCGGTCAGGTTATACGAGCTTTTGGGAGTGCGGGCAGAAGCAAAAAAAGATTCTTTGGTCATTCTTTCTGAATGGGAAAAGGCAATGCTGTTTTTTGAAAATCAGCAGTACCGGAAAGCCGCCTTTTTATTCCGGGCCCTGGCAGAAAAAAATCCCGGCGACCAGACCGCAAAATTCTACGAAAGCCGGTGTATACAGTATCTAAAAAATCCTCCTCCTCCCGATTGGGACGGAGTACATAACCTTTCGCAAAAATAATGCAAGGAATATAAGATGAAAAAGGGCTTATTGGCTGCCGCACTATTGGCGCTCATCAGTACACAGCTTGTCTATTCTGAAAATGAATTTGGCCTCCGCCTTATGCCGATCTTTATCGCGCCCATAGAGGTGAAGAATTTCGGACCCGGTTTTGGAGCCGCCCTTTCTCTTGACTGGAAATTTCTTTTCTGGGGAAAATTCGGCCTGGGTCTGTCCGCAGGGGGAGGATTTTCGAGTCTCTCTATAGAAGGCAGTCCGGCTTTCAGCATATTTGAGGGAAGTCTTGGACCGTTTTTTACCTGGCGACCCCTGGACCGGTTTTCCCTTCAATCGGATATTAACGCCGGGGTTTACCATTATCAGTGGGGCGATGCAGCCAATAACAAAATACGGATTGGAACCGGCATATCCGCTTATTTTCATCTTTCCCCGTATATTTCCCTCTATGGTTCCGGAGCTTACTCCTGGTATGCCTTTTCTGCAGACAGGCCGATCAACGCCATTACGGCCGGGGTTGGTCTGCGCTTAAACCTTTCGGAAATTTTAAAACCCCAAACCCGCGTCAGCGGAGAAAAGACAGAACAGCAGCGGGTGTTCCCGGTATCATATGCATGGTACGAGGATAATCCGGTAGCAGCGGTTAAAATTACCAATAATGAACCAAACGCCATTACAGAGCTTAGCCTTTCGTTCTTTCTGGAACGATACATGAATCAATCAACACCATTTGCCCTTATTCCCCTGTTATTGCCAGGAGAGTCCATAGAGGTTCCGGTAACAGCTCTTTTTAATGAATCCATGCTGGACCTGATCGAAAATATAAACGCCAATGCCCTGGTGCTGATCAATTACCGAAGTTTGGGAAGCAGAAAACAGACGGACTTTGGAGTACAGATGCCAATATATCACCGGAACGCAATGTCCTGGGATGATGACAGACGGGCAGCGTCTTTCGTATCCACCCACGACCCAGCGGCGCGCCTTTTTGCCCGGTATGTGGAATCCGCAGCGGACAGCGCAAAGGATTCCGGCATTCCCCGGAACATCCGGTATGCCCTGGCCTTATTTGAAGCCCTCAGGGTGTATGGAATAAATTATATTATAGATCCCGCGAGCTCATACATTGAAATGTCAGAAAACGCTTCAAGCATTGACAATCTAAACTATCCCTACCAAACACTTTTTTACCGGGGCGGGGACTGCGACGATCTTTCGATTCTGTTTTGTTCCCTCCTGGAAGTTCTGGAAATTGATACCGCCTTTATTACCATACCCGGCCATATTTACGCCGCTTTCAATACCGGCGTTGAACCTGGATCCTTTATGGCCGATGGCCTAATTGAACATGACGGAAAATTCTAGATGCCCGTTGAAATTACAATCCCCAACGAAGGCTTTACCCAGGCAGTACGGGTGGGAGTCCGGGAGTGGAAAAACGCCGGAGATGCGGGGAAGCTCTATCCAATACGGGAAGCCTGGGAACTGTACCCGGCAGTAAGTGTGCCAAACACTTCCGGACGCATGCCGGATCTGCCCGCCGAAAGCGAGATAGTAAAAGCCTTTGAAATAGAAGCAGGGAAGATAAAGGCCGGCATTGACAAAACAAGAATATTCATCTATCCCTAATTAAGACCCTAATCAAGAGATATCTGAATTGAAAAAACTTTTTGGTTTGCTTTTTATTATTCTCGGGCTGGAACCCTCAATATCTCTTCTCTGTGCGGAGACTTTGCCGGGGTGGTTTATTGAGCTTAGGGAAGCTGTCTATGAGCAGGAGTTAAATTCCGCCGGCATAGCGCCGCTGTATGCTACGGCAAAGGAGCAGGCCCAAAAAGAGCTTTCCGGTCCCGGGCTTTGGCTTATGCTTTCCCGCTGTGAATACATGATGGGCCGTTCCTTTGAATATGAAGATAAAAAGGATGAGGCTGCCGCCTGCTATGAGCAGGGCATGGTTCAGGCGCAAGCGGCCCTGAATGCGCAAGCTTCTTCCGAGGGCTGGCGCATGCTGGCGGAGAACCTGGCCTATCTTTGCAGGGTGCGTCCGTTTTCGTATGCTATGGCCCATGGCCTTAAGGTAGAGCGTCATGCCGATAAGGCCCTGGAACTGAACAAACAAAACGCCGCTGCCCTGTACCTTATAGCGGCCCGCTATGTTTTTGCCCCTTCGACTTTTAACAATTATAAAAAAGGCTTCCGCCTGCTGGAAGAAATTATCAGCGGCTATGACCAGGGTCTTGAAAAAGATGATCGTTTTAATGTCTATTCAGCCATGGGCTATGTTTGTATCGGTTTGGAAAAAAAGGAAGAGGCCCTGGTCTGGCTGCAAAAGGCCCTTGAGCTATATCCCACAAACAAATATGCTTTAGGGATGGTGGATCAGCTACATTAATTTTCCGGAGTTATAAATTGGTCATTGTTATTGTTGCCGATAATTTTTTGCATAAAACCGACGGGACTACAATTTCTGCCCATCGTTTCCGGGAAGAGCTGATAAAACAGGGGCATACGGTCCGGATTCTGGCCCGGGATGTTGAAGGCCAGGATATGTACGGCCTTGAAGAAAATCTCATTCCCCTGGTAAGTTTTGTAGCAAGAAAAAACAGTATGCACTTTGCCAAATTTGACAAAAAGGTGGTGACCGAAGCGCTTACGGGGGCCGATATAGTGCACATGGTTTTCCCCTGGAAGCTGGAGCGTAAGTGTTTTAAAATAGCAGCTAAGATGGGCATACCTGTAACTGGGGCCTTCCACTGTCAGCCCGAAAATGTTACCTACAATATGGGATTGGGTTTTCTCGGCTTCCTCAATAGCTATATCTATCGTTTGTTCAGGATAAAACTGTATGGTAAATTCAAATTTATCCACTGTCCTTCAGCCTTTATTGCCGGAGAGCTGAAAAAGCACCGGTACAATGCAAGGCTCTATGTCATTTCCAATGGCGTATCAGATTTTTTTAAACCTGCCGCAATACCGCCCAAAAGAACTGACGATAAAATTAACGTTCTGATGATAGGAAGATTGGCAAGGGAGAAACGTCAGGATCTTATTATCAAAGCGGTTAACCATTCCAAATACCGCGACAAGATACAGCTCTTCTTTGCCGGCAAGGGTCCCATGGAGAAGGTTTATAGCCGTATGGCGGCAAGCCTGCCCAACCCGCTGGGCTTTTCTTTCCTGCACCAGGAACAATTGCTGGAACAAATATATAAAACCGATATTTATATCCATGCCTCCGACGCTGAGATCGAAGGTATATCTTGTATAGAAGCGTTAGCCTGCGGCAAGGTACCTATTATTTCGGATTCCAAAAAATCTGCCACTTCCCAGTTTGCTTTGGATAAACGGAGCCTCTTTAAAAAAGGGAATTATCTGGATCTCCGGGACAAGCTGGATTATTGGATAGAACACCCCGAAGAACGGAAACAGATGGAGACAGAATACGCCAAACTGGGCGATCGTTACCGGATAAGCCATTCGGGTAAAAAACTTGAAAAGATGTTTGAAGACGCCATAAAGGCAAAAGATGCCTCCCGGGAAAAGAAACTGAGAAAACACAGGAGGCGCGCTGATAAACAGTGCGGTAAAATTCGATTTAAAAGTAATTCAGACCATAAATGAGAAGGTGCAGAGAATGAGTTTTGTTGAATTTCATGATGTATGTAAATTTTATCATCTTGGTGAACATACAATCGCCGCCGCAGATCGCATGAACTTCAACATCGAACAGGGTGAATTCTGTGTGATTGTGGGGCCCAGCGGCGCAGGCAAGACCACCTTGCTCAACATGCTGGGAGGTATGGATTCCTGCGATCAGGGAACCATCATACTGGATGGCCAAGAAATCAGCGGCTTAAACGAGAAGCATCTTACCGATTTCAGACGTTACGATGTGGGCTTTGTGTTTCAGTTTTACAATCTTATCCAAAACCTTACGGCCCTCGAAAATGTAGAGCTTGCTTCGGAAATTTGCCATGAGCCCCATGATCCGCGCGAGACCCTGCAGGCGGTGGGGCTTGTGGAACGGCTGGACAATTTTCCGGCTCAGTTGTCAGGGGGTGAACAGCAGCGGGTTGCCATTGCACGGGCAATAGCGAAAAACCCCAAGATCCTCCTCTGCGATGAACCCACCGGCGCCCTGGACTACGAAACAGGAAAGCATATCCTGGAACTCCTGCAAAACAGCTGCAAGAGTACCGGCAAAACCGTCATCGTAATTACCCACAACCATGCTATCGCAGCTATGGCGGATCGGGTCATTCAAGTAAAAAACGGCCAAATTATCAGCAATGAAAAAAACGAAAATCCCCTGGCGGTAGAATGTATTGAGTGGTAAACATAAGCCCCGTTCCCTGGGTAAAACCTATATAAAAACCATAGTCCGTGAAATCCGGTTTTCTTTTGGCCGTTTCGCAGCCATCTTCGGCATTGTTGCTTTGGGCGCAGGGTTTCTCGCAGGCCTCCTGGCAACCACCCCGGACATGAAGATCTCTGTGGATACCTACTTTGACAAGACCAACATGATGGATCTCAATATCAAGGCAACCATGGGTATCACCCGGAGTGATATCGAAGCAGTAAGCGCCCTTGATGAGATTACCCTGGTTCAAGGCGCCTATATTACCGATGCCCTGATCCATACCTCGAACGAAGAAACCCTGGTAAGCCGCATTTATGGACTTCCCCTGGGAAACGCAGCAAACAATGATTTTATAAACCGCATGGAAATCCTCGAAGGCCGGATGCCGGAGCAGGATGATGAATGTCTTGTGCAGCAGCCGGGGGGATTTTTCTCCGCCATCCCTCTGGGCTCTGTCCTCACCATCGCTCAGGAGAACGCCGGTTCCGAAGATTTTGAAACTCTGGCTGACAGATACAGGGTGACCCGGTTTACCGTTACCGGGATAGTTAAAAGTCCCCTCTTTATTTCCACAGAAGGGGAACCCAGCGGCATCGGTAACGGACGGCTTGGGGTAGTACTGTATGTCAGGGATACCTGTTATAGCATCCCTGCGTATACGGATCTGTTTATGACCGTTACCGGCGCCGCCGCCCGTACTGCCCTGGACACCCAGGCCCTGACCGATACCGCAGCCGCGGAAGTAAAATCCCTGGGAAAGCTGCGTTCCGGAATACGCCGGGAAGAACTTCTTGCAGAGGCCTGGAAAAAACTCAGCGATGGCACTGCAGAATACCACAGCGCAGAACAGACCGCCCGAACTGAACTTGGCGCCGCCAGGGAAAAGCTGGACGCAGGGGCAGCAAGCCGGGACGCAGGGCTTGCCGAGTTGGCAGAAGCCGAAACAAAAATAACCCAGGGCCGGGCCCAGCTGGCGGAAGAACGCCTCCGGGTTACCCGTGAACTGGCGGACAATGAATTTGACCTGCAGCAGGGAGAGGCGGAAATTGCATCTGCCAAACAAACCCTGGCAGAAGCCGGAGCCCAGCTGCAGGCCGCCGGGGAAGAGGTAGAAAAAACCAGAAACTCCTTTTTTAGAATGTTGTTTCCCAAGGCCAAGCAGGGGGTTGCCCAATACGATGCGGGAATGGCGGAATACGAAACCGGCCGCCTCATAGTAGCAGAGAATGAAGAAAAACTGCGTGTTGGCCGGACCTTGCTGGAAGCAGGAAAAGCCCAGGCCGAGGTGGAATTTGGCAAGGCCCAGGCGGAACTTGACGCTGCTGATGCGGAACTTGCCGCAGGCCTGCAGAAGTTAACCCTGGGAGAAGAAGAATTAAGCGCAGGGGAAGCAGCTTACAGATCGACCCTGGATGAGGCAACAGAAAAACTGCAATCCGGCAAGGAAGCCCTGGAAGAAGGCCGGGAAAAAATCAAGGATTTGGAAACAGCAGAACCGGAATGGTATGTTCTGGATCGCAATACCAATGTGGGGTATGTAAGCTATACGCTCAATATCGAAAAAATAGCTGATGTAGCCAGGGTCTTTCCGGTGTTCTTCCTTTTGGTAGCTGCCCTGGTAGTTCTTACCACCATGACCAGGATGGTAGAGGAAGAACGTATTCAAATCGGCACATTGAAAGCCCTGGGTTACCGTAAACGGGTAATCGCCGGCAAGTACCTTGTCTACTGCGGTTTGATCAGTATTTTCGGTTCCGCCGCAGGTATGACCCTGGGATTTTACGGCATCCCCGCTATCATTTACAACGCCTTTGCCACCATGGGCCATCTGCCTCCTCTGGTGACCAGGTTCAACTGGACCTTCGGGATCATCTCGGCAGCAGCAGCCTTAATCTGTACCATGGGAGTAACTGTATCAGTCTGTTACCGTTCCCTTCGTGAAAAACCTGCCCTGCTCATGCTCCCCCGCTCTCCCAAGGCAGGCAAACGCATTTTCCTGGAATATATATCCTTTATCTGGAAGCCCATGCGGTTTACCTACAAAGTTACGGCCCGGAATATAATCCGGTATAAAAAACATTTTTTTATGACCGTTACCGGTATAGCAGGCTGTACCGCCCTGATGGTTACGGGCTTCGGCTTGCGGGATTCCCTGACAAATATTGCCCGAACCCAGTTTAGCGATATACTAAGCTATGATTTAAAAATTGAACTGAAAGACGGAGAATCCCTGCCAGGTGATTACGCAGAAATACACAGCCAGAGCGCTTATGCGATTGCCGGGAATGAACGGCTCAGCGTTTCAATGTATATTCCCAAAGAGGCGGATACCTTAACCGAGTATATCAAGCTGCAGGATAGAAAAAGCAGAAGCCCCATAAACTTTACCGCTTCTTCTGTGGTGCTTACAGAAAAAACCGCCAGTATGCTTAAGCTCAAAACAGGGGACCCCTTTATCCTGGAAAATGCCCAGGGGAAACAGGGGGAATTTACCCTGACCGGAATTACCGAAAATTATGTGGGGAGTTTTGTGTATTTAGGCTCTGAGGCTTCTCAGGCGGTATTCGGTACAGCACTTGACTATGGAACCCTGTTTGCCCGAACCAATATAAAAACGGAGCAGGAAAAGGACGAACTTATCAGCCGGCTGCTTTCAGAGGATGCCGTGGCAGGAGCGGAATTTACCTCCCGTACGCAGGAGTCCTACAACAATCTCCTGGCAAGCATCAGCTATGTAGTATTGATACTCATCATTGCCGCCGGGGGACTCGCCATGATTGTGCTCTACAATCTTACCAATATTAATATCAACGAACGGACCAAGGAATTGGCAACCCTGCGGGTTCTCGGCTTCCATCAGGCTGAAGCCGCTGCCTACATTTTCAGGGAAATAACCGTGCTCAGCATTGCAGGCGCCGCAGCCGGACTGCTGCTGGGCATTCCCCTGCACCGTTTTGTTATCGGCGTAGCAGAAACCACAGATCTCATGTTTGGCAGGCATATTTCTTCAATGAGTTTTATATTGTCCGCAGTAATTACCCTCTTCTTTTCCGGCGCAGTAGACCTGCTCATGCTGAAAAAAATCCGCACTATCAAAATGGCGGAATCCATGAAAGCTGTGGACTAAAACACAGGGTAATATTATTTTATACAAGAGGTACGATATGTCATTAGCCGAAGATTACAGCTCCCTCTATAAAACCATTCTGGAAGAACACCGCCAGGTTTTTGAAGCCCAGGATATCCAAATGCTCCGCCGCTTCATGGATCTCATCGCCTCCCACAAGCGCATCTTCATCATGGGCGCAGGCCGCGAAGGCATAGCCGCCCGGGGCTTTGCCATGCGCCTCATGCACCTGGGCAAAGATGTCCACTGGATCTGGGACGACACCACCCCTGGCATGGGCAAAGACGACCTCTTTATCGTGGTAAACGGCGGCGGCAACATCGGCCACATAAATTACGTGATGAGCCAGGCCAAACAATCCGGCGCCCACATCGCCTGTATTTCAGGTTCCCCCTCGGGAGCAGGTGTTAAAATAGCGGACTTCATCCTGTTTGTACCCGCCGCAGTCTACAAGGGAACCGACCCCGTAACACCCTCAATCCAGCCTATGGGCAACCTTTTCGAGCAGCACCTTTTTCTGCTCTTTGATGTCGTCATCATCCTTTTGGAGAAGGAGCTTAAGCTCAGCCACGAGGAGATGGCTGCGAGGCATAGGAATGTAGAATAGGGCTATGAATTAGTGTTTACCATTCCATGGGCTGATGCAGCTTAGTCCCGGGATATCCTCAAAATCAGAGATATTTCGTGTGAGCAAAATCAAGCGATGGACCAGGGCGGTAGCGGCAATTAGCGAGTCGAGGACGGGTAGCGTCCGTTTGGATTTGGCGCACATACGGCCCCATTCCTGCATGCACTCTGAATCAAGCGGAAGAATACAATCGGCAAACTGTTCCGGCACGGCAGAGTCGAGCCAGTAGGCTAATTCTTCTTTCTTTTTCCCCAAGGGGAGTTTTTCTATTCCTTTGGCAATTTCCCCGATACAAACAACGCTAAGAAAAAGATCCTCAATGGGGATATTCCGCATGTATGAGAGTACCCGTGGATTGCTATTCCTTTTGCGGATTTCAGATATGACATTGGTATCCAGGAGATACTTCATAAATTAATCGTCCTGATCTCGGTGGACTTATCCCGTTTCAAATCTATTGCCACATCTGCCAATGGAGAATTCTGAAAAAATTCAACAACTCCCATCTTTGGTTTGGTCAGTTTGTTGTACTGCTCTGTGGATAGAATTACTGCCGCCTCCTCTCCCCGCAGCGTAATGATCTGCGGTGAGGTGGCTGCATTTCTGATAACCTGACTAAGTTGAGCCTTAGCCTCTTGGAGCTGCCAACAAGTCTTTTTCTTCAAGGTCTGCATAGGGAAGCCGTCCTTAACAATGATATAGTCTGACTAGTCAGACTATATCATTGAAGGAATGGAAAATCAAGATACATCATCAATGCAGTGGAGGTTTGGTTTTCGGCCTATAGACCTTGACATCTCCCCCAAATTCCACCATCCTTATCTAAATGCATTGACGGAGACGAGTAAGCGTCACACCGGGTTACAGAGAGACCGTGCCATGGCTGAAAGCGCGGTTATCCAGGAAACGCCGAAAACCCCTCCCGAGCAGCTTGAGGAAAGGGCCGCCCCAACACGGCAGTCTGAATAATCAAAGCCGTAAATCCACGTTAAGGATGATGAGCGCGCCTCCTGCCATGGGAGAGCGAAGCGGGGTGGTACCGCGGGTTTCTTCTATAAATAAGAACCCGTCCCCGGCAAAGGCACAGGAGGTACACATGCCCGAACAGAATCAAAAACCAGGATCAAGCGAAAAGCTCGAAACCATCCGCCACTCGGTAAGCCACATCATGGCCCAGGCCGTAACCCGTCTCTTCCCCGGAACCAAGGTGGCCATAGGTCCCAGCATCGATGACGGCTTTTATTACGATTTCCTGCTCCCCAAGCCCATACAGGCCGAAGATCTCCCCGCTATCGAAGCGGAGATGAAGAAGATCATCGACAGTCGTCAGGACTTTGTCCGCCTCGAAGTAAGCCGCGACGAAGCCCTCAAACGTTTCGCCGGGGAAGAATTCAAAACCGAGCTCATCAAAGAACTCCCCGCCAGCGAAACCATCAGCATCTACGAAAACAAAGACGCCGATGGTAAAATAGTGTGGGCCGACTTCTGCCGGGGCCCCCATGTGGCCAATACCCGCGAAATCAACTCCGCAGCCTTCAAATTGATGAACATAGCCGGGGCTTACTGGCGGGGGGACGAAAAAAACGCCATGCTCACCCGCGTCTACGGCACGGCCTGGGAAAACCCCAAAGACCTCAAGGCCTACCTCGCCTTCCTCGCCGAAGTCGAAAAGCGGGATCACCGCCGGGTGGGCAAGGACATGGATCTGTACTCCATCCACGAAGAAGCCGGCGCGGGCCTCATCTACTGGCACCCGAACGGCGGCCGTATGAGGGTGGCCATCGAAGATTTCTGGCGCAAAGAGCACTACCGCAACGGCTACGAAATCCTCTACACCCCCCACATCGGGAAATCCTGGCTCTGGGAAACCTCGGGCCACCTGGGCTTTTACAAGGGCAATATGTACAGCCCCATGCAGATCGATAACCAGGACTACATCATAAAGCCCATGAACTGCCCCTTCCACATCATGATCTACAAGAACAAGGGCCGCAGTTACCGGGATCTCCCCCTGCGCTGGGCCGAACTCGGCACCGTGTACCGCTATGAACGATCCGGCGTACTCCACGGCCTCCTCCGCGTCCGGGGTTTTACCCAGGATGACGCCCACATCTTCTGCACCCCCGAACAGATGGAAAGCGAAATCCGCGAAGTCCTGCGCTTCTCCCTCTGGATTTGGAAGATATTCGGCTTCAAGGAGATCAAAGCCTACCTCGCCACCAAGCCCGCAGAATCCGTAGGCGAACAGTCCCGCTGGGACGCCGCCCTCGAAAGCCTCCGTAAAGCCGTGGATGCCGAAGGCATGGCCTACGAAATTGACGAAGGCGGTGGCGCCTTCTACGGCCCCAAGATCGACCTCAAGATACTGGACGCCCTGGGCCGCGAATGGCAGATGACCACCATACAGTTCGACTTCAACGAACCTGAACGCTTCGACATGACCTACGTGGATGCCGACGGCCAGCACAAACGGCCCTACATGGTTCACCGCGCCCTCCTCGGCTCCCTGGAACGCTTCTTCGGCGTGCTCATCGAGCACTTTGGCGGAGCTTTCCCTGTGTGGATAGCCCCGGAACAGATCGCCGTGATCCCCGTGGCCGAGACCTTCAACGACTATGCCAAAAAAGTAGCCGCCGAACTCAAGGCCCGGGATCTGCGTGTAACCACCGAACTGGACGATGGCCGCCTTAACGCCAAAATCCGGGACTGCCAAAACCGCAAAATCCCCTACATGCTCGTGGTGGGCGAAAAAGAGGCCGGCGAAGGCACAGTCTCCATACGCCGCCGCGACGGCCAGCCGGCCGCAGCCCCGACGATGAAGATCGCGGATTTCGCCGATTATGCGGTCAAAAAGGTCGAGACCAGGGATCTCGGCTTGTAACCATTTAAGCAATAGTTTATTATTCATATATAAGGAGTAGGAAATGAGCAAAAACACATTAGAAGATCTGAAAAAACGCCGGAGCATACGTGCCTATAAGCTGGGCCAGATAAAAGACAAGGAACTCGATGCGGTTCTCGAAGCCGGAACCTGGGCGCCCACAGGCATGGGCTGCCAGGGAGTCGTCATAGTAGCGGTCCAAAAAGCCGAAGTAATCGCCAAAATCCAGAAGCTCAACGCCGATGTGCTCAAGGATCCCAAGGCCGAACCCTTCTATAAGGCCCCCACGGTGCTGAATATCTTCGTGGACAAGACCAAACCCACCCCGATTGAGAATGGCAACCTGGTAATCGGTAACATTTTGAACGCCGCAGCCGCGCTGGACCTCGGAGCATGCTATATTTACCGGGCAAAAGAGGTGTTTTCGAGCAAAGACGGCAAGGCCCTGGTGAAAGAATGGGGACTTTCGGCCGATTATGAGGCTGTGGGCCACGTGCTCTTGGGCTATGCCAACGAAAAACCCGAGGCAAAACCCCGAAAAACCGACTATATCATCAAAATTAAGTAAAAAACCGCATTTTTTGCTTAGTAGACCCAGTTTTCAGCCGGCAGGTGGATTTTCTCCTCCAAGATTCCACTTGCCGGCTTTTGTCTGCCCTAAAGCCAGCCCAGGCCCAAATTGAAAAAAATTTCAAAAAAATGCAGTTCATTTGAAAAAATTTCTTGACTATTTTAATAATATTAGTATTTTATAGGTAAGAGGTTTTAGAATGATAGAAAGACATACCAAGATTCTGGAAGCGCTGGCAAAACAGCCGCGCATCGAAGTAGTGGTGCTCGCCGCGATGCTGGGAGTTTCCCAGGTGACGATACGCAAGGACCTGAATTACCTTCAAGATCAGGGCTTCATCAAACGCGAGCATGGATTTGCCAGCCTGGATTCAGTGGATGGCGTGGGGAAGCGTCTCGCCTTCCATTACGGCGTTAAGCACCGTATAGCCCAGGAAGCCGCCAAGACCGTGGAGGACGGCGAAACCGTGATGATAGAATCCGGTTCTTGCTGCGCCCTTTTGGCAGAAGAACTGACCACCACCAAGCGGGATATCACCATCATTACCAATTCGGTGTTCCTCGCAAACCACGTGCGCTACGCACCCTTCGGGAAAATCATCCTTCTGGGCGGCTATTACCAGAGCGATTCACAGGTGCTGGTAGGTTCCATTACCCGCAAGTGCGCAGAGATCTTTTCTTCGGATAAATTCTTCATCGGCGCCGACGGCTTCAACGAGAAGCTGGGCTTCACCGGAAAGGATCACCATCGCGCCCAGACCGTCAGGGCTTTAGCCGAACAGGCTTCCCAGGTCATCGTGCTCACCGAGTCGGACAAGTTCCTCACCTCGGGGGTTGTGGGCCTCATGGATTCGGCAGAGGTCGCCGAAGTCTACACGGACGACAAGATCCCCCAGGAGAAGGAAGCCTTCCTCCGGCAGAGGAATGTGGCGATCCACAAAGTGCTTTCAGATGCCGCGTAATTTTACCGCGAATCATCCGCCTTTCGCAGAAAAAGCGCGAGAGGCAGATGATCGCTCATCCCTATCCCGCTTTTAGGATTATAAGAAGCAGGGATACCCGATTCATTTGCAAAGGGCTGCTGGTTTACCACCTTTGCGGTATCAAAATCCCAACCCCTGCCATTAAACAGTTCTGCGCTTAACAGAAAATGATCGATGGTCTCCCAATTGTTTTTATAATAGTAGGAACCATCCTCAAGCTCCCTGCCCCAGGGAGTATACAGGCAAGGGATCCGGGGATTGAAATACCTGGCCCTGGGCGGCTTCTCTCCGCTGAGCACAAGAAAATCCAGGCTGTTTAAGCCGCCCGCAAGTTCCGCAGCCTTCGGATCATCCGGTAGCAATGCGCTTAATGACACTCCCGCCTGCCGGTAAAATTCATCATGGTTCTCATTCAAATCCCCCATCACCACGACAGGCAGCCCTGGTTCATCCTTATGCAGTTCTTCAAGCCTCCGTTTGATCACCTTCGCCGAAGACCGCCTCAACGCTTCGGTAGCCTCATCCCCGCCCAGCTTCGACTTCCAATGGCAGACAAAAAACACCAGCCCTTCCCCCTCCTTTTCCACCCGCAGCTCCAGCACCGGCCTCGGCGTAGTCTCGCCATTCACCGTAATGGAATGCACCTTGACCTCAGTCAGGGGGAACCGGCTCAAAGCCCCGACCCCCAATGACGACCCCGGCGCATTCCCAAAGAACATATACTTATACCCATACTTTGAAAGCGCCCCATTGGCCAAATCCTCCAGAACCCCTGAATTCTCAAGCTCCACAAGCCCAATCAGGTCCGGAACTCCGGTTTCCGCCAGCCCACCCAGGGCCTTTGAAATTGAAAGGATGCGGGCATCATACTTCTCCCTGTTCCACCCCGCAGAAGGCAAGTATTCGCCATATTCGAAACCATCCACCTTCCAATCGAAAAGCGCCTGCACGTTCCACGAAACCGCGATAAACGCTTTTTCCTTTTCAGTGGCGCCCTCCCCGTCAGTGCCTGGCACCACACGGCAAGCCCCCAGGATCGCCGCCATCAAAACAAACCCAAAAAAACGCGTAGCATATTTCATTGCGTCCTCCTATACCCTATATGGCATCAGGATGCGGGGCGCTTCATTTTTTCCTGCGTTTTTTCCGAAAAATAAAATATAATTGCTCCTCTGGCAAATATATCCTGTTTTCTATATCCTAAGACCCATGTTTGCCGCCGGAATAGACATAGGAACCACCAACCTGGAACTGTCCCTTGTTTCCCTGGACAGCTGCCGTATCGTGGAACGCCGGTCTGCGCCGGTTAAACGTGTGGCCACCTGTGATCCCTACGCCTTTTTGCAAGACGCCGCCGGTGTCCTTGAATCTGTCGAAGAAATGCTCGCTTCCATAAAGCAGCCCATTGGTTCCATCGGGATCACCGGCCAGGTTCACGGGATAGTCTACACCGACGATAACGGGAAGCCTCTCTCGCCCCTCTATGGCTGGCTCGATCGGCATGGCACCGAAGATTTCCGGGGTTCCACGCCTCAAAAAATACTGGCGGAAAAAACCGGCGTCACCCTTCCTGCGGGTTATGGTCTGCTCACCCATTATGCAAACCGCCTTTTCCATCGCGTGCCGGAGGGCGCAGCCCGCTTTACAGGCATCAATGAATTGGTCGCAGGGTTCCTGGCAAGAAAGCCCCTGGATGCGGCGGATGCAAGCGATCTCGCTTGTTTCGGCGGCTTTGACCCGGCAGCGGAGACACAGAACACACGCCTCTTGGAAGAAGTGATGCCGTCCCCTCTGCCAAAATTTCTTGGCTTGGCAAAGCCTTTCAGCCTTGCGGGAACAACCCGTTCTTCGATACCGGTGGCTGTCCCTGTGGGCGACAACCAGACTGCCTTTTTCGGCCTCCTCTCAAAACCCGAAGAATCCTGCCTTGTCAGCATTGGCACATCAGGGCAAATATCGGTGTATTCAAAAACCCCTTCATGCCCCAATACCATGGAGCTGCGCCCCTTCATTATGCCGGGCTATCTCCAGGTAGGCGCCACTCTTTGCGCAGGCAAAGCCTACGAAGTGCTGGCATCCCTTTTCCGGGAGGCTATCAGCCGGTACGCAGCCTCGGCAAAGCTCCCGCTTGATATTGATGATGGCGCAATATTCGACATGATGAAAGGCGCAGCGCGGGAAATCCTAAAGGAGAACCCCGGCGCCGCTTCCCTCGTATTCGACACCGCAATCAACGGCACCCGCAGGGATAATGCGCGGCGCGGCAGCATTGCCAATATAACCCTGGATAACTTCAATGTGGGGAACCTCGTGCTTGGAGGCATAGACGGCATAGTGCGGGAATTGGCGGACTTCAGAAAAGATCTGGGCCCTGCCTTTGACCCGATAAAATCTGTGGTGGTTGCAGGCAGCGCGGTACGGAAAAACGATCTTTTTATACGTGCATTGGAACGCCAATTCGATCTTGAAATTAAAATCCCGCCCTTTGACGGCGGGGCTGCCTTGGGGGCTGCCCTTATCGGCGCAGTGGCCGGCAAGCTTATTGCCCTCGGCGAATGCCCCGCCATCATCGAAAGGTTCTGGGAAAAGGACTAAGCGATAAACCCAATGACATTGGGGTTCTCCTTCACCAGGACTTCTTCTTTGCAGGACGCAATGAGATCGTCAAGGGAAGGGGCGGCATCGTCCAGAATCATGTCTACAGTACGCTTGCGGGATATATTCTCGATTTGACCGCCCGAAAAGTCGAAGCGGGAGGAAAGTTCCTTCGCCTCGTTTTCGGCGAGGTCGGGCATCAGGGATTGCCAGATGGACTGGCGCACTTCAAGGCCGGGTTTCTCGAATTCAATCTTGTAGAGGAAGCGCCGCTCAAAAGCCTTGTCCATATTCCGGGTCAGGTTCGTGGTGGCGATGAGTATGCCCGAGAGGTTTTCGAGTTCCTGCAGTATAATGTTCTGCATGGTGTTTTCCATGCGATCCACCGCATGGCTTGACGCGCCGAATTCCATGCGTTTCCCGATGATTGCGTCGGCCTCATTAAAGAGGAGTATGGGGGCGATGTCGCTGGCAGAGACCGCAGTGCGGTAGTTGTCGAAAACCGCCTTCATGTGCTTTTCGGTTTCTCCCACGTACATGTCCTTAATCGAGGAAATGTCCACCACCATGATGCTGCGATGGGTCTCCCTGGCTATCTGGTAAACCGTCTCGGTCTTGCCTGTGCCCGGGCTGCCCGAAAAAAGGCAGGCGAAACCTTTCCTCATACCGTTGCCGCTGAGCTTCTCCTGGATATTTTTGAAGTTCTCTTCCTTAAGAAGCGAAACAAGCCGTGCTATCTCGCGGTTTTCCTTCTCGTTGAAGAAGAGCTTTTTCTCGGTTATGCTCTCCCAGAGCAAAAGGCCCTTGCGCCGCTTTACCTGCCTTTCCTTGAGGTCAATTTCGGCGAGCATTTCGTTTTTGGAAAAATCCGAAAGCTTGAAGGCTTCGCGGTTCACGTAGCCGTCGCAGTTGGTGTTCTCGATGAATTTCGCGCAAATAAGGGTATGGTCGCCCTCCCTGAACTGGCGGGAAATTGCGCGGGCATGGGACTTCTTGTCAAAGATGAATTCGAAATCGTGAAAGCCTATGTTGTCATCGCAGTTGTTGACATAGAGGTGGCAGAAGCAGAGAAGGAGCCGCGCATCCTCGTCGCAGAGCTTATAGCTCGCAAGCTTCCCGCAGAAGAGGAGATGCATGTTATTATCAACAATAGTTTTAAGTTCATTGTTGAACCCCTCCTGGCTAAGATCCCCATCGTTCTGGGCATCGAAGATATCTTCAAGGTCGCTGAAGAATTCATCGATGGTGAGATCTTTTTTGACCTCTGCAGCAAGATCCTCATCCCGCCTTATCGCATTCACGACATCGGCGGGAATGCGGTAGGCTTTGCCTTCCCGTCCTCTGCGCAGGGGGATTATGAGCCTCTTCTTCTGCAGCGTCTCAAGGTCATTCATGTAGCGGAGGAGTTTGATTGGGGTGCACCTGAAAAGGTTCGCCAGATCCTCCTCGTCCAGGGCGGAAGCATTAAACCTGCTAAAGAGCATGGCAAACAAAACCATCTGCATAGGCGTCACGTTGAGCCGCTCTGCCGCGAGGTTGACGACGGGAAAAGCCTTTTGAAAAAGCAGATCGCTTATCCCTATGGCCTCAGTGTAATCGATGATCTTCTCCATCAGGTCCAGCATGGACAGGCGTTCCGGCGCCATTTCTTCGGCGCTGTACTCAAGGGGCATCTGGCCCTTGGCGAGTTCCATTTCTGCAAAGTCCGGCATACTTCCTCCTGTGGTGTAAAACGGTATTATATATATACAGACACAATGGGAAAAAATTCCACTTTTTTTTGCATTGTGGCAGCGAATATCTCTTGCGGATTTGGGCTTTTGGAGATTTGGGAGAAAACCGATGAATTCGGGGCAAACAAACAATGTTCGTCAATTCCTGATATAAAGGGCTTTTTTGATCATTGTTTTTTATATAATATTGTATAATAGTTTTAGAAACAATGGATAAGGCATTGGAGGATATTTAAAACATGGCCCAGGACAATAACATGTTTCAAGGGGAAATGGACCCGGAAATCGCCGCATTGCTCGGAACCGAGGCAAAACCCAAGGCCTCCGCAGGGAGCTTCGCTGGAAGTCCGGGCGCGCCGGCAACGGATTTTGCCTCTGTTTTTGATGACAACCTTGAAGGCGGCGAAGCCCCCTCCGGGGACATAGATCTCACCATAGCCAGCTTCCCGGAGATTACCAAACGCTTCGAAAGCATCCCTATCGAGGCTTTCAATGACCCGAATTACTATAAAGTGGCCCTTTCGGGCGAGGGGGACATAGCCCAAAGGGTGCATGGGATACTTCAAAAGTACCTTAATGCCAAAGACCCCAAGGATAAGGGCGTCTTCCGCCAGCAGTTCATTCTGGCCTACTGGGACTTCCTCATCAATGTAGCCCGCAAAGCGCCTGGCAAGCTTCCCGATCCCAAAAAATACCTGCTTCGTTTCAGCATACTCCACCCCACCTTTTTGGATGGGGAAAACCGCGCCCTTTTTGCCAAGTTTGTGGTAAACGACTACCTTAAAGAGCCTGTGTATTACCTTGACGAATGGTTCAAGGCCGTGGGAACCGGGACAGTCCGCAATTCCTCCACCGACGAGGTCAGGGTAGCTAAAAGCAATAGCGCCATAAGGATCCAGCAGCTCCTCGAAAAAGCCCAGGGCAAACTCGACGGGGCCAGAAGCCTCCTCAAAGCCAAGGACGAGGAGCGCACCAACCAGGAAAAAATCCTTGCCGACTCCGTCCAGCTCATCTTCGAGCACTTCCCCCTGGACGGCTTTCGGGATATCTCAGCCTGTTACAGCGAATCCCAGAAACGGGTCTTTGGCGAAATAATGGAAATACTTAAAAACCTCCTCAAAGTTGACCACGACCTCGATCTCTTCCTCAAGGAATATTATCAGGCCGAGCAGGATGTCAAAACCCTGCAGGACAAAGTCGAAGAAGAAGGCGGCGGCATAACTGTCGATGTCAAAGCAGTGGACACAGAATTCGAAACCATCAAGCAGATGGCCAAAATGACCATAGGCCGCCAGGGCAACCACTTCCCCATACTTACCAGCGAGTACTTCCACTGCATGCCCAACGACATCGGCTACCGCGAAAACGTCATCAGCGTCATGGCCTGGATAGAAAGCATAGACGCCGAAGCCTTCTGCCGTTTCCACAGGAACCGCCTCAACCGCATCATCCCTTACGTGGTGCTGCTCCCCACCTACGGCGATTCCGGCATGTGCTGGGAACCCTTCGACCGCTATAACCGTGCAACAAGCCGGGGCCGCATAGTCGTCCCCATGTACTCCAAGAACCTCCAGACCGCCATGCTTTCCGCAGTCGGCGATCTCCGCTGGCAGGTCGCCAAGGAAAAGGCTTCCCGTTTCTGGATGGAAGACGGCCTCACCGGCGCCTACTACCAGTGGTTCCAAAAAATGAAACTCAAGGGCGACGTTAAGGAAGCCTTTATATCAGACTACATAACCTGGATGCTCAAAGAAAGCGAAGGCACCCAAAAACTTGACAAGGAATTGCGCGGAGTTTTCTGGCGCCACATGCCCTTCACCAAGCCCATCAAGGAAAAGCTCAAAAACCGCAGCTATGTGTATCAGGATTTGTTCCAGAGGGATGTGAACAGGTCGATGTCGGACGGGTATTGATAAGGAGAAGAATCAAGAGGGGGAGCACATACTCGGCATATCCCAGCGTCTGTGGGCTATGGTGTAAACCGCATTGACGCTGCTCCCCCTGCCTACAGCCTCCTCGTCGCCTTCGGCTCCTGCGGTGGCTTCCGGCACCCCTACTCTGGGTTGGGGTGGTTTTGGTGCCGGATATTGGAGAGACGAATGGGATAAATATGAACAAAAAATAATATACTTTAATGCCCCTAAAAATGTTTCAAAAATATTATGCAAGGTGAAATAACTGATGTTACCGCCTCCTGTCTATCAAATATATTAAATGTTTTTTGTTACCAATCTATCAGATTCCTTATTTCTTCTTTGTGTTTTTCAATTTGAGATTGTTCCCATTTGTCGTCTTCAAAACTTTCAAACATTATTAATCGTTTTAGACTTGAATTGTCACTTTCAAAAGATTTCTTTTTAGCAATAGGCATATCTTTATTACCTTGTGAATTCTGAGAAGACGAAATTAAACAAAGATTCCCAATGCAATTCAAGCAATCATAAGCCACATTAAAGTCATTTGACTTCGCTTGAGGAAAAAGATGTTCTTTTGAACTAAGCTGCCTAAATTTGAATGTATTAAATAAACTCCTTTTCTTAAAAATTTTTTGTTTGAGTTCAAGCAATGGTTCCTGATATTGATAATTACCTTCTTTACTTTGAACTTCTGTTATATATAACTTCCACAGCAGAAAATCAATAAAATATAAATTAAAAATACTTATATCGGGATATGATAGATTATTTGAATCAAATTTGTTTTCTGCAATTGCCAAAATATTCAAAGTGTATTTTACGACATCCTCTTGACCCTCAAAAAAGAAAAGATACTTATTAAGAATCTCGTACAGCCAAGTATTATAAGTATTTGTAGAATCCGAATAATATAACATCACTTGTAGTTTTACCAGTTCATCGTCATCGTCAAATGTTTTAATAGTTCCGTCAAAAGAAGAATTTGATTTTCTTATTCCCCAATTTTGTTTGTTATCATCGGCATCTGATAAATCCTGTTTTATTATGTATTTATCAAATAGTATCCTGCATTTCAATAAATTTGTAATGAAATCTATAGAAAAATTTAACTCCGACAAATATTTTTGAAATTGTTCCAACAACTTTTTATCATCAAGGGAAATATCAGGGTATCGTAACTTCAGAACTTGTAATAAAAAATTAGGAAAGTCAATGATTGACTTGTATTTTTCTTTCGTATATTTTTCTTTTTTTGGAAAATCATTTGGAATAGTATGGTATAACAAAATATCTGATAACGAATTATCTTTATCCTCATTATTTTGATTTATCTCTATGCTATCAAAGTCAATTTTATCTATTTCAATATTTCCATTAATACCAAAAAGAGAGTTGAGGTTAAAACACACATAATCGCCCATATCGGAGCAGGCATCCCAAATTGCCGCAAATTTATATTGTGCATTTTTTGTTTTTTCAATCTCTTTTTGCCCTTTTTCATCACTTATTTCAATTTTCTCCATCAAAAGAGCTTTTATAATTTCGTGTTTTTCTAACTGTTCGCCTCGATTATTCATGATTTCAAAATAGTGGTTTAAATCGGTATCGTACGGAACTTCTACACGGAACAGTTTCACATTATTATAAAAATATTTTGCAAAATTCAAAATATTATCCTCTCCTACTTGCATTCTTAACTCGTCCCTAATTATATCTACCGCAGATTTCATATTTCCAATACCATCAATATTTAATGTGTCCAAATTTTCAAAATTCTGATATATTGCTTCCAAGAATCTTTGTGTGTTTTTTCGAGAGTCAAATTTTAATTTTAATGCATCGACATTATCAATTTGTGAATTTTTATAATTTTTAAGGACAATGTTTATTAAGGTCAACGTAGTATGCCGTTGTTGCCCGTCAATCAATTCAAAAGTTCCGTCTTTGTCTTCTCTTTTGAAACAGACTAACGAACCCAAATAATATGTCTTTGATTCATCATAGGTTTGCATATTAAAAAATTCTACTATATCCTTTATTAGTTGTGATATTTCCTGTTTTCCCCAATCGTAGTTACGCTGGTAAATGGGAATAACGTAATTGTTATTCGACAAAATATCTTTTACGCTATGTGCTTTTTCATCTGCCATTTTCTTCCTCTTTTGAGCTAATAAAGTTTTTTATAGGTTCAATTCCTTTTACAAAATCTAGTTCGTCTATTTTATTTTTTCTGAATTGATATTTATTTAATTGTTCAGGCATTACGGCATCACCTATTTCTCTGACAATTTTTTTAACGTCACTATTAAGAATGGTTTCCATCCGTATCGATTTATACTTACATCTAATCAGATAAACAATCTTGTAGAATGCTTCGAAGTACACATTAAAGTCTGTAATTTCGCCAAACTTATCAACGAAAGACAAAACAATATTTTCGTACAAATTTTTTACTTTTTCATCGCCTGAACGCCCAGCGCCTATATATTCATTAGGTTCTTTTTCTGGTTTATAATCTGAGTTTCCCAAACAATAAAATTGATGAAATCTATAAAAATCAGTTGTATCGTTTTTAACCAAATTGTCTTTTAAGCTAATATAATAATCTACATATTCAAAAAATCGTTTCCCATTTATTATAGTCATTGTTATTGAGAATGGGTAAGTTTGGGCAACATCTAAATTCATTAATAGTTTGTCTTTTTGAGCATTTTCTACCAAGCCGTCTAACATTCTTAATGCTTTTTCATAGGGATACTCCTGATTTTTGTACAAAGAGATACCTTTAAACTCATCAATTTCGTCTTTGGTAAAATTATATTTATTATCATTCTTACTCCATTTGCGGATACGAAATAGATGATTACCAAGTATTGTTTTTAAACTTCCATTGTCGATAGACTTTTCCCAGCGTTTCACACAAGCTGCTTTTTCTTCTTCTGTTTCAAATTCCATTTCACGCAGATGAAATGCTTTAAGCAGATCGTATGGCTTTAATGATTGCCCCCTTGCATTTTGCGAGTCAAACAATTGAAATGCTTCGTCTTCTTTATACACGGTAAAAAGCACAAATTCACATTTTTCGAGAATTGTGTTTTTGACAAAGTTTTTATCAATAATTTTTGAGGACCAATTATCAATAATTCGTTTGTTGTAAAAAATGTTATCTTTTGAAATCTTGTGCTTGAACTTTTGTTTTAACAGCAATCCGCTAAAACTTATATCCAAACAATTCAACAGTATTGAGATTGTCGTTAATCGTTGCTGACCATCAACAATATTTTGTTTCTTTTCTTTGTCTTCGTGCAAAATAATATTGCCAATTCTGTAAATTCTTTTATTTTGAATTACATTCTCAAAAATATCGTCCAATAAATGAATCACATTATTTGATTGCCATTTATACGGACGTTGATATGGTGGAATTATCAATTCTGTATTTATCAAATCTCTCAATTTGACTATTGCTTGTACCGGATTCTTATTTTCTTCCATGCTTTCTCCAAATAGCGCTTCGTTTTAAGACATTACGTATTCCGCTCCACAATCAAGTCTATCACCGCAGCTTCATCAATTCTACCCTCTGTAAACCCAAGGCCAAGCTTAATCAGTTCCTCATTGGCGCAATGGACGGGTATACCATTAACATCAAAAAACCAGCATTCCCATAACTTGTTCGATGGTAACACGCTTCATTTGAGCCGGGACCGACCTTACTTAGCCAGTTCCTGGAAGGCTGGAAGGTGGTGGGCTATCAAATTCCGGGCTGATTTCATGACTTCTGCATTGGTTGCAGTTTCTTCCCCCCAACCTGAGCAAAGTCCAGTATGATATAATGGGGCATATTGTCTTTCATTACCACAGTGCTGCCAATTCTGTCCACCATTTCGGCAATGTTTGGGAAATTCTGGCTCACCTCATCGTAAGTGACCCTGTTTTCTTGTGTTATTGTCATAATAAACCTCCCCCTCTTTATAATATATCATACTTCCCCTGGTTTCAACGAACGTGAGAGCGATTAATAAGTGAATTTGTAAATGTTTTTCAGCTATGTCAGTCTGTGACATACCTCTGTAGTATTATGGTAGGCAAGAAGCAATGCTTAACCACCGTTAAGCTGCCTGATATTAAGGAGTAGAGAAGAATGGATAAAGGAAACCGTAGTAGATTATCAGGAATCAGGAGGAAATAATTATGTATGGTTCTATTATTGGTGATATATGCGGTTCCATATATGAATGGAATAATCATGTAACAGATAGGCCGCATGAGATTGAATTGATAAATCAAAAATGTTATTACACCGATGATACGATATTAACACTTGCAATAGCGAACGCTGTATTAAGCAACTATCATTACCAAGATTCATTGTTGATATGGACAAAGAAATATCCGAATTGTGGATATGGGGGGAAATTTAGAAATTGGTTTAATCAAAATTCCCCCAAACCATACAATAGTTATGGCAATGGTTCAGCTATGAGAGTAGGCTCTATCGGTTGGTGTTTTGATACTTTAGAAGAAACTTTAACCGAAGCGAGGAAATCTGCCCAGATTACCCATAATCATAAAGAAGGCATGAAGGGAGCAATGGCTATTGCGTCTGCAATCTACCTTGCTCGCAATGGCAAAACTAAAAATGAAATTAAAGAATACATTGAAGGTGAATTCAAATATAAATTGGGCAAAGATTTATCTAAATTAAGAAAGACATATAGATTTGGTGGAAAACTGAATACATGCCAAGGTACTGTACCAGAGGCGATAATGGCATTTCTGGAAAGCACTGATTTTGAAAATTCTATTCAAATTGCCATCTCGTTAGGCGGGGACTCTGATACCCTGGCCTGTATTACGGGCAGTATCGCAGAGGCTTTTTATAAAAATATTCCTTTGCCGTTTATTGACTTTGTAAACAGCAAATTAGAAGATGACATGAAAGAACTATTAAGAAAATTCTATGAAAAATATTTGAAAAATTACGATTTGGAATATTATACTTTTAAAAAGAATCAATTGGATATGTATATATAACAATACAATGAAAAAGGAGAATCGTTTTCCCCCCTAATCCCTCCTCGCCGGCGGCCTTCTATGCCCAAAAATTGGGTCGAAGTGCTTTTCCATATCCACCTTCTTCATAATCTGTTTAAGTACCAGGCGGTAAATCACGAATGAGAGGGCGATGGCGCCAATGAAGATGACGGGGAAGCCCCAGGCTGCTGTGGTTTCGGGCAGCAGGGGCAGGATGAGCCTTGCGTAGAGGATCAGCAGCGCAACAAAGCAAACGACGGTTACCAGGATGTTAAAGGCAGTGGCCCCCAGGATAAACCAGAGGGTATTAGTTTTCTTGCTCATTGTGAACCTCTTTAGGGCTAATTAAAATTGTTACGAGTAATACGATGCAGCAGACCACTACGCTGGCATCGGCAATGTTAAATGTGGGCCATCGCTCCATGCCAAGAAGTCCGAAAAACTTTACGCTGACAAAATCGACTACCCCTTCGGGCCGGAAAATCCTGTCGATGATGTTCCCTGCGCCGCCGCCTATGATGCCCGCCACAGCCCAACGCTGGGGGGTGCGGAAATCGGGGGATTTGAAATAATACCATAGGAGAAAACCCAGCACGACAATGGGCAGCACTACGAACAGGGCGGGCCGCAGCGATTCGGGCAGGTTATGGCCAAGGCTGAATGCAATGGCCCTGTTCCGCACATGCCAAAACTGGACGAGGCCGTTGCTAAAAAGGTCCTTTATAAAAGTCCCTTCCCCGGGCCAGTTCTTGACGATGAAGCCCTTTACCAGCTGGTCCGCCAAAATGATAAGGGCAGTGAGGGTAAAGGGCAGGCATTTTTGCTTGTCGAAAATGATCTTCATTGGAGTCACTATATCATAAACCGGTTGGAATGTCGATGAATTCTGTTTCCAAATTGAGTTCAGAGGAGCAAAGCTCCATCATCCGGCGCACCCCCCATACCTCGGTGGAATAATGCCCCCCGGCAATCAGGTTAAGGCCCGCTTCCATGGCGTGGTGGTATATTGTGTGGGAGCTTTCCCCGGTTACATAGAGGTCCACACCTTCGTCTATGGCCTGAAAAGCTTCGATAGCGGCGCCGCCGGAAATTACCGCGCAGGTCAGGCTCTCTTCTTTCCCAAAGGGATAAACCCCCAGGGGGGGCCTGCCCATAAAGGTGATGCGTATGACTGCCTCGTCGATAGTGAGCGGTTTTTTAAGCTTCCCCTTATAGCCTATCTTCTTCCCGTGGTAGAGGCCGAAGGGCTCAGGGTCCTCTATCCCCAAAAGTTCAGCCAAAGCGCCATTGTTCCCCAGGCTGGGATGATGATCCAGGGGAAGATGGACCGCATAGAGGGCTATATTGCGATCAAAAAGGAATTTGACCCGCTCCCTGTGCCCTCCGGCCAGGCGCAGGGGCTGGCCCCAAAAAAGGCCGTGGTGCACAAAGACCATTCCCGCCTTAAGGGCTGCCGCCCGCCTTAAGGTCTCGAGGCTTGCATCCACCGCGAAGGCTATCTTCGTTATTTCGTCCCCATTGTTATCAACCTGCAGGCCGTTGAGGGAGCTGTCGGCAGGCAGAAAGCCTTCGATATCAAGCTTGCTGCGGAAAAAGGAGTCCAGTTTGGCTGTGGTCATAGCGTTCATTGTTCTATCATAAACCAAGATTGGGCAGAGTCCAAGAGTGGGGTTCTATATGCACATCCTTGGGGAGGGCTATTTTCCGGAGCGGGTTTGCTATGCCATCGGCATCCAGTACCAGGGCTGCGAAATTCGCGATTATCTGGGCTGTCCCGTTCGCAAAATCAGCATCCCGCCAAACTTCCTTTCCCCTGCCCCGGTAAAGAAGGGACAGCACGGGATAGCGGGAAGGGAAACCTGCATAATCCAGGGGGCCTGCCCCGTCGGCAACAGCCAGGGCGGAGGGCTCCCGGCAGGATCGCAAGGCGCTGTAAACTGCAGCGTACTGCCCGTCCTTGCCCTGGGCTGTCAGGGCCTTGTCGGACATCATAAAAAGCATAGGGAAATTCACCCTGGGGGTTTCGCCCAAGCCAGCGATCTTTTTTGGCTTTAGACCCGCAAACCAGTGGCCTATCCCGGTTTTTACCGATAAAAACCAGCCCGAATCGGGGGGCAGGGGGTTAAAAACCCGCTCTTCCTCCCGGAAAAGCGACCAAAGGGGGCTTTCCATTGCCAAAAGGCCTTTTACCTCGGGGTTATTCCGCGTAAATTCAGGGTTTCCGCCAAGCAAAACAAGGGCAGAGCCTGAGGCATCATAACCTCCTATGAAAATTTGACCTGCTGAAGCACGATCAGAGAGCCGTAAGCCCTCCCCGATTGAGGGGTTTTGCTTAACAAGGCCCAAAATTGATAGAATTTCCCCTTTGCGCCTTTCCTCAAAGGCCCTGCCTTTGGCATTGGCCGATGCCCGCTTCATGCCTGCGGTAAATGCGCGGAAATGCCCCAGCCATTCAGCAGGCGAATCAAGGCCCCTGGGGATATATGTAAGCACCGCAAAGCCCCTGTCTCGCGAAGCTTTGGCCACCGCATCAAGGGCCCTGGCGCCGAAAACCGGGGGCGCCAGCACCAGAAGGGGCCTCGCCGTTCGAAAGCCGGATTCGCCATCGCTGTATAAACGCGCATTAAAAGCCTTGCTGCCTTCCTTTAAAATGAAGGAATAGACCCCTTCGGTATTGTCTTCTGCATCATCATAGGGCGAAAACCAGAAGGCGGGGAACAGGGCCAAGGCCAGGATTATAAGGCCCAAAGGGGTGAAGATGCGGTGTTTCCTGGGAAAGTCATCAAATCCGGCACTGCTGCGGAAGGCGATCATGACAGGAATATGGAAAATTGTCATTATCCCGGCCAGGAGAAGAAGGGGAATGGCTTCGGGTCTGAATCCATAAGCAAAAAAAAGGCCAATGGAGAGGATAAAAGCTGTCAGAGGCAGCCAAACAATGCCGGTTTGGGGCTCTAATTTCTTAACCTTGGACCTGATCAGGGGCAAAAAGAGGAAAAGGGCAATAAAAAACTCAGGTATCCAGATTTCCTGCATCATTTGCCAGTATATACTTGCAGGGATTCAAAATCTATACATAAAGGGTTATTGCGCATACAGGTAAAAAAGTATAGTATAGAAAGTCATATCAGTATTTATAGTGGAAGGATGGAAAAAAACTTATGCCTGCACCAAGGGAATTGGTTGTCGATGAAGCTAAAGTCAAAAAAGCGGTTCAGTCCGGGATACCCCTGACCGTCACTACCTTTACCCTTCCCCATGAAATAGAGATGTATATTGAGCAGGTCATTGCGGTTTTCCTCAAACAGGTGGACCAGGAGAAGCTCAAGGATTACATCGTGTACTGCGTACAGGAACTGGCGGTCAACGCCAAAAAAGCCAATACCAAGCGGGTCTATTTTATTGAGGGGCCTGGACCTTGCCAATCCTGAAGATTACAAAGAAGGCATGTCGGGCTTTAAAGAGAACACCCTTGGCAATATCGCACACTACCTGCAGCTGCAAAAAGAGAAGGGCCTCTACATAAAACTTATACTGCAGATAAAAAATAACATTATCAATATTGAAGTGCGCAATAATGTGGCGGTCACCAAGACCGAGCTTATCCGCATCCACGACAAGCTCGCCCGTTCCCGCCAGTACTCCAATCTCGAAGATGCCCTCTCCCAGGTGCTGGACGATTCAGAAGGCGCAGGACTGGGCCTCGTCATTCTTGTGCTCATGCTCAAAAAGATGGGCCTCGACGAAGACTGTTTCGACATTACCGGTTCGGACAAGGAGACCATCGCCAAGATCATCATCCCCCTGGAGCAGGCCAGGCTGGAAAATATTTCGATCCTTTCCTCGACTATTGTTGACAACGTGAATTCCCTGCCCCAGTTCCCCGAAAATATTCTTTTGGTGCAGAAGCTTATCAACGATCCCAATTCTGAAATGACCGACATTGCCCGCCAGATCTCCATGGACCCGGCCCTCACCGCCGACCTCCTCAAAATAGTCAACTCTGCCCAGTATATGCTTGCAAAAAAAGTTGACAGTATTTCCGAGGCCGTAAAAATGGTAGGCATCAGGGGGATTAAAAACCTCCTCTATTCCTATGGAACCCAAAAAATCCTGGGCGACGAAACTGCGGACAAGAAGAGCCTTTGGGAACACAGTTATAAGACCGCCTTCTATGCATTTAACCTTATCAAGAATTTCCGGAAAGACCGGAACCTTCTGGACGATGTGTACGTGGGGGGCATACTCCACGATATGGGCAAGATCGTCTTCTCCAATATCCACCCTGAACTCCTGAACAATATCAAGAATTTCTGCTCCGAGAAGAACCTCCCTACCTCCACATTTGAAGATCTTTCCGCAGGCATGAACCACGCGGAAATCGGCGCCCTTATCGCCGAAAAGTGGAACTTCCCCGAAGGCCTTGTGGCGGCCATACGCTTCCACCACGATCCCACTTCAGCCCCTGCTGATTACAAAGACCTGGTGGAAACAGTCTACCTTGCCAACATGTTCTGCGAACTCGAGGCCGGCAATGTTACCTTTGACCAGTTTGATCCCGCCGTCCTTGCGAATTTCAGCATCACCTCCAGGAAACAGATAGAGGGCCTTCTGGAACGCTTCTCAATGGGATTCAAGAAAGAGAATCAGAATCAGAAGTAGGTTCCAAAATAAAACAATTTTACTCTATTGTTGATATGAACGCATCATTCTCGATATTAAATTAATTCCTTCCAAAAACGGTTCTCAAGATGCTTTTTTATCCAATCGGGGAATACAGGCAATTTTGCCTTAAAATCCTGCCTGAGTGAGGGAAATGCATTCAATGGTTTTAATATGCGCTTAACTTCTTCGGGGAGTTTTAAAATCTTGCCCTTGCCATCTTCAGCAAATTCGAAAACAGAATGGTACTGTTTACCCTTTTCAATTAACAAGGCCAGATCCTGCTGGAAAGCTTTGAAATTTGTCATTGCCTTTATTGAATAGGTCAGGTCAAACAGGATATAGGCGAAAAGCGCACCGGCAAAAAAGTGGGATAGGTAGGGACCCAGAATGGAAATTCTTGTATACACCCTAGGCTGTATGACCAATATAAGAACCGCTGCAAGGGCTGCCCAATATATCGAAAACCGTAAGCATATACGGCCTTGCAGGTTAAAACGCTGCTTATGATAATCCCATAATTTCATGTTGAAAAACTTTTCCATTATCCACCCGCCGAAATATTCAAGAACAGTCGGTGAAATAAGGGTAATGGCCCATCCTAAAACCGGGGACAAGGTCTTAGCCTCTACATTCACTGCGGTAATAATCACAGCGCCGAATCCGTAGATCGGAAGAAAAGGGCCTGAAAGAAATCCGGGGTTAACAGGCCTTTTCTCTTTGCAGGAACGGTATATTACTTCTATGATCCAGCCGATAAAAGACATAACACCGAAATAGAGAAAATAGTATAACAGTTTTACAGGTATCACTTTATACATGATGTTATTCTACCGATTTAGTACAGCATATTTCAAGTGGGCGGCGCTACCCTCCGCCCATAATATCCGCATAAAGCTCCTTGAGCCGCTTTCGTAAATGCAGCACCGCGTAATGCTTCCGCGATAATACCGTATTAATCGGCGTATGGGTTTTTTCTGCAATTTCCTTTACCGAATAGTCTGAATATTCGGACAGCTCAAATACTTCACGCTGTTCCTGGGGCAGTTCTGCAAGAGCTGTCTTTACTTCGTCATAGATCATGGACCGGAGATATTCGGTTTCGGGAGTTACCTCGGTGTCAAAAACAACATCTGCAATGTCCTGAAACACAAAATCGTCGTCATCGCTATCATCGTCATAATAGACAGGCATTTCAGCGTCATGCTTTTTATTCTGGTGATTGATTATTCTATTCCGCGCAACACGGTAGAGCCATGCCGCAGTCTGCTCCACGGGGTTTTCAATGCTATCCATGCGGGTAAACTGGTAAAAAACATCCTGCAGAATATCCTCGGTATCTTCCAAAGAAGAAACCCGCTTGCGGATAAAATTGGTCAGCCTTTCACGGTAGGTGTTAAATACTGCGGTGATATTTTGAGGCATGGATATTAAACCTGTATCTCCAAAAGGGATATATTATCGTGCATTTTCTTTGACAAATCCCGGGAAATACGGCCTGTTTCATACATTGATTGTATAGCGTCACGTTCATATTGAAACCCAAGGGCTGCAATTTTGTCAATTTCGTTTTCACTGTCCACGGGGATTTGAACTCCATTAGCCTGGTTACTATGGGCATTCACCATGAGCATCATCTGTTCATAGTCAGTTGTTAACTTTTCCAGATAAGGCGTATTTTTTGTAACCTGTAAATGCTTTAATTTTTCCAGTACCTGAACATTATTCAATTTTTTTAATTCAAAATATTGTTTTTGCGATTCATGGTTGAATTTTTTCCGATCAAGGCTGAAAGAATGCAGAACAAACCCAAAAATTCGCGCATAGCCGCTGTGTTTTGAATTTGACATATTTTTAATCTGCCTTTCGCTCATATCTATATATTGGTCCGCAATAGGGCTGTCAATTTCCCCTTTGTCCGCAAGGCTCCGGGTATACTGTTTTTCCCATTCAAAGATCATTATCCGAAACTTGCGGATTTCTTCATATTCAATACCCTTCACAGGTCCGCGGCGCTGGCTTAAATCCGCTATTCTTCTATAGTAATTGGCGATGACCATTCCTACGGCGCCCTTGTTTTCGGTATTGAGAAGGTTTGTAAGTTGATGAATAACATTTTGAAGAATTTCAATATAGGCTATCCTTTCTCCTTCGCTGTTTTTGGCCTCGGCCTTTTTTTCAATAAAGACGGGAGAATAAAAGTTGTAACAATTAACGTACATAAAATGACGCCGGTAGAAATGAGTATCAAAAGATCCCGTTCAGGGAAGGGAGTCCCATTGCTTAAAATATAGGGGATAGAAAGTATACTTGCAAGCGTAACGGTTCCCCGGGCGCCCGAAAGGCTGATAAAAAGGCTTGCCTTCAATTTTCCCAATGGATTTTCCGGTTCATTATAGGCTTTTTTGCGCAAAGTGAAAAAAGTCCATAAAAACCTGATAAGCATAAAAAGGGCGGTAATAAGAAGAATTACAAGAATTACCCTTCCTGTGCTTATGGAATAGGGGCTGCCTATAATGGTTATTAAAATTCCGGGAAGCTGGGTACCAAGTATAAGAAATACAAGGCCGTCCAGGGTAAATGATACCATAGACCATATATTTTCAGAAGCTATATTGAGATTGGCGGTTTCAGGGTTCAGTTTATTTTTCCCAAAGGAATGGGCAACACCGGCGGTAAATACTGCGAGGACGCCGCTGGTTCCGCATTTTTCGGAAATAATATACACCAAAAAGGGGGTGAGTAATTCTATTAATATATGGAAAGTAACATTTTCCATACCCAGGGAACGCAGCCATCTAACCAACAGTAATTTGATTAACGTAAAGGCAAGGCCGATTAATATACCCCCCAGGCCTAAAATAAGAAACTGCCTGCCTGCAGCGATCCAGGAAAAAGTTCCTGAAACCGCGGCAGCCAGGGCAAATTGAAAGTTGATAATGCCCGAGACATCATTCAAGAGGGATTCACCCACGAGGATATTCATTATTCTGGGAGGCATTTTGAGCCGTTTTACCACCGAATCCACCGCCACATCGTCAGTGGGCCCCAGGGAAGCGATAAGGGCAAAGGCGGCTGCGAGGGGAATAGCAGGTATAATGAAATGTACGAAGTACCCGACAGAAATAACCGTCACAAACACAAGCAAAAAGGCAAAGTTCAGGATAGGCCCTTTGACAGACCAGAAAGTCTTTTTATCCAGATCCTTGCCTGAATTAAATACCAAGGGCGCAATAAAGAGCACAAAAAACAGATCCGGTTCCAATTCAAAATGAAAGCCCAGGGGTAAAAGCGTAATAAGGGCGCCCAGTACAATTTGTATTATGGGAACCGACAGGAAGGGCAAAAAACGGTTTATTACATTGGATGCAAGTATGGCCGCCAATAAAACAAGGAAATATTCGAATACGCTTAACGCAGCCATGCTATAATTAATATCTCCTTTTAATTATTTGTTCGTCTCTGCATGAACAAAGGCAATAGTACCGCTTATAAAAAACACAGCTGTAAATGAAGCGATGATAATAAGGTTGACTGCGGGCGGATAAAGCGTAACATTCACGGTTTCCCCTGTATTTTGGTAGAACATTCCCCGGGCAAAGTCAATACAGTAGGTCATGGGCAGGAGGCGGCTTAAAACAGCCATGAGGCCCTTTGAATTATTGATCGGAATCATCGCGCCCGAGAGGAACATCTGCGCCATGGACAACATCATTACCACAAAATTAGCAGTAGTGCTTTTATGGATAAAACCAATGCACACCACTGCGAGAGAACCGGCGGCAAGGCACATAAGGGGCGAGACAGCGAACAGCATGAGCAGTTCCTTTGTGCTGAGGGTTGCGCCGATGCAAAGGCCCACAATGAGTGTCGCAAAAAACTGGATATAGCTCATTACAGAAGCGCCGATAATCTTTCCAAAAATTATGGAATACCTGGACACAGGGGCGACCAGGATTTCCTGGGTAAAATCAGTTTCCCTGTCTTCCACAAGGGAAGTAATGCCCATCATGGTTATCATAAAAAGGCCGTTAACCAACATGCCGACCAGCATAAACTGATTGAAATTGAAGCCCATGTTGATACCCATGTTTTGGGAGAGCTGGCTACCGAACATGCCGAGCATCATAACCGGCATAAGGATCGCCATGAATATTTTAGGCGGCGATTTGACTGCCAGAAAAACATCCCGGCATACGATGGTAATTATGGCGTTTAATTCCCGCAATACCTTGGGCATAGTCATGGGAATCGGATTTAATGCGACGGCATTCATGCTGCATCTCCTGTAGTGAGCAAATTGATGTAGGCGTCTTCCAGCGAAGCCTCGCGAAGGCTGGATTTGAGATTCATGGGCGAACCCGAGAAGATGATCTTCCCCTTGTTGATCATGCACACAGTATCTACGTTTTCCGCCTCGTCAATATAGTGGGTGGTGAGAAAAACCGTGGTACCGTACTGCTTCCGCGTCTGGTTGATGTAATCCCAGAGGGAGCGGCGGCTTACAGGGTCGAGGCCCTGGGAAGGCTCGTCAAGGAAAAGCACCTGGGGCTGATGGATCAGGCTGCGGACGATTTCAATTTTGCGCTGCATGCCGCCGGAAAAAGTCCTGAGGGGCTTCCAGAGTTTGTCCTTGATGCCCATGATATCAGCCAGGTCCATCACCTTGTCCTTATAAGCCTTCGGCATCCACTTGAAGAAGGGTTTGTACATATACATGCCGTACATGCAGGCGTGGAGCCTGATATTTTCTTCCGCCGAGAGATCCAGGTCGAGGCTGGGCTTTTGGAAAATAATGCCGATGTTGGCCCTGACTTCCTGGGGGCTTTTTTCAAGATCATAGCCCCCTATGGAAACGCTGCCCGAAGTCTTGCCCAGGGTGGTGGTCAGTATAGAAATGGTAGTGGTTTTACCCGCCCCGTTGGGCCCGAGGAAGGCGAAAAATTCCCCTTCGTCCACCGAAAAGCTGACATCATCAACAGCAGGGATTCCGGAATTCTTGTACCTTTTGGTCAGATTCCTGACTTCAATGGCTGAGTTAGTCATTTTCTTTTCCTTTAGTGTCATCGCCCTTTGCATGACCTTCGCCCCTTGCGTGGCCATGGAAATGATTATGAAAACCCCTTTCCCTCATCACAAACTCATTGCGTTCCTCTTCGGTCATATTCATCCACTTTTCCCTGATGGGGTTATTCTTGCCCCAAAGAGCCGCGCCCCTCATTGCCCTTATCCCGTTAAAGGGAAGGCCCGAGAGCAGAATACGTACCAGGACCATAAGCCCCAGGGCCTGGAGGTAACTGATCGCAGGGAGGCCGAAAATTGGCGGCACGAGCCAGTTCCACAAGAGCATGGCGGCTATGCTGAAAACAGCAATGGCGGCCAGGAAAATCAAAATACCCACAAAACCATGTTTAGCAAATTTTTTGTTCATATATATCTCCTCTACTTATGCAGACAAGTGAGGAGGGGAAATATTTTAAGAATTACGGGAAATCCGTGTTTTTTAACGAAAGGGTAATTCTGATATTAATGGATGCAGAATGACGTTTTCCCATATTCTGTCATTTGCTTCCTTCAAAATTTGGCTTAAAAGTCCACAAAAACATTGGTTTTTCCAAATTCCTGCGATATGCTTTCTATTTTAAGGGGATGAGAAATGGATAGGAAACTCGATTATATCAAGAAGCTGATTAAAAACGGCCTGCCCAAAAGCGAGGTTATACAGCGTTTTGAGAAAAGGTTTGGCGAATGGAGCAACGCCAGCGTTCTCTACAACTCAGTTATAAGTTCTGAATTTCTCGTCTGGGGCAGGGAAAGGCAGGATTCCCGGGAATTTGCCTGTTATTTTGAAACCTTCTGAACAAAAAAACCACGGTTTACTGTTTAAGAAATTCCCCCAAACTTTCCCTTGCACCCTTGCTATAGAATTTTTCAAGGTAGTCCTTAAACAGGGCAGTTAATTTGCCAAAAGCATCATCAGAAATATCCGCAACGCCAATGCTTCGCAAAAACGCCGCAGGATTTTCCCGCGCCTGTGCCGCAACAGCCTTAAGCGCATCAGCGTTGGGGTCATTAATCGGTATGGGCTGCCCCTGTTCATCAGAACCTGTAAGGAAACGAGCCCAGCCTGCGAGGGCAAAGACAAAGGCGTGATATCCGAGATTCTGCTGCAAGGCGTCCTTTAACGGCCTGAGTATGAAATTGGGAATCTTGGTAGAGCCGTCTTCGCAAAGGCGAAGGATAGTATCGGAGATATTGGGGTTGCAAAAACGGTTTGCCGTTGTGTCTTTATACGCTTTAAGATCCACGCCTTCTATGGGCGGAAGGGCTGCCCCGGCTTCTTCCATATATAGGCTGCGCACAAATTTGAAAATTTGAGGGTCAGCCATGGCTTCGTCGACTTTCCTGATGCCCATTAAATAGGAAGTATAGGCAAGGGCTGAATGGCTTCCGTTGAGGATGCGCTGCTTCATGTGTTCGTAAGGCTCTACATCCTTTACGAGCTGTACGCCAACCTTGGCAAAATCTTTTGGATTAAAGGCCGATCCGGGGGGCAGAAGAAAATTATCTTCCAAAACCCATTGGATAAAATCTTCGGAGCAGACAGGCCAATTGTCAATGATGCCGAATTTTTCTTCCAGCTCTTTGGAGTGGGCCGGGGTGGTATTGGGGGTAATGCGGTCAACCATGGAACAGGGGAAGGCGACATTTTCTTCTATCCAGGAGATGCAGGAAGGATACACCTTCTCGCAAAAAGTGCGGATAAGACGGCTAAGGGTTTCCCCGTTTGAGGGGAAATTATCGCAGGACATGATCGTAAGGGGCTGCCTATTTGAGGCAGAACGCTTGCTCAGGACTGCAGCGAGGAAGCCGACCGCAGACTGGGGATCTTCGGGGTGTTCAAGATCGTGCTTGATTGCAGGGTGGTTAAGGTCAAGGGTAAAATCGGCAGGGATAAAGCAATAGCCCTTCTCAGTGATGGTAAGGCTGACAAGGGCTGTTTCCCCGGAGGCAACCTTTTCGATGAGCCTGTTTTTTTCGGCAAGGCTATCCGAGGCATTGGCATAACTCAAGATTGAGCCGATTACTATAGCGTCTTCCTTCCCGCTGGGAGCTTCGCTGTGATTTCCGGCTCCGCTTTTCGTGAGCAGGGTATAGAGATAATCCTGTTCCTTAAGTATCTTCCCTATGGGAAGGCGGTCCGGGACAAGGTTCACCTCAAAAATGCCCGCCCTGGTTATGCCTGTTTTAAGCAGGGCATCCAGGAAGAAAGCCATGTGGGCCCGGTGAAAGTGCCCCAGCCCAAGGTGGACTATTGCGGGCGAGCGTTGATTCCGGTCATACGAAGGTGTATGGATAGCCTTATTCAATTTGGAAAGATTCGTTTGACTAAGCTGAATACTGTTCATGATTTACTCCTTCATGCGAACGCAAAGCATTGCATACCCTGATGATATATCTTCTTTTTGAACAATAATACCCTCGGGCGTTTTGAGCTTAACGTTTGTAAAATTCCAAAGCCCCGTGATGCCCGCCCGAATCAGAACATCGGCTGTTTCCTGGGCCGCTTCCGCAGGAACAGAGAGGATAGCTATTTTGGCACCGAGGGTTCGAAGCTGGATATCCATGGTTTTGGTGTTGAGTATGGGTATGCCATGCACCCTCTTCCCTACCATCCTGGGATTATTGTCAAAAGCCGCAATAATGTGAAGGCCGTGACGGACAAGTTCGCTGTACCCCATCAATGCCGAACCAAGGTTACCGACTCCTACCAGCACCGCATCGAAACCCTTGTCCCAGCCCAAGAAATTTTCTATTGCGTCCCGCAAAGCCTCGATACGGTAGCCCTTTTTTGGCTTGCCTGTGACCCCGGTGATGGCTAGATCCTTGCGCACCTGGATGGAGTCAAGATTAAGCTCTTCCGCTATAAACGTACCTGAAATGTATTCCCCTTCCACGGGAAGGTTGTTAATAACATGAAGATAAGACGGCAGCCTTCGTACCGATGGGGCAGCGGGTACTCTCGGTTTCACCACTAGACCTTTGGCATTACCTGTGCGGTAAAAAATTCCCCTGCTTTGTCCGGGCTTACCTGATGGATAACATTGTCCACTGATACCGCCACTCCCGCATTGCTGCACTGTTTCATGCAGAAACTTGATTTAAAGTTGATTTTGTCCTGGAGGCTTTTTTCTTCAATATGCTGCTTAAAAGCCTGTATCACCCCAAAAGAACCCTTGATATGGCAGGAGCTGCCTATACATACACATAATTCTACCATCATCGTTTCCTTTAAAAGTAACTAACCTTAATCTGTTTTCCCATTGCTTTTAAACAAGTTGAGAGTTCATCAATTATATGCATTTTGATGCTAAAGCCTATAGGCAAATCCGGATTCTGATGGGCAGCATTCATTGCCCGGCCTACATAAAAATTAATATCCGTGGCTTCTTCAAACAGCAATTGCGCGATTTGGGATGCTCCGTCTTCGCTTGTTTTCCAGTGAAAATAATCATCATTGTCTTTTAGATAGTCCCTGGCATATTCGAGCACCCGGCTCATGGTGATGACACCTTCGGTTACAAGATCAACCCCGTCAATGGCGGCAGTAGGCGGAATGTCAGGATCAACATAATTGGGAAGGCCGGTATTCAAAGACTTGCGCAGGAATTCCGCTGCCAGAGTTGAAGTAGTGCCGCCGCAGACAATGTGCTTCCCTTCTTTGGCAAAAAAGAGGGCCATCATTTTCATAACATCCTGGGGATTCGCGGGAGGGCCGATCAACAAATTGATGGGCCTGCGGCGGCGTATCTTTACGGTGCTTATTGTAGTATCATCCCCGGGTTCGCCGCCATAAAGCTCAACACACTTGCTTAAAAGCAAAGAACTGGTAGTTTTTGCAGAATAATCGCTCTGGTAAATTTCTTCCATGTATTTAATGATGTCATCCCGCTGCCAGCCGAAATTGAGGCTTTTACCAATGCCGGCGTGTATAGCCCCATCGCTCATGGCAATAAATGTATCATTTTCCTGGAGGCGGATTTTGGTTTTATAAATAACTTTTTTGTTGATAACTCCCTTGCTGAAAATTGCTTCTCCCTTATCTGCAACAAATTCCGCAGTTTTGGGATAATCAAAATTCTTGCCGTTCCGCAAAAGAATTACCCAGGGATTGTCGTACTGGATAATTTCAGCTTCCATGTTATTGCTTATCCTCACTATGGTAAAGGTTGAATAAGCTATTTGCCTTTCTTTGCAAAGGGGTAATGTAGAAGCAATAGTGTTAACGCATTCTTCTATGGGGAGCGAATTGGCTATCATGGTGGAAATTATTTTTGAGGTCAATGTCGAAAGGATATTCGCCTTTACTCCGCTTCCAAGCCCGTCAGCCAGAACCATGACGGTAAGTTTGTCATCGGGGATCACTTCGACATGATCGCCGCAGAGTTGCTCGCCGTGTTTGTTTACATTGACAAATCCTACGTCAGTACAGAGTTCGTTTAAGCTATTGTCAATTCGCTCATTCATGACTGCCTTCTTCGGCAAGTTTTTTCACCTGGTTCAATGCAATTTTCGGATTTGCGATAACCATAGGGCCCGATATACATCCTCCGGGGCAGGCCATTACTTCAAGGATAGTGCCTGTATTATACCCTAACGACCAGTCTTTAAGGGTTTGGACGCCTTCTTTTGTAAAACCATCTATCCTGACAGGCTCAAAAGACGACATTACATCAACCAAAACTGTCTTTGAATCGTTCTTGCCCCTGCCGGAAGCAGGAACTGACTTAAATTGGGAAATAGCCTTCAGATTCAGCTTGACCGCTTCCGCGACCCCTCCGGACCAGGGGAAACTGCGGCCTTCCTTTCTCGCATTGCCCCCTGCAGCTATTCCATCCTCTGCTTCCATAACATTAATATCCATGGCAGTAAAAAGAGCGCCGATTTCTTCGGCAGTCAGAACATAATCAATCAGGGGATCATCAATGCCCTCTTTGCGTTTTGCAAGGCAAGGGCCGATAAAAACCCGCCCATAATCGGGATGATCTTTTTTGGCGATTTCCGCAGTGTAGTGCATGGGAGTGCGGGTGTTCGAAACGTGGCTTTTAAGATCAGGGAGATGCTTTTTTACCATTTCAATATACGAAGGGCAGCAGCTGGTGGTCATAAAGGATTCGTCCCTTTCCATACGCTCGGCGAATTCTTCCGCCTCCTTCCGGGCTGTTATATCAGCGCCCAGGGCAACTTCGTAGACTTCGTCAAAACCTGCCTGCTTAAGGGCGCCTACAAGTTTTTCGAGGGTAGCGCGGAACTGCCCTGCTATTGCGGGGGCAATCATGGCGGATAGTTTTTTCCCTGATTTCATTGCATTTATCACGTCCACAATTTGCGATTTATCCATCATGGCGCCAAAGGGGCAAGTGCGTATGCAATTCCCGCAAAAAACACATTTGGTAAAGTCGATCCGTTCTTTGCCGTCATTATCTTTGGCAATAGCGTCCACAGGGCATGCTTCTTCGCAAGGGACCGGAATTTTGATAATCGCGTGATACGGACAGGCTTGAAGGCAAATGCCGCAGTTAATGCACTTTGCCTTGTCAATATCCGCCCTGTTCCGGCTAAAAGAAATAGCCTTTTTGGGGCAGTTCATAGTACACGGCCTCGCCAGGCAACCCTGGCAGGCGTCAGTTATGAGGTACTGGGTTTTAATGCAGGCATTGCAGGCCTCATCCAAAACCGTGAGTATAGGCCCTTCGATTTTTTTGCGTTTTAGCGCCTTTCGGACCTGGGGAACAAGGGAGCTTCCGTCTTCAATATAATCCTCGATGGAAAAACCAAGCCGCGCCAAAATGCGGGTTTTTAAAATGCTGCGGTCGTGGTATACGCAGCAGCGGATGGATTCGTAATCCGCTCCCTTGGTCATCTCATAGGGAATACGATCAACCTCATCTTCCAGTTTATCTTCAAGCAGCAATTTGATTATAGAAACCAAAAGCTGACGCTTTATGAGGACGGCGTTGTTATTGTAATGTGCCATACATTGCCTCATTCACCTGACAAGCCTTCTTTCAGCTTGGTCAGGGCTATTTTTGTTTCCGCTGTAGTTTCGCCCAACAGGGATGCGATTTCCTGGACTGTGCGCATTTGTTTTTCTATCACTTTATCGGCAATGGCGATAGTCTCCTGATTGAACCTGGTTTTTTCTTCTTTTTTATCCGCTGCCTCGGTAATATCCCTCATAATACAGATGATAATATGGTAGCTTTTATCATAAATTATGGTCTGCTCCACATGCTTTTTATAATCGGCAAGATAGGTGCGCTGGTTGTAGCGGTTTTCTTCTTCGTCTTTCACTTCGATGAACGGGATAGGATCAAGGAGGCGAACAACCTGATCGCCAAGTATATCATGCTCGTTGATGTGGAGCATTTTGCAGGCAGCGTTATTTATCTGCTGCACTTCAAAACTTTCGTTCAGTACTATTATGGCATTGGGCGTATTTTTAATGATATCGTCGGAAAATGAGTTTGCCTTCTCGATGAGGTAGGGCAGGCACATGGTAAGGTTTGCTTTCCCTTCGAGCACCGCAAGAGCCTTGTCGCGGCAGGTATTGTACCCGCAGCAGCCGCAGTTTAATTCGTGCTCGGGCTTTGTTTTACCGATTTTCCGCAGTACTTCATCAATGGCGTTTTGCCCCAAATGCACTTTTCGTACCGCAAGCGAAGGGAAGCTTTTCGAGAGCGTTTTAGTGTCATATGCAAATACCGGATCGTCTTCGCTGCCTGCATAGGCATTAATGGCGATATAATCGCGTACAGGCGCGGTATTGCGCTGAATCCCGTTGGTGGCAGCCACATTCTGCATGGAAGGACCGCCGATACAGCTTCCGGTACAGGCGGACATTTCGATAAAGCACTTGTCCAATTTGCCTTTAATAATGTCTTCAAGGGCTCTTTGTATATTGGTCACACCATCTATTGCAAGGTACGTGTATTGGGGGTTTTCTTTCGCCATGGTACGCAGTATGCCGCCTGTTACCGGGAAAAGCCGGGTAAGGGTGTGCGTAACCGGGCTTTCTGTGTTCCTGGGAGCGCATTTGCCAATATCAATGCGTTTCTGCTTAAACCATTGGGATAACTCGGCAAAAGTAAGCACACAGTCCACAATACCGCCATAACGGTCAGCTTCATCCTTTTTGGAAATGCAGGGCCCGATAAAAATTGTTTTTGCCCCAGGATAACGGCGCTTAAGATCCACACTGTGGGCCTGCATGGGCGAAAGAAGAGGCGCAATATAGGGCAGTGCCTCAGGGTAGTATTTTTGCACCAAAAGATTTACCGAATGGCAGCAGGTAGAAATAACGATGTTCTTGTCCTCCCGCTTGACCATTTCATCGTATTGACGTTTGATAATGGCCGCGCCAAGGGCAGTTTCTTCAGCCCCCGCAAAACCCAATTCCTTTAGGGCTGTTTCCATCTGTTCAATGGAGAGGGCGTGGCTGGACTCGTCAGTATAATTGGCTGCAAACGAGGGCGCCAGGCTTGCGTATACCGGGGCCCCGCTTCCAATAAGGGCCTCGGCAATACTCACATCGTTCCGGATTTCTTTGGCGTTCTGGGGGCATACCACAAAGCAGCGGCCGCAAAGTATGCATTCTTCCGGTATAATCTGCGCCGAATTGCCGGTAAATTGAATGGCCTTTACCGGACAATGCCTGATGCACTTATAGCAATTTTTGCAATCCGCCGCTTTTAAATTTAAATACTCAGTCATCTGCTGCCCCCGGCTATGTATTATGCAAGTTTTTTCAGGACAGCTTCTTTAAAAAATGCCTCGACATTTTCGGGCTGCACCGAATGATAGGCTTTGTCCACCGTAACGGAAACACCGGTGTCGCATTTGCCCATGCAGAATACACCGCCCAATTCAACCTTGTTCTTCAGGTCATGTTTTGCAATGAGGGATTGCACTCCCTCAACCACCTGCCGCGAACCTTTTAGGTGGCAGGAACTTCCGATGCAAACGGTTATTTTCATTTTAACACCTCAATTACTCGTATTCTACGACATTTGCCCAATGGAGCAAAAATTCTTTTTCTGCGGGCTTTGCTTTCACCAACTGGGAAGCCGAAATAATGGACACCCACTTCTGCACGTACTGTTTTGCGGTATCGCTTTTTTTGCAGAATTTTTCCAGGTATGCGCCGGCGGCATCAATGTTTCCCGAAAGCCAGAACAGGAGATAGGTCTGAGCCGCATCTGCGGAGGCGTTCCCCTGGGTAGCATGTGACCAGTCGATGATATAGGCTTCGTCTTTATCGGTGATGATGATATTGCTGGGGTTAAAGTCGCCGTGGCACAGTTTTGTGTGCTTGGGCAGGCTTGCAAGCCTGGTGCTCAATTCATAGCGGGAGGAAGCGTCAAGGCCGCAGGCGCCTATCTTGCGCTGCAGTTTTTCTGTCAAAAGAGGCAGCCGCGTGGTTTTGTACCTGTGCATTTCCAGCTGAATGTCCACAAAGCGGCTCATATTTTTTTCGAAATTTGCCTTGTCCTTATCCATGATTTCCGCAAGGGTTTTGCCTTTGATGTACTCCCACACGATGGCCCACTTCCCGTCAACCTGGGTCACTTCAAGAAGCTTTGGCGTTTTTAAGGGTGTCTCGTTCACACAAGCCAGGTTCAGCGCTTCGGACAGTACATCCGATGCAGGGTACGAAGGGCCCATCACTTTGACAACCTTGTTCCCGTCAAGGTAGATGGTTTTGTCGGTCCTGACAGCGATTATTTTTTCAAGTTTCATGCTTTCTCCCCTTTCCCGTAATAGGCGTTAAGGTACATCTGCCTGATTTCTGCAATTAAAGGATAGCGCGGGTTAGCGCCAGTGCATTGATCGTCAAAAGCCTGCTCGCTCATTTCGTCCAGGCGGGCAAGAAAATCTTTTTCGTCGATGTTGTAATCCTTAATTGTCTTTTTGATTCCTATCGCGGATTTAAGCTTATCAATTGCCGCAATAAGACTGTCAAGTTTTTCCCCATCAGTTTTTCCTTTAAGGCCAAGGAAGTCGGCGATCTCAACATAGCGGGCCAGGGTATGGGGGTGATCGTACTGGGAAAAAGTCCCCATCTTGGGCGGTACTTCCACAGCGTTAAAGCGCAGCACCTCGTTTATCAAAAGGGCATTTGCAATACCGTGGGGAAGATGATGAAAAGCCCCGAGCTTATGCGCCATGGAATGGCACACGCCGAGGAATGCGTTGGCAAAAGCCATACCCGCCATGGTTGCAGCGTTAGCCATCTTTTCACGGGCAATAGCATCGTTGGCGCCATTATTGTACGCCGCGGGCAGATATTTGAAGATCATCTGCATGGACCTGAGGGCCAGCCCGTCGGTATAATCCGTGGCAAGCATGGAAGCATAAGCCTCCAGGTCGTGGGTGAGCGCGTCGATTCCCGATGCGCTGGTGAGCCCCTTGGGCGCGTTCATCATCAAGTCCGCATCTACAATTGCCATATCCGGCATGAGTTCATAATCCGCCAGAGGGTACTTCATGCCGATTTTTTCATCCGTGATAACCGCAAAAGGCGTTACTTCGCTGCCCGTCCCCGCCGAAGTAGGAACCGCGATAAAGTAGGCTTTTTCGCCCATTTTGGGGAAGGTGTAGACACGCTTGCGTATGTCGATAAAGCGCATGGCCATATCCTGGAAGTCGGCTTCGGGGTGTTCGTAGAGGACCCACATGATTTTGCCGGCGTCCATGGCGGAACCGCCGCCCAGGGCGATAATGCAGTCAGGCTGGAATGCCGTCATCAGGGCGGCGCCTTTCTTCGCGCAGGCCAGAGTCGGGTCAGGCTCCACGTCAAAGAAGGTCTCGTGGACGATTCCCATTTCGTCGAGCTTGCCGGTGATGGCTTTGGTGTATCCGTTTTTGTAGAGGAAGTTATCGGTAACGATATATACCCGTTTTTTGCCCAGCACATTTTTAAGTTCATCCAGGGCAACCGGGAGGCAGCCTTTCTTTATATAGATCTTTTCAGGAGCCCTGAACCAGAGCATGTTCTCCCTCCTTTCAGCAACAGTTTTAATGTTCATTAAGTGTTTTACTCCCACATTTTCGGAAACCGAGTTCCCGCCCCATGAACCGCATCCCAGGGTAAGGGACGGCGCAAGCTTGAAGTTGTACAGATCCCCGATACCGCCGTGGGAAGACGGGGTATTCACAATGATGCGGCAGGTCTTCATGCGGGAAGCAAATTCATCGATCTTGGCTTTATCGGTAACCGTGTTAAGGTAAAGGGATGCGGTATGGCCGTAACCGCCGTCGCGGATAAGCTGTTCAGCCTTGTCCAGGGCTTCGCCGAATGTCTTGGCCTTGTACATGCCCAGCACAGGCGAAAGTTTTTCGTGGGCAAATTCCTCGCTGATATCAACACTTTTAACTTCGCCGATAATTATTTTTGTAGCTTCCGGGACTTTCACCCCTGCAAGAGCCGCTATAGTGTGGGCCTTCTGCCCTACGATTTTGGCATTAAGCGCGCCATTAATGATAATGGTCTTCCGCACTTTTTCTGTATCCGCCGCACTGAGGAAATGGCAGCCCCGGGCCTGGAATTCTTTTTTCACCGCGTCATACACATCGTCCAGCACAATTACCGATTGTTCCGATGCGCAAATCATGCCGTTGTCAAAGGTCTTGGAATGGATTATTGAATTAACCGCCAAAATCACATCGGCACTTGAATCGATGACAGCCGGGACATTGCCTGAACCAACGCCGATAGCCGGCTTGCCCGAAGAATAGGCCGACTTCACCATGCCCGGCCCTCCGGTGGCGAGGATGGTATCCGCCTCTTTCATTACCGTATTGGTCATTTCGAGGCTCGGCTCGTCTATCCAGCGTATAAGCCCCTCGGGGGCGCCCGCCGCGACTGCCGCGTCCAGCACAATCCTGGCCGCCGCATTTGTGCTGCCCTTTGCCCTGGGGTGGGGGGAAATGATAATCCCATTGCGGGTCTTAAGGCAGATGAGGGTTTTGAAAATCGCTGTGGAGGTAGGATTGGTAGTGGGGATAACCGCCGCTATAAGCCCAATGGGTTCGGCAATCTTCTTGATTCCATAAGCCGCATCCTCTTCGATAATACCGCAGGTTTTGGTGTTTTTGTAAGCATTGTATATGTATTCCGCCGCATAGTGGTTTTTAATCACCTTGTCTTCGACAATGCCCATGCCGGTTTCTTCCACCGCCATCTTTGCCAGCTTGATCCGCGCCCGGTCCGCAGCGCAGGCCGCAGCAAAGAAAATCCTGTCCACCTGCTCCTGGGTAAAAGCAGCGTAGATTTTCTGCGCCGCCCGTATACCCGCCAGAGCCTTTTCCAGCGTCTCCGGACTGTTGACCGTCTCGTACTTTTTTGTTTCAGCCATTGCTGACCTCCTGTTTCAATCATAAACAAAACACTTATAATTTGAAAGTAATACCCAGGGATTCGCTTTCAAATCACTAATCGATAAATTTATATCAAATAGAAAAAGTTTTGTAAAGTACTTTTAGGAAAAAATCGATATTTTATTATCGATAAAAAATTATTGATATTGAGAGGTTATAGATGAATGAAAACATCGGGGTCTGTTCCTGATTTTAATTTCCAGGTTTTTTATCCTTCTTTGGTATATCTTCCGCTTGACTATTTTATTCCTATCGGATTACTATGATATAAGGAGTTCAACATGAAGTATTTTAAGTTACAGGGGCTTGCAGCAGTTTTGGCTTTGGCGGTATTTGCCGGGCAGAATCTGTATGCCAGGGCACAGAATGACCAATCCGGGGCAATCCCGGCTTCGGTAATTATCAATATCGGTTCCCTCTACGAACCTACCAATTTATCCAGTACTGAAGGGGGCGGCCAGGGGGTTACGGAAGCGTTTAATGGCAATGTGTACGAAGGCCTTTTTAAACTGACTGATGAGGGAAAAGTCGAAAACCTGTTAGCAGTTAACTATACCAAAAGCGCTGATGGACTTACCTACACCATTACCCTTCGGGACGGGGTGCGGTTTCATTCAGGAAAAGCCTTAAGCTCAGCCGATGTTAAGGCCAGCTTTGAACGGGCTGTCGCACCGGGTTCCCTCTCGGCCCGGATATCCAGCTTCAGGATTGTAAAAAGTGTTGCAACTCCTGATGCAAAGACCGTGGTTTTTACCCTTAACACCCCCTCTATTTCCTTCCTCTATAATCTTGCCTATTTATGGATACTTAATATTGACGGGAGGGATTTTAAAACTTCTGAGGATGGTACCGGCCCTTATGTCCTGGATCGGTGGACCCGGGGCAGTTCCTTAAGCATCAAGAAGTGGGACGGGTATTGGGGTACGCCGGCGAAAAATGCCGGGGTTGTATTCAATTACTTTACCGATGCCAGCGCCCTGAGCAACGCCCTTTTAAGTGGACAGATTGATATCATTACTGCGGTTCAAAGCCCCGATGGGATAGCCCAGTTTGAAAACAACCGCAAGTATGTGATCAATAACGGCGCCTCCACCACAAAGGAACTGCTTGCCTTTAATGATCGCAATCCTCCCTTTAATAACGCAAATGTCCGCAAGGCTATTTATTCCGCCGTTAACCGGCAAAAACTGCTCAGTTCAATTTGGGGGAATTATGGCTCCCTTATCGGTTCCATGGTGCCTCCGACTGATCCCTGGTACGATGCATCTTTGGTGAACGCCAATCCCTACGATATCAATCTGGCGAAACAGCTGCTTGCTTCCGGAGGCTATCCCAATGGATTTGCTTTTACCCTGGATACTCCAACTTATGATCCTCACCCCACGGTAGCGGAATTCTTAAAGAGCGAACTTGCCGCCGTTGGGATTACGGTGAATATTAATTCCATTTCTGCGGACGAGTGGTACACAAAGGTATATAAGGAGCGGAATTTCGCAGCCACACTGCAGGAGCACGTGAATGATCGTGATGTTGTATGGTATGGGAATCCCGACTTTTATTGGGGATACAGCAACCCTGAGGTAGTGCGGCTGGTGTCCGAATCGGAACAGGTAAACACTCCGGAAGAACAGACCCAAAAACTGCTTGAGGTCAACAGAACTATCGCCCGGGAGGCTGCCAGCGTCTGGCTCTACCTCTACCCGCAGATCGTGATCAGCGCTTCCAATGTTTCAGGGTATCCCATTAATGGGCTTAATTCCCAGTTTTACGCTTACAACATTGTAAAGACTAATTGACAAGATATCTGCTGCACCGGTTCTTTTTTCTGCTTGTCTCGTTCGTCATTGCACTGTTGGTGATCTTTATCCTGCTGCGGCTGCTTCCCGGCGATCCGGCGAATGCGATACTTCCGGCGGATGCCACGCCGGAACAGATCCTCGCGGCCAGGATAAAGACCGGTTCTAATTTACCCCTGGGGCAGCAATACCTTAATTGGTTTACCAGCGTCCTCAGGGGCAGCTTCGGTGATTCCCTGGTCTCGGGTATTCCGGTAGCCCCTGAAGTGGTTAAACGTTTTAGTGTTACCATCCCCCTGACCCTCATCTCATTTGTAATTTCATTTATAATGGCGAGTATCATCGGGTTTATCGCCGCATATAAAAACGGAACCTGGTATGCCCATGTGATCACATTGGGCACACAGGCAGGTATCGCTATACCGGCGTTTTGGGTAGGCATTATCTTTGTATGGATTTTTGCCCTCCGCCTGCATATACTTCCCTCTGGAGGATGGCCGAATAATGGCTGGTCGAATTTCGGGAAAGCCCTTGAATCCCTGATTCTGCCGGTACTCACCATTGTGTTTGTAATGACCGCGACCCTCTCCCGGTATATCAGGGCTAGCATTTTGAATATCCTGGATTCAGGGTATATCCGCACATCGCGGTCCCTGGGGTTTTCCCAGGGTTCATCATTTGTGCTCCACGGTCTCAGGAACGCCTATGTTCCGGTGGTTTCCATTTTGGGTATAGAACTCTCGTCTACACTTTTGGGAGCTGTTGTGATAGAGAATGTATTTTCCCTTCCGGGCCTGGGCTCCATGCTAACAAAAGCAATCGCGCAGCATGACTATTCTTCCATATAGGGAGTGATGCTTACCACAACTTTTCTCGTCCTGGTAATCGGCTTTTTTGCAGATGTTTTGCAGCGGGTTCTTGATCCCCGGCTGCGGGGCCAGCAAAAATGAAAAAAAACCTGCGGCTGTATGCCGCCATTCTGCTCCTGGCGCTTACCTTTCTCATAGCGGCGGTATCCCTTTTTTGGACACCCTATGACCTTGACGATACCTCAGGCGGACGCCTTGAAGGCCCAAGCCTGACGCATATTTTCGGAACCGACAGGCTTGGCAGGGATCTTGCCAGTTATGTGATGGTGGGCACACGGATAGCGTACATGGTCGGGTTCACTGCTACCATCATTGCAGCTTTGATCGGCGTTTTAATCGGTCTTCTGGTTGCATGGCTGCCCCAATGGGCGGACAGCGCAAGTTCGTCCTTTCTCGATACATTGATAGCATTTCCCACTCTGCTGCTGGCTATGCTTATCGGCGCGACCCAGGGAAGAAGTGTCTGGACAGCTATCATTTCAATAGGTATCGCCTGTTCCGCAGTTATTGCCAGGCTCACCAGGATACTGACAAAACAGGTAATGTCAAAATGGTTTTTTATCAGCGCGAAAACCTCGGGCACCGGCAGCATTGCCAGCACTTTTATCCATATATTGCCAAACATCTGGCAGGTTCTGTCGGTGAATATCGCCGTTATTTTCGGGGTATCTATTTTAGCGGAGGCGGGCCTTTCCTATTTGGGGCTTGGGGTGCCGCCTCCAAACGCTTCCCTGGGCAGGCTTATGCAGAATGCCCAGTCAACGGTGCTGACCGCCCCTCTCGGGGCCATCGTGCCGGGCCTGGCAATCATCGCCATCGTTATCGGCGTAAACCTGCTGGCAGACGCTATCCGTGACAAATACGGCGCCGGAGGGGGAATTGCTCAATGAGCGGGAATATACCGGAACGGCCGCTGCTGGAAGTCAGGAGATTAAGCGTCAGTTTGCGTAACACCCAAAATACCCTCATAAAAGGAATCAGTTTTTATATCAACCAAGGGGAGGTTTTGGGGCTTGTGGGTGAATCGGGGAGCGGCAAATCCCTCACATCCCTGGCGATTGCAGGGCTTTTGCCCAGGACCATGTATCCAAGCGGAAGCATACTGCTTAATGGAAATGAAATCATCGGGGCCCGCGAAAGCAGCCTAGTAAATATTAGAGGCAGGGATGCTGCGATTGTTTTTCAGGAACCAGGCTATGCCCTGGACCCATTAATGAAGACAGGGAAGCAAATCGCCCTGCCCCTGAAAAAACACTCAGGCCTTACAGGTATAAAACTGCATGATGCGGTTTTAGCTTTGATGGAAGAAGTCAAATTAAGCGATATTGAGCGTATTGCCGGGTCATTTTCCCACGAGATTTCCGGAGGGCAGAGACAGCGGGTTGCCATCGCCCTTGCCCTTGCATGTTCGCCAAAGCTGCTCATTGCGGATGAACCCACCAGCTCTACGGACGCATCAATTCAAAAGCAGCTTGTGGAACTGATTCATGATACCGCAGCGAAGCGGGGAATTGCGGTGCTTTTTATTTCCCATGATATTGCAATTGTCCATAAAATTGCCCGCAGGATTATTGTCATGAAGGATGGAACTATTGTTGAAGAAGCCGATGGCGACGCCCTTATTAAAAACCCTCAGCATGAATATACAAAGCTGCTTATATCCTCCGCGCGGAAATTAAGCCTTGGGGCAAAGAACCCGGGTTCATTGTGAGTAAAGATGTGAATACTGTTTTTGACCTTGCCAATGTGTATTTCGCTTATAAGGAAAAGAATATCCTTAAAAATATTTCTTTATCTGTTTCCAAAGGGGAAAGTCTCGGAATAGTCGGTGAATCGGGCAGTGGGAAGACAACCCTTTTATCCCTGCTCCTGAGGCTTTTCACGGTACAGCATGGAACGGTTAGTTTTTATGGTACATCACTTAAAACCATGACCAGGCAGGATATCAAGGTTTTCAGAAGCAGGGTTCAGCCGGTATTCCAGGATCCCTTTCTATCCCTTGATCCAACCCAGAAAATTGAAAGCATCATAGGGGAACCATTGGATTCATTAAAGCTGGCTGTGGATAAAGAAGAACGAAAGGCAAAAATCATCGCAGCCTTGCGCATTGTCGAACTGGATGAAGATGTGCTCCGCCGTATTCCTGTGGAATTTTCAGGCGGCCAGCGGCAGCGTATCGCTATCGCCCGGGCATTGGTTACCAACCCCGAGGTCCTTATTGCCGATGAACCTGTAAGCGCCCTGGATATCATCACCAAAATTGAAATACTCAATCTGCTGCATACCCTCAAACAAAACAAGGACTTTACCTTAATCATGGTCTCCCATGATCTCCCGGTGGTGGCGGATATTTCCACCCGGATCATCATGCTCGATAAAGGGGAGATTATCGAAGATGCGTCTGCCAGTGAGATACTTGCTGCACCGAAACATCCACGCACAAAGCAGCTCGTGGAATCAGGTATTGATTTGTAATTAGCGTATTTGCGCTTATTCAGGGTAAATGCGCAAGCCTTGCCATTTTTGCCGATTTATGATAAATTTTCTGTCATGAGAAAGCAATGCGCTGTTGTATCGTTACTATCACTTGCGATTCTATTTTCCGTCCTGGTGGGATGCAAGACCCTGGAAAGCGCTTCTTTGCAGAGCGGTCCGTTTAAAACCGTTTATGGGCAGGGAGAGGATCTCGATTTGACCGGGCTTGTAGTGATGGGTACCTATAGCGATGACAGCTACAGACAGGTTCAGGTTAGCCCTGCCAATATCTCCGGTTACAACAAGCACCAACCGGGAACGCAAAACCTTATGATTAATCTCAGCGGCAACAGCCTTTATTTTTCGGTGGAGGTTAAGCCGCTGCTGGCCCTCACCATTACCCGCCCTCCGACCAAGACAATTTACCGCCAGGGAGAAAGCCTTGACCTCACCGGCATTATCGTTACGGCGACCTGGGAAGGCATCAAAGATGGGTACTTCCCGCTTGCCAGCCTTTCAGCATCTTCCTTTGATCCTATGTCCCTTGGAAGCCAAATTATAAGGCTCAACGGCGAAGGTGTAATCGCAGAAGTGGAAGTCCAGGTAAGGCCCTTGTCCACTCTGGCGATTACAAAGCTGCCAACAAAAACCCTCTACAGACGGGGCGAAAAGCTTGACCTTACCGGCCTGGAGCTTACCGGAACCTGGGAGGGTCTCGGAAGCAGCGTCATTCCTTCAAGCTCCATCCTGGTTTCTGAATTTGACAGTATCGCTTTAGGGAACCAGAATATCGTCCTTTCTTATTCAGGAAAGTCGGCTAATTTCAGGGTCGCTGTGGTGCCGCTCCAATCCATCACAGTTACCAGAACGCCTTCAAAAACCGTTTACAAAGAAGGCGAAACTATTGATCTTGCCGGCCTGGAGCTTACCGGATTTTGGGAAGGCATAGGGAACAGCCTCATTAACATTGATGCCACCACTGTTTCAGGGTTTGACACTACAAAAGCGGGAACCCAAACGCTGAGAATTACCATAGAAAACAGAACCGCAACTTTTCCCATAACCGTAATCGGCCTCTCGTATATCGAAATACGGCAACTGCCTGAAAAACGGGTATATGCGCTTGGCGAAAGCCTTGATATCTCGGGGATGATAGCCCTGGGGATTTACACCGACAATACCAATGAACTTATCCCGTTGCAGCAATTAACTATCAGCCGTTTTGACAGTTACCGCCTTGGCGAACAGACTATTGTGGTTTCTTTTAACGGCAGGACAGCGACCTTTACCATTACGGTTGTACAGTCGGGAGCAGCGCAGCCAAGGTGATGGCCTGATTCGCGGATGTGAAATGCGCGGCAGCAATGCGTTTTCTTTCTTCTTGACAATACTCCAATAGTGCTGTATATTTTTACTACTATGGGCGATTATATAGTTGAACTGGAAAATATATGCAAAGCATTTTCCGGTGTTCCGGCCCTCAAGGATGTCAGCTTCAATCTCAAAGCCGGGGAAGTTCATGCCCTCCTGGGTGAGAATGGGGCTGGAAAGTCCACACTGGTCAAGATTCTCAGTGGGGTCTATACAAAAGACTCGGGCAATATCAAGGTTTTCGATGAGAACATCGACACCCTCAATCCAAAGACTGCATCGGAATTAGGCATAGCGATAATACATCAGGAACTGAACCTGTGTTCGCACCTCACTGTTGCCGAAAATATATTTCTTGGGAAAGAATTGACCAAACATGGGCTGCTTGACAAGCGGGCTGCAAACGAGAAAGCCCGGGAACTCCTCCAAAGTCTCAATATCGATATAAATCCGGAATTGCCGGTCGGCGATCTGCAGGTTTCCAAGCAGCAGATGGTGGAGATTGCAAAAGCCCTCTCGAAAAACGCACGTGTTCTGATCATGGACGAGCCTACTTCGGCCCTTACCGCAACTGAAATTGAAGAACTGTTCAAAATTATCCGAAACCTCAAAGAAAAAGGCTGCGGAATTATCTACATATCCCACAGGCTGGAAGAGCTTCAGCATATTGTTGACCGAGTTACTGTTCTCCGGGACGGTACGTATGTCATCACCCAGAACTACGCCGAAACTACCCAGCAAAAATTGATTTCCTACATGGTCGGCCGGGACATAAAAGAAAAGTTCCCCCGTGTCGAGTGCACTGTCGGGAAGACTGTGCTGGAAGTTAAAAACCTCAATGCGGGCCGGCTTGTACGGGATGTGAGTTTTGAACTGCATGAAGGCGAAATCGTGGGGATAGCCGGTCTTATGGGCGCAGGGAGGACCGAAACCACCCGGGCCCTGTACGGTATTGACCAGAAACAGTCGGGAGAAATAATCCTTGATGGCAAGCCCATCACCATAAACAAGCCCGTGGATTCCATCCGGGCAGGGATTGTGCTTATCCCGGAAGATCGCAAAAAAGACGGGCTATTCACCAAGCTTTCCGTAAAAAGCAATATCGGTCTTCCGAATCTCGATATGCTTTCAGATATTTTCGGGATTGTAAGCAAGAGCAAAGAAAAGGAAATGGCGCTTAAATCCGTTGACGATTTGAAGATAAAGCTGTCCACCGTAGAAAGCGATGCGGCGAATCTATCCGGAGGAAATCAGCAAAAAGTCGTGGTAGGCAAATGGATGTCCAGAAGTTTCAGGGTTGCGATCTTTGACGAACCTACACGGGGCATTGATGTTGCGGCCAAAATAGAAATTTATAATATCATAAACAAACTTAAGCAGGATGGCGTCGGCATTCTTTTTGTGTCCTCCGAAATGCCGGAGATACTGGGAATCTCGGACAGGATCCTCGTAATGTGCGATGGCAGAATAACCGGCGTAATGTCCAGGACAGAAGCTACCCAGGAAACGCTTTTGGATCTGGCGACAAGGTTCGAGAAAAAGATAGCATGAGGAGACGTTATGGGCATTAAGTTAAACGGCATTCAAAGGGCTTTCCGTGCGCGGGGCGTCGGCCAGGTTATAGTCGTATCGGGCTTTCTCATCGTATTGCTGGCGATCTTCCAGATGCTGAACAACAACTTTCTGGGCCCAAGAAACATCCAGAACCTGCTCAGACAGATCGCGCCTTTTATTATAGTCGGAATTGCCCAGTCCTATGTACTGATCACAGGCAATATCGATCTTTCCATAGGTTCTGTGCTTGGCATGAGCTGTATGATTTCAGCGACTCTTATGACCCATAATGTGCCGCCGGTATTTGCTGCGGGGATTGCGCTCATTGCATGCATGGTTGTCGGAGTCGCCAACGGTTTCCTTGTTGCCCAGTTCAAACTTCCGCCCTTCATCGCGACACTCGGGACGATGACGATAGCAAGGGGCATAGCGCAGATTAGCAACGGCAGCCGCAATACAAGGGCTATAGATTCAAGCGAAAATTACAAATTGATAAGCCCCGAAGCTGCCGAGTCTTTGCGTTCACAGATAGAAGCTTTTAAAAATTTCTTTTACTATCACAAGTTCGGATTTTTATTCTCTACGATTATAATCGCTTTGGTAATCTGGTTCATCTTTAACTTTATCCTTACCAGTACCAAAATCGGCCGCCACATGTACGCGGTCGGCAGCAATATCGAGGCGGCCAAAATGTCCGGCATAAGCGTGCTCAAGGTTACCATGGTAGCGTATGTGGTCAGCGCCCTCTGCGCAGGAGTTGTCGGGCTTATCCAGACAGCGCAAAGCGGTACAGGGGACATGAGCGCCGGGAACACCTACGAGCTTTATGCCGTCGCGGCAAGTGTTATTGGCGGTGTAAGCACACTTGGCGGACAGGGAATATTGCTGGGTACAATTGTCGGGGCCGCCATTTGGTCAACACTGTCGAACGGTCTTTCCCTTGCAAATGTTCCTATAGCGATCCAGAATATAACAGTAGGTATTATTGTCGTGATTTCCGTGCTGTCCGATGTGATAATCAGGCAGCGCAAGAAATAGTTGTTTCGGGCATTTTGCCTTGAAATAAAATCATGTTTATGGAGGAAAGAGTATGAAATTACTCAAGATGTCGGTAATTGCGGCGCTTGTCATGTTGATGGCAGCGGGCAGTGTGTTTGCCAGCGGCGGAAGCCAGAGCTCGGGTGCAAAAAAGATTAAGATTTACTTAATCACAATGGATCAGATGGATGCACACTGGCTTTCAGTTGACGCAGGTGCAAAGGCAGCAATCGCCGAGCTCGGCGCGGATAAATTCGAATACCATTTCGACTCCCCCGAGAAAAAAGACGATGCCGCCCAGATCAACAAGGTCAACAACGCTGCTGCCAACAAAGCAGATTACATCCTGTTGGCTGCCAACAGCGCAGACGCCATTAACGGCGCCATCCAGGAAGCCAGCAAGGCAGGAGTCAAGTTTATTTATGTCGATTCTCCTGCTACCTGGTCCGGAGCTCTCGCAACAATTGCAACAGACAACAAAGCCGCCGGCAAGACAGCGGGCGAAGAGCTGCTTAAAACGCTCAACGCTGCTGGTACTAGCTCGGGAAGCATTGGCATTGTTAACGTAAACCCCTCAACAGACTCGGCTGTAGCCCGGGAAGCAGGTTTCCGCGAGGCTTTTGCAGGAAAAGGTTTTACCCTCCTTCCCACACAGTATGGTGAAGGCGACCCCGTTAAATCACAGGAAATCGCCGCCAATTACATCACTCAGGGTGTAGTGGGTATTTTCGGAACCAATGAGGGCAGCACCGTTGGCGTAGCCAATGCGATCAAAGGGTCCAAGGTACTGGGAATTGGATTCGACAAAGGCGGATCGGTTCTTGACCAGATTGAACAGGGTGTCCTTGTCGCCACCATGGCCCAGAATCCTGAAACAATGGGATCTTTGGGTGTAAAGAATGCCTATACTGATTCTACTGGCGGAACCATTGCTCAAAAGAGCGTTGACTCCGGCGCCACTGTAGTAAACAAGGCAAATTTGGCAAAGTTCAGATAATCCATTTTTGCGTAATTAAAACTGCGCAAACAACATCGGTGCAAGATGTGGGGCTGTTTGGGAAATGCTTCCCGGACAGCCTTTTTTTTGTTTTGCGCCTTGCTTAGTCCGAAAGGCTTTCTGTGACATTTTTAAGGTAATGCTAAATTAGACGGCTGATTTTTACTTTAGTGGAGGTGGTCGGAATTGAACCGGCGACCTGTTGAATGCCATTCAACCGCTCTAGCCAACTGAGCTACACCCCCAAAGTGCCCTTCCAGCTTATACTTTGAGGGCGAATGTGTCAAGTCCTCGCGTTGCCTCATGAATAATCTAACCCAAAACAGGGAATGCCTCATAATAAAATTCTAACCCAAATTATGTAGCCTATATCCGGTAACAAGGGTACCGGAGGGCTCAATGGGGTTAACGATGAAAGAGAAACAGGCGCTTGCCAGAGAAATCAGCAAGCGGTATCGCAAAGCCGGGAAAAAGGGCAAGACCGCTATCCTGGACGAGTTTGTCCAGAACACAGGGTACAACCGGAAATACGCCCTGCACCTTTTGGCGAATTGGGGGAGAACGGAACTGGTCAGACTGGCCGGAAGGGTTGTTAAGCTCAAGGCCGATGCGTTTAAAAAACGAAAAGCAGGGGGAGGGCGGAAGCCGGTCTACCAGGCGGCAACGATAAAAGCCCTCAAACTGATTTGGGAGTTCTTTGATTACATGTGCGGGAAAAGGCTTTCCCCCTTCCTCCGGGAACAGATGCCTTTCCTCAATCCCTGCAAGGAGTTTGGCATCACCAAGGAGGTAAAGGCGCAGCTGCTTGCCATAAGCCCCGCCACCATCGACCGGAAGCTCAAGCCTGAACGGAAGAAGCTGGAATTAAAAGGACGGAGCGCCACACGGCCCGGCGGCCTCCTCAAGCACCAGATCCCCATCCGTGTCTTTTATGCCTGGGATGAGAGGAAACCGGGCTTTTTTGAGCTGGATACGGTGGTTCATGACGGCGGAAACGCCTCAGGCGAGTTCTGCTGTACCCTCAATGCCACCGATGTCTATTCAGGCTGGGTGGAGCTCCGCGCCCTCCTCAACAAGGCCCATCGCTGGGTTAAAGAGGAGGTGTCTCTCTTCCCCTCCCAGTTTCCCTTCCCCCTTTTGGGCATCGACAGCGATAACGGCGGGGAGTTCATTAATTACCAGCTCAAGGCATGGTGTGACGAACACCGCGTCCAGTTCACCCGCAGCCGTTCCTACCACAAGAACGACAACTGCTTCGTGGAGCAGAAAAACGACATGACCGTCCGCAGGACCGTGGGGTACTATCGCTATGACACCCTCCAGGCCAGAGACGCCCTGGCCGAGGTCTACCGCCATCTCTGTCCCCTGCTCAACTATTTTTACCCTTCAGAAAAAATAATCGCCAAGGAGCGGATAGGGGCCAGGGTCAAGAAGGTGTACGACAAACCCAAGTCGCCCTACAGGCGCCTCTTGGAATCCCCTGACCTTCCTGATACATTCAAGGACGAGCTTCGACGCAGGGCTGCCCGTCTCAATCCGGTCAAACAGAAACGCCTGGTCAACCATGCACTGATGGCTCTCTTCGAGCTTCAGAGCCAGAAGTCCCTTGCTGCTTCGGCTCTTGAAGATGTTTAGCCACGGTTAGATTTTTATTGTGAGGCAGCCGTTCCTTTCGGTTAGATTTTATTTTGAGGCATTACGGTCCTTCGGACTTGGCTCTTTTAAGGTAACGATTGACTGGCCGCTGTCGCGGCCTACGGGTCAAGTACGGTAAACCAATGAATGCTCATACTCCAATCTTCAAAAACCTAACCTTACTCAAAAAGCTTTCCGGCCCTCCAGGCTGAGGGGTTTCCAGGGCCGACCCATTGGTTGAGGGCGAAGGAGTTTTTCAGACTGGTAGTGATGAACTTTTTGGCAAGGGCTGTTGCATCGTGAGCGGAAAGACCTCGGGCCAGGCCTGAGGCTATGGCGGCGGAGGTGGTGCAGCCGGCGCCGTGGTTCCAGGATGTTTTGATGAGTTCGCCTTCGAGGAGTTCAAAATTCTTGCCGTCGTAGAGGAGGTCTATGGCTTTGGACTGGTTGGGGAGTTTGGCGCCGCCTTTGATGAAGACGTGGCGGGCGCCTTTATTATGGATGATTTTTGCGGCTTCCTTCATTTGGTCAATGGTGACGATTTCTTTGAGGCCCGAGAGTTGTTCGGCTTCAAAGAGATTGGGGGTGACGACTTCGGCCAGGGGGAGGAGTTTTTCAGCTACTGCGGCGTTGAGTTCGGGGTTGAGGGCCTCGCCTGCGCCTTTGCAGACCATCACGGGGTCCAGGACGTAGTTTTTTATCTTGAAGGAGCTGATGTATTCCTGGGTGAGGGCAACGGCGTGGAAGGTACCGAGCATGCCGGACTTGGCGGCAGCGGCGCCAACACCTTTGAAGACCGTCTCGAGCTGGGAGCGGAGGGCATCTTCGGCTATGGGGTAGACCTGGTGGGACCAGCCCTTGTCGGGGTTCATGGTGGCGATTACGGTTACGGCTGCCATGCCGTAGAGACCGTATTCCTCAAAGGTCTTGAGGTCAGCCTCAAGACCTGCGCCTCCCGAGGCATCGGAACCAGCGATTGTTGCAATTTTGATCATTTTATACCTTCCTATGGTTATGCTGCTATATAATAGTATTCCTATTGAATTTGTCAAGAGCTATGGAAAGATGGCTTTATCATGTATTAAAAAAATGAACGGAGAAATAGTGCATACCAAAAATATGTGTATGTTGATTTAAATCAGGTTCTCCCGGGGGACGGCCGGGCTACCTGGATTTGAGTCCTTCAATATAGGCAGTAACCTTTTCGTCGTAATCGGGATAAGCAAAGCCTAAGTGTTTTCCTACCAGTTTTGAGGATTCCCGGAAAAGTTGCAAAGTCTCGTTAAAGGCGGTCCGTATATTCTCTTCAGTATCCATCTTAAAAGTTGACCTCAGGCGCTTCCAGGTTTCTTCGGGAAGATGTTTGCTGAGGTATTTATAACTTTTCCCGACGCTGAGTGAAAAACCGGTTTCTATTCCAACCTGCCAGGAGAGCATTTGCAGAAGCTGTTCCCTTACCCAGCTGTTCAGATGACTCGCCGCATAGAGGAACTCATGCCGGTAAAGACCCTTAACTACATAGGTCGAGACCCACCAGAATTCATTGCAGCAATCATCATAAAAAGCGGCTGAGGGTTTTTTGACATGGTAGTCTTCATCAGACGGAGGAGGAATAGGATCAATACGATTATCTTTGTCCAACAGTATTACTGTCAATCTATCGCCCTTAACATTGGGTTCCAAAAATTCCAGGGGAACCAGGGTAAGGTCTATGCGGTTCCTGTCTTCAAACTGCATGAGGTATGCGTAGGTATCGGGATATTCGGATGGAAAGAGGGACATATCTTCGGGGGTTTGCAGAATGACCCGTTTGCCAAAGACATCTATCCAGGACGGATCGCGTATGAATGATTCCCTTTCTGTTACCAGGTATACAATATCGTAATCCTGAAAATCATCTTTGGGAGCATTGGTGTTGGTGCGCGAACCATTCATCCACACTGCCCGTATGCGCTCATCCTTTTGGGCAACCCCGAGGATGAGGGCCATCATTTCTCTTTCGCTGCGCATGTCACTTTTTTTTCTTCTTTTGGCGGGTTACTTCGTAAAGCAGTATTCCTGCTGCCACTGAAACGTTAAGCGAATCGATGCGGCCCAGGGAGGGAATGGAAATCAAGGCGTCGCAGTTTTCCCTGAGAAGACGGGAGATACCTGTTCCTTCGCCGCCAAAAATCAGGGCGGTGCGGCCCTTGAGGTCTTTATCCCAGGAAGATTCGCCCCCCATGTCGGCGCCGTAGATCCAGAAGCCTGCCTGCTTTAAGTCCTCTACCGCACGGGGAAGGTTGGCGGTTTCTGCCGAAGGAACCCAGGCCGAGGCGCCGGCTGAGGTTTTGGAAATTACCTCGGCATGTTTGGCGATGCGCCTGTTGCGGGTAATGACGATATCCACGCCGAACTGATCGCAGGAGCGGAGTATGGCACCGTAATTGTGGGGGTCTGTGATTTCGTCCAGCACTACCGCAAGGGCTTCTTTACGGTCTCCAAGGCCGGCAAGGAATTCTTCGAGGGTGATGTCCGCCCCCGCGCTGGGTTCGTCCACTTCAAGCACGACGCCTCGGTGATCCGGGGCCAGACGGTCAAGATCGGCAGTACCTACGCGGTCTATGCGTATCTTCTTCTCTGCTGCCAGATCTGAAAGTTCCCGGGCCCGGGGGCCTGCTTTGGCCACTAGGAGGGGGCCGCACGCCCTACCCGATTTTATGCGCTCTTCAATGGCGTGAAAGCCTGAAAGATATATCATGTCCATTCCTTAAAATACGATTTTGCGGGAAATACCGCCGATTATTTCAACTCGTAGGTGTTCCCGTATTTAACCACATCTACGTCAGAAAATCCTGCCGAGGCCAGATGCTGCTTAAACGCCGCCTGGGCTTTGGGCTCGCCATGAACCATGAATATCCTTTTTAGACGCGAACAGTCCAGGGACTTAAGCCAGGAGATGGCCTCTGAATAGTCGGCGTGGGCGCTGAAGGCGTTGATTTCTTCTACCGCAGCGCGGCGCTGGAACCATTGGCCATGGATTTTGACTTCCCCTTCTTTGTTGCGTATGCGCCTGCCCAGGGTATTTTGCGCCATGTACCCTACGCAAAGCACGGTAGTGTTGGGGTCGCCAATGTTATGGATGAGGTGATGCTGGATACGGCCGGCTTCGCACATACCGTCAGCGGAAATAATGATGAGGGGGCCTTTCATATCATTCAGATCCTTCGATTCCTGGACACTGGTAGTAAAATGGAGCGAATTAAAACCAAAAGGATTTTTATGGTGCTTGATGAAGGCGTCTTTTATTTCCTCGCTGTAACATTCGGGGTGAATCTGGAAAATCGTAGTGGCGTTGGTTGCCATGGGGGAGTCCACGTAAATCGGGATTTCCGGAATTATGCCCTCGTCCACGAGCATGTGAAAATAGTAGACCAGCTCCTGGGTGCGCTCTATGGCAAAGGCAGGGATGAGGATCTTGCCCTTGGCAGCCACTGTGCGTTTTGCAATTTCCGCCAGGCGTTCCATGGCATTGTCGGCGTTTTCGTGGAGCCGGTCGCCGTAGGTGCTTTCGAGAATGATATAATCCGGGGCAGGAGGACGATCCGGATCGCGTATAATGGGCTTTTCCTTGCGGCCCAGGTCGCCTGAAGCAAGTATGCGCACTTCCCTGCCGTCTTTTTTTACCGTGATATAGGCCATGGCCGAACCCAGGATGTGGCCTGCATCATAAAATTCCAGGTCGATCCCATCGCCGATAAGCATGGGCCTGTTGTATGAGACACCCACCATCTGGCTTGTAGCCTGGATCGCATCCTTCTCCTCGTACAAAGGGGTCCATTCAAACTTCTCGCCTTTTTTGTGGGCCTGTTTGCGGAGATACTCGGCGTCACGGGCCTGTATGTTGGCGGAGTCCATCATGATGAGGCTTGCAATGTCCCGAGTGGCAGGGGTGGCGTAAATGTTGCCCTTGTAGCCCTGTTTCGCAAGGAGGGGGAAGAGACCGCAGTGGTCAAAGTGGCCGTGGGTCAGGATCGCTGAATCAATTCGGTCTGCCGCTATGCCGAAATTGCGGTTCTTGCGATCAGCCTCGGCACGGCTGCCCTGAAAGGCGCCGCAGTCTATGAGATAGCTTTTTCCGTCGATTTCCAGCACATGCTTGGAGCCTGTCACTTCTTCGGCAGCGCCGAGGGAATAGAAATTTATATTCATATTTCTTCCTTATTATCACCATACCATATTTTCAGCCTGGGGCAAATAGGCCTTGACTGTCCGCCGTAAAAGATATATCATTATATATCAATATTATGGGAGCCCAACCTTGCTATAGGCTTATTTATAACCACTTGCTGGAGGAAATAACCTCGGGCAGGCTTCTTCCGGGTTCGCAGCTGCCTTCGGAAAAGGATCTTTGCCAAACCTATAGCGTAAGCCGCATAACCAGCAAAAAGGCTTTGGAGCTTCTGGCTGAACAAGGCATTATATCCCGTTATCCTGGGAAGGGTTCCTTTGTACGCGATGGGTTTCAGCAAAAACTCGGGCGGGAATCCCTCTTGGCCCCGGTCATTGGCTTCATCATGCCCGATTTTTCCGATGCCTTTGGCACAAAACTCATCTATGGAATAGAAGAAACCTGCGCAAAACTTGGATATCATCTCATTTTTAAGCGTACCAGGGACCTGGCCGGAGAAGAAGAAAAGGCAATCAGGTCGCTTGCGGGCCCGGGAATTGCAGGGATTCTCATGCTGCCCATTCATGGGGAGTATTACAATTCGGAGATACTCAACCTTATTCTTGGAAAGCGTGCGGTGGTTTTTGTGGACAGGAAGATGAAGGGCCTTGCGGCGCCCACTGTGACTACCGACAACCTGGAAGCCGCTGAAATGGGCGTGGAATACCTTTTCCGCCTGGGGCACCGGAACATTGCTTTTTATTCAGGCCCCATAAAGCATACTTCGACCGTGGAAGACCGCTGCCAGGGCTTCATAAACGCCTTTGCCAAATTCGGGGTGAGCCATGATCCCGCCCATTTTTACCAAAATTTGAGCAGCACCTGGACCCACCCCTTTTATGCCCCTGAGCGGATACAGACGGACATAGAACAAATCCGCAGGCATCTGGATGCCCATTCAGAAATCACTGCGGCCTTTACCGCCGAGTACTTCATGGCCCTCCTTGTCAAAGCGGCTGCGGAAAAGCTGGGGCGCAGGATACCGGACGATTTTTCCATTCTCACATTCGACTCGCCTTTCTCGCTGGTTGGGCCGCCGCCCATCACCTATCTTTCGCAGGATGAATATGCCATTGGAAAGCTGGCGGTTGAAACACTGCATAAGGTCATTTCCGGGGAAGACCCTTCTCTAAATGGGGATTACCTGGTCCAGGCAAAATTGATAATCGGGGATTCCACAGCCCTGGTTAAATGATATATCATATTATATAATGATATTAAAAAAAAGCTTGACAAATTGATAATTTGGTTGTATTCTAAATCATAACCGGTGAAACCGGAAATCAATTTTCAAGGGGCCCAGACCCCACAAACCTTCAGGAGGTTTTAATGAAACGTATCATTGCATTGGTAAGCGTATTGCTTATCCTCGGCGCGGGCGCTTTGTTTGCGAACGGCAGCAGCCAGCAGGGTGCCGCAGCAGGCGGCGGAGCAGCAACAGAAAAAGTGGTAATGTGGACTTCCCACACCGCCCATGACCTCGAAGTGCTCAGGGACATAGTTGCCGGCTACAATGCCACCAACCCCGCAGTACCTGTAGAGATCGTCAGCGTTCCTGGTTCAGAGACTGAAATCACCAAGCTTGCCACTTCCATCCGCGGCGGCACTGCCCCCGATGTATACTTCCTCGACAGGTTCACAATTGCTGAACGCGCCGCAGCCGGTATGCTCGAAGACATCACCCCTGCAATCAACAAGCTCGATCCCAATCTCAAGAGCAAGTACCTTGATTTCGCGTGGCAAGAGACCCAGTTCAAGGGCAAGACCTATGGCCTCCCCCTGGATACCGATGTCCGCGCCATTTTCTACCGCAAAGACCTGCTCCGCGCGGCCGGGATTGATCCTGCGATCCTCGATCCTGCCAAGGGTCCTGTCACAGTCCAGACCCTTTGGGACATTTCCAAAAAGCTCGTAAAGACCGACGCCCAGGGCAACCTGACCCAGGTCGGGCTTGTTCCCTTTGCCACTGAACTTCAGGGCTGGCACTATATCTGGGGCTTTGTATACAACGGCCAGTTTGCCAACATCCCCGCAGGGAAAGTAACCCCTCTGGACAAGGGCGTTGTGGATGCCTATCAGATGCTCTACGACTGGTCAAAAGACTTAGGCCCCCAGAAGATCCGGACCTTCCTCTCCACCTATACTCCCCCGAACAATCCTCCCCAGAACAACCCCTTCATCACCGGTCAGGTTGCCATTATGGTTAACGGCGACTGGATGATCAGCCAGTTCAGGGAATATGCCCCCAATCTGGAATACGGCATCACCTATCTGCCTATTCCCAAGGCCGGCGACAAACCAACCTCCTTTGCTGGCGGCTGGTCTCTGGTAGTTCCTACCGGAAGCAAACGTACCGAAGCTGCGGTAAAATTCATGATATGGGCCTGCGGCGCCGATGGCCAGAGGATCTATACCAAGGGAACCACCCATCTTCCGACCTATGCTTCCCTGCTGAACGAAGACATCTTCACTACCGAGCATCAGTTCTTCAAAGCCATACTCCCCATCGCCCGCAGCCGACCGGTGCTCCCTGTAGGCGCCTTCTATTGGGATCAGCTGACCGCTGCCCAGCAAGCCGTGGTTGACAACACTTCTACCCCGCAGCAGGCTCTGCAGGTAGTAGAAACCCAGACCCAGGCCCAGCTCAACAAGTTCCTTCCCCTCCAGTAATTTTAAGTAATTTAGGACGGTTTCCTTCGGGAGGCCGTCCTGTTTTTTTGAATCAGCAACCCCGAGGCAAACCGCTTCGAGGTATGTTGTTCTTATAAGGAAGGTATTATGTCCCGGCTGGAAAAACGCAATTTGCGGAATGGGCTGTTGTTTTGCGCTCCCTGGATTTTCGGATTTCTCGCACTGCAAATATATCCCATTTTTTATTCATTCTATTTGAGCACCACCGACTATTCCGGTTTCGGCAAAGCCGTATCAATTGGCATGGCGAATTTTAAAGAGCTGGTCAGCGATCCCATGGTTCGCCAATCAGCGTATAATACCCTCTATTATACTGCCTTTGCAGTCCCTGTGGGGATCGTAGTGGCAATTGGCCTTGCCCTGGCAATGAACCAAAAGGTCAAGGAAGTCTCGGTCTACCGGGCTATACTTTATCTCCCTTCCATATTGCCTGCTTTTGCATTGGTGTATGTATGGCTCCTCTTCACCAATCCTGCATACGGATTATTGAGCCGCATCTTTTTAGCCCTCCATCTTCCCCAGATCGACTGGATTGGGGATCGCCACTTTACGAAACCATCGGTAGTCATCCTTGCCCAGTACGGGGCAGGGAACGCTGCCTTAATATTCCTGGCCTCCCTCCGTTCCATTCCTAGGGATCTCTATGAATCTGCGGAAATTGACGGCGCCGGGGTTTTCAGGCGTTTCTTCACGATTACTATTCCCATGATTACCCCGATTATTCTTTACAATATCATTTGGGGTTTGAGCGCCGGTCTTCAGGCTTTTACCCAAGCCTACCTCATGGCGTCAGGCGGCTATGGCCTTGTTGGGCCTTCCAACTCGCTGATGTTCTATGTTGTCTACATCTATAAAACAGCCTTCCAGTATTCCCGTATGGGCTATGCTGCCGCATTGGCTTTGTTCCTGTTCCTCGGCAGTGTGCTCCTTGCAGTAGGGGTGTTTAAGTGGGGACGCAGCTGGGTTCATTACGAGTCGGAATAGGAGAAAAAATCATGTCCAATACATTGAGCAGAAAAAGATATTCCTCCATGGCTTATGCTGTACGCTATTTCTTTACCCGGATCTTTCCCCGTATAGTATTGGTGTTTATGTGCATAATCTTCATCCTTCCCTTTTACTGGATGCTGATTAGCGCCGTTAAAGCGCCAAGCGAATTACTGTCAATTCCTCCGACTCTTTTCCCGAAAGAATTTCATTTTGAAAATTATGTACAGGCTATTAACTACATACCTTTCTTCCGCTACATGTTTAACACCCTCGTCATCGCAACCTTTGCGGTTATCGGGGCAATGGTTTCAAATTCCCTGGTTTCCTATGGCTTGAGCCGTATAAACTGGAAGGGGCGGGATGTGCTTTTCTATTTGGTAATTGCGACCATGTTTATTCCCTTCCCGGTTACCATGATCGCCCTTTTCGATATCTTTGCAAAAGTCCATTTGATAAATACCTATGTGCCTTTGACCCTGCCTTACTATGTAGGGTCCGCTACCCAGATATTCATGATGCGCCAGTACCTTATGGGAATCCCTAAAGAAATTTCCGATGCCGGCATCATAGACGGGGCTAACGAGTTCCAGATCTTTGTCAGGCTCATTCTGCCCATCATGCGGCCGGTAATTGCGGTAGTCGCCATCTTCACTGCGGTAGCTTCATGGAACGACTTCCTCACTCCCCTTATCTATCTGCATCAGGAAGATATTTATCCTATTTCCATAGGCCTCCAGCTTTTCCGTTCAGAGCATGGTTTGGAGTATCAGCTGCTTATGGCGGCTTCTTCCATGGTTGCCCTGCCCGTGGTTGTGATATTCCTCTGCTTCCAGAAATTCTTTGTGGAGGGCATTACCATAGGGGCGGTTAAAGGTTAAAGTTTCGATTCGATTAAAACAGCAGCTAACGCTGCTAAAATAGAGGTTATTATGCTAATTCCCAAAGTTGAACAACGGATCACCCAGTACCTGCATTTCCTGAAACAGAACAGGTACCGCGAGCTTGCCCCCCTCAGTTTTGAAACTTTCGAAACTGATAAGTCCTTCAGGGCGCCCCCTGACAAGGAAAGCTGGAAAAAAATTCCCAGCCCCTATCCTTACGGCAAGCCCTGGCACTTGTCATGGTTCCGCGCGACCTTTAAAACACCGGCGAAAAATGCCTACCCCCTCTACCTCAGGGTAGTGCCCAATGCGGACTCCCTGGTCTTTATTGACGGGAAGCCAGTAGGCGCTTTTAATCCTGTGCATAAAAAAATCAAGGTGAGCGCCGATGGCAAGAACCATACCCTGCACATTGAATCATACTCAGGCCATTACTACCCAGGTTGCCATCCCTTCCAGGGGCAGCAGGTGATACTCACTCTGGGCCGCTCTATTGATGATTACCCCAACACCTTTGTGGGCGGCGCCCTCGTGGAAAGGGTCGAACCTATTTACGGCCTCTACTACGATGTTAAATGCCTTCTGGAACTAGCCCAGGGTTTGGACAACAATTCGCTGCGCAAGGCGCGGGTGCTGCGCGGCCTTTATGATGCCCTTATGACCATCCATTATTCTTCCACAGGAAAGGAACTGGACAGCGAGGCCGCCAACGCCAGGAAGCTGATTGCACCCCTCCTTAAAGCGAAAAATGGTTCCACCGCGCCCGAGATTCACCTCATCGGCCATGCCCACATTGACCACGCATGGCTTTGGCACATTGGCGAAACCGAGAGGAAGGCTGCCCGCACCTATATGAACATGGCCCGCTTTGCCGAGGAATACCCCGAGTTTGTGTTCATCCAGACCCAGCCCGCCCAGCTTGAGGGAGTAAAGAACAATTACCCCGATGTTTTCAATGCGGTTAAAGCCGCTTTCAAAAAAGGCAACTGGGAGCCCAACGGCGGCATGTGGGTCGAAGCGGACTGCAATGTCACTGGCGGCGAATCCCTGATACGCCAATTCCTCGTAGGCAAGGCAGCCAATAAGGAAATGCTCAACTACGAAAGCGATACACTCTGGCTGCCCGATGTGTTCGGTTATGCAGCGGCCCTGCCCCAGATTCTGGCAGGCTGCAGGATAAAATATTTTGTTACCAGCAAAATTGGCTGGAATGATACTACCCGCTTCCCCTACGATACCTTTATTTGGAGGGGCATAGACGGCAGCGCGGTAAAAACCCATTATATCTCTTCACGCGCAATGGGCTATAACGGCAGGGTTAGTCCCAAAGCCCTTACCGAAATTTGGGGAGAGATTCAGCACAAGGAAATCCAGTCGGGCGCCATTAACTCCGTAGGCGAAGGCGATGGCGGCGGCGGCACTGCCCGGGGCGATCTCGAAATGGCCCGCCGCTTAAGCAACCTCGAAGGCGCACCAAAATCGTCCTGGGGCAAAGTTAGTAACGCTCTGGACGCCATATTCGGCAAAGAAAAAGAATGGCCCGAGTGGCGGGGCGAACTCTACCTGGAACTCCACCGGGGAACTTACACTACCCAGGCCAGGACAAAGCGCTATAACCGCAAACTGGAATTTGCGCTGCGAAACATTGAATGGCTTTATTCCATTGTTTCCCAGGAAGGCCTTGCGCCGTATCCCAAAAATGAGTTGCTTAAAAACTGGAAGGTGCTTCTCACCAACCAGTTCCACGATATCATTCCCGGTTCGTCAATCGGCCGTGTATATGCCGAAGCCGAAGCGGCCTATAAAAAGATGGAAGAAGAACTTGCAGTCCTCGCGGTTTCTGCACGGAAGAAGATCCTCTCCAAACTTGGCGGCGGCGCAGCAGTATTCAACGATCTTTCGTGGGAACGCGCTGATCCGGTAACGCTCGATGCAACTGCTCTCGGAAAAGCCGCAGCCCTCAAGGCTTCGGGCGGTGTGGCTGCTTCTCCCAATAAGCGCGGTGCGGTGAAACCTTCTACGGGTATTTATCCCCTCCAGCGCTATAAGGATCTTGACGGCAAGGAAGCAGCGATCTTTAACCCCAAATTGCCCAGCCTGGGCTGGGCTCACTTTACTGCCCTTGCTGCCAAAGAAGCTTCGGCGGTAGAAGGCCTCAAACTTGATTCCCCCTTTAATTACCAGGAGAAAACGTTGAGGACTCCCTTCTATCGCGTCAAGTTTGACAAGGCGGGAAGAATCGTAAGCCTCTTCGATATTAAAGCTAAACGTGAACTCGTAGCCCAGGGCGGAAACTTCAACGGCTTTGTAAGCGCTCAGGATGTGCCCATACTGTGGGAAGCCTGGGACATCGATTCGGACTGGACCAAATACCTTGAAGAAGAGACAAGGCTCCTCTCAACAGAGAAAGTGAGCGATGGCCCGGTCTGCTTCATACTCCGCAGAAAATATGCCATTGGCGAAGCTTCGGCCCTCACCCAGGACACGATCTTCTACTCAGGCGAACGCCGCATCGACTTTGTCACCAAAGTTGACTGGAAGGAAAAGAGACGGCTCCTTAAAGTGGGCTTTAACACCGCCATGGACGCCACCCAGGTGCGCTGCGAAGTCCAGTACGGCCACCTCCTCAGGAACACCCACAAGAACCTCCCCCACGACAGGGCCAAGTTTGAGATTTGCGCCCACAAGTGGATCTCCATGGAAGAAGAAGGCGGCGGCCTTGCCCTGCTTAACGATTCCAAGTACGGCCACGATGTATCAGGCGGCAGCATGCGCCTTACATTGCTCCGCTCGCCCACCGCCCCCGACACCGAAGCCGACATAGGCGAACAGCGTTTCACCTACTCCCTCGTGCCCTTTGCGGGTTCCTTCGGGGATGCCAATATAGTGCGCAAAGGCTACGAACTTAACGATCCTGCGGTGGTTGAGGTTTCCGACAAAGCCGGGACGCCGGTAAAGTCAGGGGCTGAATATTCATTTTTCACTGTTGACGGCAAGGGCGTCATTGCCGAGAGCGTTAAGCTGCCCGAGATTGACAAGAAGAAGACCGTTGTAATCAGGCTTTACGAAAGCCTGGGCGGAAGGGCCCGCACGGCGCTTCACTTCTCCAGGGACATAGCCTCCGCCGTAGCAGTGGATATGCTGGAAGACAACCCGAAGAAGCTGCGCTTTGCAGGCAGGGATCTTCCGCTCAATTTCAGGGGCTTTGAGATTAAGACCCTATTAGTAACCTTCAAACACCCATAAATGTCGTCAGTATCGCGATCTTATATAACTTCGAGATAATCCTTATCCGGCAGCTTCGGGAACGGGGCTGCCGGCAGGGTTTGATACCAGAAAGCCGTTGAAGCGATATCATCCTGTAAAGGAAGATACCGGCCGCCTTCGCGCCAGCCCAAAGCCTGAATCGTCACCTTAAGATCTTTTTCAAACCTCACAGGATCAGTGATGTGCCAGCGGTACATGCCGAAACGTTTTTGGCATTTGTAAAGTTCATCATGCTTAATCTCGTGGAAGCCCGTGTAAGGCGTGGTAAAAGAAATATACCGATCCCTGGTGTAGGGATCTTCAAAATCGTAGGAGCCGCAGAAATAGTCTTCGGTACCGGTCCCGCAGATGGTGGGGTATTCGCTGTCGCCGTCCATATAGAATTTGATTTCCCCTTCGCCCCACCAGTTATTGTTGTTTACCCCCCAGGCAAGGTACGTTCCTACAAAATGACCCTTGCCTTTAACACCATCCAATATAGTGTAAACTTCTTTGTAAGGCAGAGGATTTGAACGCCTCCACTGTGCGTGAAAATAGGCGCTGTCTTCGGGAACCTGGGTAAGAGTATAGTCGATCTGGTAATACATAGTGGCATTTTCATCATCACGATTTTCCAGGGTGATGCGGCAGCTTTTTTTAAAAGACATGGTCCAGTAGCAGTTAAAGGCGCTTCCGGGATTTACGCAGACTGCTATGGAGGAAATCTGATTATAGCATTGCCAGCCTGCGCAGAAAAAGTCGCCGACAGGGCACTCAACTGAAGGCTGGGCCTGGCCGTCCCAATAAAACCGGATAATGGTGTTCCGCCACTTTCCGGTGGGGGTGAGCCAAATGTGCTTGATTGCGCCGGGACCTTCGATATTGGCGATTTCAAAAACCTCGTGAGGCTTCATCACGATAAATGGATTGACCTTCCAGCCTTTGCCAAGTTCCCTGGCTGCCTTTTGAGCTGAGCCCTTATCAAGATCGCAGATGGCACCCTTGCCTTTTTCGCCCTTGAAATTCTCCGGGCTAATGGAACGGCTTTGAGCGTTTGATAAAAAAGAAAGATTGCCTAAATTAGTATCGAGACCTGAAAACATGATTGCCCCCTATAAAATATGTAAATGTATAAAATCCATTAAATAATTTCAAGATAATCTTTACCAGGAAGCGGCGGGAAAGGCTGGGGTGGCATTTTTAAACTGGATTGGATCGGTATATGCCAATGGTGCATGCTGAATCTTTTCTGACTTTTATATAATCGATTTGTTTTTATTTCATGAAAAATCTGATACAGAACCCTTAAAAATAGGCTTTTTTTAAGAACTCTTGTAATAAAGCTATAATATCTATATTATTCTTCTATAATATGAAGGAGTCTTCATTATGAAAAAGACGCTTTTTCTCATATGTTGCCTTTCCCTGTTTGTCCTGTCCCTGCTTTCCGCGCAGGATGCAAACAGCCCGGCTTTAAAGCCTATGGTGAGCCATTTTGCTGCAAGGAGCTTTGCCCCTGGGGCAGTTAGCAGGGCCGAGCTTGACCTTATCGTCCAGGCTGCGGTGAGGGCCCCCAGCGCGGCGAACCGGCAGCCCTGGCATTTTACGGTGGTGCAGAACCAGGATCTGGCCAACAAAATAGTCCCGAACCTTACGGACGGCAATGTGCTCATCGTTATTTCGGCCCAGGGGGACGGCAAGACCAATGGGGTTCAAATTCTGGACTGCGCCCTGGCTGCGGAGAGCATTTACCTGGCCGCCCAGGCCCTTGGGCTTGGCTCCCGCATTTATACGGGCCCTATTGATGGGCTCAACAAAAACCTAAAGAACGATTTATCCCTCCCCCAGGGGCATAATGCGGTAGTGCTGGTAAGAATTGGACGTTTGCCGGCCGGGGTTGATGCGGTCGGTTCCGCATCAGCCAGGAATCCTGCCACCCAATTAGTGACCTATAAATAAAGGAATCATTTATGAAACTGACCCAATCCCTCAAATTCCGCTTTGTCCTGTTTTTTTCCATCTTTATCGTAGCTCTCTGCGTTATTTCTTCCTATTTCTCGCTCCAGTCGTCAATCAATATGGCTACCAACATATTCAACCAACAGGGCATTAATATGACAAAGAAAGCCGCAGACTTAATTGACGGGAACGCTTTTGAGGCCCTGCTCAAATCGAAGGATGACGAAAGCGATTTTTTCATTGATACCCAGCTCCGTCTTTACAACCTGAAGGAGAATTCCAGCGCCGTCTATCTTTACTCTATGGCGCCGGTAAGCGGCAGCATTTATCAGTTTGTCATAGACGGAAGCGATGTAATAGGCGGCGACGGTTTTTCTTCTCTTGGGGATACAGATGATACTTCCGGTTACGATGAGGCTTTTGCCCGCTGCTGGACGACCAAGACTATTACCTATGGCCGGCCTGCGGATCAGGAAGATTGGGGCTGGCTCATTTCAATCTATGCTCCTGTTCTGAATTCCTCCGGAAACATTGTGGGCATAGTGGGCTGCGACTTCGCGGCAGAGCAGCTTATGAACGATATCAAAGCGGAAACAGTGCGCCAGGTCATCATGGGTGTTGCATTCATGGCGGCAGGCCTTGTTATGATGTTCTTCTTCCTTCGCATGATCTTCAGCCGCCTTAGTACTATCGATGAAATACTGCAGGAAATTTCTTCCGGCGAGGGGGATCTGACCAAGCGAATACATGTATTGCACAAGGATGAAATCGGCGAACTTGCAGGCTACTTCAACCTGACCCTGGACAAGATCAAGAACCTGGTGGTGGTCATCAAGAGCCAAACCGTAAGCCTTTTCAATATTGGCAATGAACTTGCGGCCAATATGGAGCAAACCGCTTCTGCCACCAACGAGATCACCGCCAATATCCAGAGCATTAAGAGCCAGGTGATGCATCAGGCCCAGTCGGTAACCCAGGAAGGCGAAACCATGGAACGGGTTACGCTGAATATAGAAAAACTCAACACCAATGTTGAACAGCAGGCCGTCAGCGTGTCCCAATCCTCCTCCGCCATCGAAGAGATGCTGGCCAACATACAGAGTGTTACCAACACCCTGGTGCGGAATGCCGAAAACGTCAGTGAACTCACTGCTGCTTCCGAGGTGGGCCGCCACGGCCTCCAGGAAGTATCGGAAGACATCAAAGAGATTGCCAGCGAGTCCGAAGGCCTCCTCGAAATTAACTCGGTGATGCAAAACATTGCAAGCCAAACCAACCTCCTCTCCATGAACGCCGCCATCGAGGCTGCCCATGCGGGCGAATCGGGCAAGGGCTTTGCTGTTGTAGCCGACGAGATACGCAAGCTGGCTGTGAACTCCAGCGAACAGTCCAAGATAATTTCCGATGTGCTTAAAAAGATAAAAAGCTCCATCGACAAGATCACCAAATCCACCAATACGGTGCTGGACAAATTCGAGGCCATAGATACCGGGGTGCGCACAGTGTCGGATCAGGAGTCCAATATACGCAACGCCATGGAGGAACAGGGCATAGGCAGCCAGCAGATCCTCGAAGCGGTGGGCAAGCTCAACGATATTACCCAGCGTGTAAAAAGCGGATCAATTGAAATGCTTGACGGCAGCAAAGATGTTATCAATGAAAGCAAGAATCTCGAAATGCTCACCCAGGAAATAAGCAACGGCATGGGCGAAATGGCAGTCGGCGCGGATTTAATAAACGAATCGGTTAGCCGGGTGGCTGAGATAAGCATCGCCAACAAAGAGCATATCGATACCCTGGTAGCAGAAGTGTCAAAGTTTAAGGTAGAATAAGTATAACAGTAATACATTTAGTTAAGTGTATTACTGTTAATTTCGCATCATTGCGCTTTACTCAGCAGGAATTCCCGGCTGACCGCAAGGCTCTCGAAGGGGTCGTCCAGCCAGTCGGCATCCTGCTCGATGGCTGCGGTTTCTATGCCGGTTTCTTTGCAGAGGGGGATTATTTCATCCCAATCCAGGACGCCTAGCCCTATCTCCGCGAATTGGCGGACGCCTTTTGCCATGCGGTAATCTTTAAAATGTATTACCCTGATGCGGCCCTCAAGCTTTTTTATATAGTTGAGCGGATTGCCGCCGCCGGCCTGAACCCAGAATACATCCAGGGTAAAGAGCATTTCGGGGCATTCGGCGATGAGGCGATCGATGGCGGTGACGCCTGCCCATTTTTCAAATTCAAAGTCGTGGTTATGGTAGCTGAAGCCAAGGCCCTCGCCTTTAATCTGTCCGGTGATTTCATTGGCTTTCTTGATAAAGCGGCTCCAGCCTTCATGGCTATTGGGGTAGGCATCATGGGGGCGGCTGCCCAAGCCGACGAGCTTGCAGCCAAGCTTCTTGTGCTCTTCTATCACTTTTCTGAGTTCCAACGCATCCGCAAGCCTCGCCCAGGGGGTGTGGGTTACGCAAACTTCGAGGCCAATTTCCCTGATCCAGCCGGCCAGCAGGCCAGGGTCGCAGGGGCCAAAACCTGAAATCTGGATTGTGTCAAAACCTATTGCCTTGACACGGCGCAGGGTAGCCTCTATTTCTGCCGGGGTTTTTGTGTAATCCCGGCAATTATACAGTTGAGCGGCGAGTTTCATAAGGATATTTTAGGATTGCCTTTTGCTTCTGTCAATGATAGCATTTATAAAACCATGCTGGATATAATAAAAGAAACAACTCCCATACGTTTCGGCGATGTGGATCGATCCAACAGGCTTACCCTCGGGGCAGCCTTTGGCTATTTCCAGGAAGCGGCAATTGCCCACGCGGACAGGCTCGGGGTGGGCTTTGACGCCTTTGCCAAAATCGGACAGGGCTGGATACTTTCGCGGATTTCGGTATTTATGGAAAAACGGCCCAAATTTGGCGAAATCGTTACGGTTGAGAGCTGGCCCAGGGGCTGGGACATGCTTTTTGCCCTAAGGGATTATGCCATACGCGACAATTCCGGCAAAGCCATTGCCCGGGGCAGGGCGAACTGGCTCATTCTGGATATAGAAAAACGCCGCCCCTTGCGCGCCAGGGATATAATGGAAAAACTCCCCTTAAACGAAGGGGTGGATGCCTTTCCTGCTGGGACTTTGAACCTTAAGCCGAAAGAGGGCCTTGCAAAAACCGGAGAACGCAAGGCCGCGTATTCGGATATTGATTTCTACGGCCATGTAAACAACGCCCGGTATATTCAATGGATTCAGGATATGGCCGATCCCGATATGCTGGACGCTGCCGACGAGATACGGCTTGACATAAATTATGTGAGCGAAGTGCTGCCCGGCGAAACCGTTGAGCTTTGGTCGGCCCCTCTCCCTGCGCTTCCCGATGCGCCCGGCATTGTAAGGGAAAATTACCCTGCCTCGCCGGAAAAAGCCTTTGCCTTTGAGGGCAGGAGGACGGGGGCAAAGGGCATTCAGGCGGTTTTTTGCGCAGAATTGCACTTGGGCAAGGATTAATCAACAGTAAAAGCGTTAATTCTTAAAAGTCTTCCTGGGCATATATTTTCGCAGCTTATCCACTACTTCCGCCAGGTCCAGGGGTTTCCCTACATGATCGTTCATACCCGAGGCAAGGCATTTCTCCACGTCTTCCCTGAACACATTGGCTGTCATTGCCACTATGGGGATTTCCTTTGACCTGGGCACATCAAGGCTGCGGATTGTGCGGGTAGCCTCATAGCCGTCCATCTCGGGCATCTGCACATCCATGAAGATCATATTGTACTTGTCCGGGGCAGCCCTGAACATCTCCACAGCCTGGCTGCCGTTCTCGGCACAATCAATAATCAGGCGAGTGGGCTCAAGGAGGGCAAGGACTATTTCACGGTTAATTTCCACATCTTCTGCAAGGAGCATGGAGAAGCCGTCGAAGCGGTCCATCTTTTCTTCCTGGGCTTCTTCATTCGCTTCCGCAATATTTTGAGAGCCCAGACATTCCCGGATAATGTCTGCAATGCTTGAGGGGAAGAGGGGCTTGGGAAGGAATTTATCCACCCCCGCTTTTTTGGCATCATCCCGGATATAGTCCCATTCGCCTGCCGAGATCATAATCACCACTGATTTGTCTGTGGTAAGGGATTTTATTTTCCGGGAAGTTTCTATGCCGTCCATGCCGGGCATTTTCCAATCCACAAAATAAAGATCGTAAGCACCGTGATCTTCTATCAGCTTTATCGCTTCCTCGCCGGATTCCGCAATATCGCACTTAATGCCGAAACGGCCCATGATGGTTTCAAAATAATCGCGTATCTCGCCCATATCGTCTATGGCCAGGACACTCATATTCTTTAAGCTTGTACCCGAAGCAAGGAGGCTGGGGTATTCATCGTGGCCCCTCTCGGCCTTGATGGTAAAAGCGAAGGTAGAACCCTGACCGAGTTCCGATTCTATCCAGATGCTGCCTCCCATCATTTCAACAATGCGCTTGGAGATGGCAAGCCCCAGGCCCGTGCCGCCGAATTTACGGGAAGTGCCTGTTTCAGCCTGCTCGAAAGAGCTAAAAAGCTTTGCCTGCTGCTCTTTGCTGATGCCAATGCCGGAATCGCTCACTTCAATGCGTACAACATAAACACCCTCTTCCTCATGATCCAGAATGGCCTTAAGCCTGATATTCCCGCCCTCCGGCGTGAATTTGACTGCATTTGAAAGAAGGTTGGCAATAACCTGGGACAGGCGCTGATCATCCCCCAGGAGGAAACGGGGTATATGCTCCCCGATATGAACGGTAAAAACCTGCTTCCGCTCTTCCACCTTGAAGTTGATGACATTCACGGTCTTTTGGAGCATGCGTTCAAAATTGAAGTTCACAAAGGAAAGTTCAAGCTTGTTGGCTTCTATTTTTGACATATCCAGTATGTCGTTGATGACCCCCAAAAGATGGGTGGACGCTTCTTCGATTTTTTGGAGGCAGTAATCCTTGCGCTCCAGCCCTTCCGAGGTTTTTGCAATGGTAGTCATGCCGATAATGGCATTCATGGGGGTACGCATCTCGTGACTCATGTTCGCCAAAAAAGCGCCTTTTGCCTGGCTTGCCTTGAGGGCGGCTTCGCGGGCTTTGAAAAGCTCGGTAACATCGTTCATCACTACCACTGCGCCCCTGCATCCTCCGTCTTTTTCCGCAGCAGGTGTAATGGCAGTTTGATAGACCGCTTCCCCAATGCCCTTTAGGCGCACCTTTTCTTCGTATTCGATGGTATTGCCCGATTCCATAACTTCCCGGCAGCGCTTTTCAGTTTCCGCAACCCAGCCTTCTTCCATAGTATTGGCAAAAAGAACCTCAAAAGGAATGTCCGCCATCTCGCGCATTTCACCGTAACCTAAAAGTGCTACTGTTTTCTCGCTCCCCAATATAAAGTGCATATCACGGTCTACCATGTAGGTAATACCGGAGGTGTTCTTGAGAAGAAGCTGATTGTAGAAATTTGAAAGCTCCTTGGCTGCCTCATTGACATCCCTGAGCCTCTCGGTCTGCTCGTGCATGATGGAAAGGGCACGATAATCGCGTTCAAGTTTCTTAAGCTGCCTTTGAAGCTGGCTTAATTCTTTTTCTGTGCTTTCAGGCATTTTGTTTCACCGCCGTATCCTTATATGGCACAAAAAGTTATGGAACAATTGTGGAAGCGGTTTGCCGCTTCCCCGTCTTTATACCTGGCAGGGCATATTTCGCCCAGGCAGTAAGCCCCTGCAAGGTTAAGGTTTTTGGGCAAAAGCTCTGAAAGTATCTGCCCTTCGGCATCAGAATCAGAGCCAAGTATCATAGCCCTGCCGCAGCAGGAAATGCAAAAAATAGTCGAGTATTGATAATCGCCCTGCTTTTGGGTTTCTTCAAGAAGGGCTTCCATGGATTCACGGCACGCAGCCATAACATCTTTTTTGCTTACCAGGCATATATTCGCAAGCGAGCCCGCAGGCACATCGCCAAGGAAAGTGCCCGAACCATCTTTTGGATCGAGAGCCGAAATATGGCGCATCAGGGGAATCTCATCGCCCCCCTCCCTGGTCAGCATCATGGGATAGGAATTGAAGGCCAGGAGTATATCGGGAACATTGGTTTTAAGCCCAAAGCCTTCAAGGTACTTTACAAAGGTCTCGTCCCCGACGGTAAAAACCTTGTTGCCCTCGGCCCTGACCACCCGCCGAATACGCTCGGCAAAGCGGGAGGTCACATGGCGAAGGGAGAAGATAGGCTTTGCCCTGCCCCAAACGCTTATCAGCACCAGGCTGTCCAAATAGGCCTTCCCCGAAAGGAAAACCCTGGCCCTTTTGTAATCATAGTCGTCGGAGCTTACACCCCCTATGATCGGGACATTGGGGGCAGCCTTGGAAAGCACATCAGGGTATTTATCCCCCGAAAAGGACATCCCCGAGGGGCAAAAAGCGAAGATAAACGCGGGTTTTTCCCCAAAACCGCTTACCCCATGGGCAGAAGCCTCATAGGCGGCTACCATCTTCTCCTCATAATTGTTGCCTATAAGCGAAGTTGAGACAGCAGGCGAAAAGAAACAGTCGTCGGCAGTCAGGACAATGAGGACCAAAGCCCCGTCAAGGCAGCCCGAGTTCTCAAGTTCGGCCAGGGTAGTCATGCCGCCGACAGTGATCCCCAGCAGTTTCTCAAGCTCGGCGCTCAGGGCAGCTCCGTCGCAATCAGCGTCGCAAAACAATATGCCCAGGGAATTTTTTTTAAGGGAGAGTTTTTCTTTGATAGAGGCCGCCAATTCACGAGCGGCCGCTTCCGAATCGTCCAATTCGTAGCTGATTGCTGTTGCGCTTAGCATGGTTCTACCTTCTTCGCTTACAATATTACCAATATTTTATATATAATACAACCTGGAGGAAAGCATGGTGATGGTGAATGGGACCCCCCTTGAGGCGGCAGGTTCCAATCTCGAAGATTTATTGCAGAAACAAGGCTATGACAAAAGGCATATCGCCATAGGCATAAATGACGAGGTAGTGCGCAAAGAGGATTATCCCTCTATTATATTGAAGGATGGCGACAGGGTGGAAATAGTACATTTCATGGGGGGCGGGGCCGCCGATCCCCTGGTGATTGGGGGGCATGCCTTTACCTCCCGGTTCATTTTGGGGTCCGGGAAGTATTCCCTCGCCCTGATAAAGGCGGCGGTGGAAAACGCCGGGGCCCAGATGATAACCGTGGCCCTGAGGCGGGCAAATACCGGGGGCAGGGAGAATATCCTGGACTATATACCCCCAGGCGTTACCCTGCTTCCCAATACCTCGGGGGCGAGGACGGCGGAAGAGGCGGTGAAGATAGCGCGTTTCGCCCGTGAACTTTGTTCGGGAAACTTCGTCAAGATAGAAGTCATCAGGGATTCAAAGTACCTGCTTCCCGATAACAGCGAAACGATCAAAGCCACAGAAATCCTCGCCAAAGAAGGTTTTATCGTCATGCCTTATATGTTCCCGGATCTTAACGCAGCCCGTGATCTGGCAAACGCCGGAGCCGCCTGCATCATGCCTCTTGCATCTCCAATTGGTTCCAATCGTGGCCTCTGCGCCAGGGATTTTATCAGGATACTATTAGACGAGATGGATCTGCCTGTGATCATAGACGCGGGCATAGGCAAGCCCTCCCAGGCCTGCGAAGTCATGGAGATGGGCGCGGCAGCGGTGATGGCAAACACCGCCATAGCGACTGCGGGCGACATCCCGGCAATGGCGGAAGCTTTTAAGAACGCCATAGAGGCAGGCCGCAAGGCGTACCTTGCGGGCTTGGGCAGGGTTTTGGAGAAGACCGGATCAGCCTCGTCCCCTCTCACCGGGTTTCTGCACGAGGACAAAAACGGGGGCATGCATGAATAAGCCGGACCCCATGGTCTACCTTGATGATATGGAGCAGACCGATCCTTCCATAATGAACAAAGTGCTGGAAGCCGCCGCCGCATACAATGCATCAGGGTATACAGAAAGGGAAGTGCTGCGAACCCTCGAAGCCATGGAGGCTTCCGGCATCTGCACCATTGAAGGCTTCGGCGCTTTGCTTTCGCCCGCTGCTTCCCCCTATCTTGAAGACATGGCCCGTATTGCCCAAAGGGAAACGCGCAAGCGCTTTGGCAATTCGGTGTATATTTTCACCCCCCTCTACATTGCCAATTATTGCGAGAATGCCTGCGTGTATTGCGGATTCAATTGCCATAATAAAATCAAGCGCGCCCGCTTAAGCCTTGAAGAAATTGAAGAGGAGATGAAGGCCATAGCCGCCACAGGCCTGGAAGAAATACTCCTCCTCACCGGCGAAAGCCCCTCAATGTCAAACCCTGAATACATAGGCGAGGCTTGCGCCCTGGCACGAAACTATTTCCGCATGGTGGGCCTCGAAGTCTATCCTATGAACAGCGATGCGTATGCCATGCTTCGCAATAAGGGCGCCGACTTTGTAACAGTCTTTCAGGAAACTTATGACACGGAACTTTACGGCCAGCTCCATCCCTCGGGCCGCAAGCGCATTTTTCCCTACCGCTTCAATGCCCAGGAGCGTGCCCTTAAAGGCGGCATGCGGGGCGCAGCCTTTGCGAGCCTCCTCGGCCTGGGCGGTTTCCGCAGGGATGCTTTTGCCGCAGGCATTCATGCATCCCTTATTCAGCGCAAATACCCCCATGCCGAAATTTCATTTTCCTGCCCCCGCTTAAGGCCCATCAGCACTGACGCTACCCTTAATCCCAAAGACGTGGGCGAGGCTGAACTCCTCCAGGTGATGTGCGCCTACCGCATCTTCATGCCCCATGCCGGGATAACTATTTCTACCCGCGAGAATGCCCGCTTCAGGGACAGCGCAGTTGAAATTGCAGCCACAAAAATTTCAGCCGGGGTCGATGTAGGCATCGGCGGGCACTCGGGCAAGGCTGCGGGTGACGAACAGTTCGAGATCAGCGACACCCGGACGGTGGAGGAGATTTACCGTATGCTTCTTGCCAAGGGACTTCAGCCGGTGATGAGCGATTATATTTATATTTAAAGAGAGGATACGCAGTGAGGATCGTCGGGGTTACTAATCGGCTTCTTTGCGGCGGCGAAAATGGATTTTTAGCCCAGGTGAAGAAAATTGCCGTCAGCGGCATTGATGCCTTTGTTTTACGGGAGAAGGATCTTTCTTTAGGTAGATATGAAGATCTGGCGCGTAAGGTGTTGGACATTTGCAGACCCGGGAACGTAGAATTAATTCTCCATACCCAGGTTGAAGCAGCCATCGATCTTAACGCTAAATCCATTCAGCTTCCCTGGGCGGTATTTAAAACCGGGGCTTTCATTTCTGCGGATCTTGCCCGCTTGAGGGATCGCGGAATTGCTTTTGGCGTTTCTGTTCATTCGGCGGAAGAAGCCGCTGAAGCGGAACGGTCCGGGGCAGCATGGCTCATTGCGGGCCATGTGTTTGTCACTGATTGCAAAAAAGGGCTTGAGCCTCGGGGTTTGGAATTTATTGGTTCGGTTTGCAGGGCGGTGAAAATCCCGGTATATGCCATCGGGGGTATTTCGGAATATACTATTGCCGGGGTAGAAAAATGCGGGACGGAAGGTGTTTGCATCATGTCTTCGCTTATGGAAAGCCCTGATCCCCCGGCGCTGATCGCAGGGCTCCGAAGCCGCCTCGGGGCAGCCTGTTTTCCTAACCCCTGTGCCGGGCAAGGTTCAGGTTTGAAGGAAGGGGCATGAAAAAAAAGGCTTGGCAGGAATTCGTCAAAATCCGCGAAAAATACCGGTTTATGGTGCAAAAAATGCTCCAGGATCTGCCAAAATTGGGGATGCTGGAGCAAAAACTGATCGACAGCCGCAGCGGGCCCGCTTATAAAATCGAGACAGCTGTGGTTTACAATGGGGCTCTCGACGATATCACCCAGACGGATACTATCAAACTGATATTGGTGGCTGATAATCCGGGGCGCAGGGAACAGGCCGCGGAAAATCGCCGCTACCTTGTAGGGCCTTCGGGGAAAATAGCCGAAGGGTTTTTCCGCAATCATCCTGAACTGGAAATTGATTTCCGCAAAAATGCAATTATCCTCAACAAGACGCCCGTGCATACTCCCAGGACTGCGGAGCTTGCGGAATTATGCAGCCTTGGTGGCGCTAAATTATCAGAGGCAATTAATGAATCGCAAAAAATAATGGCCGAATTGCTTTTGGAATTTCACCGGGCCCTGGCGCCAATCCCTGTGTGGATTATCGGGTATTCTGAAATGAAAAAGGGCGGGGTGTTTGAAACTTATACCGAAGATTTAATTGATCATTATGCCAAACTTCCCAAACGGCGGGAAGAGATTTTTTTCTTCCGCCATTTTTCAATGAATCAATTTACCATAGATTTTAACAAGCAGGCTCTGCCAAAAGAGACAGCAATGGAAACCCTGAAACGCATGGGCTCGGCATACCGCGAACGGGTGATGGGGACAAAAGGAAATTAAATGGATCTATTCCTGCAAATCTGGGGAGGCGGCGGATATCTCCTGGCAAAAATATTATTGTCCCATGCCGAGGGCCTGGAAAAAGATCGCCCCTGGCGCGTTGCAGGGTGGCTGGCTTACATAATCGGCCTCCCCGCCTGGGTCATGCTTCTCGCAGGCAAGCACAACTGGATCGCCGCAGCCAACGAGGCAGGAGGCGCCCCTGCCCTCGTCCTGGGGCTTGCGCTTGCATGGAAGGGCCTTGATAAAGCGCCGGCCCTTGCGGACTGGGGGGTGAAAATCTTTACATGGATTATGATAGTCCTGGGTCTTGGGTACAGCGTTTTTTTCTTCGGCGGAATCACCGCCTTCTCCCAGATCCTTGAGCTTGGGGTTACCGCCGGTTTTCTCCTGGGGACATACCTCCTGGCAAAGAAAAAGCCCTCTGGCTGGCTCTTCTTTGCCCTGATGCTTTGCAGCATGGGAACCCTCATGTACCTCCAGGGCAAGACTATCCTTATTTTTCAGCAGGCCATCTCGCTTGTCTTTGTAATCCGGGGGTTTGTGAAGGGAGTTTCGAGAACAAAAACCGCAAAAAAACAGTAATTTTTGAATTCATCAAATAAGATGAATTTAATTCAGCAAATTCATCAAATAAGATGAGTATCGAAAATTCAGGAAAAGGAAAAGATCAGAGGACTACTCCCCCTTTCCCTATTATTGTGCTGCTTCCGGGCAGTTCGTCTGCAATGCGTTTGGTCATTTCATTGGGCTATGAGACAAAAGATTCCTTTAAAAACTTGAGATCCAGTTCGGGGTAGACCGGGAAGCGGTCGAGGAGTTTCTTTACCCGGTCAACAGCTTCGGCCTTGGCCTTTTCTTCTATAATATATTTGGCCTTGCTCAATTTGGAAGGATCTTTGCCGTCAGGCGCGGGGCTTGTGTGCTTCAGCACCAGGGCGATAATGGCGCCCAGCTCGTCCATGTCGGCCTTGCCCATGCCGAGGGTGCTCACTGCCGCGGTGCCGATGCGGAGGCCCGAGGTATACCAGGGGCCGTTGGGATCAAAGGGGAGGCTGTTGCGGTTAACGGTAATATTGCACTCGTGGAGAGCGCTCTCTGCCTGACGGCCCGAAATGCCCGCGCTCCGGACATTCACCAGAAAGAGGTGGTTGTCGGTGCCGCCGGTGAGGACTTCAAGGCCTCCCCCGGCACAGGCGGCTGCGAGAGCCTGGGTATTTTCAACTATCTTTTTGGCATAATCGCGGAACTCAGGTCTGGAGGCTTCCCTGAACGCCACGGCCTTGGCGGCAATGACATGGGGCAGGGGGCCGCCCATGGTAAGGGGACAGCCTTTGTCGAGGGCTTCGGCGAATTCGTTGGTGGAGAGGATAAGGCCGGCCCTGGGGCCCCGGAGGGTCTTGTGAGTGGTGGTGGTTACCACATGGGCGTGGGGGACGGGGTCGTAATCGCCGGTAAAGGCTTTGCCCGCCACAAGGCCCGCAAAATGGGCCATATCCACCATAAAAACAGCGCCCACCGAATCGGCAATCTGCCTCATGCGCTTAAAATCGATCTTCCGGGGATAGGCGGAATAGCCTGCCAAAAGGATGAGGGGCTTTACCGCTTTGGCCTGTTTTTCAATATCGTCATAATCCAAAAGGCCGGTTTCTTTTGAAACCGTATAACCATACACATCGAAAAGCCGGGAGGAGATGTTATAGCGGTAGCCGTGGGTAAGGTGGCCGCCGGAATAGTAGTCGAGACCCAAAAGACGCTGATTCCCGAGTTCGGCCTTGAGTTCCTTCCATTGATTGTCGCTCAATTTATAGAGGTTGGTTTCGCCCCATTTGGCAAGTGCGGGGTTTTCGACCTTTGTGGTCAGAATGGCCCAGTATGCCAGCATGTTGGCGTCTGCCCCGCAGTGGGGCTGGACGTTGGCGTATTCGGCGCCGAAAAGCGTACGGGCTTCTTCGGCGGCCAGGGACTCGATATCGTCCACGTTTTCGTTGCCCGCGTAAAAACGGTGATGGGGCATGCCTTCGGCGTACTTGTCCGTGAGGAGGTTGCCCATGGCGAGCTGCACCGAAAGGGAGCAATAATTCTCGCTGGCGATGAGTTTTACCCGTTTCCGCTGGTTTTCGAGCTCTTTTACGATGGAAGCGGCGATTTCAGGGGCCACAAGGGCGGTTTTCTGAAGGTTGCAAAGATAAGCCAAAAAACCGACATCCACCTTTTCTTTAGGGGTGGCGGCAAGGTAAGCGGCAACAGGGTTATTGTTCATGATGATTTCAGGATACCTGAACAAGGGCGGGGTGGCAAGATGTTTCGCCAGGGCGTTTATATGCGACTATTAAAAAAACGTCAAAAAATTGTATACTAAATTGGAAAATAATGATATTTTAGAAATACAAATTAACCTAATGGAGGATTCCATGGTACAGGTACGCAATGCGTTCACGACAGAACTTGACGAGCCGGAAGACGCGCTTAAAGAGATACTTGAGCAGATAGATCTCAAGACTTTGAGTAAAAATTCTGTAGGTATTATCGTATGTTACTATGAGTTTATTGATACCGGCGTGGTGCAAAAAATCTCTGAAAGCCTCCCCTTCGAAGTTATTGGCCTGACTACCACCGCAAGCGCCTCCAAAGGCGATTACGGTATGTACCGCCTTAACCTTACCGTCCTTACCAGCGATGATATTTTGTTCGAAACCGCCTATACCGTCCCCCTCTCCAGGGCAGAATATGAAAAACCCCTTGAGGAAGCCTACGCGGAAGCCCGCGCCGGCCTCCCTTCTGATCCCAGCTTCATCATCACTATATTCCCCCTTATGGGCGAATTAATTGCTCCCGATATACTCAAAGTCATGGATCGCGCCAGCAAGGGTATTCCCATTTGGGGAACCATCGCTTCGGACGCTGTATTGGACTCAGAGCACTGCAAAACCATAGGCAAGAAAAAGTCCGGAGCAACTTCGGTAGCTATGCTGCTTTTACATGGCGATATCGAACCCGAATTCATTGTCACTTCAATTCCCGACCGGAACATCTCTACCCGCAAGGCTCTCGTCACAAAGTCCTCGGGCTGCATTGTCCAGGAAGCCAACGGCGTTCCCTTCGCCCAATACCTCAACAGTATTGGCTATATTACCAAAGTTGGAATCGATCCCACTTCGTTTCCCCTTATAATGAGGTTTCCGGACGGATCCGGTCCCGTTGCTTTAGGGGTGTTTCGTGTTTTCGAAGACGGCAGCATCCTGATGGGGGGCGAGGTTCCTGAGGGAACTTCCTTCTCAGGCGGCGAAATCGATCCCGAGGGCATAATCGAAACCGCCAGGGCTTCCCTGGACAAAGCCCTCAAAACCGGCAAAAGGTCAGGGATTTTCATGTCCCCCTGCATAACCCGTTATCTTATGCTGTCGCCTGTAAGCTCAAAGGAGATGGAACTTGCCATCAGTACCATTGGCGATATTCCTTATTTTTTGGCCTATGCAAGCGGCGAAATCTGCCCCGTACGGGGAGAAGACGGGAAGCTATATAACCATTTTCACAATTTCACCTTTTCACTCTGTGTTCTATAAGGCAGATTTATGCAGGAAGATGATCTTATACAGCAAATAGAGGCTCTCCAAAAACAGGATCGCAAAAACAAACGGGAAATACAGCAGCTCCGTGGAACACTGGAACTTGAACGCCAGGTCGCCACGGCAAAAGCGAATCAGCAGACTACCCGTACTTCCGAGCAGCGTGACCGCGAAAAGTACATGAAGCTGCTTCTCGAAAATTGTCCCGATTCCATACTCCTTTTGGATAAGACAAACCGCCTCATATATTGCACTGAATTTTTTCTGAAAAATTTTCAAACCATAAATACCGATCTCATCTACGGCCATACCTTTCAGGAAGTGTTCAATCTCATTGTAGACTCCCAATGGGTCGAAGCCATCTATCTAAAACTCAAAGAAGTAGTTAACAGTAATACTCCTATTAAATTCGAGGATACCCGCATCGCGGAAGACGGTACTCCCCTCAAATACATAATTCAGATTAACCCCATGGTGAACAGCGAGGGCGAGAACGAAGGGGCCATGATGCTCTTTCACGACATTACCGAAATTGAACGGGCCAGGGAAGAAGCCGTAATCGCAAGGGACGAGGCCGAGAGGGCCAGCGCAGCCAAGGGCGCATTCCTTGCCAACATGAGCCACGAAATGCGGACCCCCATGAACGCCATTATCGGCATGACGGCCATTGCAAAGAAATCCCAGGAGCTGGATAAAAAGAATTACTGCCTCAAAAAAATTGAAGACGCTTCGAACCACCTTTTGGGCGTCATCAACGATATACTCGATATGTCCAAAATCGAAGCCAACAAACTTGAACTCTCATTCGACAGTTTCAATTTTGAAAAGATGCTCCAAAAAGTAGTGAATGTAATAAACTTCAAGGTAGACGAAAAGCATCAGGAATTTGCTGTTCATATCGATGACAAAATTCCAAAAACCCTGATAAGCGATGATCAGCGCCTTGCCCAGGTTATTGCAAATCTCCTTTCCAATGCGGTCAAATTTACCCCCGAGCGGGGTTCCGTTATTTTGAATGCCTGCCTCGAAAAGCAGGAAGGAAAAATCTTTACGGTTCGGATTTCCGTAACCGACACCGGCATAGGCATCAGCGAGGAACAGCAGAAAAAGCTTTTCAGTTCCTTCCAGCAGGCTGACGGCTCCACCTCCCGCAAATTCGGCGGCACCGGCCTTGGCCTCGCCATTTCCAAGCGTATCGTGGAAATGATGGGCGGTCGTATCTGGATAGATTCGGAAGAAGGCAAAGGCTCAACCTTTTCCTTTATAATTGAAACTGAAAAAGGCACCGACGAACTCCACAGCCTCCTTGCGGAAGGGGTAAACTTCCACAACCTGCGTATCCTCGTGGTGGACGATACGCCGGATATCTGCGAATACTTCAAAGACCTTGTGTCCCATCACCACATTGCCTGCGATACTGCCCCAGGCGGCGAAGAAGCCTGCAGCCTCATTGAAAAAAACGGCTTCTATGACATTTACTTTGTGGACTGGAAAATGCCCGGCATGGACGGCGTGGCCCTTTCCCGCTGGATACGGGAGCATGAATCGGCGGGGGCTTCGGTGCCGCCCAAGTCGGTTGTAATAATGATCTCCGCCGCCGACTGGAACTCCATCGAAAAAGAAGCCAAAGATGTAGGGGTCAATAAATTCCTCCCCAAACCCCTTTTCCAGTCCAACATCATGGACTGCATCGTTGAGTGCCTCGGTAAAGAAAGCATCATCGCAGCGGAACGGGCCGACCAGGATCTATCTGCCGAAGATCATTTCGAAGACTACCATATGCTCCTGGCGGAAGATGTTGAAATCAACCGCGAGATAGTCATCACCCTGCTTGAACCAACAGGCCTGAAAATCGACTGCGCCGAAAATGGCAGCAAAGCCCTTGAAATGTTTCGCTCTGATCCGGACAAATACCAGCTTATCTTTATGGATGTCCAGATGCCCGAAATGGACGGCTATGAAGCTACAAGCAAAATACGTGCCTTCGAAGCTGAACGCTTCGAAGGCTTGGAGTTTGCTTCGCAAACTCCACAGAAAAAGTTAACCCCTGTTCCAATAATCGCGATGACTGCGAATGTGTTCAGGGAAGATGTGGAAAGGTGCCTCGCTTCGGGCATGAATGATCATGTGGGAAAACCTCTGGATATTAACGAAGTTCTGGATAAACTCCGAAGTTATTTGAGGAAATAATTCAAAATGGCCACATTCTTTTTAATCCTCATCTACATCACCTTTATCAGCCTTGGACTGCCCGATTCCCTTTTGGGAACCGCCTGGCCTGTGATACGCCTTGAACTGGGCGCGCCGCTTGAAACTGCCGGCATTATTTTCATCACCATATCGGTCTGTACGATAATCTCAAGCCTGGGCTGTTCCTGGGTCACCGGCCGTTTTGGCACGGGCAAGGTTACTGCCCTAAGCGTATTGCTCACTGCGGCGGCATTGCTGGGTTCTTCATTCAGCCACTCGGTCTGGTGGTTTACTCTCATGGCCCTGCCCCTGGGATTCGGCGCAGGTGCCATAGATTCTGCGCTGAACAACTATATCGCCCTTCACTATGCACCGCGCCACATGAGCTGGCTCCACTGCTTTTGGGGAGTGGGGGCTTTTATCGGGCCCTTCATCATCAGCCTGAATTTGAGTCAGGCCGGTAACTGGCGGGGGGCTTATCTTGCCTTAAGCGTAATACAATTTGCGGTCAGTTTGCTGCTTATTGTGTCCCTTCCCTTATGGAAAATACAGGACAAGCCCAGGGCAGCCGAACCTCAAGGTTCTTTTGTTTCGGAATTGGGGAAGAATTTCGGCCTTGTAAAAATACCGGGGGTGATCGAAGCCATGATCACCTTTTTTGTGTACTGCGCAACCGAGTACACCCTGGGCCTTTGGGGCGCGAGCTTCCTCACGGAAAACCGGGGCTTTGCCAAGCCCGATGCCGCAAGCGCCATTGCCCTTTATTACCTGGGCATCACCGTGGGCCGCTTTTTTCGGGTTTCCTCACCCTCAGGTTTTCGGGGAAGGATCTCATACGCGGCGGCCTCTGGATCATTTTAGGGGGAGCCTTGCTGCTCGCCCTGCCGGGCGCTTTGCAAACAGTTGTGCAGATTCAACTGCCGGGCCAAAGATTCCTGGCCTACGCCGCCCTGTGGCTCATAGGCTTCGGCTGTTCGCCCATCTTCCCCAGCATGCTCCAGCTTACTCCCTCCCGCTTTGGCGCAGCCAACTCCCAGAAGGTCATAGGCCTCCAAATGGCAAGCGCCTATTTGGGGCTGACCCTCGTGCCGCCCCTGGTGGGGCTGATTGCAGCGAGAACAAATATGATTGCCATTCCCCTGTTTCTCATGGCCTATGTGGCAATAATGCTCTTTACGTCAGAGAGGATTAACCATAAGGCTAAGACTTAATAACCTCAAAGCCCATATGATAAAGGACGGAAAGGGGCTTAAACCATCACCGCTCCGCCGCAGACCGGGATGGTCACCCCGGTGATAAACGAAGCCAGATCCGAAGCCAGAAAGGCCACGGCGTTGGCTATTTCCTGATCCGTGCCGCGGCGGGCAAGGGGGATTTTGGCGCTGTATTCAGGGGCTATTTCCGTGTGGTTCGCGCGGTCTTTGTCGCTGATGGTCCAGCCCGGGGCAACCTGGTTTACGGTAACGCCGGAAGGGCCTACCTCGTTGGCGAGTACCCGGTAGAGGCCGTCCATGCCGCGTTTGGCGGAGGCATAAGCGCCGGAGTTGGCGGTACAGAGATAGGAACGTTCGGAGTTGATGCCGATAAAGCGGCCCCGGCCTTTGGCGATCATCGCCGGCAAAAAGGCCTTTGCCATGAGCACATTCTGCCTGACGCAGGTCTCGAACTGATCCTGGAAGTCGTCAATGTTTTGTTCCAGTATGGCAACCCACTTGTACTGGCTTACTGCGGCGTTCACCACGATATCGGGTTCGCCCAGGCCTTTGACAACAGAGTCTTTCATGGCCAGCACGGATGCTTCATCTTTCAAATCCACCTGAACCGGCAGTACACGGCGGCCCCCGGTTTTAATTTTGGCAGCCAATTCATTGGCTTTTTCAGCGTTTCTCAGGTAGAGCAAGGCTATATCCGCTCCGCAGGACGCCAAAGTCGAGGCCATTACCCGGCCCAGCTCACCCGAGGCGCCGCTCACTACGGCTATTTTTCCTTTCAGATCGATTTCCATGCATTCTCCCTAAAGGATGTATCCTTATGATAAATTATTGCTTTATTGTAATGCCTTCGGTCGCGGTACTGCAACCGGATGATGGTACCGGTGTCTTAATTGGTATGAAAACATGGCAGCATACAAAAACCCTTACTCAGATCCTTCCCTACCAAACTTTGGGAGAAGAAATAGCCAATTCCCTGCTTCACGGTTTTGGGGCCCTTCTGGGGGCGGCGGGGCTGGTGCTGCTCGTTCTCCGGGCCCAGGGTTTCCTTGGGGGAAACGGCGGAGGCGGACGGGCAACCACCAGTTATGTGATCTTTGCCGCTGCCATGACCTGCATGTTCCTGGCTTCCACCTTGTACCATGCCCACCAGCGTCCCGAGATAAAACGTATCTTCCGTGTCTTTGACCACCAGGCGATCTACCTGTTTATCGCAGGAACCTATACCCCCTTATGCCTCATTGGTTTGCGGGGTCCCCTGGGCTGGACCCTCTTCGGAATTGAATGGGCCCTGGCAATAACGGGAATTGTCCTTTACGGGGTAGGCTGCAAAGCCCTTAAAAAAATGGAACTCACGGTCTATCTCCTCATGGGTTGGGCCATAGTAGGGGGGTGCATACCCCTGGCCAGGGCCCTGCCCCCCAGAAGCCTCCTCCTTCTGGCAGCCGGGGGTGTCTTTTATACCCTGGGAACCGTCTGGTATGCCCTGGGCCGCCGGAGAAATGTCCGCTTCAATACCCCAAAGGAACCTGCGCCAATGGAGAATGCCGGAGTGTTCCAAAAAAAATCCGACCGGGGCGCCCATGTAACCTGGCATGTTTTTGTCCTTTTGGGAGCCCTTTGCCACTGGTGGTCTATCTGGTTCATGAGCTGAACTTCTGGTTTTCACCCATGAAATTGCAACCGTGAAGTGTTGCAACCGTGAAGTTGACATTTTTCCATAAACCGGGTAAATTTTTCCAAGGACTTAATATTCTGAACAAAAACAAGCCAGTGAAGACCAATGCTGCGAAAAACCGGATGAGGGTCCTTTTTGGAGCTTTGATCATCCTGTATCCGCTGCTGGTTTTCAGCGCCCTGGTTATTTTTAAATTATCCATTCGCTATCTTTCCATCCTGATCATAGTGCTTGCTGTGGCGTACGCCTTTATGAACCGGAGCAATTATCACGGACGGCACCCGGTTTTTATCTTCATAAGCCCTGTCATACTGTTTTCCATAGGCATCGTGTGCCTGTCTACCACCTTTTTCATCGATTCCGAGGCGCTTTCGAGGGTTATCTTCAAGATTTACCCTGCCCTGGCCGATCTTGTCTACCTTACCATTTTTGGGACATCACTCTTCATACCGCCTACCATTGTCTATTCCTTTATCAATGTTTTCGATAAAAAGCTGAACGAGCACCTTGAAAAGGCCTATTTTGAAAATTATTGCCGCAAATGCACTGTTTATTGGTGCATTTTCTTCATTCTGGACTTTATTATTTCCCTGATCACCGCCATACTCGAGTCTGATCTTGTCTGGGGTATCTATAACGGCGGCGTTACCTATGTCCTTATGGGGCTTCTGTTCGTAGGCGAGTATGTAAGCATCAAAGTAATCGAAAAAAGGACCGTGTTGGCTCGAAAGACCGGGGAAATTCCGGCGGAGATCCCTGCGGAGGAAGATCATGACCATAGCTAAAGAAGGGTTTCCCTTCATTTTTATCCCTTTTATTGCCGGGTTGGCATTCATTCTCGTGCCCTGCCTGGCAGGGCTTGGGGTATTGGCGGTGTATATCTGCCTGGGCCCCGGCATACTCCTGGTGATTTTTTCGCTCTTTTGCCTCTTCTTCTTCAGGGATCCCAAAATCAGGATAACAGAGGCGCCGGGCGCTATTCTTTCGCCCTGCAACGGGACAGTCATGGAGATAGTCGAAAAGGATGATGAAAAAATCCTCAGGGTGTTCCTTTCAATCTTTAACGTTCATCTCCAAAGGGCGCCCCTGAGCGGCACGGTACGCAGCGTGGAGCACAAGGACGGCAAGTTTTTGGCCGCCTGGAACCCCCTGGCCCAATCGGAGAACAAGCAGAACATTATTACGGTGGATAGTGAGAAGGGCGTTTTTACGGTGAGGCAGATTGCGGGCTTCCTTGCAAGGCGCTGCGTCTCCTGGGTCAAGGCGGGGGATGCGGTAAGGGCAGGGGACAAGATCGGCCTTATAAAGTTCAGCTCCCAGGTGGATCTTCATCTGCCCAAAAAAGCGGTGATCAGCGTCAGGCCCGAAGACAAGGTGCGGGCCGGCATTACGATAGTAGGAGAATTAAAATGAAAAAGGAAGAATTGAAAAAAGGCATCTACATTCTGCCCTCCCTCTTCACCTGCGGGAACATGACCTTCGGCCTTTTGTCCATCATGGTCTCCATTAAGGGTGAATTTATCCCTGCGGCCTGGGCACTGGTGCTTTCCCTGTTCTGCGACATACTCGACGGCAGGATAGCCCGCCTGACCCATACTACCAGCGAATTCGGCGTCCAGCTTGATTCGCTGAGCGACCTCGTCTCCTTCGGCATAGCCCCGGCCATGTTGATCTACATGCTGGTGCTCCAGTCCATGGGGAAGATAGGCGTAGCCATTGCGGTATTCTTTGTGCTCTGCAGCGCCATGCGCCTTGCCCGCTTCAATGTGAAGGCGGCTGGCGGTTCAGTCGCCAATTACTTCCAGGGCCTCCCCACGCCTGCTTCGGCCGGGGTGATCATCTCTTTTGTGCTGAGCTATGAACTGCTGGGGCCCGCCGACACAAGACTCAACTTCAGGACCATCCCCTTGCTCATGCAGAACATGCCTGCCTTCTTTAAGGCTATGCCCATAGTCATGGTGGTGCTGTCGTTCCTTATGGTTTCCAACATACCCTATTATTCGTTCAAGCACATGGAGCTTTCCAAGCCCAGGGCGGTCCAGCTTTTGGTTTTCGTAATAGTCCTGGCTATACTCATCATCGTGTTCCCCCAAAATATCATTTTTATCATTTTTTCCCTTTATGCCCTTTCGGGTTTCGCCATGCTGCTGACCCATTTTATACGCCACAGATCCCGCTTCGGCCTTGCCCATGCAAAAGACGACGACGAGGATGAAGAATGAAAGAATACAAAGTCCTGACCCAAAAGGACAAATGGTTTTCCAGCAAGTTCGATCCCGCCAGGCTTGAAATGGCCCTGAACGCCTATGCCGAACAGGGCTGGCGGGTTATTTCATGCACCACAGGAGACTTCCCCGGCTTTGTCGGCAAAGAGCGCCAGGAAATGGTGGTCATCCTGGAACGGGATGTCAAATAACCGGCAGCCCGCCTTCCGTCTGTAATTCTCCAAATTTCATTTAGCCGGATTGACAGGCGGCGTTCCAGTTCATACTATTATAGCATGGCAGATGTTGTGTTCTTTTCCGATGCGGATTTTGAACAATACCGCACCCTGATTTATAACGAAAGCGGCATCAATTTTACCGCTACCAACCGCTCCATCCTCGAGTCACGGCTAAGGGAGCGGTTACGCGATAAAGGTAGTGATTCGGTAAAGACCTATTTTGCCACCATTGCCAAGGATCAGGGAGAGCTTAAGAGTTTCCTCGATTCTATCACCACGAACCTTACCCGGTTTTTCCGCAACCAGGCCCATTTTGACGCCCTTGAGCACTTTGTGGTGCCCGAGCTGATGAAAATCAAGCAAGGGAGCGGCAATACTACCATCAAGATATGGAGCGCGGGCTGTTCCACGGGCGAAGAGCCCTATACTATTGCCATGCTGATGAGCGAAATCCTGCCTCCGTCGTGGAAATTCGACATTGTGGCATCGGATATCAGCCTAAAGTGCCTTATGACCGCCAAAGAGGGCTTCTACGCAGACGCCAGAATCACGGGAATTCCCGACGCGTACCTCAAAAAGTACTTTGACAAGGTTGAAGGGGGCTACAAGATCCATGCGGACATCCAGTCCAGGATACGCTTCGACTACCATAACCTCAAAAACGATTCGGGCCAGAGGAATCTGGACATTGTGTTCTGTAGGAATGTCATCATCTACTTTGACGAGGCTGCCCAGACCAATGTCATAAACCGTTTCTGGGATTCCATGGCGTCCAAGTCCTTCCTTTTCATCGGGCACTCTGAATCCCTTTTTGGAATGGCCACCAAATTCGAATTCGTGAAAACTGAGTGGGCGACCCTGTACCGCAAGTTCATATAATATAATAGAGGAGAAAATTGTGGCTGATGAAGTATCGGTTTTGATTGTTGACGACTCTGCGTTGATGCGGAATCTCATTGGCAGGATGGTGGAAGACACGCCGGGCCTGGTGATAGCTGACAAAGCCATGAACGGTGTATTCGCGCTTCAGAAGATACCCCGGGTTAACCCTGACGTTATCGTTCTGGATCTGGAGATGCCCGAAATGAACGGCATCGAATTCCTCAAGGAACGGAAGAAGCGGAACATCCAGATCCCTGTGGTCATCCTTTCATCCATTGCTGCCAGGGGTGCCGAAATCACCATGGAAGCCCTTGCCCTTGGGGCGAGCGACTTTATCCAGAAGCCTTCGGGCTCGGTTTCAGAAGATATTCACACTGTCAGGGATACCCTGGTAACCATGCTCCTGGGGTATGGCGGCTCTTTCCGCCGCAGCCAGGGACGCAAGGTGCTTTCGCCTTCCGAATACACCAAAAAGCCCGAGCACGTGGGAGTGGGGCCCGATATCGCCACCCTCCTTGGGCTGAGCGGAACCCCTGCCGCAGGCCCTGCCAAGCCTCCTGCCCAGATACGCAAACCCGGCAAGACCGAGATCATCGCCCTGGGCATTTCCACAGGCGGGCCTGACGCCCTGCGGGTGGTCTTTGCCAACCTTGACAAAGACCTCGCCGTCCCCATCGTGGTAGTCCAGCACATGCCCCCGGGGTTCACCAACGAATTTGCCAAGAGCCTCGACAGGCTCTGCCCCCTCGATGTCAAAGAGGCCGAAGAGGGCGACGCCATTAAGCCTGGCCGCATCCTCATTGCCCAGGGCAACAAGCACCTCGAGGTGGAGAAAAAAGCCACCGGCAGCATTGTCCATCTTACAAGCACTCCCCAGGTTTCGGGCCACCGGCCTTCTGCGGACGTGCTCTTTGCCTCGGTCGCCCTCGCCTACCAGAACCATGCCCTCGGCGTGATCATGACCGGCATGGGCCGCGACGGCGCTGCCCAGATTGGCACCATCTACAAAGAAGGCGGCATGACCATAGGCCAGGACGAGGCCACTGCGGTTGTGTACGGCATGCCCCGGGTAGCCTACGAGCTTGGCCATGTCATGGAACAGGTTTCGCTCCAGAACATGGGCCGCAGGATCTGCGAGATAGCGAAAGCGGTAAGGTAAGGGCTTTTAACCGCAAAGGAAAAGATCGGAGGGCTGCCGGGCTTTTCCCGTTTTTAATTGGCGGTTTTTTCCCGCCTATAGAGCTTAATCTGAAAAACCCTTAAAAAAACAGTAATTTTTGAATTCATCAAACAAGATGAATTTAATTCGGCAAATTCATCAAATAAGATGAGTCAAGAATTACAAATCCCTGTCTTCCTTTAACTTCTTCGACTCCGCGGTTAAAAATCCTTAAAATATATGCAAGGAAAAATTTGCCGATCCCTTAAAAATTTAGTATATTAGAGGTGTTCTAAAGGAACAAATTCCATGGTGCATAGGAGAACACTATGAAAGACAATGCAAATCACTATTTTCTTGTCTGCTGTAAATGCGGGCATGTTGGCAAGCGTCGCTTTATCCCCCTGGTTTTCCCCATACGGGCCAGGGATAGACTGGAAGCGGATGCTCGTGGACGGGCGCACCCAGGGGTAAAACATGATAACCGCACTGCGGTTCTTTGGATAAAAGCTGCAACAGTAGAAGAGTACAGGCAGGCCCGGATTGAACTGTATAAGGACGTGTATTGGCAGTGCCTCGAAAGAGGCTCCCTGCTGCTTGCCGACCGGATTGTCCGCGAGCAGCAGCGTCCAAAAAAAGAGTCTTCAAAAAAAGACACGAGACAATTCCGCTTTAAAAAGAGCAAGGTGGCGGAAGATGAAATCCGTGATTATGTCATCCGGAAATACCGGGTGGCGGTGTGAGTTGATTTTCCGGATTTGCAATGGCATAAGACCTTCGTTATGCACTGCTGCATAACGAAGGTCTTGCGTTAATCCTTATTCTGCGGAATGTCCGGAATGCTCGAAAAGCCTTTTGCCAAATCTTCGTCTGTGGGGATATAGTCCGTCATGGTCTTGTTGTTGTAGGCAATGTAGGCGGTAAGGTCAAAGTAGCCCGTACCGGTAAGGCCGAAGACTATCACCTTCTTTTCCTTTGTTCTTTTACACTCCAGGGCTTCGTCAATGGCCGCCTTGATCGCGTGGGACGATTCCGGGGCAGGCAGTATTCCTTCAACCTTCATGAATTGCACTGCCGCGTCAAAGACTTCGCTCTGCACTGCCGAGCGCGCCTCGATGAGTCCGTCTTTGTAGAGCTTGCTCAGGATGGGGTTCATGCCGTGGTAGCGGAGGCCCCCTGCGTGGTTGGCCGAAGGGATAAAGCCGTTGCCCAGGGTCATCATGCGGATAAGGGGAGTGGTCCTGGCGGTGTCGCCAAAATCGTAGGCATAGCGGCCACGGGTAAAGCTGGGGCATGACGCGGGTTCCACGGCGATGAAGCGGGTATTGGCGTTTGACTTGCCCAGGAGTTTTTCGCCCATAAAAGGCGCGATAAGGCCGCCGAGATTGGAACCGCCCCCGGCGCATCCGATGATGATGTCGGGCTTTATGCCGTATTTGTCCAGGGCGGCCTTGGTTTCCTGCCCGATGATGGACTGGTGGAGTACCACGTGGTTCATCACGCTGCCCAGCACATAACGGCACTTGTCGGTTTTTACCGCCTGCTCCACTGCCTCGGAAATCGCGCAGCCCAGGCTGCCCCCGGTGTCGGGGTCTTTTTCCAGTATCTTCCTGCCCGATTCGGTGGTGTTTGAAGGCGAGGGGATGAGTTTTGCCCCGTAGGTTTCTATCAGGGCCTTGCGGTAGGGCTTCTGCTCTGAACTCACTTTGACCATGTACACAGTGAGGCCCAGGCCATAGTACCCAGCCGCCATGGCCATGGCCGTGCCCCACTGGCCGGCGCCGGTCTCGGTAGTTACCGAAGTGAGACCTTCCTCTTTGGCGTAATAGGCCTGGGCTGCCGCAGAATTGAGTTTGTGGCTCCCCGAGGTATTGGTTCCTTCAAATTTGTAGTAAATTTCCGCCGGTGTCCCCAGGGCTTTTTCTAGGAAATAAGCCCTGATAAGGGGCGCGGGCCTGTAGGAAAGGTAGAACTCCTCAAGAGCTTCGGGGATGGGGATGAGGCGGGTACTGTCGTCCAGCTCCTGTTTTACCGGCTCCTTGCAGAATACCGCCTCAAGGTCTTGGGCAGTGGCTGGCTTTAGGGTTCCGGGATGCAGTAGGGGATCGGGTTTTGCCTTCATGTCCGCCCGGAGGTTGTACCAGAACCGGGGGATCTCGTCCTCGGAAAGGTAGAGGCGGGTGGGGATTTTCTTTGCCATAATGTGCTCCTTGTTGAACCTCCGGTAGAGGTTCTCTTGTTAATTCGTTTCTATATAGAGAAACGTTTCTGTTAATAGAAACATTAAAAGAAACCGAATAACTTGTCAAGCCCTTCGGCTCCGAATTTTCTGAAATATGGATTTTTACGGTTTTTGTGAATCTTTCAGCTTAATGACCACCAGCTCCGGGTTGTTGAAATACCTGGGCAGTATGTTCGCCGCAAGCCCCCGGCTCACAATATGGGTCTGCCTACCGTAGGCATAAAGCCCCCCTGCGTATTTTGGGAACAGGCCCTGGTGGGGCGCATAGAGGCCGTTCATGATACGGGGGATGCGGAATTGGCCGCCATGGGCATGGCCGGAGACCACGAGATCAAAGGGGTATTTGAGGTAACTCTCTATGCGCTCGGGGTGGTGGGCCAGGAGTATTTTATAGGAAGCGATTTCGCTTAAGCCCGCAAAGGCTTTTTCCATAGCTTCGCCCTGGCTGTACCCGGGATCTTCGTAGATTTCTTTTTCCGGATCTTCTATGCCCGCAATGAGCAGATGGCTTCCTTTGATTTGAATGCGCTCATAATTATCAGAGAGGGTATGGATGCCGAAGGATTTCAATTTTTGGCGTATATTGGCAATATCCCTGGTATAGAATTCATGGTTGCCGGGGACAAAGAAAACCGGGCACAAGGCCGCTATGCCCTTTAAGAAAAGCATTGCCCTTTCTATGGGGAAAAGCCGGTAATGCTCGTCGATAATATCACCGGTCAATAAAACGAGGTCAGGGTTTTGGTTTTTAATTGCGTCAAGAAGGCGGCTTTGATCCTTTCCATATTTGGTGCTGTGAAGATCCGAGGCAAGCACAATATTAATGGAAGCCCCTGCCTTAAGGGCTGAAGATTCAAGCGTATACACAACGACGATCATTCTGTTAAAGATAATTGTGGCGAGGCTTATAAAAATCAAGGCTGATACTACTATAAGATAAACAGGCACTGTGCTTGATTGTATAATAAACAAAAGTATATTGGATATGCAGGGGCCGGAGGGTATGCGGTTCGGACAGCTAACGGCCTCTGACGAGGGCCGTTAGCATTGCTGATTACTTTCTCTTTCCTGGTTTCTTCGACGCCTTGGCCGGGGCAGCAGGGGCTTCAAACCTGTCCAAAGAACTGGCCGGAAATACGGCTTCCTGCCCCTCGTGGGTATCAGAAAACCATACAGTGGTCACTGTTTTGGCATCAATATTGACACTCTGAACCACCATTTTGGGGCTGTTTGCGAGGCCTGTTGCAATAACTACGTCTCCAATCAATCGTTCTGTTGCTCGTACGCTCATTAAAACTCCTTGTAGACACTACCCTAGCATAAAATCGCTGTTTTGCCAAGGGCCGTTCAAAATGCTTAAAAACCTTGCGTAATATCAAAAAATTAATATACTGTATAGATACGGAGCGGGCAGCCAAGCTGGCCCCCGTAGAAGCCCTCGCGGATGTCTGATGTTTTAAACCATGCCCCTCTTTGCCTCGATCCCAATGGTGGTACCCGGCCCATGCCCCGGACAGACTGATATTTCCGGGTCCATGGCAAAAAGGCGTTTTAAGCTTTGCACAAGTTTATTGAAGTCGCCGCCGGGAAGATCGGTGCGGCCGTAATCCCCGCAGAACAGGGTGTCCCCGGTAAAGAGGACGCCGGTTTTTTCGTCATAATAGCCAACACAGCCTTCTGTATGGCCCGGGAGGTGAAGCACTTTGAAAGGGCCCGCGGTATCGCCTTCAGAAAGGAGGAGTTGGGCCTTGGGTGCATAATGAGCATCGTCCTTGTGTATGGCGATCTTTGCGTCAGGAAAGGCTTCAGCCAAACCGGGCAGGCCCGTAAGATGATCAAAGTGGCCATGGGTTAACAGTATGTATGTTGGACGGAGTTTTAATTTCCGCAATACTGATATAATATAAGGTGCTTCGTCTCCGGGATCGATAACTGTGCAGGGCCTAAAGCCGTTTCCGGCTTCCCCTTCCGGAGAATAGATCCAACAATTTGCGGCCAGACTGCCAACTGGGAGGCATTCTATGATTTGTTCTTCCATAGGAGGATAATACCCTGAGACCACAAAATTTCCTAGTCATTATCGGAATGGCATTTGTCTGGTATGCCCTGATTCCCACAATAGGGGCTTTCATCGTTCGAGAAAACTGGAAGCGCTTTCGAAGGCGTTTTGATAATTTAAGATCCAGCCCTCTGCTGGACTATGCTTCGAGCCACAGCCTGGATACGGGTCCGGCGGAGTTCCACTTTGCCGGCAATTTTGAATCTGTTACCGAGGACAAGGTGCTCTGGATACGGAGCGGAAAACTGACCATGCCGGTGGAGCTTGACGGGGCCTATGCCTTTATGCTTCCCAACACATCCGAAGAAGGGATCCCCGCAGCCTTTGATCCTGGCGAAGAGGCGCCCGAGCGCATACAATGGGATCGCATTGCTGCCCTTACAGGGGAAGCCAAAGTTTTTGTGGGAGGCACTGTAGCTGTAAAAAACAAGCGCCGCGTCTTTGTATCAACCCCGGAAAAATCCCTGCTGGTTCTTTTTTACGAGGGCGGGGATCGCTTCCTTGCAATAAGGGCAATCAGGGCAGGGCGGGCAAAAAACGAATACATCAATCGTTTTACTCCCTACTCTTTGATACTGGGGGCTTTTGCGCAAATCATCATAGCCCTTGCCTTTTTCTCGCGGCCTGCGTTCAGGGAAGTTACCGTCAGCGCCCTTACAGCCCTCTTCATCCCCCTTCTTCCCTGGGTACCTCCGGGCATTCTTTTTACCATTGTATATCGCAGGCTTTGGTGGCGGGTGTGCATACTCAGGGCTTATAGGGATCTGGCTGCCCTTCTTCTGCATTACCATTCTCCCGGAGGGGAATCTTACATAGCCCGGGAGTATCTGACCCTGCCTGGCACTTTTTACCGGAAAAATCTTCCCTTCATTATTCCGGCAGGGGAAAAGCGGTTAAAAGATCATTGGCATGTATATGGCGCTTTGCCTGTAGACGAAAGCGGGGTTCATGAGGACTTCCCCGCTGAACCTAAGGATAAATTCGCGGTTTACGGGGCTCTGCCGGGAGATCCTTCCCTGCTCACAAGGCAGTACAATAAAAAAGCCAATCTGCTTGAGTTCATTGCGATCCTGCTGCTTCTGGCAGGAGTCGGCATCAATCTTGTTTTTATCAGAACAGTACTCTCTTTTTTGGGAATTTAAGCTTGACGAATATGAAAAACAATACCTACTATTATGCATGCAGTTTGAATTAACCGAAGCCCTCATGGATGACATCCTGTTTTCCATGGAAGATCAGGATGGCGATTTTCATATTGATACGAAAGAGGGGGTCGTGGCAGAGGGGGATGACGATCCCCCCGAAGAAGGGGACGATGAGGAAGGCCGCTATATCAGCCTCCCCGAATGGGATTCTTCCAGCGGCTTCAGGCTTATGGAGCGTTTTGCCGCAGGTTTCCGCAATCCATTGATCCGGGACGAACTCACTTCGGCCCTCAACAGGGGGCGGGGGGTTTTCAGGGCTTTTAAAAACACCCTGAGCCAGCATCCGGAAGCTGAAAAAATGTGGTTCTTATATAAAGAGCGGGAAATGAAGCAGGAGATCATCTCCTGGTACAATGCCTTAAGGGAAGAATGGGGCCTCGAAAAAATAGGCCTTGAGCCCGAGGATACCGGCGACCTGGTGCTTGAGGATTTCCGCTTCCGCGAATTCCGGGAAAGCGACCTTCAGGCTGCGAAGGAGCTTCATAAGCTTTGCATTGATGCAGCTAAAGAGGCAGGCATTTCACCGGAAGACGCTGCCAAATTTCCCGGAGAAATGTCTTTTATGTCTGAATCAGGTGGCGGGGAATTCGCAGGCTTCATTTCGGCTGGCTGCAAACATTCTGAACTCCGCATAGGGATTCTGGAGGTAAGGCCGGAATACCGGGGCCTCGGCATAGGCGAGGCATTGCTCACCCGGCTTCTTGCTGCACTAAAAGCAGGGGAAGCCTCCCGGGTTTTTGTGGATCTCCCTGCAGGTTTCGAAGGCTTCTCCCGGGTTTTGGCCCGCAGCGGCTTTGAGCCAAGCCTTATCCGCTACAGCCTGAACCTGGAAAAATAGCATACATATTGAATGATATGCCAACATTCTCTATAAATAATACATGGAAACAATGAAACGTACGGTAACCTGCGGGGCCCTTCGCAAGGCCGACGCAGGTAAAAAGGTTACCCTTAATGGCTGGGTACACCGCAAGCGGGAACACGGGGGCATCTCCTTTATCAACCTGAGGGATCGCTACGGCGTAACCCAGGTGGTGGTAGACGATGGCGCCCCTGCAGAGCTTGCGTCCCTGACTGCCGAACTGCGTAACGAATACTGCCTGGCTATAGAGGGCACGGTACGAGCCCGGCCCGATTCGATGATAAACCCCGAAATGGACACCGGCGAAATCGAAGTGGCGGCTGAAAAGATCGTCATTTTAAGCCGGGCCGAAGTACTGCCTTTCCAGATCGATGGGGAATCCGGAGCCAAGGAAGAACTGCGCCTCAAGTACCGCTATCTGGATCTCCGCACTGCTTCCATGCAGCGCAAAATCAAACTGCGGAGCGATGTCGCCTTTGCGGTCAGGGAATACCTTACTGCCGGGGGCTTCTACGAAATCGAGACCCCCACGTTTATACGTTCCACCCCCGAAGGGGCCAGGGATTACCTTGTGCCTTCGCGGCTCTATGCGGGGCAGTTTTACGCTCTGCCCCAGTCGCCCCAGCTCTACAAGCAGATCCTCATGGTGGCGGGCTTTGACAAATATTTTCAGATCGCCCGCTGTTACCGCGACGAGGACGCACGGGGCGACAGGCAGCCTGAATTCACCCAGATTGATATTGAAATGTCCTTTGTGGGCCGCGAAGATATTCTGAGTATGGTCGAGGGCCTTATGGGGCATATATTCAAAAAGACCCTGAACACCAGCCTCCCCGCTCAATTCAAGCGTTACAGTTATGACGAGGCCATGGAGCTTTTCGGCACCGACAAGCCCGACCTTCGCTTTGATATGAAAATGCAGGATTTTAGCCCCTATGTGGCGGGCGGCGAGTTCCAGGCTTTTAAGGATGCCCTTGCAGCGGGCGAAGCCGACAAGGCTGCCGCCGCTGCCAAAGGCATTACTATTTCAGGCGGCGGTGTTAAGGCCCTGGTAGTCCCCGGTAAGGGGGACTATTCCCGCAAGCAGATTGAAGAACTCGAAGCCCAGGCCAAGATCTACAAGGCCAAGGGCATGGCCTGGATGAAGGTAGGCGCAGGCATACTTGAAGGGGGAGTTTCAAAATTCTTCGCTTCCCAGGCCGCCGATATTATCAAAGGCCTTGGTGCAAAGCAGGGGGATCTTATCCTCATCGTGGCGGACAGTAAGCGCCGTATTGCAAACACCGCCCTGGGCGCAGTGCGCTCAAAACTGGGAAGGGATCTGGGACTCTGCGATCCCGCCAAATTTGAATTCGCCTGGATCGTGGACTTCCCCCTCTTTGAATTCAACGAAGATGAAAACCGCTGGGAAGCGGCTCACCACATGTTCTCCTATCCCCAGGGTAAGTACCACGCGACATTGGAACAGGACCCTGGTGCAGTAAAGGGCGACCTTTACGACCTGGTGCTTAACGGGTTTGAGCTTGCCTCGGGTTCCATAAGGATCCACGATCCTGATCTCCAGAAGAAAATCTTCAAAATCGTGGGCTTTGATCCTGCCGAGGCTGAGTCCAAGTTCGGCTTCCTCACCGAAGCTTTCAAATACGGCGCGCCTCCCCACGGAGGCATTGCCCCCGGACTTGACCGCCTGGTGATGCTCATGGCCGGGGAAACTTCCATCAGGGAGGTAATCGCCTTCCCGAAGAATTCCTTTGCCCAAAGTCCCCTGGACGACAGCCCCAATACGGTGAGCCAGGAGCAGCTTAACGAGCTCCACCTTTCCATAGTGCAACCGAAGGCTGGAACCCCCGCCGATCTCCACAGGAGCGAAGGTTCCCCTTCGGTATAACGTTGAAAGGATATTTAAGCGTATTCCTGGCATTTTTAAAATTGGGCTGCATAACCTTTGGGGGCGGCTATGCCATGATCCCCGTGGTTGACCGGGAGCTTATCAAAAAAAAGGGCTGGGTCACCATGGACGAGGTGATGGATTATTATACCATCGCCCAAATCACCCCGGGGATTATCGCCGTAAATCTCTCGACCTTTGTAGGATACAAGCAGAAGGGGCCTCTTGGCGGCATTCTGGCCACCCTTGGCTTTATTATTCCGGGAGTGACCCTTATCACGGCATTGGCCCTCTTTATCAGTAATTTCGCCGATATTCCGGCGGTGCAGCATGCCTTTACGGGCATACGCATTGCCGTGGGTGCTCTCATCCTGGATACGGTAATCAAAATGGTGAAAGGGGTCTTTAAGGATATTAAGGCTATTCTCATCTATGCCATTGCCTTTGCCCTCTCCGCAGTATGGAATGCTTCTCCCATGCTGATAGTGCTGGGCGCCGGCCTTGTGGGGCTTGCGGCATATCGGCCTAAAAAGACCGAGCCTCCTGAAAATACGCCTGCCGGCAAAGGAGACTCCCGGTGAAACTGCTCTTTCTCTTGGCAAATTTTAGCAGGATTGGACTGTTTGCCATAGGCGGCGGCCTTGCCACAGTGCCCTTCCTCTTTGAAATGGCAGACCGCTATGACTGGCTTACCCGCGAAAAGGTCGGGAATATGCTGGCGGTGGCCCAATCCCTGCCGGGGGCAATCGGGGTAAACCTTGCAGCCTACACGGGCTTTACCTATGCCGGCATTGCGGGGAGTTATATTGCGGCCCTGGGCCTCACTATTCCGTCTATTGTTATTATCATTATTGTGGCGAGAACTTTGCAGGCTTTTAAGGAAAGCGCAATAGTGAAAGCCGTTTTTTCAGGTTTCAGGCCTGCCGCTGCGGGGCTTCTTTCCGCTGCGGGCTTTGGGGCAATAGCATTGTCCCTCTATCACCCTGCGGCAGAGCTTTGGCATCAAATAATACGATGGAAGGAATCCTGCCTCTTTTTAGTACTTTTTGTGCTAATTTATAAATTCAAAAAGCATCCCATTATTTACATTATTGCCGCAGGAATCGCAGGAATAGTGTTAGGGCTTTAGATCTCTTTCATCAGCAATTCCGGGTATTAAACTTCCTCAATGCGGATAAAATGCTCTTCCAGTATTTTTCTTTTATCTTCCGGTATGGGAAAGCTTTTTTTGGTAATAAAATTAAAACACACCAATACTGCATGGCTTTTCACACAGCAGCGGCTGTCCTGCCAGATCTCATGGTAAATCGTAAAAGAAGAAGTGCCGATTTTGCTTATCCATGTTTTGATTTCTATTGCGGACTTAATGCCCATTTCCACAAGAAAATCAAAGTCCGTATGGGCTACAATGAGAGACAAGGTATCCAGGGATATATTCAGATCAGGGCTAAAAATTTTTAATACCGAAGTTCCGGCAAGTTCACACCAGGCTGCGGGGACTGTGTTGTTGATGTGCCCCAAAATATCCATATCCCCAAACCTGGGCTGAACTGTAATGCTAAACATAATACTTCTATTTTAGTACCGGGCGGCGGCAAATTCAACCCACCCGCCCGCCTCTACCAGGGCTTTCTCAAAACCCTGGAGCATAAAAGGAATGTTTTTTCCCTTGCCCCCGTTTACAAAGCTCAAAATCCCTTTTTCCATATCGAGCGAGAGAGATGCGCCGACTGTGCCGAATTCCCTGAAGATTTCGTCAATCACAGATTTTGGCAGCTCGGCAGCTATCATGCCGCAATTGTACATATTCTGTCTGAATATCCTTGCAAAACTTTCGCCAATAACAATATTGATGCCATTCGCTTCCAGGGCCCAGGGCGCATGTTCACGGGAGCTTCCGCAGCCGAAATTAGCCCTGGTAAGGATCGCGCCTTTTCCCTCTATATCCTTTTTAAGATCAAAACCAGGAAGTTTTAAATCTTCAAGCAGATTCGGCTTAAGGGCTTCCCGGGAATTTTCATTGAGGTATTTTGCAGGGATAATTTCATCAGTGTTGATGTCGCTGCGATCCAGGAATAATACTTGCCCGCCAAAATGTTTCATATACGGCTCCTTTTATAAAACAGTGATAACCCCGGCAATGGCTGCCGCCGCTGCCGATGCGGGGCTCATGAGATGAACCATGCCGCCCTTGCCCATGCGGCCGAAAAAGTTGCGGTTCGTTGTGGAAGCGCAGACCTCCCCTTCGGCAAGAACGCCATTGGACATGCCCAAGCAAGCGCCGCATGTGGCATTGGTAACACAAAAACCTGCGTCCATGAAAATCTGGACGAGCCCTTCCCTTAAAGCCTGATTATAAACTTCGGTAGTGGCCGGGGAAACAATGCCCCTTACGGTATCCGCGATTTTTTTGCCTCTGACTATAGCAGCCGCTTCCCTGAGATCTTCGATGCGGCCGTTGGTGCAGGAGCCAATGTAAACCTGATCAATTTTGGTACCCTTAAGCTGCCGTATTGTTCTAATCTGGTCAGGTTTGTAATCCACCGTTGCAAGGGGATCCAAGCTTGAGCAGTCAATATCGACAGACCCTGCATAAACAGCGTCATCATCGCTGCGCCATTTTGAAAAATCCGCCAGGGCGGCTTCTTTGGCCGCATACGTTTTATCCCCATCAGGGCCAACGAAAGGCCAGAGATAATCGACCGTAACCATGTCGGGCATGCAGACACCGCTTGTGGCACCTGCTTCAACTGCCATATTGCAAATAGTGAGCCGCCCTTCCATGGTGAGGGCTTCTGCTGCCGGTCCCCTGAATTCCATCACTTTATCTGTAGCGCCCGCGACACCGATTCTCCCGATTACTGCAAGTATGATGTCTTTTGCATAGACACCCTTTTTAAGCTTCCCTGTAAGATTGACTTTGAAAGTTTCAGGTTTGCGGAAGGCGCAGACCCCTTTGAGTATGCCCACTTCCAAATCCGTAGTGCCCACCCCTGCCGCAAATGCGCCGAAAGCACCGTGGGTGCAGGTATGGCTATCACCCATGATCACCGTAAAGCCGGGCCTTACAAAACCTTTTTCGGGGAAGATAGCATGGCAGACCCCATTGCGGCCTATATCGAAAAAGTCCTTGATCTTGTGGCGTCTTGCCCAGTCCCGCAGTATCTTCCCCTGCTCCGCAGTTTTGGAATCTTTCGCGGGCGTGACATGATCAATCACCGCTTTGATTTTGCCAGGATCAAAAACCTTGTCCATTTTCTTGGAAACAAGATCATTAATGGCTATCGGTGTGGTGATCTCATGGCAAAAAACCCGGTCAAGCTTAAGCACCCAGGTATCTCCAAAAGGCTTGTCCGTCACATGGGCTTCAAAAATTTTTTCAGCTAAGGTCTTTCCCATACTTCCGCTCCTTGAACCTTCGGTGGAGGTCCTCTTTTAAATTCAACTGCCAATCTCGCCCTTTGGAGGCGTGATAATCCAAATCAGCTTAAGCGTTTCCTTTCCCCCATTGGCCAGCACATGGGGGGCGTCAGCCCTGAAACTGGCAGAATCCCCCGGCTTAAGGCTGTAGGTTTTATTCCCCACAGTCAGCTCGGCCCTGCCGGATTCGACTATGCCCAGTTCCCAGCCCTTGTGGCCGTATTCAGTGCTGCCCGTCTTTGCCCCCACAGCCACAGCAATGGAATAGGCTTCGATGCCATCACGATTCTGGCCTTCAACCTGGGCCATCCTTTCGTAGAGCACCCCTGGTTTGGTGAATGAGGTCCTTTCCTTCTTTAGCACCACTTTAACGTCCCTGTCCCGCCTGAAATCCGCAAAAAGGTACTCCAAATCGATATCCAGAGCATCTGCCAGCGCCAAAAGGGTATCTATGGCCGGGGAAACCCGGTTCCTCTCGATTTGCGAAACCAGGCTCTCGCTGACCCCCGCCTTCTCGGCCACTTCCTTAAGGGTTATTTTCCGCCTTTCCCGGACAGCCCGTATCTTTTCGCCAAATTGGTACTTCATATATTCTCTTTAAGTATAATGCAATGACTTAAGTATAGTTAAAGTCAGGGAATTTGTCAATATATCGCGTTGCCTCATAAATAATCTAACCCAAAACAGGGAATGCCTCATAATAAAATTCTAACCCAAATTATGTAGCCTATATCCGGTAACAAGGGTACCGGAGGGCTCAATGGGGTTAACGATGAAAGAGAAACAGGCGCTTGCCAGAGAAATCAGCAAGCGGTATCGCAAAGCCGGGAAAAAGGGCAAGACCGCTATCCTGGACGAGTTTGTCCAGAACACAGGGTACAACCGGAAATACGCCCTGCACCTTTTGGCGAATTGGGGGAGAACGGAACTGGTCAGACTGGCCGGAAGGGTTGTTAAGCTCAAGGCCGATGCGTTTAAAAAACGAAAAGCAGGGGGAGGGCGGAAGCCGGTCTACCAGGCGGCAACGATAAAAGCCCTCAAACTGATTTGGGAGTTCTTTGATTACATGTGCGGGAAAAGGCTTTCCCCCTTCCTCCGGGAACAGATGCCTTTCCTCAATCCCTGCAAGGAGTTTGGCATCACCAAGGAGGTAAAGGCGCAGCTGCTTGCCATAAGCCCCGCCACCATCGACCGGAAGCTCAAGCCTGAACGGAAGAAGCTGGAATTAAAAGGACGGAGCGCCACACGGCCCGGCGGCCTCCTCAAGCACCAGATCCCCATCCGTGTCTTTTATGCCTGGGATGAGAGGAAACCGGGCTTTTTTGAGCTGGATACGGTGGTTCATGACGGCGGAAACGCCTCAGGCGAGTTCTGCTGTACCCTCAATGCCACCGATGTCTATTCAGGCTGGGTGGAGCTCCGCGCCCTCCTCAACAAGGCCCATCGCTGGGTTAAAGAGGAGGTGTCTCTCTTCCCCTCCCAGTTTCCCTTCCCCCTTTTGGGCATCGACAGCGATAACGGCGGGGAGTTCATTAATTACCAGCTCAAGGCATGGTGTGACGAACACCGCGTCCAGTTCACCCGCAGCCGTTCCTACCACAAGAACGACAACTGCTTCGTGGAGCAGAAAAACGACATGACCGTCCGCAGGACCGTGGGGTACTATCGCTATGACACCCTCCAGGCCAGAGACGCCCTGGCCGAGGTCTACCGCCATCTCTGTCCCCTGCTCAACTATTTTTACCCTTCAGAAAAAATAATCGCCAAGGAGCGGATAGGGGCCAGGGTCAAGAAGGTGTACGACAAACCCAAGTCGCCCTACAGGCGCCTCTTGGAATCCCCTGACCTTCCTGATACATTCAAGGACGAGCTTCGACGCAGGGCTGCCCGTCTCAATCCGGTCAAACAGAAACGCCTGGTCAACCATGCACTGATGGCTCTCTTCGAGCTTCAGAGCCAGAAGTCCCTTGCTGCTTCGGCTCTTGAAGATGTTTAGCCACGGTTAGATTTTTATTGTGAGGCAGCCGTTCCTTTCGGTTAGATTTTATTTTGAGGCATTACGTATATGCACGATCCAAAGATGATAATTAAAACCCGTTGAATACCCTGTCGCTTAATGCCCTGGAAAAAACAGCCCTGTCACTGCCCGAAAGGGATGGAAGGTTTATATTCCCACGGTATACAGAAGTGCCCCTGCCCCCATCATAGAGCTCACAGAATACGACACCTTCAATTCCGCTTTCGCCTGCCCTCATGGTCAGCACATAACGGGAGCCTGGGCTGTCATCCATGCCTGCTGCCTTTGCGGCCTTTTTCAATGCCCCTGCGGTTTTTTGGGACGCCCCTTCAATCTGAATTTCCACTGGCAGCCTCAACCCCTTTTGGCGCAGACTGCCCCGGTTCAGGGCAAAGGCCCGCTCGGCGGCATCCTGCTTTTCAAACCGGGGGCCCCGTAAGGCAAGCTCTGTATAAGCCTCGGTAATCATGTCCCGTTCCCATTGGGGATCAAACAGGCTGATGGTTTCGTACATGAGATCCCGGTTTTTAAGAAGCTCGCCTTCTTCCAAATCGTAGGCTGCGGCGGATTCGGGTATCAGGGCTTTCTCATAATCCCCTGCCAGACGGAGGTACGCCAGGGCACGGCGGGGATAGTGTTCAAAGGCATCGTAGTATTGGGTAAGGGCGTCGAGATGGGTTTCGGCTGCTTCGGTGTACTCGCCATAGGCTTTGCCCGAAAGGAGGCTGTACTTTTGGAAGAGGTGGCGGTGAACTTCGGCTTTGAACTTATACGAAACTACCCTGAAAATTTTGCGGAACCATTCTTTGAAATTGGCCGGAACCACAAAGGCCTCGGCTTTTTCAAGGCCCTGATACGTATTCCTGAGTATCTCATGGATGTCTTTTCTATAGCGTACCGGATCAATGCCATAATTGAGCATCCACGAAAGATCCCCTGCCCTGAGGCAATCCTCGGCATAGAGCCTGGCTTCTTCCAGGCGGCCCCCGATCTGGTACACCTGGGCAAGGTTCACTTTAGAGAGGGGGGAACTATCCATCTCGTAGGCTTCCTGGTATTCCTCAAGGGCTCTTGGCAGTGCCATACGGCGGAGGTAGAGCTCACCCTTGGCAAGGCGGCCCGAAGCGCGGTTAAGGGCTTCCAATGACGCATTGGTTCTGTCATAGGCCAGATCAAAATGATAGAAGCGGCTCTCCAAAATGGAGAGGTTATAATGGGCTACCGCCGCAAAGAGCCGGTCGCCAATGTTCTCGGCGCCCGCAATGGCCTCCTGGTACCAGTATTTTGCTTCAGGATAATTGAACATATCCGAATAGATAGTCCCCAGGGTCATGGAAAAATCAGCGTCAACGCCCATGCGCTCCATAGCTGAAATGAGAAGCGCCTCCCCTTCCTCTAGGCGGTGTATCTTGTAGTACATCCATCCCAGGTTGCCGATGGCCTCCCTGTTGTCCGGTTCGAGCATGAGGAGCTGTTCCAGACAAGCGGCAGAACTGGTATCCTCGTTGAGGTAAGCCGCTGTCCTTGAAAGTTGGAACAAGATGTCAGGATCCCAGGGGGCGAGTTTATCGGCTCTGGTGTATTCTTCCCAGGCTAGGCGGAAAAGCCGCCTCTGGTAATAAAGGTTGCCCAAGGCCCAGGGGAAGCGGAGATCCCCGGGGTAATATTTGGAGCCCATGCTATAAAGCTCGACAGCCCGTTCCCAATTCTCGGCATTCTGGGCATCAAGCGCAAAACTGTAAATATCATCCGGGTTTGCAGCAACATCCTGAGCCCTTGCCCTATCCCCTGCCAGGGAAAAAAGGACAATTAACAGTAATACTGCGAAACCATTGCCCGTACCGGCCTTTGAATTGCGCAGGGTCAATGCCAGGGGCGGCAGCAGCCAGGCCAAAACCCGCCTTCCGGGAGATACCGTATTATGATAAGCCCCTGCAAAGAGGTGGTAATTTTCCTCCATGAGTTTCCAGTCTTCAGGCATATAGTCCTGGGCAAAGCGGGCAGCAGCGTAGCTTTGGTATAGGGCATAAAACCCTGCAAAACGGCTGTCACTGGACTTTGCCCATTCCGCTTCAGCCCGGGAAGGAGGCTTCCTGAACCCTCCAAGGCTAAGACGCCTTTTGCAGTGAGCCCAGAGAAAGAGGGCTTTACGGCGGGGTCCGGAAGCCAAGAGCGAAAGCAAAAGAAAACCTGTGCGCAGCATTGCAAATAACAGTATTACTGCGAACAAAAGCAGGAAAGGGCCGGTGGTTTTGACAAATTTAAGCGTTTCCCTGCCCAAATTGGCAAGACCGTTCTTCCGATTTTCTTCGCCTTCCCCCTCCCTGGGTTTGAGGCGCGAATGGTTATCCAGGATTTCTTTCATCAAACGCTCGAAAATCTCTGGCGGAGTGCCTGAAGAAAAACGGAATTCCTCGCCCTCGGCCAATTCTTCCGCAGTAGGGTCGTATTCTATCCAGCCATAGCCGGGATACCAGACTTCTACCCAGGCGTGGGCCATATCAGCCCGCACAGGGTAATAATCAAAGGCATTGGTGTCAGGATCGATGAAAAAACCCGCAGCTGCCCTGCTGGGTATGCCCAGGGAACGGAGCATCAGGGTAAAAGCAAAGGCATAATAGGAACAATAGCCTTTTTTGACATCAAAAAGGAAATACTTCAGCTGATCCCCATCAGGCGCAATGCCGGGCTTTAAACTGTAACGGTAATCCCCGTACTTAAGCCAGTCGTAAAGAGCCTGTACCTGCTCCCAATAAGTATCCAGGCCCTGGGTAATTTCGCGCGCATAGGCTTCAATCTCTCCATCATCGCCGTATTCTGTGTAGAGCTTATAGTCTTCTTCGCTGAGACCTAAACTTGAAGCGGAAAAGAGCGCCTGGGGTACTGCATCGATGAGTTCAAAAGGCAGGGCTTCGCTGGTATGGCTTTTCACTGCATAGGCTGAACTAAAAGAAGAGGCATCCCAGGTTTCAAAGGGCACTACCTCCACAGGCTTATTCATGCCGATAAACGCGGAGGAATCAAAATTGACCAGATAATATTCCTGATCCGTCTCGCGGTAATCCTGAATTGTCTCGTTCTCTTCGAGTATCGTAGGGCGATCAGGCAGGCGCTGAGGGTGGGTCTTCTCATCAATAGCATCAAACCTGTAAAAGCCCTGCTTTTTATCATAGCCCGATAAGGTATAGCGCCTTAAAAGTATGTGAGTATCTTCAGCATCCTTTTTTACGATGAGCACCAGGTCATCATTAACGCTGATTTCTGTATCAAGCCTTAACACCTGGGAAAAATCAAAACGGAAAAGCTTGGGCTCCAAAAGCCCTCCGCCCCGTTCCGCAGCTTTTTCCTGCGAAGGCCTGATAAAGAGGGCCCCTCCCAAAATGACAAGGAGCAAAACTGCGCCTGCAGCCAGGACACCTTCTTTTTTGCTTAACTTGATTTCCGGCGGCAAGGAAAGCATAAAAGCCAGAATCTGCAAAAAAAAGACCCCTGCGAAAACAGCAATCATCAGCACAGGCCACCGGTAAGCCTCCATGGCAGCCGAGGGGGCTATGCTGAAAAGCACCAGGAAAAGGGTGTCCGCGGCGATAATATCGGCCCGGAGAAAAGCCCGGCTTCGCAAAGAAAAGAACGATGTTACAGCGATCCAGTAAAAAGGAAGGAGGGCTGCGAAATAATTCCTGTCGAGGTTGAGAAGCAGGGAATCGAGGATCAAAGCTGAAGAAAAATTTGGGGCCAGCCAGCGGGGCAGGGCAATGAAAAGCCGCGCTGCCCAGGGAACCAGGGCAATGGCAAGTATGCCCGCAACAGGCCGTGCGCCCTTCCAATAAAGGAAGATCGCAGCCCCCAAAGCACCAATTAAGGCGGCGGCAAACACCGGGGTATCGGAAAGATCTGCAGCCAAAAACCTGAGCTGCCAAAGCAGGATAAAAAGCGCCGCTGTACGTGGGACAAGAGCCAACACCCAGGGACAATTTTTTCTGATAGCGGCATTCTCCATTGCTTTAGAGTAGCATTAAGGTTATAGTATCTTCAATAACCAGCCCAGGAGGCACATTATGGCAGAACCGGCAAAAAGGGACCCCAAAGCCCCGACAACTCTCCAGATTAGCATCAAGGATTCAAATGGAAAGGAATGGACTACCATTATAGCCAGCTCCAAGGAATTTTCCACAGGCTCGGTAGGCTATTACGCTTCAGGGAAAGCCACCAACCCCGAAAGCGGCGAGCGCTATCAGTGCGGGTTAAGCTTTACGCTGATAGGGTCCAAGCCCGGAAAGTAGGCTTTTAGAGAAAATAATATCAGCCCATGGCGGGCTTTTACTTCGCCAGCACTCCGTATTTTGGCGAAGCCAGATCCACTTCGCCCAGCTTTTTTACCTCAAAGCCGTTCTTTTTGAATTCGTTGTAGTCAAAGGCTTCAAGTTCATCAATGGCGAGTTTGTGGAATTCGTAAAAATTCTCCCAGTCTTCATAGCCACTGCCCAAATTGTGCTCAAGAAAGGCATCGGCAATATCCATGCCCATCTGGGGGGCCACATAAAATGCGCCCATGGCCAGGACATTTACACCGTTCCCTGTAATTGCCCGCAGGGCTGCGGGTACGCTTTCTACCACCCCGCAATGCACATGGGGGCATTTGCTTGCGGCGATATGGATACCCATGCCGGTGCCGCAGAAAATCAAGGCCCGCTCGAATTCGCCTTCGGCAATTCTGGCGCCGACTTTTAGTCCTATGCGGTGAAACATCTCGGGATCTTTTTCGTCTTTTGCTTTAACCCCGATGTCGGTAACATTCCAACCCTTGGCTTTAAGATGACTCACGACCGCTTCCTTGAGTGGGAATCCCGCGAAATCCGCGCCAACCAAAACATGTTTGTCTTTTACTGTTTTCACTTTGCTGCCTTCATGTCCTTTATTGGGAAAAATAATCAAATTTATTCTTTTATGGCTCCGCTAGTAAGACCCGCGACCATTTGGTTTGAGAACAGGAAGTAAAGAATTATAACAGGTATCAGGGTAATCACGACTGCCGCCATTGATTCACTCATATATTTCGCAAATTGCCCCACATACTGGTAAATAGCAAGGGTTAATGTTTTTGTCGCACGGCTCCCGAGCAAAACCATGGGCATATAAAAATCGTTCCACTGTATTACCCCAGTGATCAACGCCATTGAGAGTAGTACCGGCTTTGATACGGGCATGACAATCCTGAAGAAAATCTTAAAATCCCCTGCACCGTCCAGGCGGGCCGACTCTTCCAGAGCCCTTGGGACGGTATGGAAGAATTTTTGAAAAACCAGGCAGCTCATGGATATACTAGAAATATACACAAGTATCAGCCCCAAAAGATTATTGAGCAAATGCAGATTCTTCAAAATCAAGAATACCGGCAGAATACTTACCTGTACCGGTATCATCATACCTAAAAACAAATAACTGGTAAGAAATGCCTTCCCCTTAAAATCGTAGCGTGCAATACCATAGGCCGTTAACGAGGAAAGAAAAATACAGCCCCCTGTTCCTACCAGCGTAAGTATCAGGCTGTTTCTGAAATAAGACAGAAAATCATCATCAAACAGTACCGCTTTGTAACTGTCAAGTGAAAACACCTTGGGAAATCCTGTAAAATTTGTGACCAAATCCGTTTTTGTCTTAAAGGAATCAAGGAGAGTCATTGCAACTACAAAGAGAATTAAGGTGGTATAAATTATTAATATGATGGAGAGGATAGTTCTAACGGTTTTGGCAAAGGGGGATAAAATCTCCATCCCACTCTGCTGCACCTTTATATGGCTTTTCATATCAATCTTCTCCCATCAGTTTTCATACTCAAACATAGACAACAATTTATTCTGCAAAAATGTTATCAGCATCATTACAATAAACATTGCCGCACAAATGGAGGCTCCGAATCCAAGGTCCGATCTTCCCTGCATGGCGGTTCCAAATGTATACCGGTAAAACACAATATTCACAAAGTCCAGCGATCCTGATACCCCGCCGTTCGAGCCACCTAAGATAAAGGGCAGGTCAAAGAGCGCAAGAGCCCAAATGGTACTCATGGTGATAATTGACGCACAGGCGGGCAATGATAGGGGCAGAAAAATATAGAAAAAGCGATGCCATTCTTTACAACCATCAATCCTGCATGCGTCCATTATATCCTGGGAAATATCCAGCATATTGGAATAAAAGATCATAATACCCGAACCTGCTCCCTGCCAAAGGATAAGGAAGACCAATAACTTGAATGACCAGCGGGTATCGCCGAACCACGCTCCACCTGCGAACCCCATGGATTCCAATATGCTGTTTAATATTCCGATGTTCGGGTTAAAGATCAGGGTAGCAAAGAAGCTGATAATTGTCAAACTGACAACATAGGGCAAAAAGATCATAAACTTTATATACCGGTACGCAGGGATCCTGATAAACAGAAGATATGCGACAATATATTGAAAAGGCGTTATGATAAACCACATACACAATAAATATTTTAGATTGTTCAGCAAGGCGTGGAAAACTGTCGGTGCTACCCGCTCATTGGTGAATAGGGTTATAAAATTATTTATACCGATAAAATTCATTGGCCCCAGCCCTGACCATTCAAACAGGCTTAAATACAAAACATAGAAAATTGGAAAAACCACAAAAATCGTATAAAGAACGAATCCCGGAGTTATAAATAAAATATGTGTTTTTGGTTTCTTCATAATAAGTTAATTAAACTCCGGGAAGACAATTTTAGTTCATTTCTGCCGCAATTCTTTTCAAAAAATCGGCAACGCTTAGATCCTTTGAAAAGACCCTGGTAATATCCTGGTCATAAATGTTAGCCGCCTGGCCACCCCTGGAAAAATTGTTCAAAACAGACTGCCAAGATGTATAGATATTGCCCTTACTGCTCTTAGAAATCGCATCTGCGATTGCTGTTGATGCTTGGATTTGGGGAATAGCGGATAAACCACCTTGTGACCTCACCCATATTGTCTGCGCCTCTAGGGATGCACAATAGTCAGCAAAAAGCAGTGCTGCGTCCATGTTCTTTGAATTTGAGCTTACAGAGAAACCGCTTGCCGGTGTCCCTACAAGGCCGGTTGTGCCATCTGCTGCAGGGACAGAAAAGGCGCTGTAATTCAGGGCGGGGTTATTGGAACTGATTGTCGCAGCCTCCCAGGAACCCGCAATATTCATGGCAGCCTTTCCGGTTGTAAAAGCCAATATTTGGGCATTATTGTCGGTTACCCCGAGCCAGTTCGCGCCATAATACCCCTTGTCCCCCCACTCAAGCATCTTGGCAAGGACATCGCCCACCGGTTTGCCCGTTGCGGATACAGAATAATTGTCCAAACCTCTTGTATACACAGGATCAAAGCCAGACAGGATGGGCTCAAAAGCAAAAAGTAATGCCCAAGAATCATTGGGGGAGAGCGAAATGGGGATAATCCCTGCGTCTTTGATTTTGCCAAGCAGTGCCTCAAATTCGGCAAAAGTCGCGGGTACTGTCCATCCATGCTGCTTAAACATATCCACGTTGTAGTAAACCGCCCGGGTATCCATGGTCAGCCAGGGGATAGAATACAACTTTCCATCAATGACAGAAATTGCTACACCCGAGGGTGGCATGACGGAAAAGTCTACCTTCCCATCCAGCGCAACCACTGCGTTGTTCTTAACATAATCCGCTAGATACGTGGTTTTGTTCCCATGGGTCCAGAAAAGATCGGGTGCTTCTCTGGACTGTATGGCCGTATTCAGGACGCTGTAATAATCGGTCGACTTAATTTCATACTCGACAGTAATAGTGGGATTTTTTTTATTAAATCCCGCAATCACTTGTTTGAGGCTATCCTCAAACTGGGTTCCGTGTTCCCATACGGTGATTTTTGTTTTTCCAGGCGCACTACTCTGGCCTCCCGCAAACACAGGCAAAAGCGAAACTCCCAGCAGCACCAGGGCGATAAGCCCTGCCTTCATAGTCTTCTTCATTATAATTCCTCCAAAAATACATATTTTTACAGGCATACGCCTGTATTTATAAAGATACAACAAAAATATTTTAGTAAAAATATTTATTACCTAATATAAAGATAATCATAATACTATAAATTGTCAAGGATTATATCATAACTGCCCGGTTCAAGCAGTATAAAATATTCACCCGCCTCATTTTGGATTTCCCTTTTTTCCCTGTTTACCATGACGGAACCTTTATAAGGCAGTACCACACGGCAATTTGAATTAAAGGGAACCGTTATGGCCATACGCACTTCACCGGAATCCTGCTCCCATCGTGCTTCTATATCGCCTTTAACGGATTTGATTACACCCTCGGCACTTTTAAGAGCTTTGGGAATAAATGGCTTAAATGTAAAAGTGCTAAATCCCGGTTCAAGAGGGCGGATACCCAGGAGATATGAATAGAACCAGCCGCTGATAGTAGAATACATGGGATGATCATGGGAAGCCATACCAAGCAAAGGGCCGCTGTCTACATATTCCCAGCGTTCCCAGGTAGTGGTGGCACCGTTTGCCAGCATATATCCCCAGCTGGGATAGGTGGTTTGTGTCGCCAATTCAAAAGCAAGATCGATCTGCTCGTTGTCGGCAAGCACATCAAAGATATACCGGGAGCATAAATTGCCTGTAGTCAGGTGGGTATCGTGGGCACGGATATCTTGAATAAGGTTCTTTACTACTCCGGCGCGGTACTCATTAGGAACTATGCCAAGGTAAAGCATAAAAGTGTTGGCGGCCTGGCTGTTGGTTCCATAATAAGCTTTTTCCTTATTAAGGAATTCCTGGTTTAAAGCATCTCTTGAACTTTCAGCAATATGATCAAAAGACTGTGCGTCAGCTTCCTTACCTAAAATTCTGGCTATCCTCGACATCATCCTGCTGTTAAGGAAAAGGAAACCAGTTGATATAAGCTTACCGGGAGTAATAGCTGAAACAGCCCCATTGCCTAAACTATCCTGAATATTGCCCCCAATTGCCGCAGCCCAATCGCCATAATAACTGTAATTCACTATGCCATTGCTGCTGTTGTTTTTAAGATAATTAGTCCAGGCGGCGAGCCCCTCATAATGTTTTTCCAGAACCTGCCTGTCACCGTGGTGCATATAGAGCAGCCATGGCAAGATTAAATAACTTGAACAAACTGCATCCGCAGGCTGGCCGCCAAAATTTTTATAAGGCGCTACATCGGTAATGGCCCCTGTTCTTGGTCCCTGTTCGTCTGTAATGTCCATGAGGAATTTGCGGTAAAAGCGGCTCATGTCAAAGTTGTATACCGCTTCTTCAGCCCTTACGGTTAAATCGTTAAGCCAGCCCAAACGTTCATCCCGCTGGGGACAATCGGTAGGCACCCCATGGAGATTATTGCTCTCAGTCCATACGCAAATATTATGAATCCGATTTATAAGATCATTGCTGCAGCTAAAGCGGCCCCTTGGATTGACTGCATTCCGCAGGACTACTGCTTTGACATCGCCGGCTTTTAAGCCGCGTACGCCTTTGACCTCAGCAAAACGGAACCCATGATAGGTAAAACGGGGCATGTATTCCTCTTCCGGTAAGCCGCGGGTAATGTACTCGTCCGTCTGCTGGGCAGCCCTGAGGTTGTCGGTATTGAGGGTTCCATCCTTATGGATAATTTCTGCGAAGCGCAGCTTTATCTGAGTTCCTTCAGGAACATTCAGTTTAATCTTTACCAGCCCTGCAAGATTTTGTCCAAAGTCGATGATAGTTGTATCTTCATCCAACGGATTAAGCGACACTGCCGCCACTTCGCCAACTGCCTGTATGGGCTCTTCCACCATGGGAACCAGTTTCCCGTAAGGGGGCTCCGTTTCAAGCACTTCCAGCCAGGCGCCAGAAGGCTTGGCATATATATCAAAACCATATTCGGCCCAGCGGTCTTTTTCTTTCCGGGCATCATATACCTCGCCTATATAGATGCTCGATTTCCTTACAGGCCCGTCCACATGCGCAGTCCAGCCGCTATTGGGAGCAGAAATCACTTTTTCGGTTCTTCCATCTTCATACTCAAGTATAAGCTGGGCTATAAAAGCAGGCCGGGGGGTATTATAAATGCTGGCATACCAACCATTTCCAAGCATCACCCCAAGAGCATTTTTAGATGCAATCATCTTGGTTACATCGTGGGCAACATAGCAAACCCGTTTCGTATAATCTGTCCAGCTTGGGGCAAGGAGATTATGACCAACTTTCTTTCCATTTATATAAGCCTCGTAATACCCGAGACCGCAAATGAAAAGCCTGGCCCGCTTTAAAGTTCCTGTAAGCTTGAATTCCCTGCGGAGAAGAGGATTTTCACCGCTTGAAGGGGCACATATCCATGAAGCCTCCCATTGGCTTTCTTCAAAGAAACCGGTTGAAATTTTGAGCGTTTTACCGAAAGGACTCAGAACACCTTCCATATTTTTGATCTGCACGGCGCAGTAATAGTCTTTATTGCTTTCCAGGGTCTTCCCAAAACAGGGAATTCTCTGATCCTCCGGTGATTCAACCCAGCCGGAATCCCAGATATCGCCCTTGGCAGATTTTACATTTTCTTCGCTTGAAGAAACAATGATATGGTAAAAGCGCTGTTTACCCTTAAGGCCATAGACCTTCCAGGAGAAGGCCGGCCTTTCAGAGAGCATTTCAGGTGCGCCTGAACCATGGCAGGAGAGGATAGTTTCTGTTTCGTCTTTTCTGTCTAAAATAATTTCATGCATTGTTCTACTGTCCTATACTTTATTTATCAAGAATTACTGGTTCCCTTGTACGGATCATCCTTTTACCACGCCTCCGGTAATACCGCTGATTATAAAACGCTGGAGATCATCAGTAATCGCTTCATTCTTTATACCTCCGTGAACATTTTTACAGGCATACGCCTATATATTCTCCATGAAACAAAAATATTTTACTAAAATATTTTTGTTTCATATAAGATGGTAAACCCTGAAATAGTATTTGTCAAGCGAATTTTTTCCTGATCGAGGAATTTTTGGCGTTTTTTGCGCTTGACAGGTCAAACCTTTCACATTGACTAAAAAAACCAATCCCTATTAAGATACAATAATGTCACCGCGTATTGCGGACATCGCCAAAGAGGCGGGAGTGTCCCTTTCTACTGTATCGTTCGCACTCAACAATAAACCCGGGGTTAGTGTTGAAGTACGGGAAAAAATACTTACCATTGCCGCAAAAATGGGGTACAAGCGCATCCTTACTGAAAATTACCTGATAAACGACGCTATTAGGATCAAATTTTTAAAAGTTGCGAAGCATGGTCATACCGTTAATGAACAGCACAATGCCTTCATAGCCGAATATATGGAGGGCATTGAGGCGGGAGCTGAAAAACGGCGGTATAAAGTAGAGGTCTCCTTTTCTAACAAGGTACCGATTCAGGACATGGTGAACGCCCAAAAAGACCTGGAAGTTGACGGATTCATAGTATTGGGAACGGAACTCAATGCCCACGAATTGAATTACTTTTCTGCAATTTACAAGCCCCTGGTTTTTATCGACACCTATTTCCCAAAGGCGGTTTACGATTGTATTGATATTGATAATTTTGACGGGGTATTCAGCGCAATTCAATACCTCTACGATAACGGCCACCGCAGTATTGGCTTTATCAATAGCACCTACGAAACCCGGAATACCAAAATGCGCGAATTGGGTTTTCTTGAGGCTATGGATTATTTCTCGCTGCCGGTACAGGAAAAATTCATCATAAGTGTTGATTCTACCACCGATGGTTCGACAAGGGATATTTCAAAATACCTCAAACGGTTTAGAAAACTGCCCACTGCATTCTTCTGTTTTAATGATATTGCAGCTTATGGCTGCATGGCGGCTCTGAAGTCCCTTAATTACCGGGTACCCCAGGAAATCAGCGTCATTGGCTTTGACGATCTTCCTTCAAGCAAGCTGTCCGATCCGTCTTTAACCACCATACGTGTTGCTGCTCATCATATAGGGAGCAGAGCGGTGGAAAAATTGGCATTGCGGATGGCGGGTATCACCGAAGATCCGCCCGAAAATATTTTAATTGCAGGAAAACTGATCCCTCGCAACAGCGTAAGGAAAATATAAGGCTTTACAACTTGATAATGCGCAAAAAATCCGCGAAATCGTGCAAAAACATAGAAAATAGTAAAAATTTTTAAATAATTTATCATTATTATTCAAAAAGTACTAGAATAAAAAAACCAAATAGTGTATATTTGGTTAATAAAATATTTTTATGCAAGGAGCAATCATGCCGAAAATCACTGCAAAAGATCCTGGAACAGTTCTTAAGGCGTTCCTGGAAGAGTACCAGCTTAACCCCTCGAAAGTGGGAGTTGCCGTCAAGTTAAGCCAGTCCACTATACGGCAAATCACCCTGAACAAGATCAAGATTTCCATTCCTATCGCCCTTCGTTTTGCGAAGCTCTTCGGGAACGGAGCGGATTTCTGGATTGACCTTCAGGCTAAGTACGAATTGGCTGAAAATGCCAAGGATTCCAAACTTCAGAGCATCCTTAAGAGCATTGAAAAGGCTAAAAAGCCTGCCCCCGGTGCAAAAGCTGCCCCCAAAAGCGCAAAAAAAGCCGCTGCTCCCAAAAAGGCCGGAAGGCCTGCTGGTGCAAAAAAAGCTGTCGGACGCGGACGCAAGCCCAGTACCAAGAAAGCAAAATAATTTAAGCTGATTTCAATTGAAGCAGTTCCAAAACTAACCGAGTTTTGGAACCAGCTCAATTATTTGAATTAGTGCTTTTTGCTGGGGTGGCCTTAACTGCCCCGGCAAATTGTTTTCTTCCATACAGATTCACGCATATTTTAGCCGCCTCTTCCAATTCAGCAACCCTGGAATTAGCGGGATCATAAAGGAAGAACAAATCCAGCCCCTGTTTGGAATCCCTTTCCTTTAAAAAACGATCCAAAGCCGATGGCTCTGAAGACGATCGGGGCAAGGCAAGCAGCAATACGCCCCTGTCGCGGGGTACTTCGGGCAAATTTTCCATTGACGAAAGCGGCAGGGCGGCAGGCAAGGCAAGGGCAGCAGCCAGATCATGGGGGGCGATCCCGCCGGACGCTTCATTTTCTCCAAGAATGGCTCCGCCTGTATAGCCGATGAGCATATCCATGCCCCGTGAAGCAAATTCCAGCGCTGCCGTCAAAGCATTTTCGCAGAGATTATCCACACCCCTTCGCCCTTCTTCAACAGTATAAAGCCCCGGATCAACCTGGGTGTCCACAAGCAGTATTATCCGCGCACGAGGAGGCGGCTCGCTTTCCCCTTCCCGCACAAAAAGCTCGCCTGAAGGGCCGTGGCCGTACAGTTTCCAGTTGATGCGCCGGGGATCATCGCCAGGCACATACGGCCTGTGATCGGTCAGATCTTCCGTCTTGCGGTAATGAGGTTCTATCCTCTGTTCAGCGCCGCCTGATCTTATGGGGAGGGAAATTATTTCTGCCGCTGCACGGGGGGCTGCAAGAAGCCTGGGGCTTCTGTCCCTGGGCAAATGAAAAGCAATGCTGAAAAGGCCAAGCGCATCGCTGATGGAGAAAACATCAAAATCGCCGAAATAGCAGCCGCGTTCCTTCACAGGAAAAAAAGTCCGCCCTGCCGGAATGTCCGGATCAAAAACATGGCGTATATGCCGCTGATCTTTTGTTTCAAAGGCAAATTCATACCTGATAAGGCAGCCGGGAAGACGAAAAAAACGCCGCTTTTCGGTATCTTTGGCAATATGGGCCTCAGCCTTCCCGCCGGCAGTAACAAGCTTGGCTATCACATCCGCAGAAAAGCTTAAAGCCTGCTTTTTGTGGACAAGGCTGAGCACCAATACAATAAGAAACGTATAAACCAGCACAGTGAGAAAAATTGCGCCCAAAAGGCTCAGGGCCAATTCCTTGCGGAGATGGCCTGCGGTAAAGGCAAGAGCCGTTATAAGCATAACAAAAAACTCCAGAGTGCTGGGCTTGGGAATGAAGCGCAAGATGCCTGCCGGCGCAGCGCCGGGCTTAGGCCGGGGTTTTGATTCCCTCAAGCCGTGCAAGGCATATCTCCCGGATAAATTTTTCGGCCTGGGCCCTGGGATCCCTCAGCTTGACCCTGTGGGCCAGAACCGGAACCGCCAGTGCGGAAAGATCCTCGTCAGAAACAAAGTCCCTGCCCTTAACCAGGGCCAGGGCCTTGACCGCCTCAAGAAGATGAAGGGCCGCCCGAGGGGAAGCCCCCAGCGTAAAGCCCCGGTGTATCCTTGTGTCCCGCACTATGTCCGCCACTGCTTCCTTGAGGGATGGATGGCAGAACATCGCCTCTGCGGCCTTATGGGCAGCAAGCAGATCGGCGGCGCTCAACACCGGCTCGAGTTCATTCAGGACATTTTCCGAAGGGTTATCTTCAAGTATGGAAAGCTCGGATTCGCGGTCAGGATAGCCCAGGGAAAGGCGCAGCATAAAACGGTCGAGCTGGGCGGCCGGCAGGGGGAAGGTTCCCTCGCTCTCGATGGGGTTCTGGGTGGCAATGACGAAAAACGGCTCAGGCGGCTTGTGGGTGGAAGCGCCTATGGTTACCTGGCGTTCAGCCATCACCTCGAGGAGGGCCGACTGCACCTTGGGGGTAGTGCGGTTGATCTCGTCCGCCAGCACGATGTTGGCCAGCACAGGCCCGGGCACAAAGCGGAAACTCCGGCTATCGGGGTCAAATACATCGACCCCGGTAATGTCGTAGGGCAAAAGGTCGGGGGTGAACTGAATGCGCTTAAAGAGGAGGGGCCGGCCTTCGTCCCCGGTGATAAGGCGGGCAATGGCCTTGGCCACCGTGGTCTTGCCCAGCCCGGGGTTATCTTCCAACAGCACATGGCCCCCGGCGAGTATGCCGGCGGTCAGAAGTTCGAGAAATTCTCTCTTGCCCCGTATCACCCGGGAAACACCGTCGATCAGCGCCTGGGCTGCTTCGTTTCCATTCATGCTTTTTTCAGCATAGCAGGGAGGGAGGGCTTGGGCAAGGCGGGCAATTCATGCGGCAAGAGGCATCTTTTGCGGGTTTCTTTCCAATTGTAAATAATTTATATTAATTGAAAAAATTCGTTGACAGCCGGAAATACCCATGTTACACTAAAATCAGTAAAATATTGTGAATATTTTAGCAAGATTTTGCTATTTCCGGATTTTTTGGCAAAAATTTGGGGAATTCAAGATTGGCCAGGTTCTGGGTAAAGGTTTTTTACGAATAGGGGGACAGGTTTGAAGGGCGTTAATCATCATTCCATGAATGAGAGCAACAAGTACCTGGTGCTGAGGGCTATTTCCATGTTCGGGCCCTGTTCCAGAACCCAGCTCTGCGAGCACACCCAGCTGAGCAAGATGACCATCACCAATCTGGTGAACGAATACATACGCCAGGGGGTAGTGGAGGAAAGCGGCAAAATCGAGACTGCGGCCGGCCGGCGGGCCGGCCTTCTGCGCATAGTGCCCGATTCCCTCCTGACCCTGGGGGTTTTTGTGGAGCGGGGCTTTACCGAGATCGGCATGGTCAACCTCAACGGCAGCATTCTCAGATCCGAGCGTTTCGAGATTTCCCCCACAGAAGCGGCGGACGAGTTTATGGACACCATCCTCCATATATGCACCAAGCTTGTGAACGATGAATGGAAGGACAGAATCTGGGGCATAGGCATTTCAGCTCCCGGGCCCCTTGACCCTGAACGGGGGATAATCCTGGAACCGCCAGGCGGGTTTAAGGGCCTTGTCAATATTCCCATAGGGGAGGTTTTGTACAAGGCCTTCGGTATCCCGACCTATCTGGAATTGGGAACCCATGTGGGCGCTTTGAGCGAACTTTACTACGGCAACAAGCAGGGCTATACCAATTTCCTCTATATGATATTGAACGAATGGATAGGGGGCTGCGTGGTAAGCGATCAGAAAGTCTGGCAGGGGGCGAGCGGCCTTGCAGGGCTCATGGGGGGCATGGTGGTCGACAGGGATTCCCTGGGGAAAAAAAGCATGAGCGGCTGCCTCCAGGAATACGCTTCCATCAGTGCTCTCATCGAATATGCCAGGGAAAACGGCGGCGATCCGGATATCACCTGGAACGAGATTGTGAGCAAGGCGCGCCATGGAGATGGCTTCGCCTGCACGGTTATAGACCGGCTCTTGAGGTACCTTGAAACGAGCCTTATCAGCGCCATTGCGCTTTTGGATATACAGTGCATTTATATTTCGGGCTCAGCCCTTTTGGGGGAGGATCTCATTATCCCGAGGCTGCAGGAGTCGATTAACCGCCTCATGTTCGCCCCTGACACAAGGTATGTGAATGTGCTGGCTGCGCGGTATCCCATAAATGCGGAGCTCATAGGGATTACAGCGTTAGTAATGGAACGCCATTTCGAGCGTTGAGTGTGTTAATAGGCACTAAGTGCTTATAAATATTTTTTGGAGGTTATTATGAAAAAGACAGTGCTCATGTCAGCCCTGGTTGCCCTGTTGGCAATCGTCCTGACCCAACCCCTCGCCGCAGGCGGGGGCGGGCAGTCATCGTCCTCGGCAGGCTCTTCAAGCTCAGCGGCTGCGGCTACCGTCAGGATCACCCACGACAAAACCGGCGCCCCTGATTATCAACCCTACTTTTTGAAAGCCGGGGAAGAACTCAAGGCGGTCAACGGCGTAGGCCTTGAAGTCGTAGGCTATCCTTCAACGGATGTGTACACCGCGGCAACCCGTTCAGCCCTTCCCACCAATTCGGCTCCGGATCTCTTTTCATGGTGGGCCGGCGCATGGATACAGGATCTGCAGAAGAGCGGGCTTTTGGCGCCCACTACCGCGGTATGGGACAAGTACAAAGCCGATTATTCCCAGGGCATCAGGGACATGTTCACCATCGATGGCCAGCTCTACGCCCTTCCCTGGGGTCTTGAATACTGGCTGGTGTATTACAACAAAGAAGTCTATTCGCAGCTGGGTTTAAAAGAACCTGCAAGCTGGGACGAATTCCTTTCCAACTGCGCGAAGATCAAAGCTGCGGGGAAAATCCCGCTGAATCAGACCATCGTTGACGAATGGCCCGCCTTCATCACTTTTGAAGAAATCGCTTCATCTGTTAACCCCGACCTCTACAACGATCTCTGTACAGGCAAAAAGAAGTGGACCGATCCCCAGGCCGTGGAAATCTTCACGATTTGGAGAGACATGATTAGCAAGGGCTACTTTACCGATCCTTCAGTCAACTACTTCAGCGATGTGCCCAGGCTCTTTAATGACAACCAGCTGATCCAGATTATAGGCGGCACCTGGTTCTACAAGACCAATCTCATCGACCTTGGTGTTCCCGAAAGCAAGGTAGGCTTCTTCTTCCTCAAGACCCGTGACGGCAGGAAACGCGCTATCCTCGAGCCTTCCCCCATATTGGTCGCCAAGAACGCCCCTCATCTCGCAGACGCACTGAAGGCTGTTGATTATTGGATGAGCCCCGTGGGCAACAGCTTCCTCGCAAAACAGACTGAAAGCTTCCCGGTAAATTCCAAAGCCGACATTTCTTTCCTTTCGCCCATGAAACAGGCTGTCCAGAAAGAGATTGTAGGCGGCAACTATGTTACCCTTACCCGCTTCTGGGAAAACATGCCCACAGAGCTGATGCTGCAGGTAAACGGAAAATTCCAGGAATTCATTGTGAACTCCGCTACCCCTCAGGCAATCACGGCAGATATCCAGAAACTCTGCGACGCGTATTTTAAGTAAGATTTTTTAACAAGAGCCAGTTTCAAAATAACCAATTTTGAAACTGGCTCACAATGCGGGCTTATGTGCAGCAATGCTGGCCTGCCATTAAATGCAGAGGTGTGTTTTGAATAAGCTTTTTCAGAAGTGGGGTTACATTTTCGCTTTCCCCGCAGTTGCGGTGGTAACGTTTATGTTCATTGTCCCCATGTTCAGGAATATTTATCTCAGCCTTTTTGAGAGCGATGGCCTTTCGGTAATGCGCTTTGTGGGTTTTGGGAATTATATCAACATGTTTAAGGACAGCAACTTTGTCCGATCCATTTTCAATTCCGTACTCTGGGTGGTGTTTACCATTGTATTCTCCGTGGGCGTAGGGCTTCTCATCGCCGTATTCGTCAACGGCATCAAGGGCGAAAACTTTTTCAAATCCGTTTTTTTCATGCCCCTGACTATTTCCTTTGTGTCTGTCGGGGCAATCTGGTGGTATATGTATTCCAAAGAATACGGCGTGCTAAACCAAATTCTGCTTATGGTGGGTTTTAAAACAAAAATCGACTGGCTTTATAAAATGCCCCTTAATAATATATCCCTTCTCATTGCCTGGAGTTGGCAGCAGCTTGGGGTCAACCTTGTGATGTTCCTTATGGGGCTTACATCGATTCCTTCCGAGCAGATTGAAGCATCCCGCATTGACGGCTGCAACAAGTGGCAGACGTTTATCCACATTACCTTTCCCATGCTCAAGCCCATTACTACAGTGGTAGTAGGAATGGCAATAGTCAATTCATTCAAGGCCTTTGACCTCATTTATATCATGACCAGGGGAGGGCCTGTGCGGTCTTCGGAAACCCTGGCGGTGAATATGTTTGTCGAAAGCTTCCAGCGCAATCATCAGGGTTTCGGCGCCGCCATTGGCGTATTCCTCACCCTCCTGATCCTCCCCATAACCGCAATCTACATGCGGGCCACCTCTACGGTGGATCATGCGGATAATAAATAAGGGGAAGGAAATGACAAAAAAGAAAATCACCATTGGTACTATTGTTGTTTACCTTATCCTTATTGTGCTCTGCGCGGTATGGCTATTGCCGATTATTTCGACCCTCATGGTGGCCTTTAAGACCCCCGCAGAATACATAAATACGAAATTTTACCAGCCTCCCAAGGGCTTTGAATTCATCAATAACCTGAAAGAAGTTTTTTCTTATTATCATCTCCACATCAATTTTTTGAATTCGTTTATTTATGCAGTGAGCGGAGTAATTTTCTGCATACTCCTTTCATCAACCGCAGCCTTCGCGGTAACAAAACTTAAACCCAGAGGCAGCTTTTTTATATTCCTCCTTATTTATAGCGGAACCATATTCCCCTTCCAGCTTTACCTTATTCCCCTGCTGCGCACCTATAACTGGCTCGGAATATACAACACCAAATTCGGTATGATACTCCTCTACTCCGCCATTTGTACCCCCTTTGCGACCTTTCTGTACCGGGGCTATTTTCTCAACCTTGACGATCAAATTATGCAGGCCGCCATGATAGACGGCTGCGGGCCAGTGGGTATTTTCTTCCGCATATACCAGCCCCAGCTTAAAGCGCCCACTGCGGTAGTTGCCCTATTCCAGGGCATGTGGATATGGAACGATCTCCTCTTTGGGATGATCCTTTCGTCCAGCGAAAAAGTCCGTCCCATCATGGTTGCAGTGGCCCAGTCCACAGGCACAGGGGGAGGAAAAATCCCCGTGATGATGGCGGGTGTTATTTTTACTTCTATTCCCACAATTTTGCTTTTTATTGCCCTGCGAAAATACTTTATCAAAGGTTTTTCCATGCAGTCAGGACTTGAATAAGGAGAGCGATTATGACCGGCAGACAGCGAGTAATGGCAGCATTGAATTTCAAACAGCCCGACAGGGTTCCTATTGATTTTAACGCCCACCGATCAAGCGGCATCAATGTCGCGGCTTACAGGAATTTGCGCGAATATCTCGGCCTTTCTCCAAGCCCCCTTTATGTATACGATCTCATCCAGCAGCTTGCCATAGTCGAGCAGGATGTACTGGACAAATTCGATGTGGATACTTTTCAGCTGGGCTGCGATTTTGACAAGAAGCCTGAATACTGGAAAGATTTCGAACTTCTTGACGGGACCCCCTGCAAGGTTCCCATCATGGTTGACGTGCGCCACGGAAAAGACGGCAATTACATTTACAATTCAAACGGAAAAATGGTGGGCCGCCAGCCCCTGACAGGCTACTATTTCGAACAGACCGTATTCCCCCTGGCGGAGGATTTTGAAAAAGATGATTTTTCCGATTACGATGAGATTGTAAACGATGTGATGTGGATGATGGTGCCCTGCCCTCCCATGCCCATGGATTACAAAAGCCCGGCGGGCTCAAAACAATTCCGCGAATTAGCGGCCAAAACCCGCAGCAATACTGACAGGGCGATTTACGGCATATTCGGCGGCAATCTTGTGGAGACCGCCCAGTATATTTTCCGCATGGACAATATGCTGGCGGATCTTTTGGCGAACCCCGAAAGAATCCATAAATTCCTTGATACAGTGATGGAAAAGCACATGGCGAACCTCAAAGCCTACCTCGACTCCGTAGGCGATTACATTGACATCATAGGTTTCGGCGACGACATGGGTACCCAGACAGGCCCCCAATTCTCCACCGGGCTTTACAATGAATTTTTCTACCCCGGGGAAAAAATCATGTGGTCATACATCCACGACCGTTTCCCGGAAATGAAGATATGCCTCCATTGCTGCGGCGGAGTCCGTCCCCTCATGCCCCTGCTTGCAGACGCCGGCCTGGACGCCATCAACCCCGTGCAGTTTACCTGCAAGGACATGGACCTAGCAGAACTAAAAAAGGAACTCCTCGGCAAACTCAGCCTCTGGGGAGGCGGCTGCGATACCCGCTCCGTACTGCCCCACGGAAAACCCGCTGAAATAGGCCCTCATGTACAGAAGAACCTTGAAACACTCAACAAAGACGGTGGATTCGTGTTCCAGCAGGTTCACAATATCCTGGCCGATGTGCCGCCTGAAAATATCGTGGAGATGTTTAGAGCGGTGAGGGAGTTCGGGTAATCCCCTCCACCAGCCCCTTAAACTCCTCTTGCTCATCAGCAGAAAGAGGCGCCGCCGCATAAAGGGCCTTCTCAAACAGCTCTCCGCAGCGGATTATTGCCGAGCCTTTTTCGGCGGAGTTCATTTCGCCGGGATTAGCAGCACTAGATTTCCCCGCCAGTAAGGTGCAGAATTCTCCGGGCGCATAAGAAGCCTTCCAGGACACTTTGAGGGTTTCAGATCCCCACAGTATGAGGCGGGCGAAAAGCGTAACGCTGCGGCGCATCTCCCGTCTTTTGGCAGGGCTGTAGCCCGCGAGGAAGTCATCGGCAAAACGGCGTATTTCCGACTCCGAAGCCTTCCCCATTTTTACTCCCCCTCCCCTTATCGAAGCGAAGAAAAAAGCCAAACCCTTGCCGAAGTTTGCAAACCAGCGGACAAGGAAACGGCGAAACTTTTCGAGCAGGGACACTCCTCCAAGGGAAGATCGGGGACGGGAGAGGAGGGGGTACACCATGAACCAGAGGAAAAGAAAAGCCGCCAATGCAATCAAGCCGTATTTTACATAATCCCAAAAAGGCCAGGGTTCTTTCTGCGCCGCTGCTTCAAGGAATTCCGGGGGCAGTCCGGGCATTTCCGGCATAAATTCTGCCATGGGAGGGAGATATTCCCCAGGGGGAGCGGGTTTAAAGAGCCGGGCTATGAGTGAAAAAAACCAGCGGAAGAAAGCAGCCAGGATGCCCGGCGGGAGGAGGCTTGTGTCGGAAGAGAGAAGGATGCCCAGCCCTGCCGCGACAAGGGCAAAAAAACCTATCGCCGGCAGGGAGCGGGCGCGGTCTTCTGAAGGCAGGACTATCCCTTCGGTTGCAAAAGCATACTCACGGCGCAGTATCCCAAAAAAACCCTGGAGGCAAATCCCCGCAATAAAGAGCAGGATTAAAGCAGCCAGCAGGGAAAGGGGCAGCCTTGCCCCAAGACCTGCACACGCAAAGCCAAGCAATAAGGTGAACACCAGGGTTGTACCATAAAAAACCATGAGCTTCCCAAGGCTTTTGTCAGCGTCGCTCAGCAAGACAGAGTCCTCCAGCATAAGGGCCCTGAGCTTTTCGCCATGGTATTTTGCTGCATGGGATTCAAAAAGCCCGCGTTCCGCAAATACCTTCTTAATGGAAAGCACCATGAACCAGGAGACAAGAGAAACAAAGGAAGCGGGTACATTTGCAGTTGACGGGAAAAAGCGCATCCCAAAGGGACGGTTAAAATAAAGAATCGAACCCAGGGCATAAGCCAGTATCAGCACAATGACACCCCCCCGGAAATCCGAAGCCCCATGATCCCCCTTGGCCCTTTTCATCAATGCGCTGTAGCCCGATGCGGCAAGGCCCGACAGCAATGCTGCGAGATACCAGATCCCATAGGGAAGGCGAACATCCGGGGATTCTCCGGAAACAGCCATCATATAGAGCGCCCCAATGATTCTCCCGGTTAGGGGCAGGAGGCAGAGCATAGCCGACAGGGGGATATAGACAGCCAGTACCGCATAGAAGGGCTTTTCGGCAACAGGTTCTGCCAAAACCGGAACCGCCGGGGCAGAATCTTCGCTAGAGAATCTCATAGCCGGCCTCTTTCATCTGGTATTGATTAAAACCCCTTTCCCCTGGGGGCGGGAGGGCCTTTTCGTCCAGGCAGAGGTACTCCAGGGTAAGATGATAGCGCCTCAAACTGCCCAGAGCCTGATAATCGCTTTCCTCAAGGCCGGAGCCCGCATAAACCAGCCTGGTCCCGAAGGGAAGGAATTTCCCTTCATCCAGCATACGCGCCGTACTGCCGCGCAGCGTTACGCTTAATTCAGTATCATCAATGCTTTTTTCGTTTTCTTCAAGATCCCTGTGCGCAAATACTGCCAATCTTTCCAGTATGGGGATTAAGGTGAACGCAGCGGGGCTGATCACGCCTTCGCCAAACTGGCCTCGTTTTGTGTGGAGTATGAAGCCAAGGGTCTGCCGTTCCCGGGAGGCCATGAGGCAGACAGCCGCAGCAGCTTCGATGGCACGCTCAAGGTAGAGTTCCCTGGTTTTTAAATGATATTCTGCGGGGTCCGCGTTAAGAAAAACCACCAAAGGGTACGAAAGGGTGGATTCGTATTCATTTACCATGAGGCCGCCCCAGCCATTGCCTCCGCTTTGGGCTATCATCCTGGCACTGGCTTTCCAGTTGATGCGCCTCATTTCGTCGCCGGGGTAATACTCCCTGAGGGAACGGCAGCGGGTAAGATCTTCGTCAAAAGGATTGGCGGTAATCAATGCGCCCAGGGGTATGCCGCCCGGCGGCCTAAGATTTAAAAAGCCCGGCGCAGGGTACACAAAAAGATGGGTCGTCTCAGCCGAAATCAAAGTGAAAGGAAAAAGCCCCAGGGGGTCTGCGCCCCGGACTATTGCGGGCCCAAGGCTGAACTCGCCCCTGCTTGAACCGTAACCCTGCCACCTGAAAATCCTTCGCCTCCTGGCGCCCAGGGTGCAGAGTATCTTGTTGTCCCTAAAAACCGCGAGCCTCCCCGGATTGTCCCCCACTGCCAGCATGAAGGCAGGAAGCCTCCCCCTGTTCTCTACAGAAAGTTCCGCTTCGATCCACTCATGCCTGAAGCCCCGGAGTTCGCCGTCACGCCTAAAGAGGCAAATGCTGCGTATGAGGTACTCGCTGTAGATCCGCGAGCCGAGGACGATGACAAGGAGAAAAAGCGCCGCGAATTGGATCAAACGCTGGGGGGTAAAGATATAGAGGAGGAGAAGCAAGGGGATGCCGGCAATCAAGAAGCCGCTGCCCCCGGTTTTAATGGAAGCCCATCTCCCTTTTTCCTCTGTCATGCGGAACGGTATTCGGGCACCGGGACCCTGTCCAGGACAGAAGCAATGATCCTGTCGGGCTTTATGCCCCTTACCAGGGCTTCGGAAGAAAGGATGAGGCGCTGGCGGAAAACAGGAGGCGCCATTTCCTTGACATCTTCGGGGGTTACAAAGTCCCTGCCCCTGAGGGCCGCCAGGGCCTGGGATACCCGGTATAGGGCAAGGCTGCCCCTGGGCGAAATTCCAGCCCTAAGGCCAGTGTCCTGGCGGGTGGCCTCTATAAGCGCCAAAAGATAATTCCGCACCAGCGGATCTACATGGATTTTGGCGACAGCCTCCTGCAGGGGGCCGAGTTCGGCAGCATTTGCAACAGCCCGCAAATCTGTTACCGGATGGGTAATGCGGCGCTGGTCTTCGAGCATCCTGGCTTCGGACGCAGCATCGGGATAGCCTATAGGGAGGGAAAGCAAAAAACGGTCCTTCTGGGCTTCCGGCAGAGGGAAGGTGCCTTCATATTCAACAGGGTTTTCGGTAGCCAGGACGAAGAAAGGCTCGGGCAGGGGGAGGCGGTTCCCTTCAACAGAAATCTGGCCCTCTGCCATGGCTTCGAGCAGGGCAGACTGGGTACGGGGGGTCGCCCGGTTGATCTCGTCCACCAGCACGAACTGATTCACGATTGGCCCTTTGCGGAACACAAACCTGCCCTCGTCCTGATGCCAGATTGAGACGCCGAGTATGTCGGCGGGCAGGAGATCCGGCGTGCACTGGATGCGGGCAAAGCTCAAGTCGAGGCTGGCCGCGAAGGCCCTGGCAAGTATAGTCTTCCCGGTGCCAGGCACGTCTTCCAAAAGCACGTGGCCCCGCGCCAAAAAGGCAGCCATGATCATATCGATGACCGGGGTCTTCCCGAGGAAAACTTTTTCGATATTGTTTCTTACCTTCCGGACAAATTCGGCAATGGGCGTTTCCATGGGGCGAGTATAGCATTATTGTTGTAAGAATGCATCCTATGATGTATATTCAGAGCATGAAAGCTTCAAAAAAATTCTCCCTGTTAAAGACAGTTTCATTATTTGCATTCATGTTGATTACGGCGGGCTGCGCCTCCGCAGGGCGGGAGCTGATTGTTTCCGAAAACAGCCCCATTGCCTTGGCGCTGATAACGGCAAATTACGATATCAATTGGAAAGACGAAGAAAAAACTGTTGCTTCGGGAACCGGCAAAACCTTGCGGCGCATGATGCGGGTAGATCCCGATTGGACTGTGATCACTAAATCGGAAGGCATCATTGATGAAATAGAGCAAACCATTTATAACACCCTGAACGGTTCTCCTCTCATAAGCCTTGCGCCTAAAGAAGATGTCCTCAATTCTCAGGCCTATAATGAAGCAAAGACAACCCCCATTCGTGAATCGCGGGAGATGGTTAAGCCCTCAGGCTACCGTTTTGTCGTTTCAAGAGACAAGGATTTTCGTGCCAAATTCGCCAATGAAACAGGAATACAAAAAACCTTTTATATTGCTTTAAAACTGACCAAGGCCATGGCCTCGGGATTTGGAAAGAATGGAAAAGGTTTAGCCAATGTGGCAATGACCATGACGATCAAAGACATTCAGGGGAAAAATCTTTGGAACAAAACCTACGAGATACGGAGCCTGGACAGATTTAAAGTCACAAGCGGTGCTTATTCAGAAGAGGAACTTCTGGCTCTTTTCCCTCCGATGATAAAGGACATTTGCCTTGATTTTCTTGAGGATCTTGAATATTGAGCTTTATTCATACACGCCCTTGTACCTAAAACAATCCACAAGATGATCATTCACAAGCCCCGCAGCCTGGATAAAAGCATACACAATAGTCGGCCCTACAAAGGTAAAACCCAGGGTTTTAAGCTCCTTGGAAATCCGTTCGGACAAATCCGTTGAAACCGGTATTTCCCGGAGGGTCTTCCAATGATTTATGACAGGCTCGCCGTCCACAAAATTCCAGAGCCATTTTGAAAAGGATTGTTTTCCTTCCATTAAATTGAGATAGGCCTGGGCATTCTCAATTGCAGAAAGTATCTTCCGTTTATTCCTGATGATCCCGGCATCCCCCATAAGGCGGGCAATATCCTTCTGGGTATAGGAGGCCATCTTTTCAGCGTCAAAACCATCGAAGGCTTCCCTGTAGCCCTGGCGCCGTTTGAGGATAGTAATCCACGAAAGCCCTGCCTGGGCGCCATCCAGGATGAGGAATTCAAAAAGCTTCCGGCTGTTTTTGAGGGGCTTGCCCCATTCCTTGTCGTGGTATTTGGTATAAACATCATCGCCGAGGCACCAGGGGCACCGAATCAGGTTGTCGTTTTTCATCCTTTTAAATGATATTTCATTTTTTTCCGAAATGCTATACACTTTATAGCATGAAAAAGATAAAATGCCTGATTTTGCTTATTGCCTTAGCAGGCTTGCTTATGGCTGGCTGTAAAAGCTCGGCCAGGGCCAAGGATGATCCTTCGAGGATGGTTAGGGATCTTAATGCCGGGGTTGCCAATGTATTTCTCCTGACAGAAGACGGCAACCTTTGGAGCGCAGGGTACAATCGCTCGGCCCAGGCCGATGTGAATGCCCCGGCGGATTCCCAGGCCCATTTCGGCATAGTCCAGATACTGGATGAAAGCGGGGCAGCCTTCCAGGGGGTAAAATCCATTGCGGCCGGGGAAGGCCACACCCTCATCCTTAAGGATGACGGCAGCCTCTGGGCATCGGGCGAATCCCTCTACGGCGAACTTGGCCTTGGGGGCGATGGCACAGGAAAACTTGCAAGCTTTACCCAGCTTAAAACCCAGGGTACAAGCGGCGATGCTATTGCCGATGTGCAGTACATCGCGGCGGGGAATAATAATTCCTTCTATATAAAAAATGATGGCACCCTCTGGGCAGCAGGCTATAACTACTACGGCGAACTTGGCCTTGGAGACAAGGAGAACAAGACTTCCTTTACTCAGGTAAGCAGCGCAGGCAATAATGTCAAAACAGTCTCGGCAGGCGCCCGGCACACAGTGATACTCAAAACCGACGGCACTGTGTGGGTTACGGGCTACAACTTCAATGGCCAACTCGGGCTCAACAATACGGTGGACGCCAATACCTTTACCCAAGTGCAGGACATGAATGCCTCTTCGGCTGCGGCGGGCAATTACCACACCACGGTTCTCAAAAGCGACGGCACGGTCTGGACGACAGGGGAGAATTATTACGGGCAGCTCGGCTGGGATGATCTTGAAGATCGTAAACAGTTCACCCAGGTGCAGGACGACAAAGGCGCCATCATCAACGATGCAAAAGAAATCGCCGCTCGTGGGGATCTCACCCTCATCCGCAGGGATAAAGATGCCCTCCTCATAGCAGGCACCTATACCACTGAACCTGAACCCCGCGACGAGAGCAAGCTTCCTCCGTACACAGCGGAAAAAGTTGTGAAGCCCACCTTTGCGCCCCTTGTCCCGGAACAGGCTGCTGCTTCCGCATTCAAGGATATTAAGAAGATCATCCTGGGTTATCAAAGCATTTATATAGTTACCAGCGACAGCCATCTCTGGGCGGCAGGCTCAAACCGTTACGGCCAGCTTAACCTGGGGTACGACACAAGCCTTTCCGTTGTTTTGCGGCAGGTGTTCCCATGAGCAATGCAGACATCGGCCTCATCGGCCTCGCAGTTATGGGCGAGAACCTTGTTCTCAACATGGAGAGCAAGGGTTTCTCCGTGGCGGTCTTTAACCGCACTGTATCCAAGGTGGACGACTTTGTAAAAGGCCGGGGGGCCGGAAAAAAAATCTCCGGCTGCCACAGCATGGAGGAGTTTGCCTCTGCCTTGAGCAAGCCCCGCAAGGCCATGATCATGGTCAAGGCAGGCCAAGCCGTTGACGATACCATTGAACAGCTCCTTGAAGCTTTTGAACCCGGAGACATCATCATCGACGGGGGTAACTCCAATTACCAGGACACCATTAGGCGCACTGCCTATGTGGAATCCAAAGGCCTCCTTTACATAGGCACCGGCGTTTCAGGCGGTGAAGAAGGCGCTCTCACCGGCCCCTCCATCATGCCCGGCGGATCAAAAGCCGCATGGCCTTTCGTAAAACCAATACTGCAGGCAATTTCCGCCAAGGCCGACGGGAACATCCCCTGCTGCGATTGGGTAGGCGAAAACGGCGCAGGCCATTTTGTCAAAATGGTTCACAACGGTATCGAGTACGGCGATATGCAGTTAATCTGCGAAACCTATGATATCATGAAAAATCTTTTGGGCCTCTCCTATGAAGAAATGGGAAATGTATTTGAAGAATGGAACAAAGCCGAGCTGAACAGCTACCTCGTCGAAATCACCAGGGATATTCTGCGCTTCAAGGATGAGGACGGCAAAGCCCTGGCAGAAAAGATACTGGACACCGCAGGCCAGAAAGGCACCGGGAAATGGACTGGCATCGCGGCTCTGGAATTCGGCGTACCCCTCACCCTCATCGGGGAAGCGGTTTTTGCCCGCTGCCTTTCAGCAGCCAAAGACGAGCGTGTCCGGGCCTCCAAAATATTTGCAAGTCCCGGCAAAACCATTCCTGCTGACAAGAAAGCTTTTATCGACGACATCAGAAAAGCCCTCTACGCTGCCAAAGTGGTTTCCTATGCCCAGGGTTATCTCCTCATGCGTGAAGCTGCCAAAGAATACAAGTGGAATTTGAATTACGGCGGCATAGCCCTTATGTGGAGGGGCGGGTGCATTATTCGCTCCGCCTTTCTTGGAAAAATAAAAGAAGCCTTTGATAAAAAGCCGGATCTCGAAAACCTTCTCCTTGATCCTTTTTTCTCCAAAGCGATCGGCGAAGCCCAGGCGTCATGGCGCAGGGTTGCCGCAGCCGCTATTTCAAACGGCATAAGCGCGCCCGCCCTTACGGCAGCCCTCTCCTACTTTGACGGTTACCGCAGCGAGCGCCTCCCTGCCAATTTGCTGCAGGCCCAGCGGGATTATTTCGGCGCCCACACTTACGAGAGGACAGATAAAAAGCGGGGGGAATTCTTCCACACCAACTGGACAGGACATGGGGGGAATACGAGCGCAAGCACGTATACGGTGTAGCTCATTAGCCTGCGATTTATAAAATTACCCCAAAGGTCACTCCCACGCTAAAGCCGTCCCCGCCCATAAGATACAGACTGACAGGAACATCAAGAATAACCGGCCCTATCTTAAACCCTATGCCCGTCATAATCTTTGGGTTGAAAAAAGATGGCGCCATAGTCCCGCCCCCGGAGACAGTGACATTTCCGGACCTTGTCTGGGAAATACCGGTGGGCAGATTTCTCAAATTAATATCGCCGCTTAAGTCGAGGGTCATTTTGTTTTTCCCAAAGCCAAGATCCGCCCCCAGTCCCAGAGTGATATTCAGGAACGAAAGCAATTGGATGGCGGTAGTAAGCTCCAGGGGTATGGTAAAGGTATTTGTGGTCATATCAAAGACAAGTTTTGGCTCAATGTTGATGATTGTTCCGGAGTAAACCCCTTCTATATCCTGATTGATAGAGTCCAAAGCTACGGAATAATATATATTGGAATGTTGATATATAAATCCCGTACCCAGGGAAAGGCCCCGCCACTTAAGCACCACCGGAACAATGGTTTTTTCTTTTAGCATCTGATAGCCGCCCACAAGCCCGAAAGACCAGGTGTTCAAACCAAAATCGTCACTAAAATGATTCATTTTAAAATAACCGAACCGTATCCCAAGATCCAGGCCATTCAACAGGAAGCGTGATGTATTAAAATTAAACTGCCCGCTTATAGCCTGGATATTGGCGCCTAAGACAATATCCCCTTCATCCTCTATCTTGTCGCCAACAGAATCAATATAATTCCTTATATTGCTAAGGCTCGTTCCTGTCTTGATGCCTACCATGGACCCTACAGTAAAAGTAAAAAGCTTAGGCTCTCCATAACCCCGCTGGGTAGCCCCTTGGCTGGCAAATATGGAGGCATCCCCCCATGCTTTTATCAGTTTTTCGGGCTTGGAGTCTATATCCCCGATTTCATCATTAATATCATTTAATACGCTATCCCAGGCACTGCTAAAATCAGAATTCCATACAACGTCGCCCCCGCCAAACTGCGGCGCTATGCCAGTGACCTCAAGGGCAAAACCCCCTGATGCCCCTGCAAGAGCCAAAAAAACTGAAATTATTGTCAAAACCCTTATACGCTTAATAATCATTAAACTCACCTTTATGCCATAGCCGTATCATTATAGCGGATTTCCTGTTATAATGCAATTATGAAACATATTATTCCCTATATTGCCATGGCCCTTTTGCCCCTCTTCTGTATTGCCCTGCCGCTTTCTGCCCAGAGCGTTTCCGCAGGAAAAGAGATAGCTTCTCTGGATCAACTTGACCTGGCTGCTGCAGAACTTGCCCGGTCCATCAGGCCCGAACTGTTGAAGCTCCCCCAGAATTCAAGAATCAGGGTGGGGGCTTTTTATTTGGATGATAGCGATACTACACTCGGTTCCTATTTGACTCAGCAGCTTTCCGCTTTCCTTGCAGGCGCTCCCCTTAATATAGTCAGCCCCGATACGGATTTCCGGACTGCAACAGCATATACACTGCGGGGTTCTCTGCTTGAAACAGGAAATATAATCCGCATATATGCCCGGCTTGTCAAAACCGACGATGAAACTCTTATCCATTCATGGAATACCGATCTGGGTGTCACCGATTTTATTGACACCATGATTCAAATTTCTTCATCATCCAATGTGCGCCGTGATCGTTATGAACCGGACAGCAGGGAAAATCCCATTGCGGTAACATTGGGCGGATCAGAGATTGCCCGTACCATACATGACAGTGATGACAACGACTGGTTCAGCATTACCCCTGACAGACAAGGCGTCCTGGTACTGGAAACCACAGGCAGCATGGATACCTATATGTACCTAATCGACGGCGATTCCTCATCGGAGTTAGGCAGCAATGATGACGGCGGTCAAAATACAAATGCCAAAATCGAGTGGTTTGCCGAGGAAGGCAAAACCTATATCGCAAGGGTGAAAGGCCTCGATGGCAGTTTAGGGCATTACGGCTTTAAAACAACCCTCGAAGCCATACCGGTGGACGCCAATGAGCCCAATGATACCAGGGAAAGAGCAACCCTTATTGCTTCCGGAAGCCGGACAGAAGCGGTTTTTGGCACCGCCGGGGATATTGACTGGTATAAGGTGATCATAGACCCAAATTCCCTTCCGGAAGGCGGGCAGCTTTCAGTATGGACAGAAGGCCGAATGGATACAACAATAGCCATTTACCATAGAAATGAAATAATCGCCGAGGATGATGATTCCGGGGACAATGAAAATGCCAGGCTAAATATAACAGTGAGCCAGGGCGATTATTATATCAGGGCAAGCGAAGCAAGGGGAAGACAGGGGCGTTATACCTTGAGAACAGCTCTGCGGCCCGTTCCAGTTCCTGACGCTTATGAAAACGACAACAGCAGGTCAACCGCAAAAGATATAACCATCGGGGATCCGGTTCAGGGGCGCACTTTTTCTGATTCAAATGACATAGATTGGGTACGTATTGTCATTACCGGGGCCGGCCTTTACGAAATCCGTACTAAGGCAAACGACAGTGAATTGGATAGTTTTATGGAACTTTACAATAGCGATAACGATAAAATAGCCGAAGATGATGATTCAGGAGACAATTACGACGCCCGCATACGCCAGCGTCTTGAACCGGGAACCTATTACCTGAAAATAAGCTGCCTCGGCGATGATCCTCTGGAAGACAACCGATATACTCTGCGGGTAACCAGGACCGGCAATTAAAATGGAAACCTAAATGATAATCAGCGCCAGCAGAAGAACCGATATACCGGCTTTTTTCGGGGATTGGTTTATGAACCGCCTTGCTGGAAAAAAAGTGCTGGCAAGAAACCCCATGAACCCAAACAGCATTACAGAAATACCACTTGAGCCGGATTTAATAGAATGCATTGTTTTTTGGTCAAAAAACCCGGAAAAATTTTTTAAACATCTTCCCATAATTGATAAATTGGGGTATCGATATTATTTTCAATTCACTCTTAATGCCTATGATTCGACTATAGAAAAAAACATCGATAAAAGAAATATCCTCGGGAACTTCATTGAACTTTCGGAATATCTGGGCAAAGAAAAAATAATTTGGAGATATGATCCTATTTTGGTAAATGATAAATTTACCATAAAATATCATATTGAAAATTTTGAATCTTTATGCAAAAAATTATACAGGCATACTGAAAAATGCGTTATTAGTTTTATTGATACATATTCGTTCCTTAATGAAAATTTTAGGCAAAATAATATTCATGAATTGCCCAATGACGAAATGGATAATTTGGCGGATAAATTTGCAACTATATCAAAAAAATATAATTTGCAACTTTCCGCCTGCTGCGAAAAAATCAATTTGGATAAATATGGAATATCCCATAACAAATGTATAGACGATGATTTGATTGAACGGTTATTCAATGTGAATGTAAAATCAAAAAAAGATCCTTCCCAGCGTAAGGAGTGCGGATGCTGCGTCAGCAGGGACATTGGCGCTTATAATACCTGTTTGCATGATTGTATTTATTGTTATGCAAAACGCGGAATTGAATTATTGCATCATGATCCGCATTCCCCTTTGCTTTGCGATATTGTCAATGGAACGGAGAAAATCAATCAGCTGGAATTGAATCCAGTTGAAAAAATTCGGCATGAGGTTTATCCTGTTAGGACTTAAATCTTTGGAGGCCCTATGCCGTCATTAATTATACCCCCCGCAGCGGGAACAGCCCACGACTTGCTGGCCCTGGGGGCTTTGGTAACCCGCCTTGATCCCGGGATCATTCCTTTTAAAGAAGCTGACGCGTATTCCCTCCATGTTTCGGGAGGGGAATACAATGTGGCGGCCAACCTTTCAACCTGTTTCGGCATGAGGACTGCGGTGGCTTCTGCCATGGTGGACAACCCCATAGGCGCAAGGATCGAGACCGCAGTGCGAAAGGCAGGGGTTAGCCCCTATTACGAGCGTTTTGAATTCGACGGGGTGAGGGGCCCCAATATGGCTATAGTATGGAGCGACAGGGGCCAGGGCGTAAGGGCGCCGGTTGTCTTCTACAACCGCTCAAACGAGGCCGCCCAGAGGCTCAAGCCCGGCAGTTTTGACTGGGATGCCCTGTTCGGCAAACCGGGAAACAGCCGCATACGCTGGTTTCATTCGGGCGGCATCTTCGCAGCCCTTTCGCCCACCACTTCTGAATTGGTCATCGAGGCCATGCAGGCCGCGAAAAAAGCCGGGGCTGTTGTTTCTTTTGACCTCAACTACCGGGCAAAGCTTTGGGCAGTGGCTGCGGCAGAACAGGGGCTTTCAGCCAGCCGGGCCAGCGAAGGGGCTGCCAAGACCCTGCGCAAAATCGCAAGCTATGTGGATGTGCTTGTAGGCAACGAGGAAGATCTCCAGAAGGGCCTGGGGCTCAAAGGCCAGGATGTAGAGGCAAAAGGCAAACTCGACCCCTCGGCTTTCTTCGGCATGATGGAATCGGTTGCCAAAGACTTCCCCAACATCAAGGCGGTAGCGACCACCTTGCGGGAGGTCCATTCAACGAACCGCCACTCATGGTCGGCGGTGCTCTGGCTGGATGGCAAGACCTATCAGGCGCCCACCTGTGAACTGGACGTTTACGATCGCGTAGGCGGAGGCGATGGTTTTGCCTCGGGCCTCTTCTACGGCCTCCTCTCGGGCAAAAACCCCGAAGAAGCCCTGAGGCTGGGCTGGGCGCATGGCGCCATGATTACCACCACCCCCGGGGATACTTCCATGGTCAGCCTGGATCAAGTCGAGGCTTTTGCAAAGGGCGGCTCGGCGAGGATACAACGTTAGGTTCCAGGGAAATTACCTCAAATTGAAAGGTTTCAAAAACTTGTCAACCTGCGCCGGCTTCCCGTCTACATCCACCGGGACTTTGTCGAAGACCCAGCCCTTAACCGATCCGGGATTAACCCCCGCCTTGATAAAGGGTTCAGGATTGAGGACAAAAACAATATCCTTGTCATTGGTACCCATGTCCTTGGCCCATTCAAACAAATTGCCGTCCCCTATGCTAACCCCGTAATGATCCATGGCCGCATGGTAGCCTATGCTCCGGCGGTACAAATTGACGATTTGTTCATAGGACGCAAAGGGCGTGGCGCTTCCGGAGTATTTCAATTTGTTGTCCCCGAGTTTTGTCCCCACCATCAGCTTGCCGTCATAAAACGCAATATCCCCGGGCAGCCTGTTCGTGTCCAACCCGGCATCGATAAAGGGCCTGGCCTCTATTTCCAGCATCACATCGTGGAGGGGGCTTCTGCTATAGTCCTCGCTCCAAATAAAGCGCACAGTCCCGTCAGGCGCGGAGAGGGACCAGCCGGCATTCATTTCGTCTGCTTTAATTTGCGCCGGCATAGCATTCAGAACTGCATTGAAGGAAGTTTTTGATTCCTTCCCCACTACGTCCAGCTGCGAACACGCCGATGAAAGCATGATCAATAATACCATGCCCAATACGCTTATCATCCTTTTCATTTTATAACTCCTGGTAGTGCAATCTTAACGTTAACAGCAGCTCCCTTTGACCATCCCGGGAGGAAAGAAGGGCTTTTTTTCCTGCTGCCCTGGCTTAAAACGTTTAAGCCTAAGCGCATTGGTCAGCACCGACACGGAACTCATGCTCATGGCTGCAGCGGCAAAGATCGGATTCAGCAAAGGGCCGCCGAAGATATGGAGCAGCCCCGCCGCAATGGGAATGCCCACAACATTATAGCCAAAGGCCCAAAACAAATTCTGCTTGATATTGCGGATCGTCCTTTTGCTCAAATTGATAGCCGTAGGGACATCCATCAAATCGGAGCGCATCAGCACAATATCCGCCGATTCCATGGCCACATCCGTGCCGGAACCTATGGCGATGCCAATATCCGCCTGGGCAAGGGCGGGGGCGTCATTGATGCCATCCCCCACCATAGCCACCTTTCTGCCTTCGTCCTGCAGTTTCTTCACCTCATTGGACTTGTCCTGGGGCAGCACTTCGGAAAGCACCTTGTCAATGCCGACTTGTTTGGCAATGGCGCTGGCGGTCTTTTTATTGTCCCCAGTAATCATGGCAACTTCTATGCCCATACGGTGAAGGCTCTCAATGGCCGACTTGCTGGAAGGCTTTACCACATCGGCAACAGCGATAATCCCCGCGAGTTTCCCGTCAAGCGCGGCATACATGGGGGTTTTCCCTTCCTCTGCCAAAAGGTCGGAGGCTTCTTCCAATTCCGCAAGGGATATGCCCCGTTCATCCATAAGCTTTCTATTCCCTACCAGAGTTTTTGCTCCGTTGATTAGCGCCTCGATCCCTCGGCCCGTAAGGGATTCAAAATGTTCCACTGCGAAAAGCTCCAGCCCCTTTTCCCCAGCGCCGTTGACTATAGCCTGCCCCAGGGGATGCTCCGAGCCCTTCTCCGCAGAGGCGATGATACGCAGCAGATAGTCCGCTTCAATTCCAACCGGAATTACGTCAGTAACTTTGGGCTTCCCTTCGGTAATGGTCCCGGTCTTGTCAAACACAATGGTGTTAATCTTGTGGGCTGTTTCCAGGGCTTCCCCGCCTTTGATAAGAATGCCATTCTCGGCGCCCTTGCCGGTTCCTACCATAATTGCAGTGGGGGTCGCAAGGCCAAGAGCGCAGGGGCAGGCGATCACCAAAACGGATATGAAAATGGTAAGGGCAAATTTCAGGGGGAAATATCCTGCAGGGAGCAGCGCAGGGTTAACCGATGCGGCCAAAAACCACGCGCCCCCTGCGAGTATCGCAACCAGGCAGACAATGGGGACAAAATACCCGGACACAATATCCGCCAGCTGGGCAATGGGAGCCTTTGAACCCTGGGCATCCTCTACCAGTTTGATGATCTGCGCCAGGGCGGTTTCTCCGCCGACCTTGGTTGCCTTGAAACGGATAAGGCCCGTAGTGTTTATCGTAGCCGCATAGACTTCAGACCCGGCGGCTTTATCCACCGGCATGCTCTCCCCGGTAAGCATGGATTCGTCAATGGACGTGTGGCCTTCCACCACTGTACCATCCACAGGGATTTTTGCCCCCGGCTTTACCACGATAATATCGCCGGGCAAAACCTCGTCAATGGCTATTTCCTTTTCTACTCCATTCTGGATAATAATAGCGGTTTTTGGCGCCAGGCCCATCAGCTTTTTTATGGCCTCGCTGGTCCTGCCTTTGGATACAGCTTCCAGGGATTTCCCCAGCAGTATCAATGCGATAATCACCCCGGCTGATTCAAAGTAAAGGGATTCGACTGCCATAAAATGGCCTAAGGCTATTTGCCAGACATTGTAAAGGCTGTACAAAATCGCCGCAGTGGTTCCCAGGGCAATCAGGGAATCCATATTGGGGCTCCGCTGTACCAGGGCTTTGAAGCCGACTGTATAAAAGCGGTAACCTGCCGCGACTATGGGGATTGTCATGAGGAGTTCGGTAAGAGCGTACACCAGGGGGAAATTCATCGGGTCCAGGGCCCTGGGGAAAGGCAAATGTACCCAAGTGATCATGGGGGCCATGGCAATATACAAAAGCGGGATTGCAAGGCTTATGGCGACAATGAATTTGGTCCAGAGTATCCTGATATCCCGCTGCTTGCGGAGCTTGTCCGCATCCACTGCCCCGGCACTGGACAAATCAAGGGCTTTGTAGCCTGCTTTGACAATGGCATCCTTAATGGCGGAGACCCGCAGGGCATCAGGGTCATAGACAACTGTGGCCTTCTCGGTGGCGAGGTTTACGTTCGCGTTCTCAATGCCTGCCAGCTTGCGTATGGCTTTTTCGACCCTGGATGAACAGGCAGCGCAGGTCATGCCGCCTACAGGGATAGTGACAGTCTGGCTTTCCATCTAGCTGCGCCTCCACCGGGCAAAAATAGCTTTTGCCTGTATTAAATATTCTTTGGGAATGGTGATGCTTGTGTCGCTTACTGTTTTATTTGCGGCGAGTATGGGAACCGGGTTGCAGCCGCCGGATTTTTGTTCCACCTGGCTCATCCTGAAGCGGTTGCCGCAGTTCTGGCAGACCAGGACCGTACCCTGCTGTTTATAAAAACCCCTGCCCGAACCATAGCATACCTGGCAGGTGTTGAATGCGGTCCTGATAGTGCCGTCAGGGGCTTTTACCACCAATACTTCGAGGCGGGTTCCGTCTATATCCACAGGGTAGAACACGGCGTTTTCTGAAATATCCGACAGGGGTATTACAAGATCCTTGTCCGCGATTGCAGGCTTTACCACATTGAGGGCCGCAGCCTGGGCAGTTAATTCAAATACTGCGAGCATTGACAGTATTGCTGCTAACACTAATACTTTTGCGCTTTTCATATCAACCTTCCTTAAAAATTTATTCGTACCGGGGTTTAATACCCCGAGTGCATTTCACTTAATCGGCTTCCTCAAAATAGCCATCGGGGTAAATCAGCGTTTCAAACTCTGCGAGTTCCTGTTTTATCCCCTCGTTATCAATGCGGTTAATATCATCAACGGCTTTTACAAAACCGTAAAAAATATTATCCCCTGTGGAAAATTCAAAATCCCCTTCCGGGACAAATTGTATCCCATTCTCCCCCTGGCTTGCCTCAAGGCGCGCACGGAAGGCGGGGAACAAAAGGCTGCCGTTGCCGGGATCAAGGGAATCGTTATCAATTATCCAGAGCACTGGAAGGCCGATCTGCACCACCAGAACCGAAGGCTCAAAGCCCTCGTCTGTAAGTTTAATGCCTACCTTCTGCCAGCCTTCTTCCTGTATTTCCGCGACGGCGATTCTCTCTGCGGAAATATTCACCCCTGCGGGGACCGGGGCCGCAGGCTGCGCTGTTGTGCCGGGAATGTCCGCAGCCCCCGCTGAAGCCCCGGCCTCCACTACGGTAATGGAACTGCGTATCATGCCCATCCAGCAGGAATAAGAAAAACGCCCTGCCTTTTTCGGTACGAATTCTATCACATTCTCTCCGGATTTAAAACGCCAGTTGATATCGTATTCCCTTATGTACATCTGGTTGTTGCACCCGGTAATGCTGCCCTGGGGGGCATTGATAGTCCATCTTACCGGTATGCCCTGCTGGACTGTTATAGGCGGATATGCGCCGGAGCGGAGTGTGGAATTCACTATCTGGAAGCCATCCACTATAGTCGGTTCAAAGCTGTTGCTGCCGGCAGTGCTGCTGCTTTTAACACCAATACTGCTTCCTGCCACCGGCAGGGCCGCAAGAGTCCAGCCATTGGTAAACATGGCGAGCCCCAATACGGTTACGAGCACTGCTCCTGCCTTCAGCACCGGGGCCGTGTATTTTCTGCCAAGCAGGGAACTTAAAGCCCCAATGCCGAACATCAACGGCACAGTCCCCAGGCTAAAGACGAGCATGGAAAGCCCGCCCCTCAGGGGGCTGCCCGAGGATAAAGCGTAAAGCTGCATGGCCTGAAGAGGCCCGCAGGGCATAAGCCCGTTGAGGAGGCCCACGATAAAGGGGCTTCTGCCCGCCGCCTTTTCGCTATCAATTTTATCCCCAAAGAATTTGGGCAAATGAAGTTTTAGCTTTCTTAAAAAAGGAAAGAGCCCCAGCATATTAAGGCCCATGATCACCATGAACACCCCTGCCGCAAGCTGCACCACGCCCCGGAAATGGCCGCCCACAGTAACAACCTGGCCCAGGGCGCCGGCTATCGTTCCCACAGCCGTGTAGGAGATGACGCGCCCGGCATTGTAAAGCAGCCCGGGCAGAAGGGGCATGGCCGTCCTGACGCCAAGGCTTTGGGAAAGGTTGATGCCCCCGCACATGGCTGCGCAGTGAACCGAAGTGAGGAGGCCAATAACGAAGATCATGCCCAGGCCCATGCCAGCCCCAGCCAGGGGGAAGGCAGAGCTTAAGCTGTCTACCCCAAGATGCCGGATGAGCATGTAGAGTATCAAAATGAGGGCCAAAAAACCTGCAATTTGGGCAGGGCTATTTGCAGCCTTGCCCTCTTCAAGAACCTTGTAGCCCAGCTTTTCTATCCCTTCCTTTATCGTGTCAAAAGCGATAATTTCAGGATCATAGATCACTGTGGCGTTTCCTGCGGCAAAGCTGGCTGAAGCGCTTTCCACACCGGGGTTGTTTTTGAGCTGTTTTTCAATGCGGCTCTGGCAGTTGACGCAGGTCATACCGCCGATAGCTATTGTCCTGGTTGTCATTTCTTCTTAATTTTATTATAACATTGTGAGGATTTCATGGGGAAAAATATTTTGTGGTGTTTTTATGAAAAAAATGTGTTTTTAGGGTATACTGCAAGCAAGAAGCTGAATACCAAAGGAGTATCATAATGAAGAAATTATTGCCGATTCTGGCACTTTTGCTGGTCACAGGATTTGTCCTTTCCTGTGCCACCCCGCCCCCGCCCGCGCCCCCGCCCACGATATTTGAGGAAGCGCCCCCGCCGCCTCCCCCCCCGCCGCCTCCCCCGCCCCCGCCAGTGAAGGATACCACAGGCCCGGTTTTGAGCATGAGCCTGGCGCCCGAGTATTTCAGCCCCGATGGCGATGGGGTGGACGATGTGCTGACGGTAACACTCAAGGCTACAGACGAATCGGCCATCGTTGGCTGGAAGATCGAAATCCATGAACCCGAGCCGCCCTATCTTCTCTTTTCCGAATGGGGCGGAGAAGGCAACCCCCCCGCCAACCTCAAATGGGATGGGCGCAGTAACAAGGGCGAACTGGTCCAGTCGGCTTCTGATTATCCCTTTACCTTCAGTGCCACCGATTTTGAAGGGAACTCGTCCCAGATTGAAGGCGTGATTGGAGTGGATATACTGGTCATCCGGGTAGGCGACACCCTCAAGGTGCAGGTGCCTTCCATCGTGTTCGGTTCCAATTCGGGCGGTTTCGACGGCCTGAGCCCGGATATTATCGCTGCCAACGACTATATCCTCAAGCGCATTGCCGTGGTGCTCAACAAGTTCAGCACCTACAAGATAACGGTCGAGGGCCATGCAAACCCCCTGGCAACAACCGCGGCGGCAAAGCAGCGGGAAGAAACTACCGAACTCCAGCCCCTAAGCCAGGCCCGCGCCAAAGCGGTAGTGGATTATTTGGTAAGGCTGGGGGTCAAACAGGACAGGCTTTCCGCTATCGGCATGGGCGGGACCAAGCCTGTAGTGTCTTACGCGGACGACAAGGGGCAGCCCAATCGCGACAACTGGTGGAAGAACCGCCGTGTCGAATTCATCCTGGTAAAGTAACCCGAACAAAGGCAGGGCAGCTAAAGGCTAAGCTTAAAAACGCTGCCCTTGCCTTCTTCGCTTTCCGCGCTGATGCTGCCGCCGTGGGCTTTGGCTATGGCGGTGGCAATGGTAAGTCCTATTCCCGACCCCCCCAAACCCCTGTTCCGTGATTTGTCAGTCCGGTAGAGGCGCTCGAATATCCTGGGCAAATCCTCTTTCGCAATGCCTATGCCTGTATCAGCCACCAAAACATCCCAGTTCTTGTCCCCTTTTTGGATGGTTGCCACAATGCTTCCCCTTTCGGTGTACTTCACCGCATTGGAAAGAAGGTTGATGAACACCTGCTTAAGCCTGTCATAGTCGGCATTGATGGGGCTTTCGCGGAGATTGAGCTTCACCTCTATGCCCTTTTCGCGGGCAGCGGGGATAAAAGGCCCGGCCGCGGCTTCCAAAAGCTGGGAAAGGTCAAAATCGGTCTTGTTGAGCTTGAGACCTTCCCATTCCAGGTTGCTCAAGGTGTTGAGATCCTCCACAAGGCTCGTGAGCCGCAAAATTTCGTCCTTGCAGCTTTCCAGCCTTTCTTTATCGGCGGCATAGACTCCGTCGATCATGGCTTCCACAGTGCCCTGCAGGCAGGTCAGGGGGGTGCGGAGTTCATGGGCAACATCCTGGGTAAGCTGCTTTTTCCGCCTTTCCCCTTCTTCAAATTCCAGGGTTACCGGCTTTGCCAAAACGCCGGAGAGCTGTACGGAAATCCCCACGCTGATAAGTATGAATGCCAGGCCCGCAATAATGAGAAAGTGGTTTATCAACGAGAGGAAACGTGTTTCAGCATCGCTGTAGAAAAAAGGTCCATACGTATCTATGTCCACATAGCCCACAATTTCAGCGTCAAACAATATGGGGTAGCGATTGCTTTGGAGGGAGCCCTTGACGCCGAAACGGCCTTCCATCCTTTCTGTAATGTCCCTGATTACCAGGGAACACCGTTCCATGTCGCAGGTACGGGCATTCCAGACCGAATCGCCCAGGAGGGTCTCCACTGCCACGATGTAGCCTTCATGGACAAAGAACATGCCCGCAGCCTCAATGGTGATCTGGTTAAAGCTCCCGGTCATGGGGTTGTACTGCTCGGCTATGGTGCGGACTATCTCTTCGCTCCGCTCGGAAATAGTCTGGCGCACCAGGTTTGAAAAAAGCGACTTGGTAAGCCGGTTCACCGCCAGGGTGAGAAGGGCAAGGGCAAGGACGATGAGGATGGCGTAGGTCAGGGCGAGGCGGTTTTTAAGGTTTGTCATCCTGCCTCGCCCGCGCCGAAGCGGTACCCCATGCCGTATACTGTGATTATGTATTTTGGGCTCCGGGGATCATCCCCAAGTTTTGCCCTGAGGTTTTTGATGTGCGTATCCACAGCCCTGTCGAAACCTTCGTATTCATCGCCCTTTACGTTCTGCAAAATTTCTTCCCTGGTGAATATCTTTGCCGGCCTCGACATAAGGAGGGTCAAAATGAAGTACTCGTCCCGGGTCAATGCTATTTCCGTCCCCTTGAACAGCGCCTGGCGTTTTGCCTGGTCCACAACCAAATCGCCCCAGGCAAGGGGGGCGCCGGAAGAGCCGGTCCTGGCAGTCCTTCTCAGGGCCGCTTCAACCCGGGCAACAAGCTGCCTTGGGCTGAAGGGCTTGCACACATAATCATCGGCGCCGGTTTTAAGACCCCGGATTATGCTCTCCTCGTCGACTTTGGCAGTCAGCATGATGATAGGCACTGCCGAAACTTCCCTGATTCTGCGGCAGCATTCTTCGCCTGTGATATCGGGCAGCATGAGATCCAGCAGTATGAGGGAGGGCTTGTATTTCTCGAAGGCATTCAGTCCTTCAAGGCCTGCGGCGGCGCAAATGGCGCTATAGCCGTTTATTTCGAGATAGGATTTAATAAGTTCCCGGATCTTCGCCTCATCGTCGATAATAAGGACAGAGACCTTGCTGTTCATTTCCATATAGTCAGAAAGAATTGTGAGGGAATTGTGGGGGCTTTGTAAAGGGAGTATAATCGCGATAGGAGTGTTATGGCCGTTTTAGGGGTGGTCAATTCAGATTTGGCAGTCAAGAAACTCGTGGAATTCGCGTTCAGGAACGAAGGCCAGGGGGATTTTTCGCTCAGGCACCTCACCGAAAAGATCGAAATCCTCGAATTTATGAGCTATGACCTCCCGGAAGTGGTGATCATCAATTTTTCCGATCCTTCCATAAAGATAGACGAAATAATCTCCTGGATGAAAGACGACAAGTGGCTCATGAACTTCGGCATCATAGGCGTCTTTTCCCAGGAAAAGAACAACGAAGAAAAGCTCCTCGAAAAGTACAAGGCCGTAAACATCCTTACCCTGATGGAGTATAGCCGCATACGCTCCCACATTGTCAAAAATGTGCAGATTATCGCGCGCAACTATCAAATTATCTTTGCCCGGGAATTCACCAAAAACCTCATGGACGGCGCTTCGGGCAGTTTCCTCATAGAGAACGACCTTTTGGCAGTGCCCCTTTACGCCGGCATGGGCGCCACCCTCCTCTCCCAGCGGGGCCTTATCGACCCGGACAACAAGATGCACCTCCAGCTTGCCCTGGGCGAACTCATTGTCAATGCGGTGGAGCACGGAAACTGCGGCATCGGTTACGATGAAAAAACCGAAGGCATGGAGAAGGGCCTCTCGGTAGTGGATCTGGTGGCGGAAAAATGCAAAGACCCTGCCATCAGGGGCAAGAAAGTCGAATTCCAGTGGGAACTCCTCAACGACAAGAGCATTTTCATCATCAAAGACGAGGGCAAGGGCTTTGACGTGAAGGCCCACCTCCAAAAAATCGAAAACCAGGACATTATGAGCCTTCATGGCAGGGGCATCAAGCTTGCCTCCAAACTTTCCAACGAACTCAGCTACAACGCCAAAGGCAACCAGGTAACCTTGACCGTCAAGCACGACCTTTCCCTGGAATACGATGTGCCCTTGGGCTTTTCCAAAGAGCAGATTGTCAATGTCAAACCCGGCGACATCATCCTTAAAGAGGGGGAGCCCTCGGACTACCTCTACTACATCTCCTCCGGCCGGTACACGGTTTTTCACAACCGCAAGCAGGTAGGAACCCTGTCGCCCGAAGACATCTTCATGGGCGAGATGTCCTTCCTCCTGAACCAAAAACGTTCCGCCACCGTCAGGGCCGAGACCACCGGGAAACTCATACTCCTTACGCGTAAAGCTTTTGTAAATGTGATACGCCAATTCCCCCATTACGGCATCTTCCTTTCCAAGCTGCTGGCAAAACGCCTCGTCCGGGGCAACGACAGGAACGCCGCCTTAATGGACAAGCTAAAGTCGGCGGAAAATTCGGCGAAGCTCCCCACAGGTCAGAAGGGCGATGCTTTTGTATAGGATTTGCATATTTTATAATGAAAGGCTGCCGCTAAACTTTATTCTCCTTCGGTGAGGTATTCTTTCCGAAGGCTTTCAAGGGAATTGCTGACCATTTGAGTCAACTTTAGGGATGCTTCTTCGGTATATCGGGTCAGAACTACTCCGATATCGTTTGGTATAGCCTCTTCCGGCTTGAAAAGCTCATACACTTCGACATTCAACGCTTTGCCAAGGTTCATAAGGGTTTCAGGATAAGGCCACTTCTTGCCGGTCTCTATATCGCTTAAAAAATTCGTGGAAATATTGGCTTCTTCGGCTAGTTTTGCCTGCGACCACCCCCGCCGGCTACGATGCCGCTTTATATTCGAGCTTAAAATTGCACGCAATTCATTCCCAACCGCTGATCCATCTCGTAGCATATATTGAAAATTATATTATTAGCTTGACTGTCTAACAAACATCTAGTAATATTAATCTAAATATCTGCTTTTAGCATGAAAGATAGGCCATTTAATAGATCTATCAATAAGGAGTCTCTTCTATGAAAAAGGCGAAACTTTTAGGGATACTGGCGTTGGTTCTGACATTCAGTTTAGCGTTTGCGTCTTGCGATAACCCTGCGGGGGGAGGCATCGCTGGTGGAAGCGGCTTCGACGACGATCTAATAAGCAAAAAAGGCATCGTATTAGCTACGTATGATCAGCTAAAGTCAACCGCTCCGGAAGTTGGAAACCTGTGGGAGACTCTATGGGCCAACGGCTATGTAGCTGCTTTGAACTCGCTATATAGCATAAATTTACCTACAACAAATCCCCACGAATGGAGCGCCGCCACCTGGGACATCTACTTTGATGCGTATTTTCCCACTGGTAACGCTGAGCCGACAGATGCGGAAAAAAAAGATATTTTAGAAGGTATATATACTACCTATAGCGGAAACGCTGCCCACGGGCAAGAACTTTGGGAAAGCTTGGTGACAGATTACAACTCTGCCCATGGAGCGAATTTGCCTACCAGCGGCGATCCCCAATCCTGGAGCAGCAGCATCTGGGATGATTACCTTACCGCCTATGATTCTGATAACACTGGCGGTAATGGCGACACTGGTGGTAATGGCACTACCCTCGACATCGCCAAAGCGGAACTGCAAGCGGCTATAACTGCGGCAACCTTTACAGAGGGTACGCGGTATACTGTAGGTGCTAAGTTTGTCGGGGATACTGGTACCGTACCTGTGGGCTTGTTCACCACAGGCGACGACAGCGCCATCATTACTGCCCAGGCTGTTCTTGAAGCCCCAGGCGCAACAATAGCGAGCATCAATAAAGCAAAAACAGACCTTGAAAGGGCAAAAGCGGCAGCAGCGATAAGCGGCGGATTTGATATTTTGCACCGCATAAACGCAGCCAATCTTATTTATACCGCCCCTGCCGGCATCACCATCTACCTGTACAGCGATGAAAGTTACCGCCTTTATAGGGGTCAGAGCCTATTCAGTATCATGCATAACATCACCCTGGAAGGAGTGGGTATGGAACGCACCATTACCTTTCTCGATAATGGCGAAATGTTCTTTATTTCTGAGGGCAGTCTTACACTGAACACCAATGTTATACTCAACCATAATGGCACTGACGGTTCGGTTGTAATGATAAATTCTGCTACCGCCGCGTTTACCATGAACGCCGGATCGAAAATAACCGGCTGCCGCAGCGAAAACAACGGCGGTGGTGTGAATGTTGACCGGGGCACGTTCACCATGAACGGTGGCGTCATTAGCGGCAATTCCGTCATCAACAGCGTCTACGGGGCCAGTGGCGGCGGCGTATATGTTGATTCCCAGGGCACGTTCATCATGAATGGTGGCATCATCAGCGGCAACACCGCCTCGAATTATGGCGGCGGTGTGTATGTAGCTAACGGTACGTTCACCATGAGCGGCAATAGCGTCATCAGCGGTAACACTGCCTATTTCAGCGGCGGCGGTGTATATGTGTCAGGTTCCAGCACGTTCACCATGAACGACAATAGCGCCATTACCGGCAATACCACCCAAACCAGTAGCGGCGGCGGCGTGTATGTGCTTGGATCAGGTTCCGGTACGTCTATTACCATGAACGACAATAGCGCCATCAGCGGCAACACTGCTCATACCATTGGTGGAGGTATCGTATATGGATCAGCTTCCGGTAGGTTTACCATGAACGGTAATAGTGCAATCAGCGGCAACACCGCTATTACTGGTGACGGCGGCGGCGTGTTTATAAGTTACGGTACGTTTATCATGGCGGGAGGAACTATTTACGGTTCCGGCGAAGCAGAAAAGGTCAAAAATACCGCTGCTAGAGGTGCTTCCCTCTATAAAGCTTTTACATATGCATGGTATGGCGATGGTACTTCCCCGATTATTGCAGGCGACCAGGACTGGAGCTTATACACTAATGACACCCTGACCGGGGGAACAACAGGCCCCGCCCATTAAGACGCCGGGCGCAATAGATTGACATTGGCCCGGTTTAGCAATAGACCGGGCTTTTCTTTTATAACCCCTGTGTCATGAAGTTACTTAGAGGTAAAAGCAAAGTCAGGAACTGAAGCAATCAGCTCCGAGACCGGACGAACCGAATAAATAACACCCTGCCGCTGGTTTCTTATGGTATCCAGCTTTTGAGTAACCTTAACATGGGAAGTATACTTTTTCACATAGTAGACCTCATCTGAATAAGAAGCCGAGATAATCCTGACCCTATCCGTATCCTCCATTTCCACATGGAGAACCACCATCAAACTATTATCCCCTGGAATGTGACCGACAAACTTCATTTTGCCGGGGGATTCCCCCGACATTGCCATAAATCGGCTTGCCTGCTAATGCATGGTGCAAAAAAAACCGAAGGGCTTGACAACATTAAAAATTGCGTCTATTTTATCATAGTATACCAATATCTATACTAGGAATTAAATAGGAGGTTTTTAGTATGAAAAAGCTCAGTTCAATCTGGTTTTTCAGTGCGTTTTTAGCGGTTTTTCTGGTTCTTCCCGGCTTTTTGCATGCAGGGGGGGCCAAGGCGTCGGATGGGGGAGTAAAAACCATATCCTTCGCAAACTGGGCGTCGGTGGAAGAAGCTACCCAATCCCGTATTGCGGCGGTTATAACAGCCTTCGAGCAGGCCCACCCGGATCTGAAGATAGATGTCCAGGGCATCCCTGTCTCGGACATTGTCAAGGAAATCACCATCCGGTCCACTGCGGGCAATCCGCCTGACATTGCACAGTTATCCAGCGACAATGTCCGCCAGCTCCAATCGGCAAATTTATTGATCCCTCTGGACGATTTATTGAGCGCCGACTTCAAAAAGGATCTCTACCCGGATCTGTACGATGCTACCGGCCTTATCGACGGGAAGCATTATGCGGCGCCTTGGGCGAACAGTACCCACGGGCTGTTCTACAACAAAAAGCTATTGGCCCAGGCCGGGCTGGATCCCAACAAGCCGCCCAAAACAATCGATGAATTGAATGCCATCCTGAGAGCCGCAAAGCCGAAGCTGCCTGCGGGTACCCTCTTCCTTCAGGTTGATACCACAGTACGCACCCTGGGGCTCATTCACCAATGGCCTTTCCTGCTTGCCTTTAACAATGGCGTGGAACCCTATAACCTGAAAGGTGAAGTGCATTTCAATACCCCCGGGATAAAAGCTTACCTGGAATGGCTCCGCTGGCTGGTTAAAGAAGAATACACCCTGCCCGGCCTGAAGTATGGGGAATTCCGGCCTTATGCTGCCCAGGACAAGCTCCTCTTCGGAAACGACTGGACCACCTTTGACGGAATTCTCCGTTCCCTGAATCCCCAGCTTACTCCGGCGATACTTTACGAGACCTGGGGGGCAACCGCTTTGCCCGCAGGAAGCGACGGTAAAGCCCGTACCCCGGTGCAGGCCCACGCCCTGGTGATTTTCAGGAATTCGAAGGTGCAAAAAGAGACCGCCTCTTTCCTGGAATTCCTGGCGGCAAGCCCCGATTCTTTGAACAAATATATCGCTGCCTCGGGCTTTACCCCCGCTACCCAGAGCGCTTTTTCGAAGGCCCCTGCCTTCTCCGAAAGCGGCTTTATCAAATCATTTATCAGCGATGTAGTGCCGACCAGTGTTCCAATGCCCACAGGCCCTGATTATGCAAGCTATGCGGAAATCATCATGACCGCAGTGCAGCAGGTAATAACCACCGATGCGGCAATACAGCCGATCCTGGACGACGGGCAGAAAAAACTTGAGGCCCTGTTTAAATAACTGAGCCAGTTTCAAAAAAGGAGACAGAACAAATGTCCGGAGAAAATATATCCCCGCCCTGGCGGGAACAGGAATTGAGCCTCCAGGCGGTAAAGGAAAAGTATTCGGACTTGTCTCCCTTTATCATTCTTAAAATTGATGTCCAGCGCCGGGGGGCAAAGATAACCCGGCGGGCATTGGATGCAATTAATCCTGAGAAGGACGCTGCTTTTTACCGAGGCATAAACCTGGAAAGCAAAGGGGTCATCCCCTACGGTTTTCTGCTCCGGGACGGTACCAGCGTCCTCTGTACCATTGAGGACGAGGCGGAAACTTCATTTAAAAGATTCCGTGAACCCTATACCATTGATCTAGTAAACGGCCGTCCGGCACTAACGGATCAGGGCGAATTTATTGACGAAATTTACTATTTGCCTAATCCGCATTTTACCAACAAGGTTACCACCAGGGGAACGCCGATGTGGCATGTCCTCATGTCACGTCCCCAGCGCATGGATATCAACCTGTACCAGACCTGCGATTTTTGGAAACTGGCAGGGATGAACTGTAAATACTGCGTGGCAGGGACTACCTTTAATTCAACGAAAGGCGAGAAAGCCGAAATCGTCAACCTCGACGATGTTGAAGAAGCGGTAGTGGAGGCCCTCAAGCAGCCTGGCAGGTACAGGTCGGTATTTTTCTGTTCCGGTTCAATGCTCGGAGGCGCGGAGCCCCAGGATGACGAGGTCAATCTTTATATAGAAATGCTTCAGCGGGTGGGGAAATATTTCAGGGATAAAAAAGTCATGTCCCAGATTGTTGCTACAGCATTCACGGAAAAGCAATTGAGGCGCCTGCACAACGAAACCATGCTCTGCGGCTACACCGCGGATCTGGAAGTATTGAACGAAGAAGTATTCAACTGGGTGTGTCCGGGAAAAGCCAAATATATCGGATACCAGGGTTGGAAGGAACGGCTTTTTAAAGCTGCCGAAATTTTCGGCCCCGGCAGTGTCAGTACCGGGGTTGTTTCCGGGGTAGAAATGGTAGAACCCCAGGGCTTCAAAAGCGAAGAAGAAGCCCTGGAAAAATGCCTGGCCGAAGCTGAAGACTTGGCCAAGCACGGGGTAACCGTATCCCAGCAGATATACCATCTGGAACAGGGCTCTGTTTTCCAGCATAAAAAAACCGCAACACTGGATTATTTAACCGCCTTTGCAAAGGGGATAGATCAAATATCCCGGCGTTATAATCTGGAATGTCTCTGCGATGACTACCGTACCTGCGGCAATCATCCAAGCGGGGATCTTGCCCGGATCTGGCAGGGAGGAAAAGAATGCCGATAATACTGGACGATAAGGTCAGATCCCTGTTTGCGGATCAGGCCAGCAGAAAAGTCCTTTCCACCGTTGGCGAGGACGGGACGCCCCACACGGTTTTTAAAGGTTCCATGACGGTGGATCAGGATGGAAATATCCGCTTCAATGAAATAATAGAAAGCTCCCTTAGCTATAAAAACCTCACCTACAGCCTTTGGTTTAACCGCCCTGTGTCGATCAATATAATCGGCGAAGACAAAACAAGTTTTGAGATCATCGGAAAGCCGATCCGTACCCTGATATGCGGGGACGAATTTGAAGAAGCCTATGTCAAAGTATTGGAAAGTCTCGGGAACGAGGGGGATTTGGCCGCTATTTGGATAATCGCCCCGGAAAAAATCAGGGAAAACACCTTTAAAAAACGGCTGCATGAGCATAATGAAAACTATCCCCTGATCGGGCATTTGGATAAATACCTGAAAGAGTCAAACTGACATGGCTGCAATTACCCTGAAAAATGTCGGCAAAACTTACCCTGGGGATATTATAGCGGTAAACAATTTCAATCTTGAAATTCAGGATAAGGAATTTATTATTTTTGTCGGACCCTCAGGCTGCGGGAAATCAACCACCATACGGATGATCGCCGGACTGGAGGAAATAAACCAGGGCGAAATATACATCGGCGGCAAGCTGGTTAACCAACTTGAACCGAAGGACAGGAATATCGCAATGGTATTCCAGAATTATGCCCTTTTCCCCCACATGACGGTTTACAGGAATATTGCCTTTGGCTTGATACAGCAGAAGGTTCCCAAGGATGAAATAAAGCAAAAGGTGGAAAATGCCGCCCGTATCCTCGGGATTACCCAGCTCCTGGACAGGAAACCCAAGGCCCTTTCCGGCGGTGAACGCCAGCGGGTAGCCCTCGGCAGGGCCATAGTCCGGGACCCCGCAGTATTTCTTCTGGATGAACCCCTTTCCAATCTTGACGCCAAATTGCGGACAACCATGCGTTCTGAAATTTCCAAACTGCATAAAAAACTGGGAACCACTTTTATTTATGTAACCCATGATCAGATAGAAGCCATGACCATGGGGGACCGTATAGTGGTCATGAAATCAGGAATCATACAGCAGGTTGACACTCCCCGGAAGCTGTATAATAACCCCTGCAACCTGTTCGTTGCAGGATTCATCGGTTCACCGCCCATGAATATGCTTCCGGGGATCATTACGGATAAAAACGGAGAATACGGGGTAAAGATTTACACTGTCTTTTATCCCCTCCCGACAGCGAGATTTCCCCGCAGCGTGCTGGAGAAATATAGTGGAAAAAATGTTATTGCCGGCATACGGCCGGAAGATCTGCATCCTGAATTCATGCTTGAAGGCGAAGCGGACCCTGATACCGGGGCGCCTGTGGTTTTCCCCTCCGAAATGCTCCAAGCGGAACTGGAATTGGCCGAAATGATGGGCGCCGACACCTACCTCAATGCCAGAATCGAAGATAAAAATGTTATTTCCCGGATCCCTTCGGCGTTGCAATACAGGGAGAAAAAAACTATTGGACTTTTGCCTGATATAAGCAGATTGTTCCTCTTCGATCCGGATACAGAAAAAAACATACTGTTGTAAAAAGAGGATTTATGTTCCTGTTCAAAAGAAAACTTTATAACAGTTATAGAATTGATACCAACAATAAACTCGCCGCCGCGCTGCTCGGGCCTTCGATTTTATTTGTTGGAATTATTTCACTGTATCCCCTGATCTATTCTGTGTATCTTTCCCTGTTTAACTACCAGCTTACCCGGCCCGATAAAATCCGCTTTGCCCCGCTGAATAATATCCGCAAACTGCTGCAGGATGAACTGTTTTTCCGGTCCCTGCTGAACACCCTGATCTTTACGGTAATTACCGTTGCCGCAGGGCTCATCCTGGGGATGGTTATGGCCCTTGTGCTGGAGGAATTGCCGAAACGGTTCAGCAAACTCCGGGGGGTTCTTATAATGCCCTGGGTAATTCCCGGCATAGTGGTGGGCTATCTTTTTATGTATATCTTTGACACCAATGTAGGAATTGTGAATTATATTTTTCTCAGCCTTGGGCTTATCCAGAAACGCCTGCCCTGGCTTATGCGGGACAACCTCGCCATGGCGTCTGTCATAATTGCCAATGTCTGGAACCAAGCGCCCTTTTATATGCTGATGTTTACCGCCGCAATGAAGGGTATCCCCGAAAGCATACGGGAGGCCGCCTACGCAGAAGGCACAAGCCGCTGGAATGAATTCTTCCAGGTAACACTGCCCCACATTAAAGGGGTGGTGGTCATTACTTCCCTGCTGCAGATTATCCGTAATTTCAATAATTTCCCCATTATCTTTACCATGACCGGAGGCGGCCCTGCCCATGCTACCACTACATCGGTGCTGTATATTTACAAGGTCGCTTTTGATCAATTTGATATGGGCTATGCGTCCCTCATCGGCATATTCTGGGTCATCATATTGATGATCCTGTCGGTGATATATATACGCCTCTTAAACAAAGATTACTGAAAGGAAGGCCGGTATGGTACGAAGAAAAAGAAGCATAGGCTGGAATATTCTTCTGGGAGCTGCGTCCCTTGTCATAATAGGCTGGACCCTGTTCCCGGTTTTTTGGATGCTCAGCACCAGCTTTAAAAACCCCACCGCAGTATACGCCAACCCCCCGGAAATTATCCCAAAGGAACCATCCGCGGCGGGCTACCAGAGAATCGCCACCGGGACTGTAGGCTATACGCCCATCAGCCGCTTTTTTCTGAACAGCGGGATTGTCGCCCTTGCTACGGTCATAATCGCCATTATCGCCGCCCTCCTGGCAAGCTATGCCCTGTCGCGGCTCAAATTCGCATTCCGCAAGGGGGTCATGATTGGGGTTCTTGTTACCCAGATGTTTCCCCTGGTTGTCCTCCTGACCCCCCTGTATATCCTGTATTTCAGGATACATCTGATAAATACCTACCAGGGCCTGGTGCTTGCCTTTACCGCCTTTACCCTGCCTTTTTGTATCTGGATGCTGAAAAGCTTTGCCGATACCATCCCCCAGGAACTGGACGAGGCTGCCATTATCGACGGCTGTACCCGGATGGGCATATTGCGGCAAATTCTGATACCCCTGCTTGTACCGGGGATAATCGCAACCGGGGTGTTTTCTTTTCTGGATGCCTGGAACAACCTGCTTTTCCCCATGACCCTGACCACGGATATTTCCATGAAAACCCTGCCTCCCGGTATGATCATGGCCTTTGGCGGCGAATTCAAGCATGACTGGGGGGGCATGATGGCCGCATCGGTCCTGGTGGCCCTGCCCGTGGTGCTCATTCTGGTTTTCCTGCAAAGATATCTCGTAGAAGGACTCACCGCTGGTTCGATCAAAGAATAATTCCGGATTAGCCTTTCACTCGGTGCTATGAAACTGTTATATGAAGATTTTTCAAATTTATATGAATTTCAACCGGTTCCCTATTCATTTTTCCATGAAAAAGAAGTAGAATATTCCGGTTAGGAGGAGTTCATGACTGTAGAAGAGTTACGAACGGAACTGGAAACCATAGTATCGGGCCTTTCTTCATCGGGCTTTGAAACAATAGATCAGGGAATTCTGGACAAATTGAGTAAACTGAACGCCTCCGCCGGTGAATTGGGTATGAAGGAAGGCAAGCGTCTCACCGAAAATCTCCAATCCGTCATGGCCGCTATAAAGGAAGGCAAGTCCAACGCCTCAAGCGGGGGGATACGGCTTACAGCCCTGGATTTTTATGTGAAAAAGATCGCGGGCGGCAATATAGAGGATCTTTAGCACTTGCGCATGTGCCCGGAATATGATAGCATGGACTTATGAAGTATGACTGCCTTTTTAAAAGTATAGATTTCTGAAAACCGCCTTTTAGGGCGGTTTTTTTTGTGCAAATTCAGGGGGAGGGTATGGTAAAAGGGCGAAGTTTGATTGAGCCGCTGAATTTTTCAGTGGAAGAGATGGAAGGGCTTTTCGAGCTGGCGGAAAGAATCGAGGCAAAGCCCGCCGAGTACAAAGAGTGCTGTAGGGGGAATATCCTGGCGACCCTCTTTTTTGAACCCAGCACCAGGACGCGGCTCTCCTTCGAGGCCGCTATGCTGAGGCTGGGCGGAAGCTGCCTGGGTTTTGCCGAACCCGGCTCCTCCTCGGCTTCCAAGGGCGAGTGCCTGGCCGACACGGTGCGTACCGTGGCCTGCTACGCCGATGCTATTGTCATGCGCAACCCCAAGGAAGGCGCAGCCCTCCTGGCTTCCCGGTATTCCGACGTACCTGTGATAAACGCAGGCGACGGCGGGCATCATCACCCTACCCAGACCCTCACCGATCTCCTCACCATTAAACGCCTCAGGGGGGATATTAAAAACCTTACCGTTGGTTTCTGCGGGGATCTCAAATTCGGCCGCACTGTCCATTCCCTGGTCAAAGCCCTGGCCCGCTATCCGGGCATACGCATGGTTTTCGTGTCCCCGTCGGAACTCACTATCCCCAATTACCTTAAAACCGGAATACTGGCAGAGAAGAAGATCCCCTTCACCGAAACCGACAGCCTCGACAAGGTGATGGAAAGCCTCGATATACTTTACATGACCCGTGTTCAGCGTGAACGCTTCTTCAACGAGGAAGATTACATACGCCTCAAAGACAGTTACATACTAACGCCCGAAAGAATGGAGCCAGCCAAAAAGGACATGATGATACTCCACCCCCTGCCCAGGGTAAACGAAATAGCCCTGGAAGTTGACGCCGATCCAAGGGCGGCGTATTTTAAGCAGGCCAAATTCGGCATGTTTGTGCGCATGGCCCTGCTCTCATCGATTTTAGGCGCAGTGTAAGGAGGAATAAAAATGCTTAACATAGACAAGATACGGAACGGAATTGTCATAGACCACATCAAGGCAGGCCAGGGCATACACATTTTCAACTGGCTGGGTCTGGATAAAGCGCCATACACCGTGGCCTTTGTGGTTAACGCCAGCTCGCGCAACATGGAACGCAAGGATATTATCAAAATTGATAACACCATTGCAATTAATTTCGATGTGCTGGGCCTTATAGATCCCAACATCACGGTGAACATCATCGAAAACGAAAAGATCACCGAAAAAATAAAGCTCAAGCTCCCGGAAAAAGTGGAGAACATCATTCACTGCAAGAATCCCCGCTGCATCACCTCCACGGAAAAATACATACCCCACATTTTCCATCTGGAGAACTCCAGGGAGCGCACGTACCGCTGCGAATATTGCGACGAGATACGTTCAGCCGGCGATTTCAGGAATGCCGGCCAGTAGGCATAAATGGAAAAAATAATTCTGCTTAAAAATTTCCGCCTTGTCGATGAAGAAATCGATATGCGGGGCTCCCTCGTTATCATTAACGGAACAATTGCTGCGCTGATCCCCGAAAATGCCAAACAGGATACCCCATTCCCATTGTTCCCAAAATCAGCCCTCGTCATTGACGGCGATCATCTGCCCGGCGGTGCGCTGATCATGCCGGCTTTTGTGGATCTCCATGCGCATTTCCGCGATCCCGGTTTTCCTGATAAAGAGGTGCTGGAATCTGCAAGCATGGCTGCCGCAGCCGGAGGTTATGGAACTGTCGTTTGCATGGCAAATACCAAGCCGGTCATCGACACTATTGAAAAGGCAGGAGCCCTCAAAAAACGCTCCGATGCCCTTGGCCTTGTCGATCTCTACCCCGTCATGTCCCTTACCAAAAATATGGAAGGGAAAGAATTGTCGGGCATTGCCGATCTAAGGGAAGCTGATTTTCCCAGTCCTTTTGTCCGAATGCTTTCCGAAGACGGCAAGGATGTGGCTGATCCCGAACTCTTTTTGAAGGCAATGAACGAAGCCCGCCGCCTGGGTATCCCCATATCCTGCCACTGCGACTTTGAAGGCGAAAACAATGCCACAAGCCGTGCCATCGAACTGGGACGGAAAGCAGGCTGCCATATCCATATTGCCCATGTATCTACCAAAGAAGCGGTTCAAGCGATCAGGGAAGCGAAAAAAAATCCCCAGCCGCCCTTTAGAATAAGCTGCGAGGCCATGCCCCACCATATAGCGCTCACCGAAGAAGATGCCCGCGCATTAGGCGATGAGTCCTGGGGCAGGGTGAACCCTCCCCTCAGAACCGAAGCTGACCGGCAGGCAATAATCGAGGGCCTTCTTGACGGCACTATAGACGCCATTGCCACGGATCATGCCCCCCACTCCGACACAGACAAAGAAAAAGGGGCGCCGGGCTTTACTGGTTTGGAGACCGCCTTTTCAGTGTGCTATGCAAAACTATGCAAGACCCGGGAGATTGGCCTTCAAAGGCTTTCTTCCCTTATGAGCGCAAAACCGGCCCGTCTGATTGGTTTTGGCAATGAAGGGCCCGAGGGACGCGGGCGCCTTGCCCAGGGCTTTAGAGGCGACCTGGTGCTCATTGATCCCGAGAGCCGGTGGAAAGCGGATCCTGATAGGGCAAAATCGCGGGGGAAGAACTCTCCTTTTAATGGATGCATACTTCCGGGGGAAATTTTGATGACCCTGCATAAAGGCCGGATAGTATTCAGCTCTTTGTAAATCCGGGTTTTTGTTTTAATACCCCATTTCGATATTTCTGTAATTAAGCACCTGGGTTTTATCCAATACGCACTCCAGGGCAACCATCCTTAATTCGCTCCTGCCGAAAGAAAATGAATATTTATTGCTGTTTATAGTGTCATTGGGCTTTTCAATTATCCCCATATAAATACTAAAACCATCTATAACCGAATATTTCAGCCCATCAATGGCTTTGCTCTCCAGGAATATTGAATAATTAAGTATTTCTCCCGCCCGCACAACATAGCCAGGAGAAAACCCCGATGATCCGGGATCCCCGGGCAAGGTGCGGGGATCGTAAGAAAAGGTTATATGCAAGGTGTTATTAATGACCTCGCATTTTTGGGATGCGTAGCCGGGGATTAAAATATCGTTCCTATTATTGTTGGCAACCTTTATTTGTATAGCAATCTGGTTGCTGCTGAATTGGTACGCATTAATTGCAATATTTGCCTGGGAATAAACAGCGCCCGAAATGAGGAATGCAATAATGGCCAAAAATATTCTTTTCATACAATCCACCTTAAAAAAATCGCTTGACAATGGATATGATTGCGCGGATTGGCAGAGGTTCCATACGGCCTGCTACTTGTTTGAGCGCTGTACGAATCGGCAGATGCTGGGGGCAATGGCTTTCGCATTTGCCGCATTCAATGCAAAGCCTTGGGCCGCCTGGTTTTTTGCTCATCACTGCAGTACTGGTAAGAAATTGCTGCATTCCAATTGTATAACCCTGGGCAAAACTTGAATTGTAAGCGGCAAAACAGCCGGGGATATTTATCCCTTTTGGGCAAGGCATGCAGTAATTGCAGCCCGTGCAGTGGATTTTGTAGGCCCTGTTGAATAAACCGATTACTTCTGCAAAAACCGCCAATTCATCATTCGTCAGAGTCCGGGCATTTTCGGCAGTGCGGAGATTTTCTTCCATTTGCGCGGCAGTATTCATCCCGCTTAGCACACAAGTTACCTCGCTTTGATTCCAAAGCCAGCGGAAACCCCAGGCTGCAGGGGAGCAGGAAGGCTCGGCCCTGGAAAACAATGCGGCAGCTTCTTTGGGCAATCCTGTGGCAAGTTTCCCGCCAAGCAGGGGCTCCATGATTATAACCGGTATTCCTTTTGCCGACGCGGCTTTTAGCCCTTCCTTGCCTGCCTGGAAATTGTCATTGGAATAATTGTATTGTATTTGGCAAAAATCCCATTTATAGGCATCGAGTACTTTTATAAATTCCCCATAACCCCCATGGAATGAAAAACCTGCCTGGCGTATTTTCCCTGCCTGCTTCTTTTCTGCTATCCATTGCTCTATCCCCCAACTGCAAAATTGCTCCCATTGGGCAAAGTCGGTTATCATATGCATCAAATAATAATCAATATAACCGGTTTGAAGCCGTTCAAGTTCCTTATCAAAAAATTTATCAAAATCCTTGGGGCCTTTGCACATAATCAAGGGCAATTTTGTGGCGATAAAAACGGATTCGCGTTTTTTATGCTTCCCAAGAATCGTCCCCAGTGTTTCCTCGCTGTTGGGGTACATATAGGCAGTGTCAAAATAATTCACGCCCCCGTCAATAGCTGCTAAAATCATACGCTCAGTTTCGGCCATATTCCGGGAAAACCGCATACAGCCAAGGCCCAATATGGAAAGTTTATTTCCGGAAACTTTATCTTCACGGTATTGCATTTTATTTCCTTAATGCTATATTTTAATTCATGTATAATATAGACAAACTTTTCGAAACTGTACAGTCTAAAGGCCATGTATGCGTGGGGCTTGATACAGCCGTCGATTATATCCCGGCCCTTGAACTAAAACGGTCTCGTTCCGAAGCCGAAGCGGTGCTGGCATACAACAGGGCTATTATCGATGCCACTCTGGAATTCGCAGCCTGTTACAAAGTGCAGATTGCCTATTATGAAGCGCTTGGTCTGGCCGGTCTCGAAGCCTATTCCAAAACCCTGAAGTATTTAAGGGAAAAAGGCGCCCTCATCATTGCCGACATCAAACGCGGGGATATTGCGGATACCGCAAAGCGTTATGCCAAAGCCCACTTTGAAGGCGACTTTGAAGCTGACTTTGTGACCCTCTCGCCCTATATGGGTATGGATTCCATAGAGCCATGGATTGAATGGGCAGAAAACAAGGGCAAAGGCGCCTTTGTGCTTATGCGTACCAGCAATAAGGGCATGAGGGATTTTGAATATCTCGAATTAAAGGATGGCGCCAAGCTTTACGATACTGTGGGGGATAAACTTTCAGCATTGGCTTCTGCCCATCCCGGCAAGCACGGCTACGGCGCTTTCGGCGCGGTGGTAGGATGCACTGAGCGGGAAGAAGCCGCTGCCATCAGGGCCAGGCGGGACAGCCTTTTCTTCCTCATCCCCGGTTACGGCGCGCAAGGAGGGGCAGCGGAAGATGCGGCACTGCTCCTGCGGGAAGGAAACGGCGGGGTAGTGAATGCTTCCCGCTCCATACTCAAAGCATGGTCGGCAGGGGTTCTTCCTCCGCCGGATAACGCAGACAACACACTCGCGGCCCAGGCCGCCGCGAAGGCAGCCAGGGACATGCGGGATGCAATCCGTTCCAGTATTTAGGGCCTGCCCAAAAAAAGAAATAAAATACAATGAGTAAATTTAATACCCTATGGGCATACGTTAAGAAAGATGGCAATACAACAATCAAATTATCTTTTGCCGAGATTAAAGAAATCTTAGGCATTGAAATTGACCACTCTTTTCTAAAATATAAAAAAGAGCTTATAGAATATGGATATGAAGTCGGGAAAATTTCTTTAAAGGAAAAATCTGTAATTTTTAACAAATTGCCGGATAAATGAAGTATATACCAGAAAGCTGGACTGAAAATGAAAATACTTTTGATGAAGGCATTACTTTATTATTAGACATGCATTGTTTATTGCATGACAAGACAATAAAACAAATAGACGCCATGCAAAGAAGCATGGCGTCTACCCGGATTAGTTTGTGCCGTTTTAACGGCGGCAAACTAATCTTTAATCGTGTTCTTCTGCTTAATTCCGATAAGGGATACAAACAGGGAGCATAACGCTACAGCCAGTGCCAACCCAATGATGATGCCAATGGTATAGGTTGCATCCGCACTGCCGGTGATCTTGGTGAGAAGCGGCCCAAGGCACTCGCCGGCGGACAAAAAGTAGGCGGTGACTACCACGGTCATGAAAACGGCAGGGCACAGGGTGATCCAGTATTGCTTGCCCGTCTTTGCCAGATAAGCGGCAGCGGCCCAAAGGGCTATGGTCGCCAGGGTCTGGTTGGACCATGAGAAGTAACGCCACACCAGGTTAAAGCTCGCGGTATTCTGGGTTGCGAATAATACCAGAAGGATGCCTATCACAAAGAGGGGAATGGCAACCACAAAACGGTTCTTAATGGGTTTCTGATCAAATTTAAGGGAGTCTGCAATGGTAAGCCTGGCGCTTCTGAATGCCGTATCCCCGGAAGTGATGGGGCAGGCGACAACGCCGAATACTGCAAGAATACCCCCTACCCAGCCCATGAGGTCCACCGATGATCTGGTAACCACCACAGCTGCGCTTCCGGCTTTTGTAAGCCCTTCTACAGTTCCAAAATGACCCATGGCAACAGCGGCCCAGATCATGGCGATAATCCCTTCCAGGATCATAGCAAGGTAAAACACCTTGCGGCCGTCCTTTTCATTCTTAAGGCACCGGGCCATCAGGGGCGACTGGGTTGCATGGAAACCGGAAATAGCCCCGCAGGCTATGGTAATAAACAGGAATGGAAAAATATGGGCCATAATGTTTTTGCCCTGGTTTGGATTCAGGTTCTGAAAGGCAAATTCGGGGACATTCCTGATTTCGCCGGTGATAAACAGCATAACCGTAAGGCCCAAGGCCATGATAAGGAGGCAGGCGCCGAAGATGGGGTAGACACGGCCGATGAGCTTATCTATAGGCAGCATGGTAGCCAGGATATAGTAAAGGATAATAACCCCAAGAACGATAAAATAAAAAATCTGTTTCTTCTCGGGAGTCCATCCCCCGGTAAACATTTCCCTCAGCACCTGGGCAGGGGTATATACAAAGACAACCCCAACGAGGATCAGAAGCACCACGGAGAATACCCGCATGATGTAAAGGGGGGCCTTCCCCAGATATTTGCCTACAATTTCGGAAATGCTGGCCCCGTCGTTCCTGACCGAGAGCATACCGACAAAGTAGTCATGGACAGCGCCGGCAAAGATACAGCCGAAAACGATCCACACAAAGGCTGCCGGCCCGAAGTAAGCGCCCATGATAGCGCCGAAAATGGGCCCGGTTCCGGCAATATTGAGAAGCTGAATGAGCAAAGCCCTGGGCCAGCTCATCTCCACATAGTCAACGCCATCAGCGATACGCACAGCAGGTGTTTTGTTTTCCGGCTTGACTACGAATATTTTTTCCGCAATTTTGCCATAGATCAGGTAGCCCAGAATCAGGGCCACGATCCCGACGATAAAAGAAATCATAAAAACCTCCAAATCATTGAAATTAAGCTGAAAAGTCGATATAATGATACTACACATTTATGGATAAAGAAAGCTTTTTCTTTCAAATTCGAAAATTTCGGCCAATATACGTTAAGGCATGCACATGAGTTCATTCCCTGCTGCCAAACGGTGCTTTCTTTGCGAGTGCCTAAGCTATGACGAAATAAACGAAGAGACCATCAGCCTCGAATTTTCCTGGCCCGGCCCTCAGCCCAGGGGAGGGCAGTTCTTTATGATGAAAGCAGAATTTGGCGGCGTATTCCTGGGTAGGCCCATCAGCACGGCAGGCTGGGAAGCGCCGGGCATTTTGCGCTTCATCATTGCAAGACGGGGCAGGGGCAGCGAAGAACTCATGAATCTCAGACCGGGGAATAGGGCTGAACTCTCAGGCCCTTTGGGGAACTGCTGGGCCGATGCGGGGGCTGTTATCCCCGAAGGGCCTGCTGCCCTTATTTCAGGAGGAGTCGGAGTGGCCCCCCTGGCCTGTTATGCCCCTGAACTGGGCAAACGATCCTATGATTTCTACGCAGGGTTCAAGAACAGGCCTTACGGCCTTGAAAATGTAAAACCCCGTTCCCTGGTCATCGCGACAGAAGACGGCTCCGAAGGACTAGAGGGAAGGATTCCCGATTTTTTTTCCCCCAAGGGATACAGCATAGTTTTCTCCTGCGGACCTGTACCCATGCTTAAAACTGTTGCAGCCATCTGCGAAGAATCGGGAGTGCCCTGCTATATCAGCATGGAACGGCATATGGCCTGCGGGACCGGCGCCTGCCTGGGCTGCACAGTTAAAACCAGGACAGGCAACAGACGCTGCTGCGCGGACGGCCCTATCTTCAATGCGGTAGAGGTGGTTTGGTGAACAAGTTTCCTGTCTCCCGCATCAGTCCAGCCCTGAATGATCCTGATCTTTCTGTGAACATCGCCGGCATAAAGCTGCGGAACCCTGTAATAGCAGCCTCGGGAACTTTCGGTTATGGAAAAGAGTACCGTGGCCTGCTGGAAATTGCAGAACTCGGGGGTATATGCACAAAAGGTCTCACCCTCGCACCCAGGCCGGGAAACGAAGGCACGCGCATCCACGAAACCCCTTCGGGTCTCCTTAACTCCATTGGTCTTGAGAACCCCGGCATAGAAGCCTTTATCGAAAAAGAACTTCCTGCCCTGCGGGAACTGGGGCCTGCGGTCATTGCAAACCTTTCGGGTTCTTCCATAGAAGAGTACGCCAAAGGGGCGGCGCTTTTGGATTCGTCTTCTATTGATATGATAGAGCTCAATATCTCCTGCCCCAACGTGAAAGCCGGGGGCATGGCCTTCGGTCTTGATCCCGAAGCTGCTTTCGATGTCATAAAACCTGTGAGGCGTTCTGCGCCCAATAAGCCCCTCATGGTAAAGCTCTCCCCCAATGCGCCGGATTTGGCCGCAGTAGCAAGGGCCTGTGTCAAAGCAGGGGCGAACGCCCTCTCCCTTGTAAACACGTTTAAGGCAATGGCTATCGACATCCGAATGAGAAAGCCTGTTTTTGAAAATATCAGTGCAGGGCTTTCAGGGCCTGCCATACGGCCCATAGCCCTCCGCATGGTATGGGAACTCTGCGATGCCGTCCGCGTTCCCATTGTGGGGCTGGGAGGCATCGCGACAGCGGAGGATGCCCTCGAGTTTCTTATGGCAGGGGCTGTTGCGATACAGGTGGGCTCGGCTACCTTCGCCCATCCCCCGGCCATGAACGAAATCATCAGTGGCATAGGCGATTACATGAGGCAAAAGGGATTCCTGGAATTGAGAGAGTTGGATATCAGGAAAAATCCCGGAAAATAACTGCGCCCATGTCTGCAGTTTTTCTTTAAAAAATGCTTAGATCTGCGCAGTTTTTAACAAGCCGGCGGGGAATTGTTCTAAATAATCCTTTTGCGCTATGCTCATTTCATGAGCGACACCCTAACTTTAATGAAAGAATCAGGCGCCCTTTTGGAAGGGCATTTTCTCCTCTCCTCGGGCCGTCACGGCGACCGTTATTTCCAGTGCGCCCGGCTTCTGCAGTACCCTGATCGGGCTGCCGCTGCCCTTTCAGGAGTTGTGGAACGGCTCAAGGCGGACATGGCTTCGGGGAAGCTTAAAATCGACGTCATAGTCGGACCTGCCATGGGGGGCATTGTGGTAGCCTACGAATTGGGCCGCCAGCTTGGCCTCCCCGCTTTCTTCACCGAGCGGGACGACACCGGGGCCATGACTCTTCGCAGGGGCTTCGAAGTGAGGGAAGGGCAGAATATACTCATTGCCGAGGATGTGGTTACCACGGGCAAGTCTTCGGGAGAGAGCGCAAAAGTGCTCGAAGCCAAAGGGGCAAAAATTACGGCCCTGGCCTGCGTGGTGGACCGCAGGGAAGACGGCGTACCTCTTTTATGGCCCCTTTATGCTGCGGCAAAAGTTCAGGCTTCAAACTGGGACCCGGCAGAGTGCGATCTTTGCAAGAAAGGCATACCGGCAGTCAAACCGGGATCAAGAAAATTTTAAGCGTAATACAATTTGTATTACATCTTAACAAGGGAAAATTATGCTGATTGATTTAACAGTACCTGAATTAATGAAATGGCAGGGCCTTAATCCCAAGCCTGCGGATCATGACGCGTACTGGGATCGCGCCTTGAAGGAACTGGATACGGTGAATCCCGAGCCGGAATTCAAGCCCGCCAAATTCAGTGCCCCTTTTGCGGATTGCTTTGATCTTTATTATACGGGAGTCAGAGGCGCCCGTGTTTATGCGAAATTTATCAAGCCGAAAAAAATTGAAGGGAAGATCCCCGCAGTATTTGTGTTTCATGGTTATACAGGGAGTTCCGGCGACTGGATTAATCTCCTCCCCTTTGCCGCAGCAGGCATGGCAATAGCGGCCATGGACTGTCGGGGCCAGGGTGGCTTAAGCGAAGATTCAGGCGGCGTCAAAGGAAACACTTACCAGGGCCACATAATCCGCGGCCTTGATGACGAGCCTGATAATATGCTTTTCCGTCATATCTTTCTGGATACCGCCCAGCTTGTCCGTGTTGTTTCAAAGCTGCCCGAAGTTGACAAAAACCGCCTGGGCTGTTTCGGCAGTTCCCAGGGCGGCGGCCTTACCCTGGCCTGCGCAAGCCTTTCCCCCGAGATTAAACGGGCCGCGCCCTGCTACCCCTTCCTCTGCGATTACCGCCGGGTATGGGAAATGGATCTCGCCAAAGGGGCCTATCAGGAACTGCAGGATTATTTCCGCCATTTTGATCCCCGCCACGAACGTGAGGAAGAGGTCTTTACCCGCCTTGGCTATATTGATCTCCAGTTCCTCGCATCCCGCATCAAGGCCGAGGTGCTCATGTTCACCGGCCTCATGGATACTATCTGTCCGCCCTCGTCACAGTTCGCTGCTTACAACAAGATCAATTCGCCGAAGCAGGTAAAATTTTACCCTGATTTTGGTCACGAGTGGCTTCCCGACAGCAGCGACCTCAGCTTTGAATTTATGATGGGGCTTTAGGAGCGTAGTTCTGCTGCCGCTAACGGTAGCAGACCAGGCTACAAATTCTCCCCATTAACCTTGATCATATCCCTGTACCAGTAGCCCGAATCCTTGATGATGCGCTTTTGGGTTTCAAAGTCGCAGTAGACCATGCCGAAACGGTCGGTATAGCCTTTGGCCCATTCAAAGTTGTCGGTGACGCACCAGTGGAAATAGCCCCGTATGTCGGCGCCGTCTTCGGAGGCTTTGCGCAGGCAGCGGAGGTAGCGGCTGAGGAAGTCGATGCGGTTGGGGTCGTGGACTTTGCCGTCCAGGGAAACCACGTCCTGGCAGGAAAGGCCGTTCTCGGTGATGAAGATCGGCGTCTTGTAGCGTTCCCAGAGGAAGGTGGGGCCCCAGTAAAGGGCTTCGGGGGTGACGGGCCATTTGGCTGCGGTAAAGGCGTAGCCCTGCTTGCGCGGCACATACTCGTAGCCGCCCTTGCCGTCGCAGCGCACAGGCGCGCCGTTGTAAATATTTTGGCCGAGGAAGTCGATCTTCTGGGAAATGATGCTCATATCCTCGGGGCCGATTTTCGGCATGTGCTGGCCGTGGCGGGCCAAAAGCTCGTCGGGGTATTTGCCCAGGAAGACCGGATCGCTCCACAGGGAAACAGACCAGAAGGTCCGTTCTTCTACCGCGAAGTAGGCTTTGCGAGCGGCTTCCCTGTCCATGGGATCATCGCTTGCGGGATAATGGGCGCTGCCTGTGGGGGCGTAACCGATTTTGGCGTCAGGGACAAGGGCCCGCAGGGCCTGCACTGCCCGGCCATGGCCCAGAAGCACATTGTGAGCCATGAGGAGTGTATCCCAAATGGGGAAGTGTATGCCCGGGGCATGCTCGGTAGTATCGTAGGAAATTCCTATGAAGCACTGGGGCTCGTTCATGGTGAAGTAATTTTTGAGCCTATCACCCAGGCGCTTTGCCACTGCAGAGGTGTAATCGGCGAACCATTGGGGGCTTGAGGGGTTCATCCAGCCGCCCTTGCGGAACAAGGCGTAGGGGTAGTCCCAGTGGAAAAGGGTGGCATAGGGGGTGACGCCGACTTTGAGAAGGCTGTCCAGGAGGCGGTCGTAAAAATCGAGGCCTTTGGAATTTACCGGGCCGTCGCCATCGGGGATGATCCTGGGCCAGGCAATGGAAAAACGGTAGGCCTTGTAGCCAAGTTCCTTCATTATATCAACATCTTCCTGGTAGCGGTGGTAATGATCGCAGGCCATGTCGCCTGACGCTTCGTTCAGGACTTTGCCTTCCTGTTTGCAGAACATGTCCCATACCGAGGGGCCCCTGCCATCTTCGTGCGCCGCCCCTTCAACCTGGTAGGAAGCGCTGGCGCCTCCCCATATAAAATCTTTTCTGAACGGCATAAGCCCCCCCTGTATAAATAAGCATGGTAGCATAAAACGGGAAGTAATTATAATATGGGGAACATGGCAAAGATGTCTGAAGGAATGAACTATGCGCCCAAGGGCAAACCCCGGCCGGTAATCAAGAAAGGGGATTTTGCCTTTGCAGCGGTAGCCCTGGATCATGGGCACATCTATGGCATGTGCAACGGCCTCATCGAGGCAGGGGCTGATCTTAAATGGGTCTACGATCCTGATCCCAAAAAAGCAAAAGCCTTCCTCGAAAAATTCCCCCAGGCGAAAAAAGCCCGCAATGAAGAAGAAATCCTTGCGGATCCTGAAATAAAACTTGTAGCAGGGGCTGGGATCCCTTCAGAACGCTGCGCATTGGGCCTCAGGACTATGGCTGCAGGCAAAGATTACTTTACCGATAAAGCCCCGCTCACCAGCCTTGAACAATTAAAAGCCGCCAAGGCCATGGCGAGAAAAACCAAAAAGAAATACATGTGTTACTACAGTGAACGTCTCCATGTCGAAAGCGCCGTCTTCGCAGGAGAGCTCATAGCCCAGGGCGCCATTGGACAGGTAATACAAGTTCTGGGCATGGGCCCCCATCGCATAGGGGATCCTAAATCGCGGCCTGGCTGGTTTTATAAAAAAGCCCAATACGGCGGCATACTCTGCGATATCGGAAGCCACCAGATCGAGCAGTTCCTTTTTTATGCAGGTTGCAAAGACGCAAAAGTGGTGCATGCCCAGGTGGGGAATTACAACCATCCCGAATACCCGGAGCTTGAAGATTTCGGCGATGCCACCCTGGTGGGCGACAACGGCGCGGCCCATTATTTCAGATTGGACTGGTTCACCCCCGATGGCCTCCAGAACTGGGGCGATGGGCGTTCATTCATATTGGGGACCGAAGGCTTCATTGAACAGCGCAAATACCTCAACCTTGGGATTAAGAATTCCGGGGGCGATCATCTTTTCCTTGCAAACAAAAAAGAAGAAACCTATTATAATGTCAGCGGAAAGGTAGGATACCCCTACTTTGGGCAGCTCATCCTGGATTGCCTTGAGCGCAGCGAGAATGCCATGACCCAGGAGCATTGCTTCAAGGCGGCTGAACTCAGCGTAAAGGCAGAAATGCAGGCAGTAAAAATTAAGTAACCGGGAGCGGATTTGAAACAGAAAAACCCTTTCACTATTATATATGAAGATGATCGCATCGTGGCAGTGAATAAAATTTCAGGTATTGCCATAAGCCCGGATCGCTGGGATGAAAGCAAAGAAAGGCTTGACCGCCTTGTATCGGCCTTCCTCAACCTTGAAAGGATCTACACAGTCCACCGTATTGATCGCGACACATCGGGCCTTATAGTTTTTGCCAAAGATGAAGAAACCCACAAATTGCTTTCAGAAGCTTTTGAAAACCGCAGCATACACAAACGATATATTGCAGTAATTAATGGCCGCCCTTCATGGGAGGAGATAGACTGCAATCTTGCATTGGTGCCAAATGGCAATAAGCAGCACCATACTATTGTGGATAAATTCAAGGGGAAGAAATCCCTCACCCATTTCAGGCTTTTGGGAAGCGCGGGGAATTACAGCGTCATTGAAGCAATTCCCGAAACAGGCCGCACCCACCAGATACGGGTGCATCTTGCAAACCTGGGTTACCCCATTGTGTGCGACGAATTTTATGGCAATGCCAAACCGGTGTTTCTTTCTGCCATAAAACGGGGATGGCGTGGAAATCCCCTGGACGAGAAACCCCTCTTAACCCGGCTGGGCTTGCATGCTGCCGAACTTTTTATACCGGACTATTCCAGGGAAGGCGCAGAAAAGGAAGGGCTTAACTTAAAAGCGCCCCTGCCCAGGGATATGGCAGCCCTTGTCAATCAAATGGAAAAAACCGCAGGGGGATCTTTTGGGGTGTGATATGCAGAAAAAAACAAACCCTCTTGGAAATAACGCATTGTTTTTTGTCAAAGCCCTTTCAATTTTACTTTTTTTAGGCTGCGCCACTTCTGATTCTTTGGACATAGACATTCAGCCGGCCCCTGTAGGAGACCTTTACAGTGCCGAAGAAATTCAATATCAAATTGACGCAAGCTGGCAATACCTTGGTTACAGAAGCAGGCCAAATAAATATATTGCCATTACTTTTGATGATGGCCCTGCGGGCCCGGGAACCGCGATGCTTCTGAAAATTCTGGAGGGAAAGTACGTTACAGCCACTTTTTTTCTTATTGGTGAAAACATTGAACAATTTCCCGAGCATGCAAAGGCCATATTCGAAGCAGGCCATGAATTGGGAAATCATTCATGGGACAGCGACAGGCTGGACGGAAGAGTCAGCGAAAGAACCGTTAGATCAAAACTGCAAAGAACCTCCCAAAAAATTCATGAAATAACAGGACGGGATCCTGTTGTGTTCCGCGCCCCTGATCTAGCCTATGGAAATTCACTTAAGAAAATATGCATCGAATCGCACATGGCAATTATAGGCGCAAGCAGCATAGGCCAGGATTACGAAAGCGGCATCAAAGCAGCGCAAATCGTAAACAATATACTCATCAGCGCGGAAGACGGCGCCATCATTAGCCTCCACGAAACCAACACAGCCCCTGCGACTGTTTTTGCCCTCTCCGATATGATAGACCATCTGCGGGCCAGGGGTTTTTGGATAATGTCCGTAAGCCAGCTTGCAGCAATAAAAAACCGGCCCCTGGTATCAGGAAACCGGTATGATACGATTAGGTGATTTTGCTTAATAGTTGTCTTATCTGCTTTTATGAAACCTCAGCCTTGCACTGCTCCACAATTTCCCTGATAATGCGATCGGCATCGGCGTAAGGAACCTGGCAGGTACCGACCTGGTGGTGTCCGCCTCCGCCATACTTGTAGAGCATGCTGCCCACATCGACTGTGGCTGTACGGTTTATGATGCTGTAGCCGACGGTGATGGCGCAGTTGATTTTGTTCCTGCCGTCCACGGTCCAGACCGAGATATTCTGATCCGGGTACAGGGTGTACATGATGAAGCGGTTTCCGGCATAGATGGTTTCCACTCCCCTGAGGTCTACCACGAGGACCTTGCCTTCTATTTTGACGTACTTGGAGAGCATCTCCCTGAAGAGCTTATCCTGCTCAAAATAAATATCCACCCTTTCCTTGACGTCTTTCATGGCAAGGATCTGGCTGATGTCCTTGGTGGCGCAGGCAAGGGCAAGCTCCTTCATCAAATCGTAATTGCTGATGGTAAAATTCCGGAAGCGGCCAAGGCCTGTACGGGGATCCATGAGAAAGCCCAGGAGTATCCAGCCATGGGGATCGACGATCTCGTCTGAAGTGAGGTCCCCTGAATCCACCTTGTCTACATAGTGCACCATTTCGGCAAAGCGGCCAAGTTTTTCATCGCCGCCGTAGTATTCGTAGACTACCCTGGCGCAGCTGGGGGCTTTGCGGGAAACGCCTTCGAAGTAAGTTTTTTTGCCCAGCCTTTCGGTCTCGCTGGAATGATGGTCGAACCAGAGCTTGCAGCCTGGGATATAAGGAATATTTGCCAGGATGTCGTTGTCTGTTGCTTCTACAAGGCCGTCCTGAATATCCTTGGGGTGCACAAATTTCCAATCGTCCACAACCCCCATATAGAGGAGAAGGGCGCCGCAGGCTAAGCCGTCAAAATCCGATCTGGTTAGTAATCTCATATGAACCACCCTCTATCCTTAATTTACTACTAAACCTATCCCTTATGGAGCTTTTTTTCAAGTATGGCAGAGTGGAATTCCTAGACCGATGATTTTTCTGTATACTAAAACCATGAAAGAACCCATACGATTTCCCATTATCTCCGTTTTTGCTTTCTGCGCGGCTTTTGCCCTGGCTTGCCTTGCTTCCTGCCAATCAGCGGGGAAGGCTGTCTATAGCGGCCTTGGAAAGCCCTCCGATCCTGTGCCGTTCATGGCAAAAGCCCGTACCGGCACCCTCCCTTCGGGGCTTCGGTACTATATACTCGAAAACTCCAAGCCTGAAGGGCGCGCCTTCCTGACCCTGGCTGTGGACGCTGGTTCGGTGCTCGAAACCGAAGACGAACGGGGCTTGGCGCATTTTGTGGAGCATATGGCATTTAACGGAACTACCCGCTTCCCCGAACTGGAGCTTATAAGCTATCTCCGCTCCCTGGGGATGCGTTTTGGCCCGGAAGTGAATGCCTACACCTCCTACGATGAGACAGTTTACGGCATCGAAACCACGGTGGAGGCCGACGCAAACGGGCGCAATGCCATCCCCGACAGGGCATTGGCTATTATTGACGACTGGACTCATGCCATCACCTTTGCCCCAAAAGATGTGGATGACGAAAGGCTCATCATAATGGAAGAATACCGTTCCCGCCTTGGGGCTTCCGAGCGTATACGCCGGCAGATGCTGCCTGTGCTCTTTAAGGGCTCGCCCTACGCCGACAGGCTTCCCATAGGACTCCCTGAGATCATCGAAAATGCCCCTGCCTCGAGGCTCGAGGGTTTCTACGAAAAATGGTATAAGCCCGAAAACATGGCCCTCATATTTGTAGGCGATTTTGACGGCGCTGCCCTGGAAGCCTCCCTTGGAAGCCATTTTACCATCCCTGCTTCTACCGAAGCTTTTAAGCGGCCCCGCTATAACTTGCCCCAGCCCAAAAAAGGAAATTTCGAAGCCCTGGTTCTTGCCGACGCGGAACTCTCCCAGACCCGTGTGGATCTTTACTATAAGCTGAAGGCTATGGCCCCGCGGACAGATTTGGCCGGCTACCGCCAGGATATCGTGGATTACCTTGCGAGCACCATGCTCTACCTCCGTTTTGAGGAAGCCCGTTCAAAGCCCGAAACCCCCTACATGGCCGCAGGCGCGGGGAATGTCCGTTACGGCGATACTTCCCGTTATTATGCCCTGGTAGGCCAGGCCAAGGCAGGGGCCGCAGAGGCTACGCTCCGCGAACTCCTCACCATAAAAGAATCCCTGGTGCGTTACGGCTTTACCGAAACCGAGGCGGACATTGCCCGCCGTTCCCTTCTTTCGGACATGGAACAGATGGTAGCAGAAAAAGACAGGCAGGAGTCCAATTCCTATATTCGAGCTTTTACCAATCATTTTACTACAGGCGAAATGGCCATCGATATCGAATGGGAATATGATGCAATACAAAAACTGCTTCCCGGCATTGCATTAAAAGAAATCAATGCTTCAATTAAAAACACTTTTACCGATGATGATTTAACAGTATTCATAAGCGCCCCTGAATCCGAGCAGGGGAGCCTCCCCGCTAAAGAGCAAATCGGGGCTATCGTTAAAGAGATACGCAAGGCAAAGATTGAAAAGCCCCAGACCGCTGCAGTAAGCGGGGAACTCCTGGACAGGATTCCCCAGGCGGGGCATATTGTTTCTGAACATACCGACAGTGATACCGGCGCCCTGATATGGCAGCTCAGCAACGGCATGGAGCTTATCCTCAAAGAGACCAAAAACCGCAACAACGAAATTTCCCTCTATGCCCAGGCAAGGGGCGGCACCTATAATGTCCCGCCGGATCAGGATATTTCCGCCACCCTTGCAGCCGAAATGCGGAATGCTTCGGGGCTCGGCCCTTACACGCAGAGCGAACTCGTGAAGAAACTTGCGGACAAGCAGGTGAGCTTTTCGTTCTGGGCTTCGAACTTTATCAGGGGCTTCCAGGGATCGGCAGCCAGCGGGGATATTTCTACCCTTTTTGAAATGATCTATTTAGGCTTTACCCAGCCCCGTTTTGATCCTGATGCGGTTCAGGTTCTGCTGGACAACAGGCGGACCAGGCTGATACAGGAGGCTGAAGATCCCAATGCGGTTTTTTCAAAGGAAGTGAATCGTACTGTTTACGGCAATCCCCGCTTCCATTCCATCGAATTGAATGATCTCGACAAGGTCAACCTTGATGACGCTATGGCTTTTATAGAAGCCTGCTGCAACCCCTCTGATTACACCTTTGTATTTACCGGCAATATCGATACAGCGCAATTCCGCGATCTCGCCGAAACTTATCTTGCATCGATCCCGCCAGGACAACCCTTCAACCAATGGGCTGATGCGGATTACCAGAGACCCGGCAAAGTTGAAAAAGAAGTACTGAAAGGCAGGGAAGAGCGGAGCGTGGTAGGCATTGCCTGGTTCGTCCCTATGCCCTATTCCGAAGAAGCCTATGCTGCAAGCGCGGTGCTCAACGAATACCTCGACATAGTTTTGAACGATGAAATCCGCGAAAGCCTCGGGGGCGTCTATTCCATATCGGCCACGGTTTCTGTCTCCCCTATTCCCAGGGGCGAATTGTCATGCGGCGTTTACTTCATCTGCGATCCCAGGCGATCGGCCGAACTCAGCGCTGCGGCAGTATTGCAAATACAGGAGATTGCCGACGGTACAATTAACGATGATGCCTTTGCCAAATCCATAGAAGCCCTGCTCAAAGGCCAGGAGGAATCGGTGCAGAGCAACCTTTACATAGCCCAGAGCTATGCGAATTCGGCGGTCATCTACAATGCGCCCTTGAGCCGTATGGACAGAAGGCCCGCTTTGTATCAAGCTGTAAAACACAGGGATATTCAGGACACCGCAGCCAGGCTCCTTGAGGGAGGCCCAGCCCGGATCATTTTATACCCGGTTGGGATGAATTAATGGTTAAAGATCGCTCGTTTTACAGCACCCTGGCAAAGATTGCCCTGCCCCTGGCGCTCCAGAACCTCATTACTTTCGGCATTGGGCTTGCCGACAATTTCATGGTTGGCTCCCTTGGGGATCTTGCCCTGTCGGGTGTTTTCCTTTCCAACCAGGTACAATGGATACTCCAAATGCTCTGCGCCGGCCTCAGCGCCGCCATGGTGGTCCTGGCTGCCCAGTACATTGGGAAAGGGGATATCAAAAACGCAAAGATAGTGATCAACATCACCCTCAAAATCGCGTTTGCTGTTGGCCTTGCCCTGACTGTTGTTGTCCTCTTCATACCCAGGGCCATACTTGGCCTTTTTACCGAAGACCAGGCGGTGATAGCGGAAGGCATGAAGTACATAGGCGTGGTATGTTTTTCTTATGTGTTCTTCTGCTGCTCCAATATGCTGCTGGCATCCATGCGCTGCGTTCAGAATACAAAAATCGGTTTTTTGAGCTCCCTCACCGGTTTTTGCGTCAATGTGTTTTTAAACTGGGTTTTGATATTCGGCCATTTGGGCATGCCTGTCCTGGGCGTTAAAGGCGCGGCTATTGCCACCGTTATAGCCAGGGCCAGCGAATTTACAGTGGCCTTCTGCTATGCGCGCTTTGGGGATAAAATCTTGGCTTTCCGCCTGGCAGACCTCAGACTCTGGAACAAACTGCTCCTGGGGGATTTCTTCAAATACGGCTTCCCTGTGATCCTCGGGGATATCATCTGGGGTATTGCCGGGACTGTGCAGGTAGCGATCCTCGGACGTCTGGGCGCAGAAGTACTGGCAGCCAACACTATTGCTGCCAATCTCCATCAGCTATTAGGTGTAATAGTCTACGCCATAGCCGGCGCTTCCGGTGTAATCATAGGAAGAACGGTCGGTTCGGGAGATATAGAAAAAGTCAAAGCCTATTCCAAAACCCTGCAGAAAATTTTTATCTGCTTCGGCCTTGTTACCGGCATAATAATATTCCTGCTAAAAGATTTTATTCTGGCTCTGGGGTTCAAGGCCATTTCCCCCGAGGCCCACAGCTATGCCATTCAGTTTCTGACGGTTTTCTCCATTACCATAGTGGGCACGTCCTACCAGATGTCAGTCCTCACCGGCATAGTCCGCGCGGGGGGCGCAACAAGCTTTGTATTGTTGAACGATCTTTTCTGGGTATGGGTAGTGGTCATACCCTCCGCCCTGCTTTCGGCCTTCGTGTTCCATTTCCCGCCGGTAGTGGTCTTCGCCTGCCTCAAATGCGATCAAATCTTTAAATGCTCTGTAGCGGTAGTAAAACTGCATAAATGGAATTGGATGAAGAAATTGACCAGGGAATCTTAACGTCTGTTTAGGTGTATCCGTAACTCCGGAGGCGGCTTTAGGCATAGTTGATGTTTTCTCAAAAAAATGTTATTAAGCTTTATAACAGGAGAATATATGAAGCCAATTTATGATGTTGAAGAAAGGCCGCCTTTCGCTAAATCGCTATTTTACGGATTACAGCACCTGCTTGCATGCTTTGGCGCTACGGTACTCGTGCCAATGCTGGTTGGGATCAACCCATTATACGCATTATTTAGCGCCGGTATAGGTACTTTGTTGTATTTGTTTATTACAAAATTCAAAGTGCCAAACTTTGTCGGATCGTCATTTGCATTCATCGGATGCGCCATAATGGTTTTAAAGACATACGGTCCTGAATATTTGGCCGGTGGAGCCATAGTATCGGCAGTTTTTTATACAATTATTGCGTTCCTCGTCTGGAAGGCCGGATCAGGCTGGATCAACAAGGTTCTGCCGCCTGTTGTTATAGGTCCGGTTGTAGCCGTAATTGGTCTTTCATTGGCCGGAACAGCCATTTCAATGGCTGGCGCAACTGAGGGCGGTGATTTTACTGCAATGCTATTGGCCCTCGCAACGCTTGTAATAACAATCATAGCGATGTTCATCAAAAATAAATTCATTTCAAGTATCAGCATAGTTATTGGGTTGGCCGGCGGGTATCTTCTGTCCGCAATATTCGGCAGAGTGGATTATTCGGCAATTACAAACGCTCCTATTATAAATATACCAATTTTTATTGTGCCAAAGTTCAACGGCACGGTTATTCTGGTATTCTCACTGGTATCATTTGCAACAATATGCGAGCATATTGGTCATACAATTGTAACCGGTCAAATTATTAATAAAGATGTCGTAAAGAATCCGGGCCTTCACAGGACTATTCTTGGCGATGGTCTTGCAACCGGAGTTGCCGGTTTATTTGGTTCCGTAGCAAATACAACGTATGGTGAAAGTCTTGGGGTAATGGCAACGACAAAAGTATTTTCAGTGTTTGTTTTTATCTTCTCCGGGGCATTGGCAATCATTTTATCCATCTTCGGAAAACTCGGCGGGGTATTGCAGACCATTCCTTCCCATGTTTTGGGCGGTTTGTGCATTCTCCTTTACGGAACAATTGCCGTAAACGGTTTGAAGCAATTGGTTGTAAACAAAGTTGATTTTGATAAAAAACGTAATTTGATTATCGCTTCGGTGATTTTCATTCTTGGATGCGGCGGTTCAGTGTTTCAGCTTCCGGGAAGCACCTATCCTCTTTTAACATCAATTGCGTTTGCTGCCATTGTCGGTATTATTCTCAATCTGGTTTTACCGCAGGAAAAAGAAGAATAAGGCAAAAGCCTGTTCAGAGCGGGAAAATCGTCTTGAGATCGATCACGAGACCCGGAAGTACCGAGACCGGCGCTATATCGCGGGAAAAATTTTCAATGTCGGCATCTTTCGGGTAGGGGATTCCGCTATCCTTGAGGCCGTAGTAGGAAACCGCATAGCGCCCCTGCTCCAGGAGATGAACGGTGAGCAGCTTCTTTTCCGGGTCTATAACCCAGTATTCCCGAACCCCCGCATTGAGGTACCGGTCGTATTTGTAAAGGATGTCATAGCTGGTGTTTGCGGGGGAAAGGATTTCGATGACCATGTCCGGCGCGCCCGCACAGCCCCGCTTGTCTATCTTGGAACTGTCACAGACAACAGACAAATCCGGTTGTACCACGATATTGTCGCTCAGATCCTCCCTGGGGAAGAGCCTGACATCGAAAGGCGCCGCATAGACCTTGCAGGGCTTTTCTAAGAGGAAGGTACTTAATATTCGGGACAGGTTCATGGAGATTTCCTGGTGCGCCGGAGAAGGGGCTGCCAGCATACGCAGTTCCCCCCCATGCAACTCAGCCCTGATGGATTCAGGCCATTCTGCCAGATCCGCATAGGTATAGCGCGTCTTTTTGGGAAAATGTTCAGGGTAATCCATTTGAAATGCTTCGGACATTTTATCCTCCAGCTTAAGTATAGCCATGGAAGGCCGAAGGTGCAATATCATGTACTATTTAGCAAATAGGTTCTCAGTATCCCCAGCACTTCCTCAAAATCAAGCGGTTTTCCTACATGACCGTTCATCCCTGCGGCAAGGCACTTCTCAATATCTTCCCGAAAGACATTGGCGGTCATTGCAATTATTGGGACCGGTTTTACAGGTTTCAATAATTGTTCAGGGTTTTGTGCGGCAAATTCCGCCGCACGCTCTTTTTCAAAGGCACGTATAGTACGGGCGGCCTCGTAGCCGTCCATTTCGGGCATCTGGATATCCATAAAAACAATGTCATATTTTTCCGGATTATCCGAGAAGATGCGCAGCGCTTCCGCGCCATTTTCGGCGCAGTCTATCATAATGGATGTCGGTTCCAACAGGGTGATCACGATCTCCCGGTTTATTTCTATGTCTTCCGCCAGAAGGATGCGGTATCCGGTAAAATTATCCGGGAGGGGACTTTCGCTCCGTGCCCGCAGCTCAGCTGAATGTTCCGCAGCGGCAGGCGATAAGCCGGCAGTAGTGTCCGAACCCTGGTTGAGGATGCGTTCCTGATTATCCGGCATGGCTTCCATCTGCACCGTAAAGATAAAGGCCGCTCCCTTGCCCGGTTCCGACTCTACCCGGATGGAACCGCCCATCATTTCCACGATTTGTTTGGAGATCGCCAGCCCCAAACCAGTGCCGCCGAACTTACGGGAGGTACCGGACTCGGCCTGTTCAAAGGACGAAAAGAGCCGGCCTTGCCGTTCCGCGCTGATTCCAATACCCGAATCCGTAACGCTTATCTGCAAGGTAAAAATGCCATGCACTCCGTCAGGACTTCGCGCTTCGCGTCCAGCGGAGGACACCAGCCGGGCATCCAGCTTGATGGTTCCCGATTCGGGGGTAAACTTTACCGCATTGGAAAGCAGGTTGGCGATCACCTGGGCAAGGCGCAGATCATCCCCGTGGAAGAAACGAGGAATGTTTTTATCAAGGCAGACCGTAAGGATCTGTTTTTTTTCTTCGACCCGAAAGCTGATCACATTGACAACTTTCTGTATCACTTTTTCAAAGTCGAAGTCGTCCAGGGAAAGCTCAAACTTATTCGCCTCGATTTTTGACATATCCAGAATGTCGTTGATGACCCCCAACAAATGGGTGGATGCTTCGCTGATTTTTTTCAGGCAGTATTCTTTTTTAGACTGGTCAGCTGAAGATTGGGCAATGGAGGTCATCCCGATAATGGCGTTCATGGGGGTACGCATCTCGTGGCTCATGTTGGCAAGAAAATTGCCTTTTGCCAGGCTTGCCTTCTCCGCCTGCGCCCGGGCCGCCTCCACTTCAGCTTCCTTCTTACGGAAAGCCGAAAAACTGGCAAATCCTGCGGCAATAAGAAAAGCCATTGAAACCAGGAGCAAAACAGAGAGGGCAAAGCTTTGGTTCCGGGTCTTTAATAACCGGGCATCGGGAATATCCACCCCTGCAATACCGATCACGGTTCCGTCCCGCCCGAATATGGGGGAAAAAGCAGACAGAAGCCCCCCATAACCCACGGAATAATCCCCCAAGTCCGTAGTGACCGTAACTCCATCAAGGTACGCCTGTTCGACCAGGGGCTCCATTTCAAGGGGCGGCGTCTCCAGGTTATAGGCATCCTCCGTCTCGTCATTGTCCACAATCGCCTGTGTCAAATAATCATCGGTCACCCGGTAATAGTAGACAAAAAGCACATCGGCTTCTTTGGCGAAGCGGAAAAGCCGATGCCGGATTTCAGCAAAAAGGGGTTTTTCCATATCCTCGGGAACAACCAGTTCCGCCAGCTCATCTTCGCTTATTAAATGGGAAGCCTCGCGGCCGGCGGCCTTGAGCCGTTCCTCAATATTGTCCCGCAGGTAGGATGAAAGGGATGTTATCAGAACGCTGGTAAAAACGGCGATAACCAAAACCAGAAAGGCCGCCGCAGAAAAGAAAATTACCGGGGTGTTTTCGTAGAATAGCCTTTTCATCTTCTTTGCCTGACGCATGCATCCTCCAACAATGTACCTTGACGAATCTTTTTTTTATTGCGCAAACACCTTATCCGCCTGCCCTGAAAACCAGGTAAGTATAGCTTCAGCGCGGTTGGAGAAGGAATTGCCGATACGGTCGCGTATACCCGGTAAAGCTGCTGCCTTGGCCATGGAAGCGGCGTAGACCAGGAGATAACCCCCTGCGTCTATGACAGCCACGGCCGAGCGCAGCTTGTTTTTGCCTACTGCAGGGATAATGCCCGCAGTCATGCTAGTGAGGTTCTGCTGAATAAAGACGATGGCGCCGGGGATAACATGGTAGTTGTACTGGTAAATATTTTCCCCAAAGGTAAGATCCTTCTGCCTGGCATAAATGGTAAGCTCGGCAGGGGGAACGGTATAGAGCGGATCGCCCTGGGGCTTTTTGCCGGAAGGGCTGTCTATGACAGTTGATGTTTCATAAAAAGTACGCATGGACCCCCTGGTGGCGGAGTAATACTGCAGCCCCGCCAGGGTGCTTAAAGCCAATGCCTGGTTATAAAGGTCGGCCTGTTCAGCCCGGGTCCAATCCCCTGCCCCCGCAGGTTTTTTATACAGATAAAGGGTTTCCACCATCACGCTTGGCCCCAATTCAGTTTGAATGCGGGAAAGGAGCTGCTTAAGCCCCGAATGATTGGGGATAAGATGGGGGGAAAGATCCTTGAACTGAATCTCAGTAGGCCGCTCTCCGGCCAGCAGCACCCTGATTTTGTCAGGGCTTATTAATTCTTCAAGAGGAATGGAAAAAGCAGAAACTGCTGCGGAAAGGGTTAATAAAACCAGAAATAATTTTTTCATGCTTATATATAAACCTTTCTCCGCATCCGAAGTTACCAGCCCATTAATTGCTTCTTAATCCTCTATAATACACCCGCACCTGCTTGTAAAGGCCCTCGCCTTCGCTCTTGGTTTCAACATCGGCAATATCGTTGAGGGTGGTATGAATGAGGCGGCGGTCGAAGGGGTTCATGGGTTCGAGGAGTATGGAGCCCCGGCTTTCGCGGACCCTTTCTGCCACGGTGTAGGCAAGGCGTACCAGGGATTCTTCGCGGCGTATGCGGTAGTTCTCGCTGTCCAGGATAACCCGCATATCCTCGCGGCCTTGGCGGCCAGCGTAGATGTTGGCAAGGAGCTGGAGGGCGTCCAGGTTCTTCCCCTTTTTGCCGATGAGGATGGAGGAATGTTCAGAATCGATTTTGAGGCCGATCTTTTTTTCTTCCCTGAAGAGCACCGACACCTTGCCGGGATAGCCCATGCGCTCGATGAGGCCCTCGGTAAAGGCAACCATCTTTTTTTCAAAATCGTTCTTGGCTTCCGGGTCGCCGAATACTGCCTGGCTGAATTCGCCCGAACCCTCCGCAGGGCGTGAAACACGGGGTTCCCCTGAAGGAGTCTGGGCGCTTTCACCGTCGGAAGGGCCCTGGACAGCCGCAGCCCCTGTGGGGTTTTGATTTGTGTGGACCTGGATTTTTACAAAGCCCTTTTTGAACAGCCCCGAACGCTGGGTCTCCAGAATTTCCACATCAAAATCGTCTTTTTGAAGACCCAATTCCTCTGCCGCCCGGTCAATTGCTTCTTTCTCGGTGCGGCCTTCAAATTCGTATACCATAATTCGCTCCTGGCGATTAAAATTATTTTCGCTTCTTTCTCTTCGGCGGCGCAATAACCGGCTTGGGCTCGGGCGGCGCATTCGCAGCCGCGATAGCCTTCTTCTTTGCAATGAACTTGTTGATGCTCACCTGCTGCACCATAGTCAGCACATTGGACATGATCCAGTAGATAAGCAGTCCCGACGGCACATCGTAAAGTATAAAGAAGAACACGATGGGCATGGCGTAGAGCATGAGTTTCATCTGGGCATTGCCCTGCTGATCCGGTGTCTGCGTTACCTTTCCGTAGAGCAGCTGGGAACCCACATAGATAAAGGGCAGAAGCCTGATGTCGCTCCAGCCCAGGAAGGGAAGCTTGAAGGGCGCAAAATTGTACACCGATTCGGGGAGGGAGAGGTCGGGAATCCACCCGGGAATGAACATGGCGCCCCGGAGGTCAAAGTGGTTATTGAAGAGGTTGTACATGGCGAAGAAAATAGGGATCTGGATAATCATGGGGAGGCAGCCCGAAAGGGGATTGTAACCTTCCTTCTTGTAGAACGCCGCCATTTCCGCGTTCATCTTCTGGGGGTTGTCCTTGTACTTTTCCTGTATCTCCTTGATCTTGGGCGAAAGGGTCTGCATGCGCATGGTCGATTCGGAGCCCTTCTTGGTCAGGGGGAACATGATGAGTTTTACCAGCAAGGTAACAAGGATAATAGCCACACCGTAATTGCGGACTATCCTATGGAAGAACATGAGTATCCACTTGAGCAAAGTCTCAAGGGGGGCAAGGAAGCCGCGGGTATTGGCTACTTCGATAAAGCCGGTGTCCTTGAGCTTCCAATCGTTGTCGGCGGTGTTGTATTTGCCAAGTATTTCCTGATTCTTGGGGCCCAGGTAGAATTGATACCTGTCTTCGACAACCGAAGAACTCGAGGAAGGCCTTGTGATGAGGAACCTTGAGGCAGCAGGGAGGCCCGGCTCAGCCTGGGTAGAGAAGGCTATATCAAACTGGTTTACATAGGGATAGGCAATGAATGTAAAGTACTTGCCCGCAATGGATGCCCAGGAAGGCTGGGTGGAAATGACTGTAGGGCCATTGTCGTTCACTTTTTCGTTTTTGAGCTTGCCCTTATAGGTGATATAGTGGCGGTACTCGTAACGCTGATCCAGTTTTTCAAACTTGGGGCCCATCTGAGGGCCGAAAGACAGGGTATAGGCAGCACCCTGGAAGTCAAAGCCCCGGACTGACTGCCCCCCATTCAGAACTATATCAAGCTGAAAGAGGTACTCATTGGGCTTGAACTCGTAGCGTTTGATCAGGGTAAATTGCCCGCCGTCCGCCAAAGCAAAATCCCGGGAGAATTCTACTATATAGTCTGAAACACGCCGTACCCTGAAAAAAGCGTCGATGGGTTTAACCCGTTTTGCAAGGAGGTCGTCGCGGCTGCCAAAGGCAATATTGAAGGCATGGGCCGCCGCATTTCCCGACAGAACCATATCCACCGGATCTCCATGGTCATTATGCTCCTTAAGCTGATAGGAGCTGATATCCCCTCCGGCATTGGTGAGAACCACTTTGATAAGGTTGGTATCGATGGTAACCGACTGGGCACTGGGCTCGTTAGCAGCCTGGACAGCAGCCGATGCCGGCGCAACCGGGGCCGCAGGCTGGGCGGTTTCCGCAAGGATGGTCCCTGTCTGGGCTTCAGCCCCTGCGGAGGGGCCCGCGCCCAATGCCGGCGTTACCCCCTGGCTTGACTCCGTGGGGATTCCCACAGGAAGATCCGCCGGGGATTTTGGGGGGAACAAGAGGCCCTGAACCAGATAAAACCCTGAAATAACCACTACCGAAAGCACTACAGCCAGTAAGGTTCTTTTTTCCATTAAATTTCCTTTTTATGGTACCGGATCGAAGCCGCCCGCATGGAAGGGATGGCACCGGAGTATGCGTTTCAACGCCAGAAAGAGCCCCCTAAACACGCCGTACTTCTCCACCGCCTCGTAGGCGTAGGCAGAACAGCTGGGGGTATAGCGGCAACAGGCGGGGAAAAGGGGTGAAACAAAGGATCGATAAAAGCGTATCAAAAGGAGGATTATCCTCCGAAAAACTGCCATTATGAATGTTCCTGAATTCTGGGCCCCTCAAAGAGCCCTGCACGGCGGAAAAGCTCGGTAAGCTGCTGCATTCGGGAAGCGAAATCATCCTTCCCTGGGTAAACCAGCAGAACCAGGTCAAAACCTGTCTTTAGCTCCCCCCGAAGATGGCGGTAGGCTTCCCTTCCTTGTCTCCGGGCCCGGTTCCGTTCCACTGCGCAGCCAAATTTACGGGAAAAGGTGAACGCAACCCGGTTATGGTCAAGCCCGTTTTTCAGCGTCAGGAGCTTAGCGCCTGCGCAGGAAACAGCCTTTCTCCGGTTGAATACCTCCCGTATCTCATCCCTTCCCTTTAGCCGTTCCTGCCTGGGGAAGCTATAATCGCCTTTCCCCTTCATATCCGGCCCTCCGGCTAGCCTAATAAGGCTTCTTTTCGTCAGAAGCTGTCAGTTTAATCCGGCCTTTGGCCCTGCGGCGCTTGAGTATCAGCCTTCCGCCCCTTGTTTTCATCCGCGCCCGGAAACCAAACTTCCGGTTGCGCTTAACTTTGCTGGGTTGATAAGTCCTTTTCATGGGATCTTCTCCTGTTTATATAAAGGTTCATGAACGCAAATTAATAGAAGATCAGTATAGGGGATTTGGGGAAAGTGGTCAAGCATACAGGAAATAGTGTGGCGCAATAGGGCAAGCTGTGCTAAAATAGGCTATATGGAGAACAGGACTGATACTTTTACGCTTGAAACCCAGGGCAGTTTTCTCACAGCCCTGCGCCATCCTGGCGATTCTTATGCCATGAACTGGATCGAAGGCTCAAAGCCCTGGGGTACCATCATAAGCCCCGAAGGCATCAGTTCCGCCCAGTCCAGGGAAATCACCCCGGCCGGCGCCGTAAAGGAAAGCTATACTTTTGCCAATACTGCCAAATTCCCCGTTTTTACCGTGCTGGGCGATATTGGGATCTATGCCCCTTTCAATGACAGCTACGATGAAGCCTCCATCTGCCTGAAAAACCGCTGCCATGCCCATATCTGGTGCGGCGGCACTTCAAGCTATGCGATGTGCCTGCGCATGAACGGCCAGGGCCCCCACCTTGGGCTCATCCTTACCAAAGGCAGCCTTGGGGCTTACAGCGTAGAGCGGGATCTTTCCCTCTCCAGCAACGACAGGGGGGATTTCATACTTCACCCTGCGCCCATAAAGCTCGAAAGCGGCGAGACCTATACCCTAAGCTGGGAGCTTTTTTGGCATCAAGGCAAGGATGATTTTTACCGCAAGCTGAGGGAATACCCTTCTTTTATTGAGATAGAGGCGGATCATTTTGTGATTTTTGAAGGCGAAAAGAGCAATCTGGGCATCAAAAAACGGGACAACCAGCCCAAACTGGAGCTTCTGCCCCAAAATGAAGCAGCGGAACAAAGCGAGCGAAGCTTCGGGGAACAGCGCTATACAGCCCGGGGCAGCGGGGTTGAAGCCTGGTGCCGCATCCATAAACTGCCGCCCCTCTGGGATTTGGCCGAAAAGCGCTGTGCTTATATAGTAAAAAACCAGCAGCACTATGGGCTGGGAAGCCCCCTGGACGGCGCCTACCTCATTTATGATAACGAAGAAGGCCATTCCTATTACGGGCACCGCAACGATCATAACGGCGGAAGGGAACGCATAGCCATGGGGGTTCTCATAGCCCGCTACCTCCGGCGCAGGCCCAACGCCGATTTTGAAGCCAGCCTTAAAAAATACGTCGCCTATGCGCTTCGCGAGCTTTTCGATTCCGAAAACGGCACTGTGTTCAATGACATCAACAGGGACGACAGTTGCCAGCGCCTTTACAATTACCCCTGGTTTGCCCGCTTTCTTTTGGAGCTCAACGGACTCTGGAAAGAAAGCGCCTACCTGCGCTATATGTTCAAAGCCCTGAACGACTTTTACGTCAGGGGAGGGCAGCATTTCTATGCCATTGGCATACCCATGGCGGAAAGCCTTGCCAAGCTTGAAGAAGCCGGCCTTTCCGCAGAAGCCGAAAGGCTTAAGGTTTATTTCCTTGCCCACGCCGATGCGATTTTGCAGAACGGCCTTGATTACCCAGCCCACGAAGTCAAATACGAGCAGAGCATAGTTGCGTCCGCGGCGGATATACTCTTCCAGGCTTACCGGATTTCCAAAGAAGCCAAGTACCTGGAAGGAGCCAAAAAGCAGCTGGAAACACTCGCCCTCTTTAACGGGAGGCAGCCCGATTCCCGCCTCTATGAAACAGCCATACGCCATTGGGACGGCTATTGGTTCGGGAAAAGGCAGCTTTACGGCGATACCTTTCCCCATTACTGGAGCGCCCTTACGGGCATGGCCTATGCCCAGCTATACAAAGCCTCGGGCGATACAGAAGCCCTCGATATTGCCGAGCATTCTTTGCGCGGGGTGCTGGGCCTCTTTGCCCCGGACGGCAGCGCTTCTTGCGCCCGCCTCTATCCCCTCAAGGTGAACGGCGCCCCGGCTGATTTTCTTGACCCCTGGGCCAATGATCAGGATTGGGGCCTCTACTACGCCCTCAAATTTTTTGACGGCGATTACTAGGCTTATTGCATAGAGGAAATAATGCCCTATCCCCTTCGCTACACCCAGGCAGGTTATGTGTTTCTCGATCCCGATGATGACTGCCAGGCCGCTGCCCGCGCTCTGCGTGATACCGGGTACAATGAAGAATTCTGCCTGGCCCGCGATTTTGACGTTCCCTTTATTGCGGATCTCATGGCGTCCGGTTTCCTTGTGATGTCCGAATATATTGTAAGCGACACCCCCGGTGAACCCGGCTTTCTCATCCTGCTTCCCAAGCATCACCTGATTCGTTCCTGTCTTTTCTTCCCCGAGTTGCACATCAAAAAAAGCATACGCCCCCTGCTTTCCCGTTATGAACTGCGCTTCGACACCAACTTCGATCTTATTATTGACAAGTGCCTTGCGACCCACGGCGACGGCTGGCTCACCGCCCCCCTTGTGCAGGTGATAAGGGACATGCGAAAGGATGCATCCCTCCCCGCGCGGCCCGTTTCCTTCGGCCTTTACCGGGATGGAAAACTCCGGGCCGGAGAATTCGGGATCATTGCAGGCAAAGTCTACACGAGCTACTCGGGCTATTATGAGGAAGACAACACAGGGACAGTACAAATGGTACTTACCTCGAAGTACCTTGAGAATCATGGCTTTGCCTTTTGGGATCTTGGCATGCCCCTGGATTACAAGCTTACCCTGGGGGCCAGGGAGATTGGCAGGGATGAATTTATGGAGCGGTTTTGGCCAGTTTAAGTGCTGTTTGCCTATTATTCCCCGGTAAAAACGTGATAAATCTCACATTTTACCCATTGGCGTCTTTCCGAAAAGCCGGAAATGAGCTATATTTACGGCAGGGGCTGCCTATGGCGACCACGCAAATAGCAGGTGTCTTTAGGCAATATGAGGGGTTCTCTTTTATGATAAATCTCCTTTCCCTGTTTCGGGAAGAAAAAAAATGCGTCTCAAGGGCGGTTTATATCACGTCACCCAGATAAAACTCTGCTATAACTCAAACCGTATCGAGGGCAGCCGCTTAACCGAAGACCAAACCCGGTATATTTTTGAAACTAACACCATAGATATTCCCGATGGCGAGACCGCCAATGTAGATGATATTGTCGAAACCGTAAATCATTTTGCAGCATTCGATTACCTCCTTACCGTGTCAGACAAACCATTGTCAGAGGAAATTATCAAGGAGTTCCACCGGATTCTAAAAACCGGAACTTCCGACAGCAGAAAAGAATGGTTCAAGGTTGGCGACTATAAAATAAAACCAAATGTCGTAGGCGATACCAAAACAACGGCTCCTGCAAAAGTTCAAGAGACAATAGCAAAACTGCTCATAAGCTATAACGCAAAACCAACAGCCGCTTTTGAAGACATTGTAGATTTTCATCATCAGTTTGAAAGAATACACCCTTTCCAGGATGGTAACGGCAGGGTCGGGCGGCTTATCATCTTTAAAGAGTGTCTTAAAAATGACATCACCCCCTTCATCATCGACGAAGAACACAAACTTTTTTATTACCGCGGCCTCAAAGAGTTTGAACATACACCCGGTTACCTCCTGGATACCTGCCGTTCAGCCCAGGATGTATACGCCGAATTTATTAATTATTTCGAGGGTACTGGCCGTCAATTGCCTTGACTTTTAATCAATGACCTGGCGGGTATAATCATCATTAAAACCGAATCGTGGTTGTGCTTTGCGATCGTTTTTCAGTTGTTGCCATATTTTTTCTCCAAGTGATACATATATCTTATTGATATACATGTCAAGAAATTTCGTCGCCGCCTTGTCCGGCAACAGCAACAGGGTAAACACGTACTTATGGTTATCCTTTCCAAAAAATGATATAATCATCCATGGCTTTTGGAAATTTTGCTGTTGATATTGGGCGGGCCCAGCCTCTGGGGGCCGCCCTTACCGATGAAGGGGTGAATTTCGCGCTCTTTTCACGGCATGCGACGGCAATAACCCTTATACTCTTCGAGACAGACGGGGCGGACAGCCCTTTCGAAGAGGTTAAGCTTGATAAAAACAGGCATAAAACCGGGGATATCTGGCATTGCCATATCCGTTCCCTCAAGGCAGGGGCTCTTTACCTGTACCGCGCGGACGGGCCATACATACCCGAAAAGGGAATGCGCTTCAATTACAACAAGACACTCATCGATCCTTACGCCAAGGCTTTGACGGATCTGTCACACTGGGATTTTGAAGCCTGCCTGGGCTATATACCCGGCGAGGCTTCCACGGATCTTTCCTATTCATACAAGGATGATGCCTATAACCAGCCCCGCTGCGTGGTAGTGGACGACCGCTTTGACTGGCAGGGCGATGTGCCTCTCAACTACCCCCTGCGCTTCAGCGTGCTTTACGAAACCCATGTCCGGGGGCTTACCAAAAACCCCAATTCCGGGGTTGCCCATCCGGGAACTTACAAAGGGGTAACCGAGAAGATCCCCTTCTTTAAGGATCTGGGGATCACAAGCCTTGAGCTTCTCCCCATTCAGGAATTCAACGAGAACGAGCTTTCAAATATTAACCCGAATACGGGGAAAAAAGCGACCAACTATTGGGGCTATTCCACGGTCGCCTTTTTTGCCCCCAAAGGTTCTTACGCTTCGGATGCTGCCCCGGGCGCACAGGTGAGGGAATTCAAGGAGATGGTGAGGGAACTCCACAAAGCGGGGATAGAAGTAATACTGGACATAGTTTTTAACCACACTGCCGAGGGCAGCGAGATGGGGCCGACATTTTCCTTCAGGGGATTGGACAACACCATCTATTATATACTGAACGAAAACAAACGCTTCTACCAAAATTATTCGGGCTGCGGCAATACGGTGAATTGCAATCACCCGGTGGTGCGCAGCTTTATTCTCGACTGTCTCCGCTACTGGGTAATAGAAATGCACGTTGACGGTTTCCGTTTCGACCTGGGCTCTATTCTTGGACGCGACCAGGACGGCCATCTCATGGAGAACCCTCCGGTGCTGGAACGCATTGCGGAAGATCCGGTGCTGAGCAGCACAAAGCTCATTGCCGAAGCCTGGGATGCAGGCGGCGCCTATCAGGTGGGCTGGTTCCCCGGCGGGCGCTGGGCAGAATGGAACGACCGCTTCAGGGACGAACTCCGCCTTTATTGGCGGGGCGATCCTGCCCATACCCGCCACCTTGCCACCCGTCTTTCGGGCTCCAGCGATCTGTATCTGCGGGACGGGCGCAAGCCTTTCCACTCGGTCAACTTTATCACCAGCCATGACGGCTTTACCCTGCGGGATCTTGTTTCCTATAACCAGAAGCACAACGAGGGCAACGGCGAAAACAACCGCGACGGCAACGACAACAACTTGAGCTATAACTACGGTTACGAAGGCATCAGCGATGATCCTGTTCTTGAGGCAAAGAGGCAGCAGTACACTAAAAATTTTATTGCCAGCATGATGATTGCCCTCGGCACGCCCATGATACTCGGGGGCGACGAATTAGGCCGCACCCAGCAGGGCAACAACAATGCCTACTGCCAGGACAATGAAATCTCCTGGCATGATTGGACTCAAAAAGAAAAGAACGCCGGTTACTACCGCTTTATCAAAGAGATAATCGCCTTCCGCCGCCGCCATCACGGTTTTATGCGTCCCGAGTTTTACACCGGCAGGGACGGCAACTACAACGCCATCCCCGACATCACCTGGTTTAACGAAGAAGGGGACCCCCCCGACTGGGATGGCCTTGGCTCCTGTCTTGCCATGAGGCTCGACGGCTCAAGGGCGGAAATCCTTGCGGACCGGGACGATAACGACTTTTTCATCATGTTCAATGCAGGCGAAAATCCTGTGGACTTTGCCATTTGCGACCCCCTGGAGGGCAAACGCTGGTTCCGCGCCGTGGATACTGCCCAGCCTTCCCCTGATGACATTTATACGCCAGGGAATGAAAAGGCCCTGGATAACCCTGACACCTATACTGTCAACGGACGGAGCATGGTGATACTTCTTTCAAGAATTTTATATTAGGGGCATAAAGTGGACGAAAGCAGTTTTATACTTGGCGTTGATCTTGACGGCGTGGTGGGCGATTTTTACGGCGCCATGCGCAGCATTGCTGCGGAATGGCTTTCCAGGCCCCTCGAAGCCCTTACCCCGGATATATCCTACGGCCTTGACGAATGGGGCATTGCCGAATACGGCGGCTACGACAGGCTCCATCGTTTTGCAGTTACACAGCGCAACCTCTTCCTCGACATGAAGCCCATCAAGGACGCCCCTGCTGTTTTGCGCAAGCTTTCCAATAAAGGCATCAGGATCATCACCCACAGGCTTTTTTTAAAATACTCCCACAAGACCAGCGTCATTCAAACTGTTGAATGGCTCGACAACTGGGACATCCCCTACTGGGACATCTGCTTCATGGCCGACAAGGTAGCCGTAGGCGCCCACGTCTACATCGACGACGCCCCTTCCAACATCAGGCTCCTCCGCAGCCAGGGCTGCAGAACCATCGTGTTCAGCAATTCCACCAACCGCGATTTTCCCGGCCCACGGGCCGACACCTGGCAGGACGTAGAACGCCTGGTAATGGAAGCCCGTGAAGAATGGCAGACCGGAACCATGGGGCTTTTTGCTTAAACCGGAACCTCCGGATTAAACCAAACATGCTTAGGCAAGATCGCCCCGATATACTTCTCGCCACCATCAACGCGAAATGGATACACCCTTCCCTTGCCCTCCGCCTCCTCAAGGCCAATCTAGGAGAATTGGAACCCCATTGCCGAATAATTGAATTCGCCCTGCGCCAGCCATTGAAGGAAAAAATCGATCCCCTGCTTGAAGCGAATCCAAGCATTTTGGGCATTTCCGTTTCGATATGGAATCATAAAGCAACGCTGGAATTGCTCAAAGGCTTGTATGAATATTGGCAGACCCGCAATGCGGAAGCATCACCGGGATTCACAAAGCCCCTGATTGTTCTCGGCGGCCCCGAGGTTTCATGGCTGCCCGGGGATGCGGAGATATTCCGCTATGCGGATTATGCAATTCGCGGAGAGGGGGAGACCGCATTCAAAACACTCTGCCTGCGTATTTTTGAGGGGATGGATCCCTCAAATTCATCGATGAAAACGGAAAAATCATCGCGGAAAGCCGCAAATTTACCGGAATTCATCGATTCTTTGCCCGAAGATCTTTCGCTGATTAAAACAGCTTATCATTTGTATAGCAGCGAAGATCTCCGACGCAAACTGGTCTATGTGGAGGCCAGCCGGGGTTGCCCCTTTGGCTGTGAATTTTGCCTGAGTGCGGCAGGGAGCGAAGAAGCCCGCCGCGTAAGGGAATTCCCCCTGGATGAATTTCTTTCAACCATGGATGATCTGGTAAAAGGCGGTGTAAAAATTTTTAAATTTCTCGACCGCACGTTTAACCTTGATATTAAACGCGCTACGGCGATTATGGAATTTTTTCTGGACAAATTGAAAAATCCCCAGGACGATACCCCCCTCTGCGTGCATTTTGAAATGGTTCCCTCCCGCTTCCCTGATGAACTTAAAAATTTGCTCTGCAAATTTCCTGCGGGATCTTTAAGGCTTGAAGTGGGGATACAGACATTAAACCCCGAAACCTCAAAGCTCATAGGCAGGCCCTGGGACGCGGAAAAAGAACTGGAAGTCTTGCGGTTTTTGCGAACCAAGACTAACGCAATTGTCCACGCCGATTTAATCGCCGGCCTCCCCGGCGAGGACCTCGCGTCATTCGGCGAAGGTTTTGACCGGCTGTGGATTGCCCTGACCGGGGGGCAAGCCTGGGAAGAAACTTCGCCATTTAGCAACACTCTTTCCCGTGTGGAAATCCAGCTCGGCATACTCAAGCTCCTTCCGGGCGCGCCCATTGGCCGCCGCACAGGGGCTTACGGTATATGCTACGGTACTGAGCCGCCCTATGAGGTTTTGGAAACCGCTGCCCTTCCCGCCTCCCAACTTGACCGCATAAAAAACTTTGCCCGGTTTTGGGAGATTATCGTAAACCGGAACAGTTTTCCCGATTTAGCGGAAAAGCTTTTCCCTCCGGGAGCGCCAGTGTTTTCCTGTTTTATGGAGCTTTCGGATAAATTGCTAACACAATTTGGCAAAAATTGGGGTATTGACCGGAAGGAATTGCGGCGTGTTTTGGAAGGATGATATTTTGCACTATAGCTGCGATGCCTCGCATGTGCTAAGCTTAACTGCCTGTTGCAGTTTTATGAAGAGGTAATAAGGGTGTGAAAAATAGTTCGCTACAAAACAGGATGCTCTACGCTATACTGATGCCCTGTGTTGCTGCCTTGCTTATCAGCGGTGTGTTGGTTGTTGTCGCACTGGTGAATATCCGCGCCGCTACATCAAACGGCAAGTTTGATATAGGCCGCATAGCGGCGGATAGTATCATGGTTTCCCTGCTGGATCAGGGGATCGTCGATACTTCCAGCCTTGTCAGGGTGAATGCCCGGAGTATCAACGGCGATATGGGAGGCATAACCAAGAGCGTCGCCATGATAAAAAGCTCCATCGAGAAAATATACCGGGAAAAGAAAACCTTCAGGCTTAACCCTGTCCCCAATTACAGGGATGTTCCGAAGGGACAGCTTAGGCTCCATTGGTTTTTTGATTCCACCATGCTAGAAGATCCCCGGTTTGACCGGAGCGATTTAGAGCGTACGGGTTTGTTGGAAGAAACTTATCTGCTTAGCAATATTGAATGGCTGTTTTCCCTCATTATGGAAGAAAATCCCGATATCTACACCATGTTCATCACTACAGCCTCAGGGCAAAATATTCAATATGACAAAGATGGCGCGTACAAGGCCGCCATACCTATCGAATATATGCCGGTCATGCGGGAACGGCCCTGGTACACCGCTGTCCGGGACGGGAGCCCTGTTTTTATCTCCGACACCGAACGGGATTCGGCAGGGCGCGGGCTTGCTATCTCCATTTCAACCCCTTTTTATGGGGAAGACGGCGTCTTTAAGGGTGCCGCCGGGTTTGATATCAAAATTGAGAATTTGGATAAAAATATACAGTCTACCGTGATAGGCGAAAACGGCTATGCGGTTTTGCTGAAAAGTACGGCAAGCAATACAAAGATCATTTCAGCCCCCGGCCTGAATGACATGGAAGAATATGGCATTTCTGATTTTTTTGGAAAAGACGCAGAAAGCCTTATTGCGGGGATGCGGGCGGAAAAGTTCGGCGCTGCACGCGCCCTCATAAGCCGCAATGGAGAGTCAATTGATTCATACATCATGTGGGCGCCCATTGAGCTGACAGGCTGGACCCTTGTCTATATTCTCCGTGTGCAGGATATTGCAGGGCTTGCGAACAATACCAGCGGAGAGGTCTTGCGGCTGGCAAAATCCATCGCGGACAACGTCGATTCAACTATCCGGATTATCACCGTGATTTGGGCCGCCCTGCTATTGCTTGTCATCTTTGTCTCAATATTTGTATCCCGGTTCCTTTCCAGAAAAATCGCCGAGCCCATCAGCGAAGCATTTGTAGCGACACAGCAGGCGAATATTGCCAAGAGCCAATTCCTTTCCAATATGAGCCATGAAATCAGGACGCCCATAGGTGCCATCATCGGCATGACATCCATCGCGAAATCTTCCCAGGATTCGGCGCGGAAGGACGACTGTCTCAATAAAATCGAGGGCGCTTCCCGGCATCTTCTCGGAGTGGTCAACGACATACTCGATATGTCAAAAATCGAAGCGGGCAAACTTGAACTGGCCAACGTGGATTTTGATTTTGAAAAAATGATCCGGAATATCCTCAATATCATCAATTTCCGGATTGTCGAAAAAGAACAGGTATTGGATGTTCAAATTGACGAGGCCATACCCCACAGTCTGCACGGGGACGACCAGCGTCTTTCCCAGGTTCTGACAAACCTTTTGGGGAACGCCGTCAAATTCACGCCGAAAGGCGGCAGTATCCGCTTAAGCGCATCTTTGCTTGGGGAAGAAAACGGCGCCTGCCGTATACAGATGAGCGTGAAAGACGACGGGATCGGCATCAGCCCCGAACAAAAGGCCCGCCTTTTTCATGCTTTCCAGCAAGCCGAAAGCGACACGTCCCGCAAATACGGCGGTACCGGCCTTGGCCTTGTCATTTCAAAAAACATTGTCGAAATGATGGGCGGTGAAATCGGGGTGGATTCCGAGCCGGGGAATGGTTCCAAATTTTATTTCACCCTGCTGCTTAGGCGTGGGCTTGATGCGTCTCCCAAGAATGATGCGCCTGAGGACGGGGCGCAGACGGACATTGCCGGCGCCTTTAAGGGCTATACGGCGCTTATTGCCGAAGATGTGGATATCAACCGGGAAATCGTGCAGGCCCTTTTGGAGCCGACGCTTTTGACCATAGACTTTGCGGAAAATGGAGAAAAGGCCCTGGAGATGTTCCAAAAAACGCCGGAGAAATACGATATAATACTGATGGATGTGCAAATGCCCGAAATGGACGGATACGAAGCTACCCGCCGTATCCGCGCGCTCCCCATCGCGGCCGCCAAAATACCAATTGTGGCAATGACCGCAAATGTATTCCGCGAAGATATAGAAAGATGCATCAAGGCCGGCATGAATGACCATTTGGGAAAACCCCTGGATTACGACGCCCTCATCGAAAAGCTGCGGCTCTACCTGAGCGGTTCTTAATCAACAACCCTGCGGCAATCCGGGGGAATAAGCATAGCAATGTTTAACAAGTTTATAAGATATGTTGGAAAAAATTTCGGAAATCCCAACGGAATTGGCGGAAAAATATCCACCAAAATAATGAATGTCATTAATCAAAAACAATATAAGACTGTGCTGGAAAACATAGAGTCAAAAGATACTGTTTTGGATATTGGCTTTGGGAATGGTTATCTGATAGAGAAGTTATTTAAAAACAAGAATCCAATTATTTATGGGATAGAAATATCAAAAGATATGCTGGAAAAAGTAAAAGAGAGAAATGTTGGAAAAATCGGCAATGGTTCATTAAAATTATCTTTAGAGGATATTTCTAAAACCTCTTTTAGAAGCGACACATTTGATAAAGTCTATACCGTAAATACTGTTTATTTCTGGAAAGAACCGGACAAGTGTTTTACCGAAATAAAAAGGATATTGAAACAAAATGGCGTCTTCCTCAATGTCATATATACCAAAGAATATTTGGATAAAATTGTCTATACAAAATATGGTTTTAATAAATTTTCCCTAGAGGAATTGGAACAATTAACTGTCGAAAACGGAATGAATCTCATAAAGACCATAGAAATCCAAAAAAATAAGTCATACTGTATAATATCGGGCATGGGCAGATCAATATCTCTGGAATCTTCAAACAGGCCCTTTGCCGCAAGTCCCATATAATAAATGATGAGCAGCAAAGCAAAAATCCCATTGTTCAATCAGGCGGCGTTTGAAATACTGAGAATATGGCAGCGCCCATTTAGCGTACCTCCAATGAACCTTCATATTTTCTACCCATTCCTAATCCCAATTGGCATACCCGGCATCAGCCGTATTGGTGCTTAGATCTACATTCGCCCCCAAAGTGGATTGACGCTGTTTTGAGGGACTTGCATACCAATATATCGCATGCCCTTGCCCACTTAATGCAGTGTTTTCATTAGCTCCAGCGGTATGTGTCGTGTCGGTATCACCGTAGATTATCGAAGTACCGCTCTTGGTAAAGCTACCGTCAGAACTAACACACACGCCGCCGCCTTCATAGGAGGAGGAGTTCCCGCTAATGGTTCCTCCTTCCATGGTAAAGCTGCCGCTAGAATAAACATACACGCCACCGCCCCTGCTGGAGGCAGTGTTTTCTCTAATGGTTCCACCTTTCAGGGTAAAGCTGCCGTTAGAATAAATATACACACCGCCGCCGCCGTAGGAAGAGGAGGAGTTCCCGCTGATGGTTCCTCCTCCCATGGTAAAGCTGCCGTCAGAAGTAACATACACGCCACCGCCTTCATAGGAGGAGGAGTTCCCGCTAATGGTTCCCCCTTCCATGGTAAAGCTGCCGTTAGAAGTAACATACACGCCACCGCCGTGGGAGGAGGAGTTCCCGCTGATGGTTCCCCCTTTCATGGTAAAGCTGCCGTTAGAAGAAACATACACGCTGCCACCGCCGTAGGAGGAGGAGGAGGAAGAAAAAGAGGAGGAGTTCCCGCTGATGGTTCCCCCTTTCATGGTAAAGCTGCCGCTAGAATAAACACCGCCGCCGCTATAGGAGGAGGAGTTCCCGCTGATAGTTCCTCCTTCCATGGTAAAGCTGCCGTTAGTATTAATTCGTACAAGAGGAGAATCATTTGTAGTTAGTCCTGCAAGAATAAGATTATCTTTTAAAGCAAGGGTAACTCCCTGGGAAACTGTAAACATACTGCCGTTTGCATTTAAGGAAATAGTTCGCTCGGCTCCAAGTCCCATAAGTGCAATACCGATGGTTTTACCCGGATACGATAGAGCAAGAGGCGCCAGGGATTCATCCTCCCCGGTTATTATCAGGTAATCATGTCCATTGACCGCGCTTGCGGAAAGATACGATGCGGATGATGTTATCGTATGGGGACCGATATAAAAAGCCCTGTCTATAGTTCCGTCAAACAATCCCGGCCGTATTGCCGGGGTTCCTGTCGCTATCGGGCTGAAAACTGAACCTGTGGCGTTTCTTGCCCGTATCCGCATTGTATAGCTAATACCATTGGCAAGGGGAATCGTCGCCGTAGTACCGCTTACTGTATTCCAGAGGTTAGTTGGCGTCTCGGTTCCGTAATAAACTTCATATTCATCGGCACCGGGAACCGTAGCCCAGCTTATCGTTAACTCACCGATTCCCTCATTCACGGTAAGTGTCCCCGGCGTTCCCAAGGGCTTCCCGCTTGCCATTGCGCTGGCTCCGCCTTTGCCGGTTGAATTTTTCCCCTTGACCCAAATATTGTAGGATGTACCATTCACAAGCCCGGTAATGGACGCGGATGTTGTTGAGACAGTCTGAGCCGGCGTTCCGGGTATTGCTGTTCCTGTGCCATAATAAACTTCATACTCATCAGCACCTGCAATGGCAGCCCAGGATAAATTCAGTTTTCCATCTTCGGAACTTACCGTAACCGATCCCATGGTTCCAATGGGTTTACCGGTTGCAACGTTACTCCAATCAGACACTCCCGTGGCGTTCTTGGAGCGTAACCGTACATTATACAATGTACCATTGGTAAGCCCGGTAATCGTTGTCGTCGTGCTGCTCACTATATTCCAGAGGTTAGTTGGCGTCTCGGTTCCGTAATAAACTTCATATTCATCGGCGCCGGGAACCGTAGCCCAGCTTATCGTTAATTCACCGATTCCCTCATTCACGGTAAGTGTCCCCGGCGTTCCCAAGGGCTTCCCGCTTGCCATGGCGCTGGCTCCGCCTTTGCCGGTTGAATTTTTCCCCTTGACCCAGATATTGTAGGATGTACCATTCACAAGCCCGGTAATGGACGCGGATGTTGTTGAGACAGTCTGAGCCGGTGTTCCGGGTATTGTTGTTCCTGTGCCATAATAAACTTCATACTCATCAGCCCCCGCAACAGCGGCCCAGGATAAATTCAGCTGTTCATTCCCGGAACTCACCGTAACTTCTCCCATACCGGCAATAGGCTTTACGCTTACCCTGGCGCTGGCCCCGCTTAGACCGACCAGGTTTTTTGCCTTTACCCAAATAGAATAATTTATGCCGTTGCTTAGGCCGCTTATTACTGCGGAAGTATTGCCGGTAACAGCGGAAGGCGCCGAAGGTATTGCTGTCCCTTCGCCGCAATACACTTCGTATTCGACAGCGTCCAGCACCCCATTCCAGTTCACGGTGATCTGGCCGTTCCCGGAACCGGCGCTTACATTTTCGGGAACTTCAGGAATAACCGACAGGGGGTCATGCTGCCTGATGCTGTAGGTGCCTGTACTACTGTTGTTCCGGGCTGCGGCTTTAAGGAAAACTGTCCCTCTCAGGCCGGAAATGATCTTCGGAACTGTCCAGGCGCTGTCTTCGTTTTCAAAGAGCACATCCCCGGCAGCGGAATAGGCGCTAACTTTTATGTCCAGGCTTTTGGAGGCATCACCCTGAACGGCGTCGTTCCACTGGATATAATAAGTCCTGGCGCTTTCTGCGGTAAACTTATACCAGCCGACAGCGCCTGCCGCGCCTATGGTTCCCCCGGTCCAGGCATTGTTTGCAAGGGCTGTTATAGCCGCTGGATGCGAAGCGGGTATGGTGCCGGACGCCGCCGGGGACGCGTCTCCCTCTCCGTTGGCGTTGTACGCGGCAGCCTTGTAATAATAGGTAATATTCCCCACGACATCTTCGTCGGTAAAAACCGTGGAACGTTGGTCGGCGATTTGGGTATAGGGACCGCCACCCAGGAGCGCGCGGTAAAGGCGGTACGCGCTTATTTCTTCTACCGAATTCCACGAAATAATGGCCGCCGGTATGAGGGACGTATTCACCGAACTGATAGCCATGATCCCCTGGGGAACCACCGTGACCGTATCATAGTACTTTAAGGCGTATGTTCCGGTTGAACTGTTACTTTTCCCCTGGACCGCTATATATACCGAGCCCGAAAAGCCGGAAATTGTTTTCGGCGAATTCCACCCGCTGTCGCGGTTTGCAAAAATGGCGGCGCCATTGCCCCTTACGGCAGAAACTTTTATATCCAGGCTTTTGGAGGCGTCCCCTTCATACGCGTCATTCCACTGTATCTGGTAGGTTTTGCCTGCTTCGGCGTTGAATGTATACCACTGGGTATCACCGGGGTTTGCCAGAGTCCTGGAGGCCCAGGCGTTATGAGTTAAACCCATTACCGCCCTGAAGTCGAATTCAGAAAAAGTATACGCCGCCCGGCTGGTCAGATTAGGGTACACATGGAGAATCTCGGTCCTGCCGCTGCGTTTCCCGTTTAATGTCAGGATCAGGCTCATGATATACTGGCCCGAAAGTAAATTTAAAGTTCCGTTGACAGCGGAGTTATTCAGGGTTATGTTTCCTCCGTTTACCATTCCCCCTTCCGGATTGGTAATAACAATGTTTCCCGCTGCGCCTGAAGGCAGATTAACGGTATAATTAAAAAAGCCTATGCCTCCGGCGGAGGGGGTAAGGCTAATATCTGCAACGGAGGTATTCCCGGCACTTATAGTTACAGGCGATGCGCTTCCCCGGGCGGCCTCGGTGTAGGAGCCCTCGGAACCGCTATAGGCAATAGCGGTGATCGTCCAGCTGCCCACTGCAAGTTCAATAACAGTATTGCTGCCAGGCTGTACGGTAAACGGGGGCCGGGCTTCCGGGCCGTTGCTGAAGCTCAGCTCGTATTTGGTAAATGCGGGCAATTCGGGGTAAAGGGTGCGTTCCCCGCCTTCGCCGGTGTTTTCTCCATAAACTTCCTGGGGGGTTTCAAAATGTACCGCAACATACCCTTGGCTTGAGGATTCCGGGACAAATGGTTTCTGCGTAAAAGGGTTTTCGCATCCGGCAAGGCAGAGCAGGAGCAGTATCGATAAAAGAAATTTGCAGGCGGTTTTCATGTTCTTCCCAGCCAGGAACAAACCTTTCTTCATATTAAAACCCCTTGCGTATCAGGCCCGCCAGTATCATTTTTTCTGTCTAATAGGAAGTATTATCTACTTCTTTATAGAAAGTTGTCAAGTCGGCAGGGTAAACTAATACCTCTTCATAAGCAGGAAATCAGGCAGATAAACGTGTCTTACCCCTTCAACGGAACTTGACCAATGTTTATCAAGGGTAACCACGCATTAAGGATCTTTATAAAGGGCGTGCCTCAACTGAGCATTTTTGAATTGCAAAATCGGTTATATAGACAGGCTGGTCAGCCATTCAAGCACGTTGATATGCCGGATACCGGCGAAATTGCTGCTATCATAATCGCGGCTCAATATGAATTTTGGGTAATTGTCCTTTATCTGCTGTAAGGGCTTCAATTCCCTCTCCAGAACCTTTTTATCCATCAAGGTCTGTGTTACCTGATAATATTCAATTTTTCCGCCGGGTTTCCGGGCGACAAAATCAATCTCTGCGTCATCGGCTTTGCCAAATTCTACATCATAGCCCCGGCGAAGCAGCTCCAGGTACACCACATTTTCGAGTATGTGACCCGAATCATCTATTGAAGTACCTCCCAAAAGGAAGTACCGGAGGCCCACGTCTACCGCATAATATTTGGCATTGTTGCGAAGCCGGTTCCTGCCCTTCAGGTAATTCGGATTGGCCTTGTAAAACACATAGCCGTCAAGCAGGTTTTCAAGGTACTTTTCGATGGTCTGCGCATGGATTTTACTATTTGTCTGTCTGCCCCTCATATCATTGTTAATGATGTTTCCCATATTATTGATAGAAGTCTCGTTTCCGATATTGCTGAACATGAAAGCGATAACCTGTTCCAGTTTGGAGAATTCCTGAACCCCCTGCCGGGATAGAACATCCTTAACAATGATAGTGTTATACACACTGTCCATATAGGTATGCCATGCCCGCTCATCATATACCGCGTTAGCCGTATAAAATTCTATTGTTTGGGGAAAGGAACCGCGGGTCACATAGTCATTATATTTCTTGTCCAGCTCTGTCTGCTCATTCCCGGGAAACGATGAGAGGTATTCCCTAAATGAGAATGGCAGCATCCGGATTTCGATAGTCCGGCCGCCCAGAACATTTTTTATATCTTTTGAAAGCATGGCAGCATTGGAACCTGTCACATACACATCAATATTTTTTTTGAGCCGCAGACTGTTTACCGCCCTTGGGAAATCGTTCACCATCTGAATTTCGTCCAGCAAAACGTAGGTCTTTTTGCCTTTTGCCGCATGGCTTTCTATATATTGATGAAGCGCTTTCCAGTCCAGTAAATTATCGTTAGCCGCCATTTCAAGATTGATGTCCAGAATTTGGCTATCTTTAACGCCGTTTTTCTTTAAATAATCCTGGAATAGCATGAGCAAGGTTGACTTGCCGCAGCGCCTGACCCCGGTAATGATTTTTATGAGGTCATCCTTATCTTTCCACCTGAGCAGTTCCGCCAGGTATTCCGGTCTGTTTATCATATCTATAATTATATGAAGGAAATATCTGTTTGTCAATTGTTTTATATAATCGAGTGAAGATTGTTGCTGATATTCAAAGTATAGGGATTCAAATACAACATAAAACTCTTTCTCGGTTATCCGTTTATTGACTGTCGAAAACGGAATGAATCTCATAAAGACCATAGAAATAAAAAAAAATAAGTCATACTGTATAATATCGGAAAGTGTTAAATAAAGCATGATTATGCTATAAACCCTGCTCCGGTTTTACTCAAGATAATTGTCGATTACAATTGATAAAATAGGTAGATACCATGGGGCCGCACGTCTTCTCTATGGTTTGGCGAAGCCCAATGTTATCATTGTAGAATATGCTTTGTGGATTCGTTTCTCAAAAAGCACATAAAATTGAAATGGTGTCTTGTTTGATAATGGCGGATCATGTTTACAGTAATAAATAATTTCAGCTTTTTTAGGCCGTTTAGAAGCAACTGCATAAAATTCATTATACGTATACTCATTTAGTGATTTCTCTTCAATTTCTATCCCGGATACACAATTTGCATCATGGAGCTGTACTGTAAACTTTTGTTTTTTAGCGACCAGTATATTTTTAGAGTGATATATTTTGAAAGGGATTTTATTATTAAACACTTTCCATAAAAAGCCATTGGCTGCAATAGCGATTTCAAATACAACATAAAACTCTGTCTCGGTTATCCGTTTATAATCCATATTAACGTTTTCGTCTTTCCCATGAATCTTACGCGCAGAAACTTTAACAGTTGGGACAAAGCGATTATGCTTTGAGAACGCATGATCAAGATGAATTATGAGCAATAAAATAAGCCATCCGATAATTCCTCCTAAAAGACCTCCTGCAATTATCGCCAATAGCCATTTATCTAAATTCAGAGCACATATAACGAACACTATAACAGAGAGAATTCCGAGCATGGCATAAATAAATAAGAAAAATACTATTAACCGTTTCATTCCCAATTTACCGACTCCTCATATAATTTATAGATTTTTTGCTCAATTCCATTTGTATCGCCGCAATCTATGGGTGGATCAATATCTCCGGAATCTTCAAACAGGCCCTTTGCCGCAAGACCCATATAATAAATAATGAGCAGCAATCTGGATTCTACATAGGTAAAATCTTCTTTTAGTTTACGAGCCCTCAAATTCATGAACTTGTAATCGTAGCGCAGGGTAGCCAGGTGAAAATACCATTGTTCAATCAGGCGGCGTTTGAAATGCAGCGTATTTTGAAAATTAATTTCCTGGTATTCATTTCCGCAATTCTCTTCTGCATCAGATTTTGGCAGCTTATCTTTTATCTCTTCCTTATACCTTTTTTTATATTTTTCAGCAATAAGGGCTGGATTCCTTTTACATTCATTGACATAAAATTGGAATACCGAGAATATAGCGGCGCCCATTTCGGTACTTCTGTATTGTGACAATAAATCTGCATAGATTTGGTTCACCATGACCCTGTGGGGTATACAACAGGCAATAATAAGAGCTGCAATAGAAACAATGAGGGCCAGTATTTCAAATATATTCTTTAGTGCGTTTACATTTATGTAACACATATTGCCCATTTAGCGTACCTCCAATGAACCTTCATATTTTCTACCCGTTCCTAATCCCAATTGGCATACCCGGCATCCGCTGGGTTGGTGCTTAGATCTACATTCGCCTCCAAAGTGGATTGACGCTGTTTGGGACTTGCACTCCAATAAACCGCATGGCCACGCCCATTTAATGCAGTGTTTTCATTAGCTCCAGCGGTATGGGTTGTGTCGGTATCACCATAGATTACCGAGGGGCCGCTCTTGATAAAGCTGCCGCTAGAATAAACATACACGCCGCCGCCGCCGTTGGAGGAGGAGGAGGAGGAGGCAGAATTTCCACTGATGGTTCCCCCTTCCATGGTAAAGCTGCCGCTGGAATAAACATACACGCCGCCGCCGCTGCTGTAGGAGGAGGAGGCGGAATTCCCGCTGATGCTTCCTTCTTTCATGGTAAAGCTGCCGCTAGAAACATACACGCCGCCGCCGTAGGAGGAGGAGGTATTCCCGCTGATGGTCCCCCCTTCCATGGTAAAGCTGCCGCTAGAACCAACATACACGCCGCCGCCGTAGGAGGAGGAGGTATTCCCGCTGATGGTCCCCCCTTCCATGGTAAAGCTGCCGCTAGAACCAACATACACGCCGCCGCCGTAGGAGGAGGAGGTATTCCCGCTGATGCTGCCTTCTTTCATGGTAAAGCTGCTGCTAGAATAAACATACACGCCGCCGCCGTAGGAGGAGGTATTCCCGCTGATGGTCCCCCCTTCCATGGTAAAGCTGCCGCTAGAATCAACATACACGCCGCCGCCGTAAGAAGAAGATGATGATGATTTATTCCCGCTGATGGTCCCCCCTTCCATGGTAAAGCTGCCGCTAAAAACATATACGCCGCTGCCGTCGCCGTAGGAGGAGGTATTCCCGCTGATGGTCCCCCCTTCCATGGTAAAGCTGCCGCTAGAAACATACACGCCGCCGCCGCTGCTGTAGGAGGAGGAGGTATTCCCGCTGATGGTTCCCCCTTCCATGGTAAAGCTGCCGCTAGAAACATACACGCCGCCGCCGCTGCTGTAGGAGGAGGAGGTATTCCCGCTGATGGTCCCCCCTTCCATGGTAAAGCTGCCGCTATCATTAATTCGTATAAGAGAAGCATTGTTTGCTGTTCGTCCTGCAAGAACAAGATTATCCTTTAAAGTAAGGGTAACTCCCTGGGAAACCGTAAACATACTGCCGTTTGCATTTAAGGAAATAGTTCGCTCGTCTCCAAGTCCCATAAGTGCAATGCCGATGGTTTTATCCGGATACGATAGGGTAAGAGGCGCAAGGGATTCATCCTCTCCTATTATTATCAGGTAATCATGACCGTTGACTGCGTTTGCGGAAAGATACGATGCGGATAATGCTATCGTATGGGGACCGATGTAAAAAGCGCCGTCTATAGTTCCGTCAAACAATCCCGGCCGTATTGACGGGGTTCCTGCTGCTGTTGGGCTGAAAACTGAAACCCCTGTGGTGTTTCTTGCCCGTATCTGTACTGTATAGCTTATACCATTGGTAAGCCCGGTAATTGTTACAGCAGTACCGCTTACAGTATTCCAAAGGGTTGTTGGCGTACCTGTTCCGTAATAAACTTCATATTCATCGGCGCCAGAAACTACACCCCAGGTAATTGTAAGCTGGCTTATTCCGGTATCGTTTATGGTAAGTGTTCCCGGTGTCCCCAAGGGCTTCCCGGTAACCATTTCGCTTGTACCGCTTCCGTTTGAGTTTTTACCCCTCACCCACGCATAATACACTATACCGTTGGTTAGGCCGTCAATAAGCGCTGTCGGAACGGTAACTGTCTGTGCCGGACTTTCCGGGCAAACCGGGGTGGTATCATAATAAACCTCGTACTCATCGGCCCCCGCAACAGCGGCCCAGGATAAATTCAGCTGTCCATCCCCGGGACTCACCGTAACTGCTCCCATGGTTCCAATGGGTTTGCCGGTTGCAACAGAACTCGCGTTACTTGCACTTGTCGCGTTTCTTGCCTTTACCCAGATGCTGTACGTTATTCCGTTAGTAAGTCCGGTGATTACGACGGAAGGATCTGTTACCGTTAACGATGGCGATGTCGGCATATTTGTATCGTTCGTGTAGTAAATATCATAATTATCAGCTTCGGATATCCCTGTCCAGCTTACTGTAAGTTGTTCACTTCCTGCACTGACAGTTACATTTTCAGGAATCTGCTCAATCGAATTATCAAGATCATGCTGCCTGATGCTGTAGCTTCCTGTATTACTGCCGTTCTGGGCTGCGGCTTTAAGGTAGACCATCCCGTTCAGGCCGGAAATGGTCTTCGGAACCATCCAGGCGCTGTCTTCGTTTTCAAAGAGCACGTCCCCAGCGGCGGAATAGGCGCTAACTTTTATGTCCAGGCTTTTGGAGGCGTCACCCTGAACGGCGTCGTTCCACTGGATATAATAAGTCTTGGCGCTTTCGGCGGTAAACTTATACCAGCCGACAACGCCCGCCGCGCCTATGGTTCCCCCCGTCCAGGCATTGTTTGCAAGGGCTGTTATAGCCGCTGGATGCGAAGCGGGCATGGTGCCGGACGCCGCCGGGGATAGCTCTCCTTCTCCGTTGGCGTTGTACGCGGCAGCCTTGTAATAATAGGTAATATTCCCCATGACATTTTCGTCGGTAAAAACCGTGGAACTTTGGTCGGCGATTTTGGTATAGGGGCCGCCGCTCAGGAGCGCGCGGTAAAGGCGGTACGCGCTCACTTCTTCCACAGAGTTCCACGAAATAATGGCCGCCGGTATGAGGGACGTATTCACCGAGCCGATGGCCATGATCCCCTGGGGAACCACTGCATCCGTATCATAGTACTTTATGGCGTATGTTCCCGTTGAGCTGCCGCTTTTCCCCTGGACCGCTATGTATACCGGGCCAGAAAGGCCGGAAATCGTTTCCGGCGAATTCCACCCGCTGTCGCGGTTTGTAAAAATGGCCGTGCCGTCGCCCCTTACTGCGGAAACTTCTATATCCAGGCTTTTGGAGGCGTCGCCCTGAACGGCGTCGTTCCACTGTATCTGGTAGGTTTTGCCCGCTTCGGCGTTGAATGCATACCACTGGGTGTCGCCGGGGTTTACTAAAATCCTGGGGATCCAGGTGTTATGGGTTAAATCCATTACCGCCCGGAAGTCGAATTCGGAAAAAGCGTACGCCGCCCGGCTGGTCAGATTGGGGTACACATGGAGAATCTCGGTTCTGCCGCTGCGTTTCCCGTCCAATGCCAGGGTCAGGCTCATGATGTACTGGCCAGAAAGCAAATTTAAGGTTCCGTTAACAGCGGAGTTATCCAGGGGTATGTTTCCGCCGTTTACGCTTCCCCCTTCCGGGGTGGCAACAACAAGGTTTCCCGCCGCGCCGGGAGGCAGATCGACAGTGTAGTTAAAAAAGCCTATGCCTCCGGCGGAGGGGATAAGGGCAATGTCCGCGGTGGCGGTTTGGCCAATGCTTATGGTTACAGGCGATGCGCTTCCCCGGGCGGCTTCGGTGTAGGAGCCTTCGGAGCCGCTATAGGCAATAGCGGTAATCGTCCAGCTGCCCACTGCAAGCTCAATGACACTATTGCCGCCAGGCTGTACGGTAAACGGGGGCCGGGCTTCCGGGCCGTTGCTGAAGCTCAGCTCGTATTTGGTAAATGCGGATAATTCGGGGTAAAGGGTGCGTTCTTTGCCTTCGCCGGTGTTTTCCCCATAAACTTCCTGGGGGGTTTCAAAGTGTACCGCAACATACCCTTGGCTTGAGGATTCCAGGACAAATGGTTTCTGCGTAAAAGGGTTTTCGCATCCGGCAAAGCAGAGCAGGAGCAGCATCGGGGCCGCTAAAAGAAATTTGCTGGCAATTTTCATGTTCTTCCCCCTTAGTCAAAAACGGTAAAGTTGATTTCCCGGGAGTAAAGAACGCCGTTTCGATTTCCCGTAAAGGTTATATAGTGGAGCTGTATATCGTAATTTGCTGCATCCAGGGTAATGCTCCCGCCGGTAATGGGTTGAGTGGTGTCTCCGTCCGCATACCAGACAACATTGGTGTATCCTACAGCGCTCAGGGAAAGGCTGCCGGACATTCCGTCTGCGCTGCTTTTGGAGATGCCGTTATTTCCGCTGTTCCCCGTAATGGTTATCTGTCCGTAATTAAAACCCACAACAACAGAAAGGATTCCGGCTCCCGATGGAATTCCGCTTGCGGTCCCGCTCCAATCGGATACTCCGGTTCTGTTTTTGGATCGTATCCGTACCGTATAAGCTGTTCCGTTGGTTAAGCCGCTGATACGGGCAGAAGTTTCGCTTACTGTTCCCCACAGGGTAGAAGGGGTTCCGGTCCCGTAATACACTTCGTATTCTTCTGCCCCGGGCGCTGCGTTCCAGCTTACCAAAAGCTGGGTATTTCCGGTGTTAATTACCGGTGTTCCGGGTGTTTCAGGCACTGCCAAATAGACAGAAGGGGCTTCCGATGCAGCGGGGCTGGGGCCGCTTGTCCCTGCGCTGTTCTTTGCAATAACCCATGCATAGTACCGGGTTCCGTTGGTAAGTCCGTTTATGGTTAGGCTTACAGAATCAACAGCGTCCTGGTAGGTATGCGCATTGGTTATGGAAGGACTTACGCCGATGAGTACTTCATAATACAGCGCTCCTTCTACGGGCGCCCATGTCAGGGTAAGCATGCTGTACCCTGCTGTTAGCACAGGCCCATCGGGGGCGGCCGGCGCCGCCGCAAATGCCGAGGGTGTTCCCATGGAACGGAGGCTGAAACCGCTTGTACCGACATTGTTTTTCGCCCTTATCCATACTGAATAAACGGTTCCGTTAATAAGCCCGGTAATGGTCGTTCCCAGTTCGCCGCTGGCCGGAATATCGGCGCCCTGCTTTATTGCCGACGAGGGGTTATTGGATGTACCGGCCCAAACTTCGTAGGCTGTTGCCATTTCTACCGGCAGCCACTGTACGGATAATTCTCCGCTTCCCGGTATAACGACCGGCGCTGCCGGAACAGCCGGAGGCGAAAGAGGCAATGAAGGCGTCCCGGCTTCCATGGGGCTAAAGCCGCTTGTGCCGCTGCTGTTTCCCGCCTTTACCCATATATAGTAAATGGTTCCATTTGCGAGTGCATTTAGCACCGCCGATGCTTCCGTTACCCTAAGCCGGTATGCTGATGGGGGCGATGGGTTTACGTTGATGTACACATCATAAAAAGCAGCGCCGCCGGATTCGTCCCAATTAATGGTAAGCTGTTCTACACCGGATATTATCCTGAGGGCGCCTGGTACTTCAGGTCTTTCTAAGCCCGGCCAGGGCGTCCCCTGGGCCATGGGACTGTAATCGCTCTTTTCGGCGGCATAAACAGCTTTTACCCAGACATAATAAATTGTTTTATTGGCAAGGCCGTTTATTACTGTGGTGGCAGTCTGTACGGTTTTGGCCGGTACTGCTGGCGGTGTATTTCCTGTACCATAATAAACTTCGTAGCCAACAGCGCCCGCTGTGGTGTTCCAGCTTATGGTTATAAAGCCGTCCCCCGCAATTACCGCAGGCATTGCAGGCGCTATGTTCTGCTGGCCAGGGTCATCGTTCTCCGCCTCATTCAGGGCTTCATCTATGGTAAGGATTCTATCGGCAACTACAATAAGCGCAGCGCCGTTAAATTGGAAAGAATAAAAATGCCCGGCGGTAAATTCAGTTATCCCGGCGGGGAAGTCCACCTGTTCGACAGTGTTCTTCCTGAATGAATAAGAAGAAACAGGCCCCGGTGATACCACGTAAAGCCCTGTTTCGCCTCCGTTCAGGATGGTTGACTGCATACCCTCGGGCCGTATTTCCGTGCTTCCCCGGCGCAGGGTTAGGGAAGAAGCGCCGGCGTTTTGTACCTTTAGGTAGGCATTACCGACAAGGGGCCTTGCCCGATCTGTCTCAGGCACTTCGGATAAATTGGGAATAGGTATATCTGTGGTAGTGCCCGCGTCTATACGGGCTATAAAGGCAGTCCCGTCATAGGGGAATTCTACCCCCTCAAGAGAAATATGGTAGACAGGAAAAAATTGGGCTCCCTGGGGGTTGGCATCCCGTTCGAGCGCAATGGAAGATTCCCTGGCGCCGATACGGGCAATGAGGGTCAAATGCGAGAAATCGCTGTACAGGCTGACCGGAAAAACATTGGGGTTAATGAGCCGGACATAGGTTTTGGGTTTGTCCTCTGGACCTGTATCCGGCGATCCCGAACTGGAAGGATTACTGCAGCCCGCCAAGGCCAATAATATTCCGGCCATAAGAACCATGACAGCGTTTTTTTTCATATATCCTCCCCCCATTGGGCCCGTACCCGCCGGAGACTAATTAAAGTAAGCCGATGCGTCTTCCTCTGTTACGGTGGTTGTATAACTATCATTTGCCCCGCCAAGGACAATTCGATACACCTTATTAATTTGCATTACCATATTCTGGGTAACGGGAACTCTGTTAGACCAGGCGATGGAAGCAAAATTGATACTATTTGTATTGCTGCCTGCATCAACATAGTTCGTAAACATCTGGGTACTGCCTGAAGCCAAGGCAAAATCCTGTGAAGCGCCGTTGCTTAATTGATTATTCTGCCCGGAATAAACACGGACAGTTTTATCGCTGCTATTGGTGAACAATATCGCCGGCTTAATACTGGCGCTTGGTACCGTTGTCGGCGCAATGTCTGTCGTAAATGTTGACTGCGCCTCGGTGGTTGCAACCGTATCGGCGCTTTTTAATTGATCGCTTTCAACCAAGGCAATCACCCTTCCATCGTATTTTAGTTCTTTATAAAAATGGGGGATATAATCGAAGTTTTGCCCGATTTGAATGGGAACAGATACCCTTTTGGCGTTGGGAGCTGCAACCGCATAAACGGTACCGCTGAGATCGGATTTACGCAGAGAAACCCAGTAAGTGGTATTGTTATTGATGATCCATGTACCGCCCCCCCAGGTATTGCTTGCTGTTACCGCCATGGAATACGGCTGGGTATTGGAATAAAAGGTCAGATCGCTGTATTGGGATGCCTGGGTTCCCCGTTCTTCATAGAGCGCCTTATCAACTGCCACAATGGTGTAGAATTTTTGTTCCGGTAATTTGACTTTTATAGTCGAAAGGCTGTCCACCGTGCCTATATAATTAGCGGGCAGCACAGAATCAGTAAACAACAAGGCAGGAGACGCTACCGAATTTCTTATTTCCAGAAAGCCGGTAGAATTTTTCCTCCCGTCAGGGTAATTGAAAAACTCCTTGTACTTTGCCGGAACTTCATCCTTATCCCCGGAATCATCGGTTGCCAGGAGGCATCCCGTCAATGCAAAAGCTACGCTAAGCAGCACCCAGGCTTTGAGCAGAAACAAGCTTTTCTTCATAATAGAACTCCTTTACGTACCAGGCCCGCCGGCATTGTTTTCTTAAGAAAGTAAAAAAACTCTGAAAATCATCATTTTATTACTGCCTAATAGAAAGTATTATCTATTTCTTTACAGGAAGTTGTCAAGTCCTTGGATGTCTCTAAGACTTTAGGAATGGAGCTATTTATTGAAGGTTATGACAAGTCTTAGAGCTTTATTAGCCCTCAATATGAAGGAGCAACGGAGAATTTCCGGCATTTCCCAGGCAAAACTCGCAGAAAAGGTAAATACATCCACTCATTATATTGGGATGATAGAAACAGGCAAAAAATTCCCCTCCCCGGAGATGCTGGAACGTATTGCCGCAGCCCTTGCGATTGATTCTCCGGACTTGTTTTCCAAAAAGGATTATTCCCCGGATGCTATAAAAAAATTTGAGGAACAGGTTCTGCAGGATATAGAAAACGTCATGGCTGCCAGGCTAAAAGAATTACAGCAGGATACGCAGAGAAAGTCCTAAATTGATTTAGGCAGGGTTAGTTATACAGGCAGCGGTAGACCTCGGCCAGAGCATCTCTGGCCTGGAGAGTGGACGTGTCCCCCGAATTTAGGACTTCCTTTTATACCAGGTTGTAATATCGCCATCCGAGTCTTTCAATTTTAAAATAAAGTTTTCTTCGTCCTCTGAAAATACATATCTATACCTATCGGCATCACCAAAATCATCAATAAGGTCAATCGTCTTATTTCCAATATTTACCTTGAATGTTCCTTCCCATGTCGTTTGTGTCCCAAAACCTAAAATGCCTTGCATAGACTTAATGGCACACTTGTTTCCTGAAAAAACAAGCATAGTTGCCGATATTTCCCCATTGTCATTTAGGAAGAACTGATATGCAAGCATGGTTGAAGTAATATTTGTCCATTCACCTTCAAATGACTGGGTTTCTTGTCCGAAGGAACTGTTCATAACAGCTAACAATAAGCAAACAATGATAAAAAGGACTTTATTTTCGTATTTTATAGCCATTATGAAGCTCCCTGGAATGCAAATTTACTCTGATCTTACTATACCCTATAAATTTATGGCATAGAAGAGGCAGTTGACACTTTCCGGCCAAAAGGCTATATTCTTAAAACACGACGCAGGATAGAGCAGTTGGCAGCTCGTCGGGCTCATAACCCGGAGGTCGTAGGTTCGAGTCCTACTCCTGCTAATAGTTAAATCCTTATGTCATAAGGAAATAGCAAAAAGCTACCGGAAAAACCGGCGCTTAGCATCTTTACACTGTAAAAAAATGGTAAGGCAGCCAAAACCATAAATGATATTTTACTCATGGGAACCACTATCGAAAAATTAAGGTCATTAAATGGAATCGGGGAAAAGACAAACAAGAAAACCTACATAATGCCGTAATTGCTTGACAGAGCATACAAAAAGTAATACATTTTAATCATGCGACTAGACGGCATAGACTGGGATGATGAAAAGAACGCAACAAATAAGCGTCTTCATCATGTCGATTTTGAAGATGCTCAATATATCTTCTGGGATGGAAACCGTTTAGAGCGCGAGGATAAAAGCGAGGGCAATACCTCAGGGGAAGAACGCTGGCAAACCCTGGGCATGGTGGGTAAAACGCTTTTTGTAGTTTATGCCGAAAGGGGCAATGCAAAACGGATTATTACCGCTCGTATTGCTACCAAAAAAGAACGGAGGTCATACAATGGCTATTACCAAATCGAAGGGGAAGGCTGGACAAAAGCCACCTAAAGAAGCTTTACGGCGGATAAAAGAAGCCGCAAAATATCCGATAAACCTTGAAGCCGCCCCAGAGCTATCTCCGGAGGCCCTCAAAGAATTTGCACACATGGCAGCCGAGCGAGACCAGAAAAAGAAACGGCAGGTGGTAACTCTCAGGCTTGCCCCGGATGACGTGGCAAAATACAAGAGCCTGGGCAAAGGGTACACGAGCATTATGGCGGACGTGCTGAACTATGCAGCAAATAACCCCGAGATCCTCTCAAAAGTCCGATAACCCAGCCCCTTTTTACACGATTTCGCTACACCTTAAAAAAGGGGCTTAATTCCCCGCTTTTAGAGCGGGTTTGTTGATTTGCCTGCCATCTTTTTCATTAAATTGATATGAATTTTCCAGTCCTGCACCAGTTCATTTGGGCCAAGGGGCATTGCGTTGCAGCCTTTGGAAAGCACCCATTCCAGCACCTTGCCGTATTGGGTGCTGGTAAAGCTTATAATGATCCCATCATCTGTTTCTTTAGTCGCCTGATCCGCAGCCCATTTCCGCTCCTGGACCCAGGGGATCGATTCGCCATAAATCGCAATGGCGAAGCGGCATTTCTTTTCCCCCGCAAAAACCCCGAAATTGCTGCCGTCTGCATTGGAACAATAATCGAAATCCTTTGGAAGGGTAAAAGTGTCCTTGGTGAGCACCGGGTTTTTTATCCTGGGGAGCGAAAAAATGCGTATGGCTTTGCGTTCTTCGGCATAAGCGTAAAGATACCATACCCCTGTATCAAAAAGGAGCTGATAAGGCCGCACCCGGCGGGGTTTGAATTCTTCGTCCCAGGCGCCCTGATACTCAAAGATGATGGCCTTGTTTTCTTTGAGCCCCGCAGTGATGACCTTCCATGTTTCCTCTGAAACAGGGGCCGACGCTACCGGGGGAACTATGATGCGGTCTTCGTACCAGCCGGGGTTCTTGTCGCTTGCCAGGGGGGCGGTAAAGCTATCCAGAAGGTTCTTTGCTGCATCGTAAAGAGGGGTGTCATGGTAAAGGGAAAGCAGGTTTTTCGCCATCCCCAGGGCCTGCATATCTTCCATGGAGGTGAACGCGCCGGGCAGGCGATAAGGCTTTTCCGAATAATAGAGGCCCCGGTGAATGGCGCTGTATTCAATGGGGGCATAAAGCCTGTCCCGCATAAAAGCCAAATCCCGATTAATCGTAGCCTCGCTGAACCCTATCGTCTCCGCCAGCTTCCTGGCGCTGGGGTATTTTCCCGAGGCGATCTCTTCATCAATTTGATAGAACCTGTCCAATGCCGGTTTGGATGCATTCTTTCTGGTACTCATGGCTATACTGAAAACCCTATTTTCTTTTCCTTTTCGTTGGACACTATTTCATCCTGACAGAAAGAAATGAGCGAATCAAGGGTAGGGGCTGTTCCGGTGATGATGCTGCTGACAATGCGCTTGCGGGCAATATTTTCTATCTGCCCTCCGGAAAAATCATGCCTGGTGGCCAATTCCATTGCATCAGCATCGGATAATTCCGGTATAATTGCCTTCCAAATAGCCTGCCTGGCGTTATTGTCGGGCTTTTCGAATTCAATTTTATAGAGGAAGCGCCGCTCAAAGGCTTTATCCATGTTCCCGGTAAGGTTGGTGGTGGCTATCAATATGCCATCGAGATTTTCCAGCTCCTGGAGGATGATATTCTGTATGGCATTTTCGGTTTGCGCAACCGATCCGCTGTTTTTGCCCAGCTCCATGCGTTTGCTAATAACCGCATCGGCTTCGTTGAAGAGCAGGATAGGTGTTGTTTCGGCATTTTCCGCCAGGGCTTTATAGCCGGTGAAGATTTCCTTTATCTTCTTTTCGCTCTCACCAAACCAGCAGCTCTTTGTTTCAGCGATGTCCACTGCCATGATGTCCCGGTGGGTCCGGCGGGCTATCTGGTACACTGTCTCGGTCTTTCCTGTGCCGGGAGGGCCATAGAAGAGGCAGGTAAATCCTTTCCGCATGCCTTGGTCTTCAAGGCGTTTTTGCACAGTTTTGAAATTTTCTTCCTCCAGCAAAGAAGCCAGCTGCTCAATACTTTGAGTTGCTTTGTCATTATAAAATAATTTTTTTTCCGCAAGGGTATCGGATAACAGGAGGTTTTTTTTGTTCTTGTTCAGATTGGACTTGATATTCAGTTCCCCAAGGTATTCCTTTTTTGCTTTATCGGTAAGCTTATAGGCATCCGATTCGGCAAACCCATCGCTGACGGCATTCTCGATCAGTCCCGCTTCCATGAGTATATGATTACCGTTTTTCAGGGCCCGCTTAATCTCGCTTAAAAAATACCGGTCGTCACTGTAGACAAATCCAAAATCATGCTCCCTGATATTGTCATCGTTGTTGTTCACAAAGTGATGGCAGAAACAGATCAAGAGGACCCTGTCCATTGTATTAAAATCGGCGTTTTTTATCTTTTGCGAAAAGACAAGCTGCATGTTCTCTTCCAGCAGGAGGTTCAATTCCTCGTCCAGGTTTTCGAGGGTCAATTCATCATTGTTCCGCTGGACAAATAAATCCTCCACGACGGTAAAAAACTCCTCGATATGGATATTCGCGTGGTTTGCGGGCTTGAATTCTGTATCCTTCCTGAAGGCGGTCAACACTTCACGGGGCACACGGTAGGTGATGCTGTCGCCTTTTTTGCAGCGGATGAGCTTTTTCTTTTCTAGCACCTCAAGTTCATTCATGTATTGCAGAATTTTGGTATTGCTGACATCAATTGCCTTTCCGATTTGGCTTATCAATATATTATTGTCTTCGCAGTTATCGATAAAATGGGAAAACAATACTGCCTGCAGGGGTGTTATGCCAAGTTTTTCCGCAACAAATTTGATATGGCTGTCGGCAATGCGGTAAAAAATCCTGCTCAGCCCGTTCTTTTTCGAAAGATTTATGATTTTTTCGATATGATCCAGCAGGTTGAGTTCCTTGCCGACGTTTAAATCATCCAGAAATTCCGGGACTCCCTCCAGGTTATTGTCATCGATATTCAGGGTTTCCAAAGCAGGAAGTACCCCGATAAATTTAGGCAGCTCTTTAAACCGGTTGTGGGAAAGGTTGAGGGTCTCAAGATCGTCAAGGCTCTCCATTGACTCGGGCAGGGTGCACAGCCTATTATGGCTCAAGTTCAGGTATGCCAGGGTAGCAAGGCTGCCCATGAAATCCGGAAGCTCTTTGAGCTTATTATTGCTGAGATCCAGCACCACAAGGCCCTTCAGGTCGGCCAGAGCTGGAGGGATTTCTTCAAGATCTTTGCCGGAAAGATCCAGTTCTTTGCCGCCGGATTTGCGGCAATACTTCATGAGCTCTTCCACGCCGTTCATCCGCTTTTCTATGTCCGCAAACGCTTCGTTTATATTCATGCTGATAGTATAGGATGGTAGATCTATCATTGATTGATAGATCAGAAATTTTTTGCATTTTTCGGGCCCTAAAAGCAGAATAGCGCAAACTCCTTGAGATTTCATTCGAAACGAACTATACTATTCCCAAGATATTAAAAACGGGGTTCCCTGGTGTCCATTCGGATAAAGATTGTCCTCATTATAGCCTCGATTGTTGCGCTGATTACCGCTTCCAGTTTTGTTATAAGCCTGTACTTTGACCGGCTCCATCTGGTGGAAACCATCAAAAGCGACATGACGGTGGTGAGCCGGATAGCCGAAAAACTGGTGGCTACCAACCTGCGGCTGATGAAGATCGAGGCTGATGTGGCGGCGGCGGAGATCCTTAAGGCGGCCATGAATGATGCGGCGTCCTCGGAGGGACAGATCCTCAAGATGGCTCTGACAGACCAGGCGCAGGAGCATAATTACCTCTCCCTCGCGATTCTGAGCTCCCGTGGGGCAGTGGCTTCCTACGGGTTCCCTGTTCCGGGGCAGGACTTTGTCCGGAGCGCCTATGCCCGGCGCGCCTTTGTAGGCGAACGGGTGATTACTACCACGGAACTTGACCCCGGCGGGGAACTGGTCATCCGGATTTGCGTGCCTATGGGGTCCCGGATCCTGGTGGCTACCTTGCCGGGGATGATACTTTCGGACATCCTCGACGATTTCCGTATTTGGAACTCCGGCAACATCCTTCTCCTGGACGGAGAAGGGGTCATTATCGCCAACATCCGTCCTTTCCTGGTCGAAGAACGGCATATCCTCTTGGATGTAATGGACCCCGGCCCTGAGGGCGAGGAAAGGGAGGGGTTTATTCGGGGAATCCGGACAGGGGAGGCGGGCGCCGGAATTTACAGCTACGGAGGGGTGCCTCGGGTAGGAGCCTATATGCCGGTAAGCGGTTCTGACGACTGGACTCTCATTGTGGCGGCCCCCATCGACGAGAGTCCCGGAGCCATGAACCGGAATATCCTTCTTATTTCCGCGGCGATCTTTATGAGCCTGGGGATACTCGCAGCCTTTGTGGCGGCCAATTTTATCGTCATCCCCTTCAAAAAGATCCAGGAGCAGAATGTCCGCCTGGCGGAACTCCGGGAAACAGCGGAAAGCGCCAGCCGGGCCAAGGGCGATTTCCTCTCCAACATGAGCCACGAGATGCGGACCCCCATGAACGCCATTATCGGCATGACTTCCATCGCCAAGACCTCTCATGCCATAGAGCGGAAGGACTATTGCCTTTCCAAGATCGAAGACGCCTCCACCCATCTCCTGGGGGTGATCAACGATATTCTGGACATGTCCAAGATCGAGGCCAACAAATTCGATCTCAGCCCGGTGGAATTCAACTTTGAAAAGATGCTTCAGAAGACGGTGAACGTGATCAGCTTCCGGGTAGATCAAAAGCAGCAGAAATTCAGGGTCAGGGTGGACAAGAACATCCCCCCCTTCCTCATCGCGGACGACCAGCGTCTTACCCAGGTGATCGCAAACCTGCTTTCCAATGCGGTAAAATTCACCCCCGAGCGGGGTTCGGTTTGGCTGGACGCCAAATGGATTGGGGAACAGGATGGGATCTGTACTATTGAGATCTCCGTAACTGATTCGGGAATCGGCATCAGTGCGGAACAGCAGGCCAAGCTCTTCACCTCTTTTACCCAGGCAGAAAGCGCGACCTCCCGGAAGTTCGGCGGTACCGGCCTGGGACTGGCTATCTCGAAGCGGATCGTGGAGATGATGAACGGCAGGATTTGGATTGAATCGGAATTGGGCAAAGGTTCCGCCTTCATCTTTACCATTGAGGCCGTCAAGGTTTCCAAAGCAGCAACGGCCCCGGAAATACCCGTAACGGATCGGAAATCCTTTAAAGTGCTGGCAGTGGATGACGATCCTGAGACCCGGGAATACTTCGGCGAGATTATGCTCCATTACGGCTTCACCTGCGATCTGGCTTCCGGCGCGGAGGAAGCCCAGGGGTTGATAGAAAAAAACGGCCCCTATTCCCTCTACTTTATTGATTATAAGATGCCCGGAATTAACGGCATCGAGCTTTCCAAGTGGATAAAAGAAAGGGAAACCCAGGAGGCTGCATCGCCGCCGAAAAAGACGGTAGTGATAATGATCTCCGCTACAGAATGGAGCATGATAGAGAACGAAGCCAAGAACGCCGGAGTGGAACATTTCCTTTCCAAGCCTTTTTTCCCTTCATCTATCGTGGATTACATCAACGAATATCTGGGCCTGGATCACCATCTCGCCCAGAAGAAAGAAGCCGATGACGATTCAGGCTGTTTCGAAGGTTTCTGCATACTCCTTGCGGAAGACGTGCAGATCAACCGGGAAATTGTCCTGGCCCTCCTGGAGCCCACCGCTCTGGTTATCGACTGCGCCAGCAACGGCGTCGAGGCGTTAAAAATGTTCAGCGAAGCCCCGGATAAATACGCCATGATCTTTATGGATGTCCAGATGCCCGAGATGGACGGCCTCGAAGCTACCCGCTGCATCCGCGCTTTCGAGGAAAAACGCTTCGAGGGCATGGCGTCCGCGAAGCGTGTGCCAATTGTCGCAATGACCGCCAATGTCTTTAGGGAGGATATCGAAAGATGCCTTGCCAGCGGCATGAACGATCATGTGGGGAAACCCATTGATATCAGCGAAGTGATGAGAAAGCTCCGTCAGTACCTAAATGCGGCCCAGAGGGTTTAAAACAGGATGGCGTATTCCCTGATATTTGAAAGGTCGTAAACCATGGGGGTTTGGAGCGTCAGGATTTGGCCGTTGGGCAGGATGGTATATTCCCCCAGCCTCCCGGCGGTAAAGACAGCTCCCGGAACAGGCACAAATCCGGCCCGTTTTTCAGCCCAAATGAGGTAGACCCCGAGATAGCCTTCGTAGGGAGGGTTCCAGAGCTGGAACCTTTCGCAGGTTCCGTCCAGCACAAACTCCAGCATTTCCGAGGGCAGCCCAAGGCCGGTGATTCTGATTTTCTCCGAAAGCCCCTTTTCCCGGATCAGCGCGGCGGCGGCAGGAAGCCCCACAGCGGTGGGGGCTATGAGGCCCTTGAGATCGCTGTGCCTGGCAAGGAGGGCCTCAGTCTCGGCCACGGACTTTTCGTACTGATCGTCCCCATAGGCCACTTCGACCAGTTCCATCCGGCTATACTGAGGGTCGGCTGCCAGCTCTTGTCTTATCAGGCTGATCCAGGTGTTTTGATCCGGGGCGTCATCAGTGGCGGAAAGGATGGCGAACTTCCCCTCGTAGTCCATCAGCTTCCCGAATTGTTCCATAAGGGAATTGCCGATGGTATCGAAATTAACCGGCAAAATCGCCGCGTTCCGATGGGATTCGCTTCCGGGTATATCCTGATTAATGATGTAAATCCGGGTACCCTGCTGCCTGGCCCGATCAAAAATGCCATTCAGGGCATCATTGGAATTGGCGGCGATGAACACGGCATCGGCCTTGTTCCGCAGGGCCTCCTCCACGTAGGGGATCTGGCTTGTCGCTTCTGCGGTATCCGGCCCGGTATAATAATATTGAAAATTATCTTCCCCAAGCTGAGCAATTGCATTGTAAAAACCGGAACTGAGAGCATCGAAATAGGGGTTCCCCAGATTTTTCGGGATAAAATAGATTATTATTTTACCCGGCTTTTCCGCCACTTCCCCGTTCAATACAGTTCTGCTGTTTTTCCGGCAGCCCCCAAGACCTCCCAGGACAATAACTGCCCCCAGGAGAAAGGATAGAATGGACATGATTCTTTTCATAAAGTTAGTATACCTGATTTTTGGACAAAAAAGAAGCCGTTCCGGTATTACCCGGAACGGCGCCTTTCCGTTCACGTCTCTTCTTAGTACTGCTACTGTAAGAGCTGAAGAACCGTTTGACCTCTCTGGTTGGCCTGGGCAAGCATTGCGGTTCCAGCCTGGGTGAGAATCTGGTTTTTGGTGTAAGCCACAGTCTCATTAGCCATGTTGGTATCGCGGATGCGGGATTCGGAAGCCTGCATATTTTCGGCTCCCACGTCCAAGCCGCGGATCGCGTGTTCCAGGCGGTTCTGGTAGGCGCCAAGATCAGCACGTTGTTTGTTGATCTTTTTAATCGCCTCGTCGAGGGTTCCAATGGCACGGTTGGCGCTGTCCGGAGCGGACATCGAAAGAATGGAATCGTCGCCGATATTCCTGAGACCAAGGCCTTTAGTGGTCATGGTACCAATGAATACCTGCTCGCGTTGATCCATATTGGCGCCGATATGGAGCCACATGGAAGCAGTAACCACGTTTTCACCAATCAGCCGGCCGAACCTTCCGGTGAGGAGGTTCATTCCGTTGAACTGGGCATGGGACGCAATCCGGTCTATTTCGTCGATTAACGCCGAAACTTCAACCTGGATGTACATCCGGTCTTCGTCGGAATAGATACCGTTCGAAGACTGGACAGCCAGTTCGCGCATGCGCTGAATGATGTCCTCAGATTCCTGAAGATAGCCCTCTGTAGTTTGAATGAACGAAATACCGTTCTGGGCGTTTGTAGACGCCTGGTTCAAACCACGGATTTGACTTCTAAGCTTCTCAGAAACAGCGAGTCCTGAGGCATCATCGCCGGCGCGGTTGATCCGCAAGCCTGAAGACAGTTTTTCCATGTTCTTTGTCAGGAACACTTGGGTTTCCTTGAGGGACCTGTCGGCAAACATTGCGCTTAAGTTGTGATTAATAATCATAAAACACTCCTTTGGCATTTCCGGTGCACCAAAAGCCCCAATGGCCATGGCCGACACCGCGGCATCCATGCCGTAAACATTCCGAGTACTCCTATAGGGATACTCAGAAATCGAGAGATTTGTGCCTTTGAACCCTCGACCCACCCGTTCCCGGAAGGGTGAGGATACGTGTCCCGATCCGCGGAGGCCCAACGGGCGCACGGATCTAGTCCACTTTCATTATAAATATCGGTGTTTAAAAAATAAGCTTTAGGGAATCGGAAAAGTTTTTATGGCAGCCGGTTAAGGGGCCAAATTCCCCTTAATTGCCGGCTCCCTACTTCACTGCCTTATACCGTGCTTGCCTGAAAGACCTTGTGTCGGCCACTGTATATTGGGAGACAGACTTTTCCGCGCTCGCAATACGCTGCGCCGGTGTGGGGTGGGTCTTGTTGAATCCCCCCGCATGGCTTGCCTGGTTCTTCTCAAGGGAGTGGAGCATTTCTATAAGGCTGGAGGGCTCATAGCCTGAACCAGCCATGAGGCTGAGGGCGATTGAATCGGCGGCGAATTCCTGATCCCGGGAAAAACCTGAATTCAGCATGGTGTTGAGAACCTCGCCGATGGACGCATTGAAGACTTCCGTGAGCTGTTTTACATCGGTGTTGGTGGCAGCGCCGCCAGTTGCGACAAGGGCAGTCATAAAGGCCTGGTTATTGCGGCTTTTCTTGATGGCCTCGAGGCTGTGCTGGAGCAGTATATGACCCACTTCATGGGCTATAACGCCAGCAAGGGCATCTTCAGAATCGGCACAGGCTATGAGGCCCCGGGTAATAAAGATGTGCCCGCCGGGAGTGGCAAAGGCGTTAATCTCGTCGCTGTCCAGTATATTGAGGTGATAGCCGTTGTAAATTTCAGGCCGGGATGAATTAACCGTAATAGTGTTGGCAATGCGGTTAAGATAGGCTGTGAGGCCGGGGCTTCCATTGTACAGTTTATAGGTGGTGAGTATATTGGCCGCTACTGCCCTGCCAATGTAATATTCCTGCTCCGGGGTGATATTCTCAAAAGCCTTGTCGGCTGCCTGTCCGCTTACGATGATGGCATCGGCGGTGTTCTGGCTGATGAGACCGGCGCTGCTTGCGATCTGGGCGCCAATGCCTGCGGCAGCGCCAATGCCCGCGCAAGAAAAGAAAACCACCGCAACCAAAGCGCTTATCATAATAGGAAGGTAAAGTTTAATAGTGCGCAATTTCATTGCTGTTCCCCCGCAAAAAGATGGCCGTCGGTTATGAATTTGAGAAGCACGTCTTCCGCAACCGTTATGGCTTCGGTCTTGTCCACATCGGCGTAATTGAGATCGCCATCGGCCTTATAGGCATTTTCCACTTCCTGGTTAAAGCCTTTTCCCGCAAGGGCCACTTCGCTTGCCGAGGCGCCGCTGCCCGAACCAGTGGCAACTATGCGCCGGGCGCTCAGGCTGCTTGTGGCAATCCAGCCTGTGACCGCTCCGTTAGACGAACGGATCTCGGCCCAGCTGCCCTTAACCTGCAGCACCGATACCTGATCCCCATACGCCAGGGTTCCGCGCTTTGACGCAAAAAATCCGGTGGACGATTTTACCGCCACGGTCTTTGCAGAAACCCATGCCGAATTGCCCTTGGCGATTTGGGCAAAGGCAGCGGTGGCCAAGAAAACCAATAGGCCCGTCAAAAGAAAAAACTTTTTCATCCTTAAATCTCCTATTTCTCAGTCAGATTATCTACCCCATCGTCCCATTTGTCCGGCTCAGGGGGGCTTGCCTGGAATTTCTCGCAGCGGCCCAGGTAAAGCTTAGCCACAGTGTCGTTATTGTCCCTTTGCCATATGGTGCTAAAAACATTCTTCGCTTCGAGGAATTCTTTTGACTCATAAGCCTTGAATCCCTTATCCCAAAGGCCCGCCATATCCAGCAATGCCTGGGACGCCTCTTCCCTCAATTCCAAAAGTTCAAAGAGCCGCACCGGATCTTTCTTGCCCACCACCCGGACCCGGCTCAAGCCCCGGAGGATAAATTCATCCCCGATCTGGTTTCGGGTAAAGTCGCTGATCAGGATGCCGCCGGTATCGTACTGCTTGTTTACGCCTTCGAGCCGGGCAGCCAGGTTCACTGCATCCCCCATAATCGTATAGTCCATCTTGTCCGGGGTGCCCATGTTCCCAACCACCATGTCCCCGGTATTGATTCCGATTCTGGTATAAAGGGGGCGCTCGGAGCGTATAATCCCTTTTTCTATGAGCTTGCCCAATGGCGAATAAAAGGCGCCTTCAGGATCCATGATTTGCGCCTTTAGCTCAAGCTCCTTCTTCTTCATTTGGATGGCGCTGCGGCATGCAAGGGCTGCGTGCCTTTCGGTCCATATAGGCGCGCCAAAAAACGCGATGATGGCGTCGCCCTCGTATTTATCCACAGTGCCTTCGTTTTCGAGGATAATATTGCTCATTTCCGTCAGGTAGAGATTGAGGAGATTGACCAGGGCACGGGGGCCGTCTTCGCCGTATTCCTTCTGCAAGCCTTCGGATATCGATGAAAAACGCTGAATATCCGTGAAAATAGCGGTCATTTCCCGCTTTTCGCCCCCCAAATCAAGCTTGGAGGGATCGTCAATAAGCTCTTCAATAACCTTTGGAGAAAGGTAGCGCGAAAATGCTCCTTTTATATAACGCTTTTGGCTGCCTTCCGTGGCGTATCCATAAAGGGTAGCTACGATAAAGGCAAATATAGCGGTAATGAGGGGGGCGGCCATGGGAACCCAAATGCCAAATCTATACACCGCTACAGAGCCTGTGAAAAGCAAGGCGAATATCAAAACCGTGCCGCTCACCGTAAGGCGTATACGGCTTGAAAACAGCACTAAAAGTATTATCAATACTGAGGGCAATATAGTAAGGAGCATATCCAGCCACTGGGGGCTCTGCTTTATAAAATCGCCTGTAAGCAAATTGTCCAGCATGGTGATATGGGCGCCCACGCCGGGGTACAGCGAGGATATGGGGGAGGCGAAAATATCATAAAGCCCCGGAGCATAATACCCAAAAAAGACATACGCATCCTTGAAATTTTCCGGAGGCAGGAGGGGCTCTTCGCCCCTGGCGACAGCCTCCGCGCTTTGCAGTATATGCATGGCGCTGTAATTGGGGTATCTCTCAAGATCGCCCTTAAAGCGGAGCAATGTCTTCCCCTCTTTATCAACAGGGATAGTGTAATTGCCCCATTCTATTGTTTTTGCTTCGGGGTTGTCGATAATTTCTTTGCTTTCACCGGTCACCAGAAGGGAGGCTGCGGAAAGCCCTGGTATTGCCCGTCCGTCAAAAAGGGTAAAAAGCCGCATCCGCCTGAATATACCGTCGGAATCAGCCTTGCCATTAATGCTCCCGATAACGCCCGCAGAATTCCTTAACTCGGGTATGGGGAATTGGCCCGCAGTAGCGCCTTCTTCTTCCGAAAGGCTGTAATTGCCCAGGCTGGCTCCAAAACTGCGAGGATCAAAAACCGGCTTGTCCAGCCCAGAAGGCCAGGAACGGGTAATGCCTGTCTGCAAATTGAAGAGGACCCCCTGCGCCACCCTGCCGTATGCGGAGGAAGCCCTGGCAAAGGCAGCATCGTCAGCAGCCCCATAGATTGAAGGTTCGGAAAAAATTACATCGAATGCAATTGACTTTGCACCGCCCAGCCTCATGTAATCCACAATTTCAGCATAAGCCGCACGAGGCCAGGGCCAGCCCCAATGCTTATTTTGATCCGCCCAGTTAAGGCTGTCCTGATCCAAAAAAACAACAATTATATCATTCGACCGGCGGCTTGAATTGGCAAACAATTTCACCCTGAAGTCGTAAAGCTTGTATTCAACATAATCGAAAGCCCCATGAAGATAGCCAAAGACCGCAACAAAGCAAAGAAAGACCGCGATAACTAGTGCGGCCAGAGGTTTGTGGAATTTGGCTAAGAACTGCTTCATTTTTTAAACCTGGACTGGCGGGAAGACAAGGTATCCCTGCCCCTGGTATTGCCCGAGATGCGCCCCAGGCTGGCGATGCGGGATGCGGGAGAAGGGTGGGTATTGTTAAAGCCCCCTGCGTGGGATTTCTGGTTTTTCTCCATAACCTGCAATACCGCAGGAAGCGCGGAAGGGTCATATCCTGCGTTCCTGAGCAGGGCAAGGGCTGTGGTATCGGCCTCGTACTCCTGGCTCTGGGCATAGCCGCTTTTGAACAGCGTTGTAGTCAGACTGCTAACATCTTCCCCAAAAAGCACAGCCCTTTCAGCGGGGCTGGAGTCGCGGCTTGCGATAGCAGCCGCCCTGCGGCCCGCGTCTGTCAGATCCTGCACTGTCCGCTGGGCCTGTATGATCGCTGCCGCATGGCGGAGCTGTATGTGGGCAATTTCGTGGGCAATTACCGCAGCCAGGGCGTCTTCAGAATCGGCGCAGGCAATGAGCCCCCGGGAAAGGAAAATATGCCCTCCGGGAGTTGCAAAGGCGTTGATCTCGGCGCTGTCGAGAATCTCGGCATGATACCCGTTGAACAGCACCGGATTGGGGGAATTCACCGTAATGGCGAGGCAGATCTTGTTGAGGTAGCTGGTCAAATCGGGATTCGCAGTGTAAATTTTATATGAGCCGAGTATGTTCACAGCCACCGCCCTGCCCAGGTAGTAATCGTCGATGGAGGTCATTTCATCCCCAGCCGTTGCCAGGGCTTTATCCATCCCGGAAAGGGCATCCGATACATCGCCTGAAAGCAGGCTGGCCTGCCCGGAGCCCGAAGCTTTTTGGCCCTGGCCCTCGGCGGAAACAGCAAAAACAACCCATAGAGCGCAAAACAACCCAAGGATGAGCTTTTTCATTATTCTCCCGTTAAAAGGCGGCCTTCCTTGAGGAAGGTTTGGAGTTCAGCCAGGGGCACGGAACGCGCCTCCATGGCATCCACCTGTGAATAATCGGCTTTGCCCTGCTGCTTAAAAAGCTTCTCCACCTCGGATGTAAAGCCCTTGCCAGCCATGGCTACTTCCCCGGAATCAATTGAACGGTTTGAGGAGACTACCCGTCTGGCGCTCAAGGCGCCTTCCAGGACCCAGCCCCGGACACCCGCAGCTGTGGTTACTTCAACCCACTTGTTCCCGGCCCGCAAAAAAGTGACAGCATCCCCCAGGGGGAGGCTGGCAAGCAAGTCGGAAAAAATTGACGGGGAGGATTTGACTTCTGCGGTTTTAACCGCCACATAGAGCGTATTGCCGGTTTGGGCAGTGGCAGAACCCAGGGCCAAGAGGAATAACGCCAAAAAAATCATGCTTTTTTTCACCGAAACCTCACCGGCCCAGTGTACACTAAAGCGGTGCAAATATCCAGCTATCAGCAGACGCGCATCAGCAACCCCGCGGCAAGCTGCGAGGGATGCTGTGCTCTTTCTGAAAGAATTTAATCGATCTTGAACCGTGAAACTTCCCGCACCAGGATATCGATGTTGTCCTTGTTGTTTCCGCTAATGGTGTTGACCTGGTTTACCGCGATATTGATCTGGTCAGCCCCGGTGGCCATCTCGTTCATCCCGTTGGTGATTTCCTGGGTAGCCATTTCGAGGTTCTTCCCTTCGGCGATTACCTGCTTCGAGCCTTCGAGCATTTCTTCGGAGCCGCCCTTTACCTGCTGGGTGATCTCGTTCATCTTCGCCACAGCTTCCAGTATCTGCTTGCTCCCCTCGCTCTGCTCTTCCATGGCGTTGCGGATGTTCTCTTCCTGGTCCGCTACTGTCTTTACACCGCTGTCTATGGATTCAAACTTGTTCAAAACCGCGTCTGTCGACTTGCTGATCTTGTCTATCGATTCCTTTATCTTTTTCAATACGTTGCTGATGGTCTTGGACTGCTCGCCGGAATTTTCTGCCAGCTTGCGGATTTCGTCGGCTACTACCGCGAAACCCTTGCCGGCTTCGCCCGCATGAGCCGCTTCGATAGCCGCGTTCATGGAGAGGAGGTTGGTCTGGCTGGCGATATTTTCCATAACCGCGTTGATTTCCAAGAGCCCTTCTGACTCTTTGGATATTTCCTGTATATCCGTCGCAACTTCCTGCAGGCCGCCGCGGCCCATTTCGGATGCATCTGTCAGGTTCTTTACGTTTTCCGCATTCTTGATTAGGGTGGTGGTCACCGACTGAATGTTCGCCAGCATTTGCTCAATAGCGGAGGATGACTGGGCAACGCTCTCGGTCTGCTTGTCCACATGACCGTTCAGCTTATCAATATTGACGGTGATCTGTTCCATAGTCGCATTAGTCTCGGTAACCGACGCACTCTGATTGATGACCCGCCCCTTGATGCTCTGAATGTTGGCGGTGATCTCGTTAATAGCCGCCGCAGTCTCGGTCATGTTGGCAGCCAGCTCGTTGCCTATGTCAAAGAGGGCGGCAGCCTGCTTTTTAATGGTCGCCACAAGGTCGCGGATCTTTTTCAGGGTAGCGTTAAAGAATTTGGAAAGGTCGGCGATTTCATCATTGCCCTTTATATCAATGGTCTTGGTAAGATCCCCTTCGCCTTCGGATATGTCCTTGAGGGTAAGAGTTACATTGAGAATAGGTTTGACGATGAGGGTGGCAACAAAGAAAACAATAATCACCGACAGAATAACGGCTATAATTACCAGAATGACGGCAAAGCGTTCCATTGCGGTAACATCTGCCAAAACCGTCCCGGTGTCTATAATCGCTGTTACTGTCCAGGGGAGAGTTGTTTTGCCAACCACGAAAGGATAGCTCTCTATAAAGAGGCCATTGGATTCTACCATTACGGGCTTTCCGCCTTTCAGGGATATGTCTTCTATGTCCTTGACCCCCTGGGCTCCAAGGGTACCCAGGGAAGCGGTTTGGAATTTTTCGCCGATCCGGGCGGCTACATGGTGGGCCACGATAGTGCCGTCATTGGCATAAAGCCCCGCGCTGCCCTTTGGCGAATTATAGGGTATGATTCCAAGAACTACTTCCTGGGAAGCGTTATAATTCATCTGAACCCCTATCAAGCCAATTACCGCATTGTCTTTGTCCCTGATAATGGGAACCCGGATATCCCCGACTATTGCCTTCTGCCCCGCCACGGTCGTATAAACCGGGTTCGACATATCCGGGGTAGAATCCAGGGCAGCTATCAGGGGTCGCCATTCAATATAGGCCTTCTTCTCTACTGTGCCGCTTTGCCGGGTATACATAGTGATATAATTGCCGCTTTCGTCGCTGCCGGGAGTATTGGCGTAGGCTGCGTCATTGCCGTCAATTACCCCGGGCTTCCATATAGTAAACAACGAAACAAAATTGGCATTTGAGTCCAGCACCGATTTCAGCATATCATCATACTGTTCCCGCCGATTTTCAACAGGCACATCTTCATAGCCATTGAATACCTGACATAGTGTCTGGACGGTATCATAATACACTTCATACCGGGCTTGCAAAAGCTTGGCATACATGCCGGTCTGATATTCCAGGATTTCACGGGCCGATTTTCCCTGCATGCTGCTGGCCCGGAAGAGGAGGACAACGGAGATAACTCCCACCACTACAACCACCAGAGCGACCATAATTAATGTCAATCTAAATTTTAATTTCATTTTTTTACTCCAGAAATAATTATAATTATTTCGTATGATACTATTTTTCTTTCAATATGAATAGCCTCTTTGATTAACCTAACAGATGTTAGGCTGTATTGAACCATGAAATTTCCCGCGCAAGCATTGGTTTTATTCCTTTAACATTGTAGCATTACGGAGAAGGAGCCCTTATGAAAAAGTGTATTGCGGAATTTCTCGGTACCCTGGTGCTGGTACTATTCGGATGTGGGGTGGCTGTGTTCAGCGGCGTGGATTTGACTGCCACTGCCCTGGCCTTTGGCCTTGCCATTGTCGCCATGGCGTACACCATCGGTCCTGTTTCGGGCTGCCATGTGAACCCTGCGGTTTCCCTTGCCATGGCCATCAACAAGCGCATCAGCTGGCTGGAATTTGCCTTCTATGCAGCGGCCCAAATCCTCGGCGCCATTGCCGGCGCGGCCTTGCTCTATGCCATTGTCAAATCGACCGGAGCCAACCCTGCCCAGACCGGCCTTGGGCAGAATGGCTACGGCGCCAACATTGATCTTTGCGGGGCCATAATTGCCGAAGTGGTCCTCACCTTCGTATTTGTCCTTACCATCGTTGCGGTCACCTCGCCGAAAAGCGGCAGCGGAAAAAAGGCAGGCATCGTCATTGGCCTTACCCTCACGTTGATCCATCTTTTGGGCATCAGGCTCACCGGCACCTCGGTTAACCCCGCGCGGAGCCTCGGGCCTGCCCTTCTCCTCATGGGGAATGCCATTGCCCAGGTATGGGTGTTCATCGCGGCCCCGTTGGTTGGCGGCGCTTTGGCTGCCATTTTTGGGAAATTCGTCCTTGGGACCGAAGACTGACTTTTTTGCGGAAAAACAGAAAGTTAGGCTAAACTTACTTGACAAAATTTTTAAGGTGTTGTATCCTATCACTGTTAGGCCATTCTAACAACTCTCCGTTCTAACCGGGTGCATAATACCAAGGCGTGTTACGCCGGCATATTAGGCATCCGGTTTTTTCTGCCCTGACAGTTCATGGATGCTCCGGAAAAATATGTAGTATACTCGTTGGTATGACAGAAAGCACACGCCGCATTATCGAAGCCATACGCGCGGTTCCTGCGGGGAAGGTCTCCTGCTACCGCGATGTGGGCATTGCGGCCGGCCTCCGGAACGGGGCCCGCCAGGTTGTCCGCATCCTCCACTCCATGTCCGAAAGCCAGCATCTGCCCTGGCAGCGCATTATCAGGGCCGATGGGTTCATTGCCCTGGAGAGCTGCGCCGGGAGGGAAGAGCAGACGGCCCTGCTTCGTTCCGAGGGGGTTGCGGTGTCAAAGGCAGGCAAGGTCGATATGGAAAAATTCGGGGTGAAACCTGCTTAAAAGCGGAAATTCAATCGTCCAGGGCAGGCTTCCTGTCCGCCTTCAGGTGGCCGCGCATATGCTTGGAGTTGAGTCGCCTTTCGCGGGCCGCTTTGGAGGGCTTGGTGGGGCGCCGGCGCTTGGGGAGGCTGGCTGACGAAGCGATAAGGGCCTCGGCGCGGGCATAGGCCCGTTCAAGGTTGGTGTGCTGGGAGCGCTCTTCGCTTGCGGCAATGACGAGTTCATCGTTGGTCTCGCCCGAGAGACGGGAGCCCAGGGTTTCCCGGAGGTGGTGCAGCTCTGCTTCGGAAAGGCCCAGGAGATCGCTTAAAAAAAGACGCAGCGTTACCTTGGTGCTGACCTTGTTGACATTCTGCCCGCCGGGACCGCCGGATCTGGAAAAGCTGGTTTCGGCTGCGGCGTGTATGGATTGGCGAAGAAGGGCTGTGTTCAGTTTTATTTCACCGTGTTCTTGAGCTCCGCTGCCTTGTCGGTTTTTTCCCAGGGGAATTCGGAACGACCAAAGTGCCCATAGGAGGCGGTCCTCTGATAGATGGGGCGGCGGAGATCCAGGGTCTTGATAATGCCCGCAGGGGTAAGGTCGAAGATTTTCTTTACCGCGTCTTCGATGTGCTGCTCGCTGATTTTGGCAGTGCCAAAGGTGTCCGCCATGACCGAGACCGGGAAGGGGACGCCGATGGCATAGGCAAGCTCGACTTCGCAGCGTTCGGCCAGGCCCGCAGCAACGATGTTCTTGGCGACATAGCGGGCCATATACGCGGCTGAACGGTCAACCTTGGTGGGATCTTTGCCCGAAAAAGCACCGCCGCCGTGGCGACCCATGCCGCCGTAGGTGTCCACGATAATCTTGCGGCCCGTGAGGCCCGTGTCGCCAAAAGGGCCGCCTGTCACGAAACGGCCTGTGGGATTGATGTAGTACTTGGTGTTTACATCGAGCAGACCTGTGGGTTCAAGTATGGGCTTTATGATTTTCCCGATGATTTCGGCTTTTAATTCATCATAAGCGATTTCAGGGTCATGCTGATGGGATACCACCACCGCATCAATGCGAATCGGCTTGTGGCCTTCATATTCGACGGTCACCTGGCTCTTCGCATCGGGGCGTAGCCACTTGAGGGTTTTGTTCTTGCGGAGTTCAGTGGCTTTATTGAGGAGCTTGTGAGCCAGGGTAATTGGGAGGGGCATGAACTCTTCAGTTTCGTTGCAGGCAAAACCGAACATCATGCCCTGATCCCCTGCGCCCTGCTGGCCTTTGTATTCGTCAAGGCCCGTGCCCGAAACCCCCTGGCTGATGTCCGGGGACTGGCTGTGGATCATGTCGAGAACAGCCATCGACTGGTAGTCAAGGCCGTAGGCGGGGTCGGTGTAGCCAATGTTTTTGACCACCTCCCGCACTACAGTCTGAAAATCCACAAATGTATCGGTAGTGATCTCCCCCCCCACGAGCACGAGGGAAGTGGAGGCAAAGGTCTCGCACGCGACGCGGCTTTGGGGATCCTTGCCAATGCAGGCATCCAGGATTGCGTCGGAAACCTGATCGCAGAGCTTGTCAGGATGCCCTTCGCCTACAGATTCAGACGTAAAAAAATAACGCCGCTCTTCCATGAGACACCTGCCCTTTTACCGGGATTAAAGAGAATTTGCCAGTTTCTTGAGGCCGTCTTCTGTTGCTGTTACGCCTTTCTTGTTGTAAACATAGGCTACATCGTTGAGGCAATCTTTGATGGCTTGCCTGGAAACAGGATTGGCCAGGTTCTTTTGAAGATCCACTACCTTGAGCTTCATCCCGGGTTCGATAAGGTCAGGATCGACGATGTGGCTGTCAGAAGCCAGCATGATAACAGGGAAATAGAACCCGTTGCTGGGGCCGGCTTCCCCTACGCCTGTCAGTTTGCCGTAATAGGTACGGGTAATCTGGGATAGGGAATCCCCCGATTTAACGGTGTAATCCTGGGCATCTGTAAAGATCAACTTGGTCCTATAGGTGTCATAGATCTGCTCCAGGGCGGTATTCACTTTTTCCTGGGTTACATCACCTTCAATTTTTGGGGATGACGACGACGGGGCGGTTTTGCAGGACAGTGCAAAAAAGACTGTCAATGCAACCAAACAAAGGACGGAAATTTTCTTCATATTTTTCTCCTTAAAGTTTCATGAACCAGATATCAGTTTTGCTTAAATCAAATAAAAAGTAAAGACCTATTCGAAGCTAAGGCCAAGGACGCTGTCCACCGGCAGAGCGAAGACAAGGCCTTCTGCTTTGGAGGCAAGCCCGCAGGTCTGGCTAACCGCCTGCATGATGGGCACTTTCTTTTCCCTGTTCGTAAGAATGAGGACTACCTCCTTTTCATCCTGCACCGAGACGCCGAAGAATTTCACAGGCCCCTCGTGGGAAAGACCCCGGGCATCTATCACTGTGCCGCCTATAGCGCCTGCCTCCCGGGCTGCGGTCATGAATTCTTCGCTGTAGCCGCGGTTGATGACGGCAATAATAAGATCGTTGTTGATTTCAGATTTGGTTTCGGCAGCCATGGGGGCCCCTCCTTGCTTTTCAAAGACGATTTTTTCGTTCTGGTGTATGCTTTCTTTAAAAACCCTGAGCAGGGGCGTATTGATTCCCGAAAGGGGGACAGTAAAGGCAATGCCCGCGCCGGGATTATGAAAACCCAGCTTCTTGCGGACTTCCTTTAAAAGCACCGGCACCAGGACTTCCTGCTCCAGGCAGAGCACCAGCGCCTTCTCGCTGGACCCTATGCCCAGAAGGTCGAGTATCTCGGTGCGGGCAGTCCCCGTAGCCTTGCTGATAAAATGGAAACGTACCTTTTCCTCTTCAAAAACATTGGAAATAATCTGAGTTTTGCTCCAATCCACGATAAAGAACACCAATTTTAGCAGTGGCGGGGATTTATCGACATTCTGGGCCTGCTCCGCTGGTTTTTCATCATGCCCGAATTTCCTGAAGATCGGGAGCTTAAAGGGGAATTTGAAGCCGCCGGTTTTGTTCTTAGCCATAAGCGGGCCCCTCCTCGAATACCGTGATGTGCCCTGCTTCGTCCTCGCTTACGCCGCCAATAGTATCGGCCTTCTGTTCCAGCTGGGACGCGGCAAGCTTCTTCTGCTTGAAGCTAAATACCAGGCCCAAAAGCTGGACTACTACCAGGGGGGTCATGGCTACCATGGCCACAATGCCGAAGGCATCATCCATGTGCCCGGCCGTCGCGCAGGCGCCTATGGCAAAGGGCAGCAGGAAGGTGCTGGTCATGGGGCCCGAACATACGCCGCCCGAGTCAAAAGCTATACCAGTAAAAATCGGCGGGACAAAGAAGGTAAGCAGCAAGGCGAATGCATAGCCTGGGACGAGAATGTATAGAATGCTGATATTGAAAAGGATGCGCACCATGGCTATGCCCAAGGCAAGAGCCATGCCAATAGCGAGGGCCTTGGCCATGACTTTTTGGGTGATAGCGCCCTGCGAAACCTCCTCAACCTGCTTGTTCAAAACATGCACCGCAGGCTCCGCAGCCACAATGAAGTAGCCTATGACCATGCTGAGGGGGATCAGCACCCACTTGATGGGGGATGCGCCAAGTTCGCTGCCGAAGAGGCTTCCCACAGGGATAAAGCCCACATCCACTCCGGTGAGGAATACCACGAGTCCTATGAAGGTGTAGACAAAGCCTACGAGTATCCTGACGAGTTGGTGCCTATGGAAACGCCGGGTAATCAGCTGGAATATGAAGAAGAATACCAGAATTGCCCCAAGGGCAGTACCCACATTTTTGATCGTATCGGGAAATTCGAAGAGAAAGGCTTCAAACACATCGCGGTCGGTGTAACCCGCAATAGCGGTAATCTCCTCTTCGGGAAGGCTGTTCGGCGGCACATTGGTGATTTGCAGGACCACGCCGAGGGCCATCACCGATATTATGGGGCCTATGCTGCACAAAGCAACAAAGCCGAAACTGTCGTTTTTGGCGCTTTTGTCGCCCCGGAGGGACGCGACGCCGACGCACATAGCCAGCATAAACGGGACAGTAATCGGGCCTGTCGTTACGCCGCCGGAATCAAAAGACACCGGGACAAAGGCTGTATTGCCATTCTTCGTCATATAGAAGGCCAGCGCGAAGGTGATTCCATAGAAAAACAGTAAGAGGAAGCGCAGGGGCACGCCGATAATTACACGCAATACCGCTATGGCCATGAATATGCCAACACCCAGGCCCACCGTGATAATCAGTACCCAGATGTTAAGTGATTTGGCAAGCTGCAATGCCAGCACCATGAGGTCCGGTTCAGCAATGGTGATGATAACGCCCATCAAAAAGCTGATACCCACAGCCAGAAGCATATTCTGCCCTTTGGTGAGCTGCGCTCCTATGCCTTCGCCCATAGGCATCATAGCCATATCAGCCCCAAGGGTAAAGAACCCCATACCGATGATGAGCAATGCAGCGCCGACTATGAACATTATGATGATGCCCGCAGACATGGGCACAAAGATAATGCTTGCAATGATCACAATCGCCGTGATTGGCAGCACCGATGAGAAGGCTTCCATGATTTTTTCTTTTAATACTTTATTCATTCAAAGCCCTTTTTTTCATTATACGAAACTATTTTATTTTTTTAAAGAGGGGTCACAGACCTTGCACATTTTTGACATTTTCATGGAGAATCCCGGCAGCAATTCGCGGTTTACCTATACGAAATTTTTGGCCTTATTTCCTCGCCGTTTTTGTCCCTATCGTCAAAGCCAATTCCTTGACAATTTCAAGCGGGAGACCGGTTCCCTGCGCTACCTTCTCCGGCTCGATTCCCATGGAAAGAAAATTCCTGGCATCTTCCCTGTGGCTTTCGGCCCGGCCCTCTTCCCGGCCTTCGTTGTACCGGTATTCCAGGGCTTCTTCCTGGTTCCATTCAGCAAACAACATAGTCGAATTGCTTCAAAGAAATACAGTTGCTACTATTCTGTAAACTCCCACACAAAAGAAGAGGTAAGCCATGCAATGCGGGCAGTTTGGGCCACAGGATTATATGGGGGACAATCAGGGTGAGCAGGTATCCAGGTTGTAACAGCAGCAATAACTGATTGAGCTTCTGCAGAATTAAGCCAGTCCAAGAGATTTTTAGTATCTCCGGCGTTATCTAGTCCAAAAGGAATAAGCCATAATAATTCTGCCTGCAAACCAAAACTATCGCCAGGCTCAGGAAAAACAAAAGCTTCAATCTGTGTAGTCCGGTAATCAGGCAAGGTACGTAAACGACTAACCGGTGCGTAAACCCAACATTCTGTGTTACCCAAAAGCGTAAAGATTACTTCATTCCAACTATATGAAAACCCACCATCTTGAAAAGCCCCAGTTTGGAACAGGTTTCTTCTAACTTCATTCCACATTGCTTTGTCTTGAATAAAGCGCCCCGGGCTTTCCTGTAAAAGCCGAGCGGTCCATGAACTTACCGCTTTTTGATCCCTGCCGGGAAGAAGAAGAAGCCCGCCAAGATTGCTCTGATCAGGAGCTATTATCCGCTCGCGAGTTAAGGACGGAGTAGTACGTTTATTGAATATAAACCAGGGATCCAACGCAAGCACATAAGCGTCTCCATACCTCCGTGTACGGGCAAGCCTCTCGTAAGCAAAGATTATTGGGAGCTCTTCTTTTGAAGCTGAATTTTGTTCACTGCCCTGATTATTTTTTAATTGTACCCCTGCAAGTCTTTTGGTAGTAACAACAAAACCGGAGGCATCAGCAGGAATCGGTGTTTCACTGCCTAATATTTTTACACTTCCCTCTTTATGGTAAGGAGCAAACTCTTTAGGAGCCTCTGCAAGTATTTTCTCCCAATTCGTTGCAATGCCCTCATCAACATACCAAACAACGTTTGTCGTTTTTGCATTCTTTTTGGGATAGAAAAAAAGAATGCTTCCAATAACGAGAACAAAAATACCAACAATCAAAAGCAAAAGCTTCGTTTTAAAAATTTTCTTTTTGCTGCTATATTTATTACTGGTTCTTTTACTACTCAATATTTCCCCTATATGCCAAATACATTGCGATCCAGAGTAAAAGCCGGAGAGTAATACTCTCCGGCTTTTATTTTTTAAAACTGTTACTTCATCTAACCAATATTCCTCTTACGGTTGTTCCGGTTTGATAAAGTACGCAATACGGAACTTATCCCCGGAGGAATATCCGACAGCCGCCTTCCAGAACTGGTTTGCGATAGCTGTAGGTGTCGTTACGTTTTCTATGCTGGTTCGTACATCCCGAACCTGGAAGTTCATGGGGGCATTCAAGGTTTCCCAACCGGTCAGGTCTTTCCCATTAAAGTCCCTGGCGGTAGTAGTATAAAGAGAAGGATCGTAGAAGGCGATCTTCATACCGCTGTTAGAATTCATGTAGGAGTAATCCAGATAAGAGATATAAGGATTGCCCTGACTGTCAACTGAAATATCCGACCATGTACCGACTGAACCGAGGCTGTCTATCACCAATATGTCAGCAGCCTCAAAAGTAAATTCTCCCGTACTGGCGGTTGGCCTGGTTCCCTTTATGTAAACCAAATCGCCGGTATTTACCTTGAAGGCTGATATATGAAGCACATCATTGCCGGCCTGCTGCGCAATTCTCATGGATACATACATATAAGCGCTATTCGGAACTGAAATAACCTGCCTCTTCCATTGAGCGGCAGTTGGGCCATTCGTTGTCTGTGCCGTAGCATAGGCTAAACGCAAAGTATTACCAGCGGTATAAACTATAACTGGTCGTCCATCACTGGTAACATCGATTGCGCTGTATTCACCGGCAGAAGCTACTCTAGCTGTACCTGCCGTAGCAGCATCAGCGGCTACAATCCTATTGGCGTTCTGGTTAGCAGTATCAAAGTTAGGACCGCCCCTTCCATTAACGTCCCCTTCTGCATTATCGTTATCAGCAGTTCCATCTATAACAATCCAGCTTCTATTATTAGCATAATTGGCAGCTGTAATATTATCATTTGAAGTCTTATGCCAATAATGAAGAGCATCGTTAACCGCATCATAATAACTTAAATGGATATCATTTCCACTGGCTACAATTCGTTGGTTAACAAGCGAGAACAGCGTATCATGATGAGTCAGAGCCTCTGCCAAATAATAACTATATGTGTCGTTATACCCAGATCCTGTAGTTGCCTGGTTGTTATACACATACACACCTCCCGAATTCGGAACTGTCCATGCCCCACTGCCCGCGGTATAGGTATTGGCATTCCAGACTACGTTAACACCTCGGGAATTTCCGCCATTAACCCCGGCAACTGCCTTGGCATAATGGATATCAGTATCCTCCGAAGGATCTCCAAGGTAGTATGTTTCTGTAGCTGCGACATTATTAGCACTACGGAAAATAGTAGAAGCGGCATAATTGCTCCATGAACCATGGAGAACACCTGTTGCAGGATTAATAGTCATGGCAGGATACGCAGGCCGCTCTGATAAAGCTACTGGAGTAGTACCGCCATGGGTTACCTGTAATCCTACAAAATACCCACGATTAGCGCTATCAGTTACGCCTGTATTAATCGCGTTACTCTGCCAGAGATGGGCATAACGGTCGTCATTCCACATCTTGGTTTGGTTTCGATCAACTTCCTCAGCTTCCTGGTCAAACTGGTTATTCCATCTGTTGGCGTTACTGTTCCGGTTATTAACCGCAATAACTGGAGCTCCAGAAGTGACATTCGCTGTAAGAACAATCTCACCACTCTTGGCGCCAGTATCACTGGCCCTGTTAGAGCCTGCGGCCATCTCCGGCAGTGTCAACGTCACCTTGTTGACCGTAGCTCCGGCTGCGATAGTACCATTCACTCCGCCGAAACTAACTGTAGTATTACCGGAAGCTTTAAGGTTAAAGCCGCTGATCTCCAAGGTATCGCCGCGCCGGAAGCTATACCAGCCCTGCTTGGAGCGGATAGTGTCATTATCAACCCTGGTAATATCGATAATATAAGGCGCGATATCAACAGAATTATCATCAACACCAAAGTTCCGGGCCGTTGCTGCATCAAAAACCGTAACTTCAACTGCCAGATCGCTGCCGACAATTGTAGCTGCAGGATTTGCCACACTGTCCCATACATAAGCCCATTCGACGTTATGACCTTCGAGCGTCAGGTTTTCTACCGACCAGGAACTCGCGTTATCAAGAGCGGCCCCCGTTAGAATAGTCCCTGCTGCATTGGTGGGTTTAAGCTTATTGCCATCATCGGGATCCACTTTTAATATGGTAAATGCAGCGTCTGCGCCAAACTTTAACTGTAACTCTGTTATACGCTGATTATCAAAGGCATGTCCCCGCAATACCAATTGACCGCTTACAGTGTCCCTTGTAAAGAATACCCCGGTAACATTAGTTTCTGAACCTTTCCGTTCTATATGGCCTGATATGCCACTATCTGTTTGGAACAAGTTGCCCTTGGTTTTGTTATCGCTCGGATAAAGAGTACCTCCGCTTCCAAGTTCATCCAGAGTGGTAGGCTTCCAGTTTTCTTCCTTGCCAACCACCGCATCGGCTTTCAAAGTATAGATTTCGGCTTCAGGCAGGGTCTCATCTATGTTATCCACATCAAGACCCACAAGGGTTGCAAAAGTTAGCGGACTACCTGATGTACTGTCGGAGACAATAATCAGATACAGTGAAGAGTTACGGTCAGCTGCATCAAGATCATCCAGGGTCGTATTACCGATTATAGTGTCAGCAATCGATGCAAAATCAGCGGAACCGAAGGAAACCTGTCCTGTTGATGTTTCCTTGCCGTCAAATGAGGTACCGGCGTTTGGCGTACTCGTAGATTGCGTTACTCCCTCTACAAACGTTGTAGCCGCGCCTGCTCCCATAGTTCCAGAAGCTGCCGCTATAAAGGTTGTACCTGCAGTAGTGCCAGGTGCGCCAAGCTGTATCCAGCTTGCACCAGCAGGATCAACAATGGTATATACTTTCCCCTGCTCAATTGAGAGTCCGCCTCCTGCGGTGATAGGGGCCCGAGTAACATGCTGCACCTTGTAGGTCTTAGTCCCATTTCCATCTACTGTGGAAATATCAAACTGCAAGCTATTGTTACGAACCACAAATACGGGTTTTTTCATAGCGCCGTTATAATCATAACGGTCATTGTCAATTTGTTTAGAGCTATCAAGCTTGAGTGTTGCAACTGTAAGCCCGGTTAATTTTTCCGTATCTGCGATAGCTCCATTGCCATTTAAGTCAGTACCTATATCCAGATTCCAGATAATAGGCGGGTTATTGCGGATAAAGAGTGTCTGGCTAAAGTGAGTAGCATTCCCGGCTTCGTCTATAACCACATAGTGCACTGTAAGAGGACCGTCTCCCAACGTGTTCCTAAATGCCCACGTGGTATACTTGACATTCCAATGCTGGTCGTTACCCTGCTTACTCCAGTTTTCCTGGAAGCCATCGCCATCAATATCGGAACTTAACTCAACGTTGTCTATAACGATTCCCTGACCAGCGGTAATATCCGGATACGCTATAGTTGTAGGAATCAGATGATTACCGGAGCCGTCATAATGAGAACTGGTAAAGCCTGAATTAGCGGCGTCACCCAAATCAACAACATTATCAAGGGTCGTCATAGTAGGCGCAGAAATCGCTGTTCCATCAGGTTTAATGTAGGCTCCATTTCGTTCAAAATAAACCACCATCTCCTTCAAGGCGGATATATTTCCTGAAGAGGGCTCGCCGCCTCCTTTGGAGTAATCCCATGCAGTTCCCTCGATGTAGAACTGGTCAGTAGAAGCATTCGGGGCGGTCTCATTTTGGATATACGGGAAGGTATTATCCACAGACACATTTACGGTACTTTGGACCATATAAGCCTGCGGACTTGTATTGTCGTATGCCCTTAAGTAAAGGCTAAAATTACCTGTCTTACCCAGCGCTACGAGATCAGGGAGACTTTCCACCGGGTATTGCAGGGTAAATTCGAAATACTGCGCCGCGCCCGTACCGGTTGCCTCATATACCTCAGCAGTTGGGTCTGATATTACTGCTGCACCGCTCTTATACGTAAAAGTTGTACCTACTTCGTAGGTTTTAGGTTCACCCGAATAATCGTCGTATGTTGCCCATGTCGCTGAAGACGTAGCTCCCATATTTACTATATAATACCGTTTGCTCGCCACAAAACCATCGCCCGGATGTTTTACCGTTGGGGTAAAGAAACCCTTAGCCTCAGATCCAGGAGCAAGAGCAGTCAGTGCTGTATATCCCCCGGCAGTTCCTTCTCGGGTTTCTATGGTTTTAATACCACTTTCATCCTGTATTGTCGCACGAATTACAAAAGTTCCCGATGCATAGATAGCATTTCCAATATAATCTTTATCGGGTAAGCCTGCCTTGGATATCTTTATGTGTTCTATAGTCGGCACGGTACTATCAAAATTAACATTGCGGGACACAACGCTTCCTATTTTAGTCGGCTCATCATTTTCGTGCATTACCAAGTCGTTCTGTGTATCCACTGCCTGCACGTCAATACGGAAGGCTCGGGGAGGATCGCCCGGATTCACAGGATTCAGCCCACCAGTACTATTCAATATATACGACCAACTAACCGCTTTATCCCTGGCAGAATCTAAACTTGCCCATACCCAGTTTTCAGTTAGTGGGAATTGAGTTTCCATACTGCCGTGAGGAAGATTTATATATGCGCCAGCTGCTGTATCGAATATTCGAATCTTCACGCCGAACACCCAGTCATCATCTTGAGCGCTTCCGGATACCCGTACTTCGCCTCCCAATATCGCGTTTTCCTGTGGGTTATTAATAGAAACATTCGGCTTGTCGGCATCAGGATCGATTAAGACACGCCGCATAAGGATGGTCTCGTTACCGGCAACATCGACAATCTTAATGTAGATCGGCAACACAAAGGTATTACTTGCCAGCTCCTCCTCGTACACATAGCTTGCATTTTCAGGTAATCCAAAGTCGGAAATATCCTTAAAGGCAAAAGCCCATGTATTTAGACCGCCGTCCCATTTACCAATACCATCTTCATAGAAATCACCTTCATCATCAGAATCCAGACTGGTATCAAGCCACTTTCTGCCGGTTCCGCTTGTATCATCAGACGCTTTAATAAACGTCTTGGCGTTTTCAACGGTTTCCTCGCTAAGAGAAGCCCCGATCTTTCCATAGACAAAATAAACTTTGCTGATGCCGTTCTTATCTGCATCACTGCCCGACAAAGTTACAGCACCATTGAGGTAATTAGCCGCAGGCGGAGAACTTATCGCTCCGGTAGGCGCTACCTTATCAAAGGTAAAGTCTTTTGTATTGGCCGACTCACGCCCCGCATTGTCCTTAACAGAGAACGTAATACTGGGCTGATTAGCTGTAAAAGTATCTCCGGTATCATCGGTTGGAGATGCATACACTGGAATATAAGCATCAAAACGACCTTCGACGCCAGGTGCAACAATTACTATTGATCCGGTAGTTGTCCAAGGGGCTCCCTTCACACCAACTTCCACACTTCCTATACCACTGTCATCAGTAGCAAAACCATACACATGGATATAGCTCTTACCGATTTTAATACCGGGAACCGATGCACCGCCAATACCTTGATCATCGAATATTGCCGTAAAGTTACCTTTTCCACCGTAGTACCTGCTCACCGCTTCATCCGGAATAGTCAGGACAGGGTTCACTTTGTCGATACGGAATACGAACCATGGGTGCGTGCCATCGTTCTGTATGCTATTTGGAACACGTCTGGCACTGTCCTTGGACTCAGAGACAATGCGGTAAATACCATCATTAAGATCAAGTCCGTTAACGCCATTTCTGATAGTACCAGCTTCAATAGTCCAATTCAGACTGGTAACGGAATTTGCCGAAGGTTCAAGGAGTGTAATGTACCCATTTGCATCAAAAGTATAATCGCCTCTAGTCCCTCCATTAGTCCCTACATTTTCCCAGTCAGCATCAGTTGGATTTCCATTCTTCGCCTTTTCAATCTTCACCTTTAAGGAACTGATGCCATAAGTGTCATTCACGACACCTAAAATGCGGGGATTCGCTTCTGCAAGGATTGTAGAGCTTGCCAGCTCGGTAACTTCTTCAAGGTTACTGTAATCAATTACAGGCGCGACATTGTCCAGAATAAAGGTTTTGGATACAGTTCCTTCCCGTCCGCCGCCATCTTTAAAGGTAACAAACAAAGTATATGACCCATCACTAAGACTTGCGAGCTGGGTATCCTTAAGTTCAATTGTCCAATTCCGTTTATTCGCATTGGTGGCATCGACTAATTTGGTTATTACTATCTTTTCTGCATAAGAGTCACTAGTACTTAAAACAGTATTACCGGTAGAGTTTACCAACAGCGCACTGGAATCCCCATTTCCAAGGAAAGAGTCTTCGGCAGTACCTTCGAAGGTCAAAATAGTCCCGGAAATAACTTTAGAAGAAATTGCCAAATTGGCCACTGAAGCATAATCGTCCGGCTCAGAGCCTATGGTAAGTTTGGAAAACTTGACTTCCGGCGGCATACGGTCAACAGAAAAAGCTACATTGGTCTCGTAACCAGGGGCCCCCAGAGAATCACCAAGGGGATTTTCCAGATCGGAATATCCATTTCCCTGGTCGTCTTTTATACGTATGCTCACACGATAGAGACCATCATTATCAGTTATAAGACTCCCATTCGCCTCATCATATTTATTATTGGGAATATCAATACTGAAACTAACAATCTTATTCGAACCATCTATGGTTTTTATATTCCATTTTTCTGTGGCTTGCCAGCTTCCGCCGTCGGCGGCATTCCAGAATTGTTTTTGGGCAAGAATGGTTGTATGTTTACCATAAGTATTGGGGACGAAGCGTTCCAATTTGTAATAGAATACGGGGGCCCCGGCGGGATAACCTACATTGGAAAGCGTGTCAGAAAAAGTGCCTAAAATCCTGACAGTCTGATCGTTCAATGCGGTCAAATTCTTGATTTTATGATCCACCCGCGGCTTCAGAGCAGTAGCTTCATCAACATCGTCGCTGAGATCATCTGTATTATTGCTGCCGTTATACGCCCACTCTTTATCCGTCAAGTGGGGAAATTCTTTCGATTCTGACAGGTACTGATACTGGTTAATATTGTTAAAACTAATAACCGGGCCGTCGCCGTCTTTATTGAAGTTTATTTGTGCGGTATTGCTCCGGGGAACCTTATCCCATATTGTGAAGGCCAGGAAATGGGCGCCGTCTTTCAAGCTGCTCCAAATCGGCACCTCAACCGGAATATCATATTCCTTTGAAACCGAATTGTACGTATACTGAATGCCCTTATCCATCGGGTGACGCCACTGGAGTTCGCCATTCCAGGTCCCAGAGGTTGCCCAAAGAGCCGGAGGCGCTTTCCAAATAGCTGCGCGATCCGATCCGAATTCTGCATTTGCAGCAATCTCGTTTTCCGGAATTATAATTTCTTTGGTTGTTGAATTTACCTTGACTTTAACATCAAAGGTTAAATTATCATCTCCATCTATCTTGATGGTAAAACTTTGGGGGTTTCGTTCAATAACATCGCCGCGTGCCCAAAAAGCATCTTTATACGCTTTATTCAATTGAGGGGCGGCAAAAGGATTATCCTTGCTCCTGCCAGGAAAAAACGTTGGGTGGTCGGACATATCGTTATCAGTGGGCCTAATTCTGGGCGCCTCCAGATCCATAGTGAACGCGGCTATCCTGGAAAAACCTTTAGTATAGCCATCCGAGAAATATACCTTTGGACCGCCCGCTGAAGGATTCCTGCCATCATCAGTGACCCTTATCTGGATCTTCTTTAAATCAAGTTCCGATCCAAGCGCCTCCCTCTGTGCCGTACCCATGGAGGAACCGGGTGTATAAGGATCGCCAGTCAAATCATAAGCGATTTTTGCCAGCGAAAGGTCTTGAATGATGATTTCCTTGGAATCTTCGGAAGGACTCGCGCTTAATTTAAACCATTCAGCATCATCTATCGTATGGGACCAATAATAGGCATCATCCGGATCGTCTGTCTCGGCAAATTTAGCCTTTTTTAGGAAACGATATTCCACAGCGGTTTCCTGTAATCCGTCATCGTCCGAAATATCAATACGGATAACTTTGGTTTCGTCAGCGAAACTAAGGCCATCGGAATTATCGGGCTTATTAAGGTTGCCAAAATCCACCAGGGGCTTGTCGGTTTCCTGATCCACATTGAGCAGCATCCTCTCATAGCTGACGTTCCCCGCCTGATCCTTGGAAACAATATAGAACCAAAGTTTATAGCTCCCATTATCAAGACGGTAATGCTGGGTCTGAAGAGTTAAGGTATAAGCGCCATCGGAACCATCTACTTTGACGAGGGGATTACCATTTGAAGCACCAAACCAGGGAGTGGTTATAGGATTCGCTTTGGTATGATCAAAAAATTCCGCCCTTCTTGATGCAACCTCATTATAGTTGTAGAGGAAATTACCGAACTCTACTGCGGCCTCAGGACCGTTTTTGGTAGCATGAAATAAAGATGGTGCTATATCGTTTTGATAAAGCAGGATGTACTTGAATTGCTGATACGAGGTATTGGCGGGGTCCAGCGCGCTGCCGCGGTTGTCCGTAGAGTTAACCCCAATCTTGATGGTGCTGTTTACAGTATAACGCCTGTAGGGGATAGAAGGGCTGTAGGAAATATTCAGGTCATTGCCATCTTTATCCTTGAAAACAGATGCGTAATCAGCAGCATCATTGATGGTAGAGGTAACAGTATTGGACAAAGTAATGGCAGGACTTACGCTAGTTACCGTTGTAACAGGAGGCGAACGGTCGACATAGAGGCTCAGAGACTGCGAACCGGGCGAACCGGAATCACCATGGGCTCTGGCCGTGAAATTGAAGTTGCCATCGTTAAAAACAACATAGGCATAGGTATCCGAAGGCAGCAGTGTTTCGTTATCGACAGGCCCGCCCGGGATACCGTCATCTTTTACATAATAAAATTTCCCAATTTGGACCTGGAATGACCTTGGCCCAACTTTTCTGGGGATATCATCAGGAGAAATATTTTCATAATTAGCGGTATCTACAAATTTATCGAGTGTTACCGTAGCTGTCCTGGTAGGATCGCTTTTAAGCCTGCCAGGTACTTCCAGGCTTAAATCCGACACAAAGTTATTCAAAGTGTCGGTATTTTTGTCGGCAAGCTCAGCAGCGTATTGAATATAAAAATTGCCATTCTGATACAATTTATCAATATCCGGATGGTCGGGATCATCGGTGAGGTTAAGGCTATTAATGGAAACCCTCGGAGGTGTTCCGCTGGCCAATAATTCTACCGACATATATTCAACACTTGCGCCGGTTACATCTTTATACACATCTTTAGGCCACTCAAGAGGAATATCGTTTACATCTTTAAGCCGTATCTTTAAGTTGTACTTGGTGCCCGCGCCCGGTACTTTAAGAAGTCCAACTCCCTCTTCATCACTATACTTTCCGTTTGCGTCCCGCTGCTTCAAATAATATCTGAAGGTGCCGCCACGTTCGCCTTTATCGCTCTCCACAATGCCGTTGTCTACACTGACCCAGCCGTCATCGGGATCATCCACCCTCCAGTCGTTTACATCGGGAGCGCTAACAGCGGAAGAAACAGATACAGTCCCCCACGCGGTATTGTCCCTATCGCCATTTCCACTGTAGCCAGCCCCGGTGCCGGGCTCAGGGCTTCCCACTGGCCAAAATTTAATCTGGGGGTATCCCTTGGCAACGCCGGCCAAATCCTCGTAAACCCCCATAATGTAGTTATCATCCACTACACCAGGGAAAGGCTCTATTGTTATAAACGCGCCGGCGCTCGTATTCGGCCTTGGAATCTGCATATTAAGGACAGGGGGCTGATTTTTGACTGTATAGATCAGCTCCGAAGAGGTGGTTTTCTTGCCGGAATTATCCTCGGCAACTATGGTTGCCCGCAAAGTGCCATCGGCCATGGGGACATAATTTCCGCTCCCCTGGGGATATTCTACCCTTTTGGTATCAATATCAAAAACATAGTTTTTGCTCGCCTCGTCCCAATAGGCGGGAACCGTTACCGGCAGCTGCTCGACAGGTTTGGCATTGGCTAAAGGTTCATTGGTAACAGGATCGCGGGGCTCGAGGATGCTATAGGTATAGGTCGCGGTAACGCCCTTAACGCCCTGATCATCCGACGCGTTGACATATATCTTTGGAGTGTCGTGGATGTACGCGCCAGGCGCCGGCCCAAGATTACCATTTATATTGACAATAGGGACAGAGGCGTCGATGACGCCGCCCAGACTTACGGGGTTATTGCAGGTTGTGAATGCGAAACCCGCCAATAAGACGACTAACCATGAATACCTTTTAACCAAATTTTTCATACAAACCTCCGGAACCAATTAAAATATATCACCAAATCGAAAAAAAAACCATTTCTTCCTGAAAAAACCTTCCGGACTGCTGTCCGGAAGGGAGACGTTTCCTAGAAAATATACATTCTCAACCCCAGCACTATATGGGGGATTACGGTCTTTATGCCCTGGTCGCTAGCCTTTACGTCAGTTGGGATAAACCAGAGCTGGCCTTCTGTAAAGAAGCTGAAGGTCCGAAGGTATTCCCGCTTGGGTATCGTAACCTTGGGGAACTCTATCTGCATCAGCAAGGCGGACAGCCATGTCGCATTGCCGCTCTGGGTATAACCCTCGTGGGCTATGTCGAAGAGCGAGAAATTAGCGCCTATCGCAAAGGACGCGGAGAGCCAATCCCAGTCTGGGCCCGCAAAAGAGCCAAAGGGCAGGGTATAGACGTTTGCCAGTATCTTTAAGCCCAATACATGACCTCCGTACCGGATTGTCTTCTTGAAGTCCGGGGGAGTCGGTTTAAGACCGCCCAAACTCTCGAAGAGATCCTGTGTCATAAACCCGTACTGAACCTGGATCTTGACGTTGTCGTCAAAGAAACTCAGGCCCATGCCGAAGTCCATGTAGGTGGCGCCGCCGGCGAACAGGTCGGGAAGGCCGTTCCAAATCTGCTTCATGAACGGCGGAATAGTGAACTCGAAGTAGAGGCCCTGGATAAAGCCGGGCACCTCGTAAGCTGACTTGTCGCCCTTGCGGAGGTAATAAGTCAAGCTCTTGAGTTCCACATCGTCCGAAGCCAGGGCGGTGTATTCCAGGCTCTGGTTGTACCTGCCGCCCGCTTCGGGGGCTATGAGCCGGATCACTGGCGGGGTCTTGTCCACCTGTACCAGGGTACGGGTTATAGCGGTTTCGCCGTTAGCCATGTTGGCCCTGACAACGAGGTAATGGAGGCCCTCGGCCATTTCGCCGGTTTCGAGCCTATAGCGCCAGTCAATACCCTTCTCGCGGCCCTTGTCGGCCTTGAAGAAGGTCTTGCCGTTGTCAAAGCTTATGTCGATGTAATCGAGCTTCTTGGCCTGGATGAGGGCTTTCTCGGCCTTGTCGGCTTTTTTGTCCGCCAAAAGGTCGGTTTCCGCCTGAGTCAGCTGGTAGCCGCCACGCCCGGTGAGCCAGGGCCTTTCGTAGGCGAAGTCGCCCATGTTAAGGCTGTCTATGGTTACCCATGCGCCGTCGGCGCGGTAATAGATGCTGCGCACTTCGGACTGGATAATGTCTTTGCCGTTAAAGTCGCTGACAACCACGAGCTGGTTCAATCCGTCCTGGAGGTTTTCCCCGGACAGGGAGAAGCGGTAGTAGCCGGCTTCGGTAACCGCTTCGGTCGCAGTGGTACGGCCATTGACCAGGAGGTCAACGGTGGAGGCTTTGTCTATGCCGCCCACATAGCCGTAAAGGTTGAAGGTGCCCTGCACATGCTCGCCGCTCAGGGGATAGAGGGTATCAACAAAGTTCCTCTGGTTATCCTTGGCAAGCTGCACGTTCCGCGAAACCCGGGTGGTGTTCTCGGCCTTGTCTATGGCCCACACTTCGATGTTGTAGAGGCCGTCGGGCAGGGTGGAAAGGTTCATTTCTTCCATAAGGATAGAACCGGGCTTTACATGGCGGGTGCTGAATTCAGCGGGGATATTCCTGCCGTCAAGACTGCGCAGCTCTATGGTGATGTCCTCAAGCTGTATAAGGTCTATGGCCCGGCCGGTGATGTAGATGGGGCCGGTGGTGCTGGCGCCGTCGATGGGGGCGTCAAGGACTACCTCTGGGGGCGTATTGTCAATGTTGATCAGGCTTGAATAGAGGGCGGTGATATTGTAGCCGTCCCATACACGCACAAAGACCACATGGGTGCCGTCTTTGAGGATCTTGGAGTTGAACTGGTATGCCCATTCGGAGGTGCCATAGGCGTCGTTGTAGGTATTGCCGTTGTCCAGCGAAACCTGGATGCGGCTGATGTCGTTCTTGTCCGACGCAACACCCGAAATCCTCACGGTACCCTTCACGATCTGTTCAAAGGTGGGGAGCAATACCGAAGCTTTGGGCTCTTCCAGGGAGATGCGGAAGCGCCGGGTAACGGGTTCGCTCTTTACGCCGTAGATATCCTCGGCAACTACCGTAACACTGTGCTCGTTATCGGTCATGCTGGAGAGGGCCACAGGTATGGAGTACCCGTTGGTACTGACGGAGATCTGATCCTCATCTTCGTCGATATGCCAATAAATCTGTTTAATGGCATCGTCGTCGTACATGATGCCCGAAATCACAAAATCGGTGGTAATTACTTCGTTATCCAGGGGCAGGCTTATCTGCGCCACAGGGATATCCATCTGCTGGTCTATGATAAAGGGCCAGACATCCAGGGACGACCTGTTCCCGGCAGCGTCTTCAAAGACAAAATTCATATCCGACGCAAGGGGGGTCTGCTGGGCATCCAAAAGGATGTCGAGGAAGGTAAGGGGGTTGTTCCCGGCATAATAGGTGTATACATTCCTATTGACCGCTTCGGCAGCGGGGGTTGACCCCTGGACCGGCTTGGCAGGACGGGCATAATTGATGGAGTTGAGCCTTCCGGCCTCTTTAATGGCGATGCCAAGGCGTATGGTCCCGTTCACCCTTGCCTCCGAGATAGGCACAATGAGCTGGGGCTGGGGCGCCTGGGTATCCTTAAGGACTGTGAAGGACCGGGTATGGGTGCGTTTGGCTTCGTCGGTGAGCCTGATGCTGATATTCACCGCGCCGTCCTGGGCGCTCGAAATATCGAGGTTGCGGGTAATATCCATTTCGGGGCTGAGCCGCGCAACTTCATCGGCCTGAAGCAGGGGCGTCCATGTCAGGCCCAGGTTGGTGGAAAAGTCCAATGCAGAAATCTTGTTTTCGTCCAGGGCGTTAAAGGTAACCTGTACCCTGTTCTGCACCCAGGTTCCTTCGAGCTCTTCGTTAAAGTGGAGGATGGGATCGCGAAGGTCTACGAGGAAGCGGAACTCACTGGTCTGGAAAGTCCCGCCATCTTTATCGGTCAGGGTAAGGGTTACAGGGCCAAAGCTGCCTATATCCGAAGCCTGGAGGCTTACCCTGCCGTATTCATCAATACGGGCCGCGAGGCCATTGGCGCCGGTTCCTGCAATGGTCACGCTCTGCAGGGGCCTTCCGCTATAGAGGCCGATGATCGGTTCGGAAGTCTTGGAAATGAGGAGCCTTCCATCGCCTATGGTATTATCGGGGCGCACCCACTCAAAGCTCTTGCCCGTGTTGATAGTCCTGTCATCCGCGGGCCTGAGGATAAAAAATTCACCGGACACCTGATAGCTTTCGCCGCTTTTGAGGAACACATCAAGGGTTATGGGGGTGTGGCCGGCGGGAATATCCGCAGGCAAGGCAGCAGTTATGGAAGAGCCCTTGGCCGATCCCTTAATGCTCCTGTCGCCCACGGTAAAGATCGCGGAGCTGACGGGCTGTTCAGAAGAAATTGACGCGACCAGGGGGAGAGCCGCCTTGGTTCCCCGGGGGATAGTGACGCGGGCAGCCTTCGACCAGGCGGTGTCGCCAATGCTTACGAGGCTGAGCCCGCCGGAGGATGATTTATCCTGGGCTGCTGCGAGCTTGTCGGGATTAGGGGTACTAAGATCCGTTATATAGAGGTATTCTTCCCAAACCCCTTCGCGACCATGGATATCCTTTACACGCAGGGTAAGCTTGACCTGCCCATAGTCCACATCGGCAGGGATAGCCAGATCCTGGCGGGTCTCTCCGCTCTTGGAGCCCTTAATGGCGACATCGACAGGGCTGTGGTTCCCAAACTGATAGCTCAGGCTTGCGAGGGTGCTGCCCGAATCAATGCGAAGGTCAAGGATAGCCCCGGATTCGGGGTTGATTTCTTTGCCTGTATAGAATTCTTCGACTGCCGCGGCCTTGCCTGATCCAAGCTTAACCGCCAAAATGCGGGGTTCGGGCAGGAGGCCGGGGGCAACAATGCCCTTAACCTGGATCTTGGTGCCTTCTACACCGGTAATATCCCTGGCCCAAATGTCCAAAACATGGGTCCCGTCAGGAATTCCGGTAATAACCTGCTGGAAATAGCCCGAACAAGCGATTTCTACAGGGGCTCCGCCATCTATTGCGTAGAGAATTGCCGCCACGCCGTCGTCATCAACGGCAGAACCGGTTATGGTCAAGCCTTGGGCTCCCATAACAGTGCCCGCAACCGGGTCCTGGAGGGTGACTACAGGCAGATCTGCCTTCTGATCCACCAGGATCTTCTGTTTTGCCAGAGTTACGTTGCCCGAAAGATCGACAGCCTTGATTTCGAGATCCAGGCTGGAAGCCTTCTGGCCCCGGATGTCGAATTCTTTGACCCACCAGGGATTGCCAATGGTGAGGGGGAATTCGCCGGTTTCCTTGCCCAGCTTCCAGGTGAGCGATTTAAGCCCCACCGTGTCCTGGGCATAACCTGCCACCGTGAAGATGCCGTTTACCGGCGTTGCGGGATCAGGGTACACCACCCGCACATCCGGGCCGGTATTGTCAACAAAAACCAGGTGGGAAGTTGCCCCAAGGGTATCCATTTTATCCCTGGCCTGGAACCATATAACCGCAGGACCGTCTTTAAAGGTCTTGGTATCTACGTTGATTTCCCAATTGTAAATATCGTTCTTTTTATCGTACTTAATGGAAACCGGAGCATAATGGCGGCCATCGTCAAGAGAATACGCGAGGGTCTCCACGCCGTTGCCATCCCAGACAGTCCCTTTGATGCGGATCTTGCCGGAAACCAGGTCGCCCAGCTCGTGGCTGGTTACTTTGGTTTCAGGCTTCTTGCGATCCAGGTTCCAGACGACCCTGGTCTCATGGCCGGGAAGACCGTTTATGTCGGTGCCCCGGGCGGTAATGCTGTAAAGCTTGTCCTGGAAGCGGGAAGTATCATAAAAATACGACCAGAATTCGGCGCCGTCCGCGCGCACCAGGGTGGATATGTCATCGTTGAACCAAAGCTCCACAAAACCCACTGCGTCGTCGTCAATGCACGTGCCCACGATATTCAGGTGGCCCTGGACATGCATGTTTGCCCTGGGGTTGGTGATGCTCACAATAGGAAGATCCGATTCAGGATCGATATAGATATTGTCGGGCCCCGCGATAGTGGTATTGCCACCCTTATCCTTGGCCTCAAGATAAAAATTGTATTTCCCCGACTTTTTGCCTTCAATGTTTATTGACTCAGTGAAACCCGAAGGATTCTCAACCTCGTGGGACTCATTGTCCTTCCTGCCGCCTGCAAAAACAGCCATTGCCGAAGCTAATAATAATACCACGGAAACCAGGAATCTATTACGCATTAAAGTCCCCCTTCATAATCTAAAGACAAGTCCCACCTATAGAAATATATCATCAATCTACAAGAATACCAAGGATATGTCAATTGAAATGCATAAAAATGAACAAAAATGAATAAAATGAGAAAGAATACAGCGTTATTAGTAACCATTTTGGATATTTTATGCATCTCTTGTAAATATGCTGTCCCATAGGCTAGAATACCGTCATGTTTGACAAGCTAACCCAAAAGATATCCGACGCCTTCCGCTTCGTGAGCGGTAAATCCAGCATCACCGAAAAAAACATTGACGATGCGGTAGAAGCCATAAAGATGGCCCTCCTCGAGGCTGATGTGAACCTCAGGGTAGTGCGCCGCTTTGTCAATGCCACGATAGAAGAAGCCAAGGGCGAGAAGGTCCTCCGCTCCGTTGATCCGGGGCAGCAGTTTATCAAAATTGTTCACGACAAGATGGTCTCCTTTTTGGGGGATGCCAGGCAGGATCTCGTTCTTAAAGGCCCTGACACTATTTCTGCTATTTTGATGCTTGGCCTCCAGGGTTCGGGCAAGACCACCTCTTCGGCAAAAATGGCCCTGCGCCTCAAGAAAGAGGGGCGCAAGCCCTTGCTTATAGCCTGCGATCTGGTGCGCCCTGCGGCAGTGGAACAGCTCTCAGTGCTGGCGCATCAAATTGATGTTCCTGTTTACAAAGAAGAGGGCGCTACAGATAGCGTAAAGGTTTACAAGGGCGCTTTGGATTGGGCCAGGAAAAACCTCATCGACACCCTTATCATAGATACTACCGGCCGCTTGCAGATCGACGAACCCATGATGCAGGAATTGTCGCGCCTTAAGGAAGTGTCAAACCCCGACGAGCTCCTCCTCGTGGCCGACGCCATGACAGGCCAGTCGGCAGTGGACATTGCGAAGGCTTTCGACGAGAAGATCGGGCTAACCGGGGTGGTGCTCACCAAGTTCGATTCGGACACCCGTGGCGGCGCCGCCCTCTCCTTAAAGACCATTACCGGGAAGCCCCTCAAGTTTGTGGGCGTAGGCGAAAAACCCGAGGACTTTGAGCCCTTCCACCCCGACCGCATTGCGGGCCGCATCCTTGGCATGGGCGACGTGGTGTCCCTGGTCGAAAAAGCCCAGGAAGTCATCGACCAGAAAGATGCCCAGGAACTCCAGAAAAAAATGGAGAAAGAAACCTTTACCCTCGAGGACTGGCTCGATCAGCTCCGGTCGGTAAAAAAAATGGGTTCCCTCAACAAAATGCTCGAAATGATCCCGGGCATGGCAGGCCAGGTGAGCGAGGAGGATATCGACAAGGCCGAACTCCAAACCCAGGAAGCCATACTCTCGTCCATGACCCGCAAGGAACGCGCCAACCACCTGATGATTGGGCCTTCCCGGCGGGCCCGCGTTGCCCGGGGTTCGGGAACCTCGGTGGCAGAGGTTTCAAGGCTCCTCAAAAAATTCGACAAAATGAAGACCATGATGAAAAAAATGTCCAAAATGAGCAAAAATCCCAATACGGCGCAGGCCATGATGAATAGAATGCAGGGCGGGTTCAGATAAGCAAAAAAGCTTGAATTTTTATATCCGGATTGAATTTCTCCAGGCAAAGGGATATATTGCCTATGGAGACGTCAAAGAGAGTAATTATGAAAAAAGCTTTTTTTATGCGAAGTTTAGGGCGGATGCTCATGCTGGCAATTCTCTTTGGCGCCTGCAAAGACGACAGCGGCGATGCTGTAAAAACTATCGCAAGCATAGACCTTACCACAGAGCCAACAAAAACCGAATACGGCATCGGCGAGCCTCTTGATCTTGCCGGGCTTGTGGTAACCGCCACCTATGCCGATGGCAGTACCGGATCTGTCTCCATTAACCAAAATAATACTGATTGGGATGCCGCTTCCACAAGAACAGGCCCGGGGTCTATTACTATAACAATAGGCGAACAAACAACCCAATTCACCGTTACTATTTTGACCCTTGCACAGCGGATTGATGCGATAAAAGGCACAGCGGGAGAAAAAACCATTTATCTGTATGCCGATGAAACCATAAGCACGACGCAAAGTTTAACCGTAGACGGCCTTGAAGTTATCCTTAAAACACCCGAGGGATCAACTGCGGAACGTGTTATTGCCGGAACCGCAGGCCAGAGTATTTTTTCAGTGGGGTATAACAACAATGCCAGTAATAACACGGTAAAACTTATTCTCGACGGCTATATAACCCTCGAAGGTGCCTCAGAAAATCCCATGCCTCTCGTCCAGGTGTATTATCACGGCAGCGCACTGGAAATGAAAGGCCATTCCAAAATTGCCAATAATAATTACAGTGATATAGAGAGTACTAACAGTAGCAATGGCGGCGGTGTGTACCTAAACAGCAATACTGCGACGGGTCGCGTATCTCTTATCATGTCTGACTATGCCGAAATCTCCGGCAACAAACTTCGCAAAACCTCTGCGGCGCTCGGCGGCGGGGTGTATGCCAGTTATGCGGACATCACTCTTAAGGACAATGCAAAAATTTCCAACAACAGCGTTAAATCATCGAACAATACCGTAGAGGGTGGCGGGGTGTATCTCGTCAATTCAACAATTACGCTTAAAGGCGGTCCGGGGAATGCCCCTGCTATATCCGGCAATAAAATCCGCAGCGATAGCAGTGCGTATGGGCAATATGCTGTAGGCGGCGGAGTGAGTGTTTCTACTAATTCTATCTTTAAAATGGAAGGCGGGGTTATTTCAAACAATACTATCGATGCACCTGATTTGGTTGCTTATAGCACCGGGGCAGGAGTTAATGTTACCGGCGACAACGGATACGGCCAGCTTAACGGTTTTCTCAACTTTATTAAAACAGGCGGCGTTATTTATGGCGACATGGATAACGCCTATTTTAATGATGGAAATGAAAATACTATTTTTGGACGAAGCGGAAAAGGCCATGCCCTCTTTACCAGAAAACCAGCATCGAAGGCTTACGATGACAACCTGCTTGACAATGCAGCGGGCAATATAAGCTTCTAACGCGTGCGTTTATCGTCCGAAGCCCTTCTCCGGTCGGCTTTTTGTTTGTACATAAGCGAGTCTATATGCGCGAGGAATTCGTCGATGGATTGGCCGCTGCCGGCAGTGAAGATGTCGCAGCCGTAGGAGATTTCGAGGGTGTAGGGGCGACCGGCTTTGGCGTTGTGGGAAGCGAGGGCCGTGCGGAGGCGGGACATGAGCTGGTCAACGTTGGATTTTGCGGGTGTTGCGAGGATGAATTCGTCGCCGCCGTAGCGGGCCGCGAAGTCGGTGCTGCGCACGCTGCTTTTGATGATCGAAGCCATATCGCGGAGGGCATTATCGCCTTCAAGGTGGCCCAAGGTGTCGTTGATTTGCTTGAAGTGGTCCATGTCTATCATCACGACAGCCCAGGACTCGACCTTTGTCCTGTTCCAGGGGAAGGGGAAACGGCGTTTGCTTGCGGGCCGGCCTTTGACGTTGCGGCGGGAAATCTTTTCTATGAATTCGTTAAAAGCTATGCGGTTGCCAATTCCCGTAAGGCTGTCGATTTTGGAATCCGAACGGATAATGAAAAAATAAATATAAAGCAGGGCTGCGGCAAAACAGGGCCAGGCAAGGCTGCCCGATTTAAACAGTACGTCCATGCCCGCCCCTGCGCCGGTGATGACGCCGAAAAGGGCAATCAGGCCGATTTGCGAAGACTTCACCGACTTGGAGGAAAAAGCCATATCCATGATGCAAAGGGGGATAGAAAGATAGCTGATTATAAGGCGCAAGTTGTAGAGAGGGCCGTGGGTGTAGATATTGTCAACGCTGATATAAAAATAATAATGCAGCGAGAGGTTTACGATAACCGATACGCAATAAAGCACCAGGAAATAAATTGCGATTTTTATAAAACGTTTGGTCCGCCCTTCGTCGCCATAGGCAAAATAATCAATAAAAATAATGGCGCTGTAATAGGCAATATTCTGGAAAACATAAAAGAGCGAATTCACCGCATAGAGGGTTATCCGGATGTTATGGCCGGGGATGCCGCCCATGGTACGGTTAAGAAAATCGGCAATTGTCGCAAGGAACCCTGCGCCCAGGACACAGATGAAAAGGAGGCGCTGAAAATCGTCAGTATTGTATTTGCGAATATAATCCAAAAAGATAAGGATGATTATAAAAACTGCGCCTATGGCAGTATTCAAATAAAGGGGAATGAAATTCACCGTGCCGTCCTTAGCCCGTTCTGGCGGCGGCGTTCTTCTTTTTGCTGATACATGAGGGTATCTATCCGATTAATGAATTCGTTGATTGATTTGTCCACCCCTGTGGTGTATACATCATAACCGCAGCTCATCTCGATAGTATACGGCCTCGAATGTTTTTCGTTCTGCGTATCCATGGCGAGCTGAATCCTTTCCATGAGGCGCCCTATATCATAGGCCGCAGGCACTGCAATGACAAATTCATCCCCCCCGTAGCGGGCGGCAAAATCCGAATGGCGTATGCAGCCCTTGATGATGGCAGCCATGTCGCGCAGGGCATTATCCCCTTCAGCATGGCCCAGGGTATCATTTATCTGTTTAAAATGATCGAGGTCGATCATGGCGATGGAATAGGATTCCCTGGCGCTCTGCCTGGAAAGCTTGTCTATGAATTCGTTAAACGCAAAACGATTGCCAATGCCCGTGAGGCTGTCGATGCCCGTGTCGGTGCGTACAATAAAAAAATATGCGTAGAGTATAGAAGCGGTAAAACAGGGCCAAATCAGAAAGCTCGTTCCAATGATAAGATCAATGTTGGAACCCAGGCAGATGAGAAATATAAAGAGAGCCAAAAGGACAAACTGGTTTTTCTTAAAGACTTTTGAGGAAACCACGATGTTGAACACGACCAGGGCTATGGGGCTGTAGGCAATTATCATGTGAATTATGTAGAGAGAGCCGTGGACAAAGATATTGCTTTCTTCGTCAATATAAAAATAAAAATGGGTTTTATAATTGATGACCAGCAGGACGATATGGACAGCCGTAACAATCCAGGCGATGTAGGTCAGATTCTTAACCCTGCTGCTTGACCTAAAGGCAAGAAAATCCACGAATATCAATATATAGTAATATAACAATATTTGAAAAATATAATATATAGTATTCAATATATAAAAGAATGTTGTAAGCCCCTTCCCAGGCAGGCCCTCAAGAAGAAAATAGACCAAATCGCAGTTCATGGAGATAAAAGCGCAGAGCAGCATCTTGAAGAAAAGAGAGCGCTGGTAGTTGTCGGTATTGTACTTGCGGGCGTAGTCAGCGTAGATAAGGAGAAGGACAAGCCATGAGCCTAAGATGTAATTTAGTGCTTGGGATACATGCATATCTTTTTACCTTGCCATTGAGTATATCCCTAAGTTGGGGTTTATTCAATTAGCAGCTCAAAAAGATTTTTCAAGGCTAAAACCACTTGGCATTGCCGTCTTCCCAGAGGCATAGCTCCTCGGGCTTGAAGAAAAGGGAGATTTCCCGGCTTGCGCTCTCCGGCGAGTCCGAAGCGTGGACTATATTGAGCCTGGTATGGGCCGCAAAATCGCCCCTGATGGTCCCGGGGAGGTTTTCGCGCACATCCGTAGCGCCTGCAAGGCGGCGGACCAGCATGATAGCCTCATCTCCCTCGAGGATCATGGCTATAACCGGGCCCGAAAGGGTGTATTCCACGAGCTTTTCGTAAAAATCCCTGCCTTTATGCTCTGCGTAATGGGCTTCCACCAGGGTTTTGGTCAAATTCATCATCTTAAGGGCGATTATTTTGAGCCCTTTCCTTTCAAAACGGCTTAGGGCTTCGCCGACAATGCGGCGCTGGAATACTCCGGGCTTCAGCATGACAAAGGTCTTTTCCATAAATTGCAGTCTAACAGGCTAAAGCCGCGAAATCAACATGAATCGGTAGGCTTTATCACCTGACCTGATCCCATGCCTTGCCAGGGGGTCTCCCTTTCAAGTATGCTTGCTGAATGAGGGTTTGGCTTAAACTTTTAATCGGTTCTCTGTTGGGCATCATCGTAGGGAGTCTTTTGCCTTCCGATAACCAGACGATACTAAGGGGCCTTGCCTGGCTCGAAGAGCTTGCCATACGGATTGGACGCTATGCTGTGGCGCCTATCCTTGTGTTTTCCCTGACCATCGCGATTTATGAGCTCAGGCAGGACGGGCAGTTCTGGGGGCTGGCCTTCCGTTCTTTTTTGGTGATTATAGCCTGCGCGGTTTTTGTGATTGCCGCAGGTATTATTACAATACTCCTCTTCCCTCCTGCCCACATTCCCATTTTTATGGAAGAGCAGCTTGAGACTGTCTCGCTCAATACAGCAGGCAGTGTGCTGGAGCTTTTCCCCTCGAATATGTTCAGCGCCCTGGTAAACGACGGCATTTATCTGCTGCCCGTATATGTGTTCGCCTTCTTTCTTGGCATAGGCCTCTCGTATGACAGGAACTACACCAAACCGGTCATTGCGATCATCGATTCGCTTTCCCGGATTTTTTACCACATTGCTTCGTTCTTCTCCGAGATCCTGGCTATTGTGATGATAGCCCTGGCGGCGTATTGGGCCATCAGGTTCCACAATGTGCTTAAGGCCGATGTTTACCGGGATCTTATCATGAAGCTGGGCATCTTCAGCCTGGTGCTGGGCTTCGGCATTCTGCCTCTCTTCCTCTATTTTATCACGCCAAAGTGCAACCCCTGGGTTGTGCTCTATGGCTCCCTGGGCCAGGCTCTGGCGTCTTTCTTTTCCGGGGATATTAATTTTTCGCTCCCCGTGATCTTCCGCCATGCCAAGGAAAATTTGGGGATACGCCGGCGCTCCAATGCGGTAACCGTGTCGCTCTTTACGATATTCGGAAGGGCAGGCAGCGCCATGGTGGCCGCCGCAGCCTTCATCGTTATCATCAAATCCTACATCAGCCTGCCCATAGCCCCGGGGGACATTTTCTCCATCGGCGCCAGGGCCTTTGTCATCTCATTTCTGCTTGCCCGCCACCCCGGAGACGGGGCTTACACCGCATTGGCGGTCCTCTGCCTTGGCTACGGCCGGGGCTTCGAAGCGGGCTATCTCATCCTGAAACCCCTCGCCTTCTACCTCATTGCGGTGGGAACCTTCCTCGACGTGATGATAGCTTCATTTGCGAGCTATGCGATTGGCAGGACTTCGGGATTCCAGGAGGACAAGCAGGTGGGGCATTTCATTTAATTTTCCCCTGGCATGCTAAGATGGGTTTTTCCCTTTTCAACCAATTCTGCGGGCAGCCAGCGGAGCAGGGCTTCGGCAAGGGCTTTTAGATCCATAGGTTTTGAGAGAAAGCCGTTAAAGCCATTGGAAAGAAACATTTCCCTGGCGCCGGAGACGGCATTCGCGGTAAGCGCGATAATGGGAATGCCGGCGTTCTGGTGGTCTGAAGAGCGGATAATGCGGACAGCCTCAACGCCGTCCATTTCGGGCATCATGTGATCCATGAGGATTAAATCGTATTTTTGGCTTTTCACTTTTTCGATGGATTCAACCCCGCTTCTGGCAGTGTCGGGGGTGATTTCGAAAGAATTGAGCAGGAAAGAAGCCACATCAAGGTTTATTTCAATATCGTCCACCAAAAGCACCCGGGCAGCAGGGGCAATAAAGGGGATCACGATAAGCTCTTCCTGGACGAGATCCTCGGGCCTGCCCTGCTTTAGGGGGAGGGTAACAGTAAAGACAGATCCCTTGCCGTACTCGCTTGTGACCTTGATCTCGCCGGACATCATGGCGCAAAGGCGTTTGGTAATGGCAAGGCCGAGGCCCGTGCCCTGCACGTTTTTGTTGCGCACCTGGTCGAGCTGCTCGAAGGCAGTAAAGAGCCGGGATATGGCATCTTCCTTAATCCCTATGCCGGTATCTTCGACGGCAATGCTGATCAAGTCCTCTCCTTCTGCATTGCCTGCTGCCCTTGTTGCCCTGAGGGTTACGCCGCCTTCGCGGGTATACTTGAGGGCATTGTTGAGGATATTGGTGATTATTTGGCCTATGCGTTTTTCATCGCCGAAAACAACTTCCGGAAGATCCTCGGAATAAACGCAGTTGAACGAAAGATCCTTTTCGGGGAAGAGGAGTTCGAACATTTCCCGCAAATGGCGGAGCAATCCCCAGAGGCTGAAATACTCGGGGATCAGCTCAAGCTTGCCGGCTTCGATTTTGGAAAAATCGAGGATGTCATTTATCAGGGTAAGCAGCACATTGGAGGAATTCTGAATGTTCTTCAAATAGTTCCGCTGCTCTATCGTAAGCTCCGTGGCGGCCATCATGGTGGAGATGCCCATAATGGCATTCATGGGGGTGCGTATTTCGTGGGACACTGTGGCGAGGAAATCGGATTTGGCTTTGTTGGCGTTTTCTGCTTCCCTTTTGGCAATGAGAAGGTCGGTGGCATCGTAAAAAACCACCATGGCGCCTATGCTGTTATTCTGCTCATCATGCATGGGGCTGACCTGGATGGTGTAGTCCCGGGGCTTGCCCTGGCCTCCAAAATCTATGACTCCGTGCATGAGCTCCGTGCGGCTGTCCTTTTCCTGCTGTTTTTCATGAACAGCTTCAGCTTCTGCCACGAATTCAGGGCTGGTGAATTTGACGAGTATCTCGTGGTAGTGCATGCCGGCTATCATGCCAAAGCCCTGGATGCCTGCAATTTTGAGGAATATCTCGGTGCAGTAAACGAGTTTGCCGTCGCGGTCAAAAATCATGATAATGTCGGGACAGTTTTCGAGGAGCAGGTTCATGTACTTTTCCAGTTCCGACTTCTTTTCTTCTATAATTTTGCTGAGGTTATCCTTGGCATCATTGGTGATCCTGTTGCGCTCGATAATCGCATTGCTAAGCTTGAGTTCCCGTTCGAGTTTTTTAATGCTAATTTGGGCCTGTTTAAGTTCGGCCGCCAAATCTTTAGTTTCTTCCATTAGTACCTATCAATAGCGCCTGTCAAAGTACACAGATCACCATAGTGTCATTATGGCTCCGGTTGGTAAGTTTGCCGTCCTTTCCGTATACAGGGCAAAGCTCTGTACCCGAATAGCTTAAATGGAAGTGCCTATCCCCCATAATCTGCACAGTTTTATCTATCTCGGCATTCTTTTCATAGCCCAGGGAAAAATAACGGCCTATGCAGGAAAAGATGAGGACAGATCGGTCCGCCGCTTTTGACACGACTTTTTTCAGGGCTTCTTCCGAGAAGGCGAGCACGCCCTCGGCATTGATGAAACCAACAGTCAGTTCTGCGCCCACGGGGATCTTGCCGCCGCAGACTGCGGAACCATCAGGGGTGATGGCAAACATCACACGGATAACAGGCTGGGTCCCATCCTTGTAATCCTGAATGAAGGGGTACGCATTGACGCCCTTGATAGCGCCATTCTCGTCCTTTTCAAGGCCCAGGGAAGTGAGATATTGCGCGACCGAAACACCGTTGACCCCCTTGAGCTGATTGCCCTGGGAGGCGGTCACAATCCCCTTTTCCCTGAAAGCTTCTTCTTCAGCGATGCCCGCGATGAAAAAGAGGGGATCAACCTTGCCATAGCAAAGAACGAAAACATAGCGATCTTTTGAGGCTTCCTTGTTCAGGATGGTCTGGGACTCATGGTAATCAGGGTTGTGATCCACTGCAAGAGTCCCAAAATTGGGCACATTCCCGGTAATAGCCGTCCAGGCTTCCACAAAGAAGTCGGCGGACACATTCATCAGGAGGGGGGCGAAACTCAGCATGAGGGAAGGCTTGTCGGCACGCTTGCCCGCGATCCTGTCCCAGGCAGCCTTGAGGGGCTTGTCGTCCTCCGCAGAAATCGGGTCCGTAATGCCCACATCGAATTCCACATCATCGCTGGTAAGGACAGTGATGATAAGGAGGACCTCCCCCTGTATGCCTGTTGCGGCGGCTGCAAGGGTGGTAGTGCCCGCAATAGGGAAGGGAAGCTTCTCTGCCAAAGCGGCCACCACGCCTGAGGTGATAAAATCAGCAAAACAACTGATTAAACCGACCGAGTTTCTCTTTAATTCGCTTTTTTGAAGCTGGGCCAATATGCCGGAAACGGCTGTTTCAGGATCGTCCGCTTCGGCGGTTTGAAGGATTATTGTTTTGATCATACTCTAAGAATATCACATTCGGAAAAAAAACGCAATATTTCGAATTTTTATTCAATTCCTTCCATTATGGAACGTTTTCTTCAGAACCGGCCTCTTTGGCCTGGGCTTCGCTCTTTTTTGCCATTACCGCCTTCCGGGAACCCAGCATTATGGAAATGGGTTCCAGCACCGGCACGCTTTCGCAGGCTATCTTGATAATCACCATCATGGGGACCGCAAGTATCATACCCGCAAAACCCCAGAGCCAGCCCCATATAAGGAGCGAAAGAAGCACCACGATAGGCGAAATACCGAGGTTGTCCCCCATGATCTTGGGTTCAAGCACATTGCCGATTACCATATTGGCTGCCAGCATGATGGCGACTACCGCGATCACCGGACCAGGATCAGGCCAGAACTGGAGCAGGGCAAACACCGAAGCGGCAACCCCCACGGCGATGCTCCCCAGGACAGGTATAAAATTCAGGATAAACTGGGCAATGCCCCAAAGAACAGAAAACTCCAGACCCACCAGGCGGAGGGCGATGCCCACAATAAGCCCTGTCGCCAGGGAGATAATAAACTTGATGGAAAGGTAGCGGCCTATCTCTTTCATGATATCCGTAGTGATCTTTTTTATCTGCCCTGCCTGCTTGCCCTCGAATGCTGTCTCGATTTTTTCCTTAAAGAACACCGCCTCGAAAAGCAGGAATACCACAAAAATTACCACCATGACCGCGTCTTTAAGGAAGGTGAGGAAAGTGTTCGACAGGGAAAGGGTGATAAGCCTGACCCTGCTGCGTATGCCCAACTGGCCCCAGAGGTTCTCGAAAAAGGAAAGATGCTCGTCGTAGGGCAGCTCGAAGAAACGGCCCAGGTAACGGTAGATTTCGGTGAGCCTGTCCTCGTACTTGGGGTAGAGGGTAAGGATGCCCCTGACAGATGAAAAGAGCATGGCCCCTATAAAGGTGAGTCCGGCTACCACGACCGCCATCGCCAGCAGTATGGAGAAAAGCCTTGGCACGCGGAATTTTTCCGGAATAGCAACCAGCGGGCGCATCACAAAAGCCAGCAATATGGAAATTGTAAAGGGAAGTATCACCGAGGCTGTAAGCTTGAGCACTGCCCCTGCCAAAATGCAGGTGATGATTGCCACAAGAAAAAAATTCGCCCTGCCGGAATTAAAATCCCTAAAGCGCTCTTTCGGATCTTTCATACATTGTTAGCATATCATATATTGAAAGTTTTGTCATGTATGGTATGATACTGCATGAACCCAATCAGATCATTAAAAAGGGCAAACAGGCTTTATGAATCAGTTTTTATGCTTGCATTGTCGCTTTTTTGCTTTGGGGCATCTGTATTCAGGTACATATATACCGGCACCAGGGTTTTCCTTTTTTTAAACTGGAATTTGTTTTTGGCCTTTGTGCCCTGGGCATTGACCAGCGTTGCGGTTATGAAAACGAATATCCAGCATTCCAAAATCACCATAGGCACTATCATGCTTTTTTGGCTCATTTTTTTTCCAAATGCGCCTTATATCTTTACGGATCTATTCCATCTTCGCCAGACTCCCTCCATACCTGACTGGTTCGACCTCATACTGATCCTGTCCTTCGCCTGGACAGGGCTCCTCTTTGGCATTTTGAGCCTCTGGGATATTGAAGGAATTTTGAGCAGGAAAATAAAATGGGTTTATATTAAAATAATATCCACACTATTGCTGTTCGCAGGAAGCTTCGGCGTTTACCTGGGCAGGTATCTCCGCTGGAACAGCTGGGATATTATAACAAGACCTTTCAAGGTATTGAACGATATAGGCGCACGGTTTATCAATCCTTTCGAACACCAGACAACCTGGGGTATGACTATTTTTATGGGGCTGTTTTTGAATATCATATACTGGTCGTTTTATATTATACGGAAACGAAATAAATGATTACCGGGAAATTATGATATGCAAGGAAGGGGTGATGCTGTAAGGGAAACAACAAAGCGATCCCGTCCGGCTTCTTTTGCCTTGTAGAGGGCCGTGTCCGCTTTGTTGAACAATTCCTGGTAGCCTTGCCCGTCATACGGGGAAAAGGATATTCCGATGCTTGCAGTGATGCCGTTTTCGCCGCCCGGGGGTATGATCTTTTGCCATTCATCGCGAATCTGCCGCGCTTTGTTTTCGGCAATGGCGGCGGAGCCGATGCTTTTGCAAAAAACAGCAAACTCATCGCCCCCCAGGCGGCCGACAATATCCGTCCCGCGCATCACCTTCTGCAAAGCCTGCGCGCATTCCCACAAAACCTTGTCCCCTGCAGCATGACCGTAATGATCATTAACAGTTTTGAAAAAATCCACATCGATCATCATAAAGGCATTAATCTGATCTTTTTCCTGCCGGAGATTCAGGATGGTGCTCACACGCTGTTCAAAGGCGCCTCTGTTCCAAAGCGCAGTCAGCACGTCTGTTTCTGATTTGATGGTGACAATGCTCAGGTTGATAAGATGCTCGTCTATCTTCCGCACCATGGATTTCAAAGCCTCGGCAAGGCTTTGGAACTCGTCTTTGGTATTGATTTCCATGGACAGAATCTCGGATGCGCCAATCGCTGCCGTGTTTTCCGGAGGGGTCTCCAGGCTGTTGAGAAGGAAGCTGTCCGCCGCTTTTGCTATGACATTGATCGGATGGATGATGATTTTCCTGATGATATAAAGGGAAATTACCGTAAAAACCACTGTAGTTATAAGTATGATAATCGCAAGCTGCCACAGATATGCCGAGCGTTCGGCCACCACCTGGTTAACATCAAAATCAATACCTACATATCCTTTGCACATTCCGTCGCTGCCGTAAAGCGGCTCGTTTGTCGTTATTGTCCAGCCGTATTGGGTAATGCCCATGATAGTGTCAATTTTTCCGCCATTCCGCAGCTGCTGCTCTGTGGCTTCAGGATACAGAGGCCCGGTTTTGCCTGTATCTTCATCGACATACAAAAACGGGTCAAAATCCCCTAATTCAGCCGCCATATCCGAAGTGTCGGTGTCAAATATATAGTAGATCCCCTCGTCCGCCATGGTAAACACATACAATGTCTTGGCCCCGCATTCGTCCCGCGCTTTTGCAAGCAGCTCTGCGGTTCCCCTGTACTCTTCATCCATGGTCAGGGTTTCAAGGTATCTGTCCAGGGAATCGGCATTGATGGTCAGGGCTATAATGCCCGCAGTAGTCTCGCCCAGCCTCCAATAATAGTCTTCCGTTGCGCCTTTGAACCTTATATACCCGACTATCATCGTAACAGCGCTTATTGCCACGATCATAAAGATGATTAATGCTGTCAGCCGGCTGCCCACTGAGCGCATGGCCTTTCTTCGCTGTCCCATGGGCGTAGTATAGGGCAATAACCGCACTTATGCTACACCGTTGGGGGCTGTCTACTTTTGTATACACTTTGTCCGGAATCAATTCGCGGCATTATTTATTTCATCGTATAGCGCAAGCCCCTGATGCAAGGATAATTGAAAATCATCCTGCGTATTAGGCTCCGCTGTTATTACCACCATTAATTTCTTGTCTTTATTGATAAACACATATTGTCCGCCATGGCCACGCATTATTGAAATATCGCGGGCCGTATCCCTCCACCAATAATATCCAAAGGCGATATTTTGCTCCCCTGTTTCGTTTGAGGGAACTTTTGCCGAGGTCATTTCCGATAGCCAGCCGGCGCTGACAATCTGCTCTCCATTCCAGACACCGTTGTTGAGCACAAGCTGACCTAACTTTGCCATTTCCCGGGGCGTAGTCAGAATACCAAATGCCCCCAAGGTAACGCCGTCTTTATAGGTAAACCATTGTATTCTTTCCATTCCAATTTTGTCGAATAGAACTTCCTTGGCCCAGCCGCATACTGTTTTATCTGTCGCTGATTGTATTACGGCTGAAACAATATGCGGATCGCCGTCATTATAATAAAAAGAAGTGCCAGGCGAATTACGCATGCTCAAATTCAATATAAAATTTACGCTGTTCGACGGTTCCTCGCGCAATAGCTGGGATGTTTCGCCTTTAAACCCGTCATTGTCAAAATTTATACCGGATTTCATCATAAGCAGATTCTCTATTGTTATTTCGCTTTTTGATGAAGGTGTTTGTGAAAGGTACATAGAAATTGGCGCGTTGATGTCTATCAATCCCTTGTCAACAGCTATCCCGGCCAATACGGCGGTAAATTGCTTGGTCGCCGACCATATCGCTCCGGGATTAATTCTGTCATCCATTGTTTTCATATAACTTTCAGCCACAAGCTTGTTATTCCTGAATACAAGAAGACTCCTGATTTGCCATAAATCCCCGTCATTATGAACATAGCGATATATGTTGTCTAACTGTGCACTATTGATATTTTCCGCAACCGGATCAGAAATTTCCCATCCATCACCGAGAGCCGGCGGAGCATACGTCCCAAACGTTATTTTAAGCGGCTTTTCCATGAGGCATGAACTTGACATGCATGAAACAAATAACAAAAAAACGATATTTGAAAATGCTTTTGCTTGCTTCATAATGACATCTTCCATAATAAGCTGTGGTTCAAGTCTTCGTATTTTATCCCATAATTAGTTTCAAAATAATCAAATTCATATGAGAACGAATGAATTTTGGAAACATTGGGGACATATTCGACTGCGATAATTGTGTGATTGTATTTATTAAAACTTCCAAATTGCATATCCTTATGCGGATGGATAAAGAAATCGCTCGCTTTGAACGAATAAAAATAGGGATCGTTTTTTTGAGTATGCGAAACAAACCCTAATAAAGAATTTTGTGCCGAAAACCCGATACGTGTCTGGTTCCATTGATAGCTATACTGAATAATTGGCGAAAACCCAATTTCACTTGCCCAGAACAAATGTCCGCCATGCAAATCCGGGTACATTTGATAACCGTAATCCATTGTATAATGAGCGCCTGCTTTTAAGGTATGCCCATTTTCATTAAGAACCGGCATAGTCCACGAAGCATTTATTGGCGATATTTTAATTTGATAACCGATCATTCCTCGATTAAAACCTGCCCCAAAGGAAAGTTTTGGTTGATACTGCACTTCGGAATCTCCAATTTTCCATGTTATGCCGTATAAATACTCCAACTGCGCGCCATTAAAAACCATGCCAAGATTAAACTGCTCTTTCATTTGCAAAAAGCTTATAACGATTGTATGCGATTGTTTTATTTGTCCATAAACCGGATTAAGGATAATCATCATCAATACAGCAATACTATATTTATGAAAGCTCAAATATCCACTCCTGTACTATTTTAATTTATCGAACAGATTTTGTAAAGGGATTTGAGCGTTTGTGTTTGAATCTAAATCCAATGGAAAGTATGAAAAAGAAACTTGGAGAATTTAAACTGGAAAATCATAAAAAATAATGATTTTTTGAATTCATCAAATAAGATGAATTTAATTCAGCAAATTCATCAAATAAGATGAGTCAATGAAATACCAAAAAATAATAATTTGGTGGTGGCGTCCTAAAAAGGCGTTTCAACATGACCGTTGCGTACGGTGATGATGCTATAGGTTATTATCGCCATATTTATATTTACCGATTATATGACCCCTGCCAATTATATTATTGCCACCGTCGGCATTGTTCAATTGGTTCACCGTGTTTGTATAATTATTTGGCTGATCAAAAATTCCAATGCTGGTTCCGGGTGCTTGCCTAAGGGCAAAAACTTCAATCCTGTAATTATGATCATAGGTATGCGGCGGATAAGGTCCTATATACTCTGACCCTGGTATATTTTCCCCCGTTAACTACGGTATAAAATGTTATAGCAAATGCAGATAATTTGTCAACAACTTTCAAAAATGGAGAAAAATACGAATTTTGCCCGCTGTAGGCTTGCGTTATACGATTCGCCTGTTGCTGCCTGGCGGATTCCCGGGAAGGTCTTCCCTGGTTCTGCGCCGCCTTGACCGCCCGGACGGTTATCCTCATTGGGGCTGCCATAGCTGATTGGTTTTTATTATGAAACTTGATATAATATTCACATGAGCGATTTGCGTTTCCATGTGCTGCCAAGCGCAAGGGAGCTAAAAACAGAATGTATACGTAAAAGCATACATTTTCTCATTGCCTTAAGCCCCACCATGGCTGCTGTAAGCAAGCCGCTTACTGTGGCAATCCTTGCGGCAGGGACTTTGCTCTATGCCTGTTTCGAAACTTTACGCCTTTTGGGGGTGAAGGTGCCCCTTGTTTCTTCCCTTACCAGCATTGCTTCGCGGTCCCGGGATAGGGGCCATTTTGTCCTGGGGCCTGTAACCCTGGGCCTCGGGGCCCTTCTGGCCCTTCTGCTCTACCCTTCGCCTGCGGCGTCTATTGCCATCTATGCGCTGGCCTTTGGGGACGGCTTTGCAAGCCTTATAGGCAAGTTTTTTGGGGTTCACCGGCCTTCAATCATGCTGGGAAAGAGCATCGAAGGCTCCATGGCCTGTTTTATCGCGGTTTTTATGGCGGCTATCAAAGTTTCGGGCAGCATCCAGATAACCCTGGCTGCTGCCATCACCGCTACCCTTGTAGAAGTTCTTCCCCTTGAAGATTACGACAACCTTGCCCTGCCCATAGCAGTGGGTTTTGCTGTTCAAGCCTTCCTATAGCCAAAGGTACACCTTATGCAGCCATGTGCAGATGAACCAGGTTCCTGCTGCCAGGATGAAGAGCCCAGGCATCAGGACTGCCCAGGTATCAGCGTGCAAGAGCATGTTTCTGCCCGCATAGACGAGAAGGGTCCCCAATCCTACAAAAACATATTCTTTTACCCCCCTGGTATAGGAAGAAACCAAGAAGCTGGCCACGGTGATGAGGAGTACGCCTGTTTCTACAACTATGAACATTCCGGGAAAGCCCAGGAGCATGGCCAGGGAAGAATCCCACGAAAGGCCGTCTATGGGTATGCCCAGGGCAATGATCAGGGCGGCGGCAATAATGACAAAGATCACATTCTGCTGTTTTTGTATCTCCAGGCCCGAGGCGCAGATCGAGGCGGCAAAGAGCGAAAAAAGGCCGAAATAACGCCCAAAAACCAGGACCCGGGAGGTCCAGAGCAGGTATATATTGGAGAGTTCCATGGCGATGCTAAGGGGCACCATAATCCGCAGGAATTCGAAAGCCAGGGACATGACAAAAAGGGCCACATAGAAAATCTCCGGGGACTGGGTTTTTTCAAAAAAATAGTAAATCAGCGTAAGGCTTATAAGGGAATAAAACACTGCCGCCAGCATGGATATAAAGGGCGCGTATGGATTGCCCTCCAGCAAATCGGATGCGATGCCCTGGAAGAGTCCCGAGGCACGCCGGGCGCTTTCCCCTGCGGCATCAGGGTAGGCAGGGAAAGCCAGATAGGCCGAAGCCGCAATCAATACGAGGGCCAGGGCCGAGACAATTATGCCTGCTTTAAAGCAGTTATTCCGAACCGACAAGGTCATGCTCACAGCATAGACTATTCGGGTACAAGGCTCAAGACTTGAGCTTTTCTTCCGATAGTTATAAAGAGGAGAACCCCATGTTGAAGAAAATGCTTTGCGTTCTGATAATAAGCCTTACTTTTGGCGCTGCCCTTTGGGCAGGGGATACCGCCACATTTGTTGATCTCGGCTTTTCTCCCGATGGCAAGACCTATATGTTCGCCCAATACGGGGTTCAGATCGCAAGCCTTAAGCCCTGGGCCGACCTTTTCGTGGTTGACGTGCCCCGGAACAACTTTGTTTCAGGCGGGAAATTCACTTATGCCCACGATGCTCCGGTTGTGGCAGGCCAGGATGGCTCAGGCGCCCTTTACCGCATTATCACCAGGAACACAGCCATTGTAGACCGCTACAAGGTGAATTTCCTGCTCCAGGGCCAGCCTCTCTACATATCCCTGGACGGCCCTCTGGCAAGCCCCCTGGATTCCGTGGAATTCCGCGATTTCGAGTCCGGGTCTTCCTACAAAGCGACCCTTGTGCCTACAGTCGAAGGCTCCGGCGAAACCCTCAAGTCCTCTTTCTATATCAACCTTGAACGGACCAATAAAGACGGCACCCGGAGGTCCTACACAGTGGGCACCCCCCAGCTGAAACGCCCCCAGATCGCGGCCTACCGCATCAGGAAGGTGATGATAGCCCCCCAGGACGGCTCCATGATTCTTGTCATCGAGATGAAAAAGCAGAACGGCGGGGATTATGACATCCGCTACATGGTAGAAGCCCTGCGCCTCTAATCCTCCGAAGCTTCTTTAAAAGGCCTAAAAACCTGGGTCACCCCCCGGCCGTCTTCGTGCAGATAACGGAGGTAAAGCCGGGGTTCGAGTATCAATCGCTGCCAAAGCGCCTCTTTTTGAATCTCCGCTGCCATTTCCAAAATTTCCTCCCTTTTCAACCTTTGACGCATTTGGGAAAACATATACAGTCCGGCGGGGAGAAGAGTGTTTTTTTCGGTCTCTGGATCGCCCAGAAGCCTTGCTAAATCGGGTTCAAACTTCAGGCTTTCAGAAGGTTCAAGTCCAAAACAGAAAAGGGATTCGCTGCCCCCTTCAATCTGCGCAAAAGGATCCGGTTGAATTTCCGCGCCTTCGCAGGAAGCGAAAACAAGGGGGGCTGCAAGGTGGAGGCGGAGAATTTCAAATTCCATAACAAATTTATGATAATTTAAATGAAATTTAAAAAAAAGCGGGCAAAAACCAAAGCGCCCTGCATCCCAATGCCATATAGGGTATATGCGCAAGGGAATTCTATTATTGCTGTTTTTGCCATTTTGCCTTGAGATCGCATCCGCCGAACCCTCCTTTACCTGGGGCTTGCTCTGGTCGGGCTCCTGGGCCAACAGCTTCAGGGCTGCCGGACAGGCGGAAAACCAGGAGGCTTTCTCCGGGGAAGATATTTTTGCCGGGGGAACTCTGGCTAACCGGGGGGATTTCAATTTCGGGCTTCCCAACCTTGGCCTCCTTCTCCGTGTCCAGGCTGTGGACAAGCGGGTGCTTCCCCCTGATGACGCCAGGGCGCCGATTTTTACCCCTGGCTTTGGCATCTACTATGATGGTTCGGGCCCTGTTGGTTCCTTTCTTGGGAAGGGCAGGCTCTTGAGGGGTGTGCTTGACGAGGAGGGTCTCCCTGCAAGGATACGCAATGTCTGGGTTAAGTCGGCGCCTTTTGTGGAGAAACGCAAGCCTGCCATGAGCGAACTCAAAACCGAGGCGTCTTCCTCAAAAGAAAGCGAAACCTGCCTTTACCTGGGGCTGCCCCAGTGGGGGCATTTTTCCGGTTATGCTTCGACCCGGATTGATGATGATCTTAACCCTGCTTTTGGCTTTGGTGTTGAAACGAATTGGGGGGACAACTACAGCCTTGGCTTTGACGGCTTTTATACCCAAAAGGAATTGGCTGCCCGCAAGGCTTCGGGCTGGTTTTCTGCCGCCCCGCCCCTGCCTGAACGGGATTTCAGGTTTTGGGCTTTTGGCGCTGCTTTTAACACGCAAAATTTCGGACTGGCCTCGGATTTGGCGCTTTCCGAAGCTTTTGCCTTTGGCAGGGATATGTACGGGAATGCTGCTATAAGGATAGGGGACAAGCCCTGGAGGTTTTCCCTGGCGGCGGACGCAGCGGGAAGCCGTTATGTTGACAGGGGCGGCGCGGCGCCTGGCGCGGGTTTCAGGATGGCTTCGCGCCTGGAACGCCGCTGGGTGCGTTCGGGGTCTTTCCGTTTTGACACGGTTTTCCGGTCTCCGGGGTTTGGGGAAATTTTTAATCGGGGCGAAGCTTCAATCTACTTTAGGCCCTCGGCGCCATCGCCAAAAAACAGGCTCTTGTTCCATTTTAGCCGCGCGTCCCTTGCTTTGAGCAGGGACGCCAGGGTTCCCCTCAAGACTGAAGATTCCCTTCAGGTTATGGCTGGCTTCAACTTTGGCTCATGGAGAACTTCTTTATCGGGCGCCCTGCATGGCCGTTCCATTTTTGACGTTGATGAAAACCCGCTTCCCTTCCCCCTGCCGCCGGCTTTTGAAACTTTTGAATCTTTCAAGGCCGGGGGGGAATTGAACTGGAGCAAAGGCATTGTGAGTATCAGTGCTAAAACAGGCTATACCATAAAGGCTGAGAAAGAAAACATTTGGGACATTGCCGTTAATGCTTCGGTAAAGCCCGGCAAATGGGGAAGAGTGGGACTGAAAATTGCCTCCGACCAATTCCCCGAGAAGTGGAACTATACCCTCACCTGGCGGCTCGAAACAAATTCCCGGTAGTTTTTGAGGCTCTTTTGGAGCAGCGCCGGAGTGTCGAGGCCGTAGGGGCAGTTGTCGGTACAATGGCCGCAGTGGAGGCAGTTTTCGATTTTGGCCATGTTCTGCTGCCAGGTTTCCGAGACCCATTGGGCTTCAGGGGCCCGCTTTAAAAGGAGATTGATTCTGGCGCAGATGTTGATGGTTATCTCCGCCGGGCAGGGGAGGCAGTAACCGCAGCCCCTGCAGAAATCGCCTGCCAGTTCTTCGCGGTCTTTGGCGATTTTGGCTTTCTGATCGGGGGTTAATGGGGAAGTTTGCTTCATGGCTTCCAGGAGCTGATCCAGCTCAGTTTCCCGCTGTATGCCCCAGATGGGAACCACGTTGGCGTATTGGGCCATCCAGTTCCGGGCAGCGTATATGTCGGTGATGAGGCCGCCCGACAGGGCTTTCATGGCGATGAAGCCCACGTTCTTTTCCGCGCAGAGTTTGACAAGGGCTATGTCGGTATCGTTGGAGAGATAGCTAAAGGGGAATTGCAGGGTATCGTACAGGCCGCTTTCCACCGCTTCTTTTGCCAGATTCAATTTGTGGTTGGTGATACTGATGAAGCGTATCTTGCCCTGCTTTTTTGCCTCTGTCATGGCCTCGTAAAGGCCGGTACCGTCATTCGGCTTGGGGATAAAGTCGGGGTTGTGAAACTGGTAGATGTCGATGTAGTCGGTTTTAAGCTTGCCCAGGCTGGTTTCGAGATCCTTCCAAAAGCCTTCGGCATTTTTGGAGGGCGTCTTGGTTGCCAGGATGAATTCGCCCCGCCGTTTTGCAATGGAAGCGCCTATTTTTTCTTCGCTGTCCGTGTAGCCCCGGGCAGTGTCGAAAAAGTTGATACCCCCGTCAAGGGCTTTGAACAGGATCTTACCGGCTGTGGCTATATCCACCCGCTGAATGGGCAGTGCGCCGAAGGCATCCCTGTTAATGGTGAGGCCTGTGCGGCCCAATACGGTATTTGTCATGATCATTCCCCTTCTTTAATGGAGCCCCGCTCCGATAGCGGTAGTATACTCTGCATCCGGAGGGTATTCAAAGGCCACGGAATGCATCTTGGTAATTTCGGACAGAATTTTTTTGCCGATGGGATTGTTGCTGCCGCTGCCGGTAACGATAACCTGGTCTATGTTCCGGCTCCGGGCGGCAAAGACCGACATCATGCCGATAACCTGATACACCAGGTTGAGGATTCCCAGGGCAATATCCTCGTTCCGGGCGGTGTCCAGCATCTTGCCGAAGTTGGAGGCTGTGGATTCCTTGTTTAAAAAGCTGATGTCCGTTTCCATGATATCTTCCATAAGAAGATCCACCTGGTTCAGGTTCCCCGACTTTGCCAATTCCATAACATCGCTAAAGCCGGACATCATAAGCAGTTTTTTTGCCAATCCCAGGATGGTGCCGCCCCCGACCCCTGAACCTCCCAGATGAGAAATTTTGTCCTTCTTTGCCTCGATGATGGCGGTCCCTGTTCCTATATTGGCGATGACGATATTGTCCTGCCCCGAGAGGAACATGCCGCCAATACCGATGGCGGTAATCTCTTCCACCCGTTTGGTGGGGATGCCGAAAAGGTCATTGTTGATTTTGGTAGATCCCGCGCCGGTGATCCTGATTCCCTGGATGTCCGGCATCCTGATATTGTTCTCGACTATCATTTTGCCAAAAGCGCCAGTGGCGGAAGTCAGCGCATCGGAGGCGGTGGTTTTTATCATTTTTAGTACCTTGCCGGCCTCAATGGAAACTGCCTTGGTGGTGGTACTGCCTATATCTATCCCTATGATCATTGTTCAGACAGTTCCGACAGGGATATGGGTTTTGGAGTACTGTTCTCCCCCTCGGCTTTCGCAAGCTCCTCCATGAGTTCCCTGCCCCGCTTGGAAAGTTTTACAGGGATTTGAACCATGAGCTTGATATAGAGATTGCCCCTGCGTCCCTGAATCGGCACGCCTTCGTCGCGTATGCGAAGCAGTTTGCCGTTTTGTATGCCTGGGGGGACTTTAACCTTGATGGTTTTGCCTTCGAGAGTGGCGACTTGTATTTCCGCACCTAAAGCAGCCTGTGTTATGGAGATGGGAACCGCGCAGTATAGATCCTCGTCCTGGCGTTCAAAATATTCGTGGGCCTTTACGCGTATAAAAACATAGAGATCCCCCGGAGGGCCGCCGGCCGGCCCTGCATCGCCCTGGCGGGGTATGGCTACTCGTTTACCGTTTTCCACCCCTGATGGGATGGTAACCATGATCTTCTGCCGTTTTTTCTGGGTTCCCGAACCGCCGCATTCGGTACAGGGCTTTTCGATGATGTAGCCTTCGCCTCCGCAGGAAGGGCAGGGCTGAGCCACCGAGAAAAAGCCCGAGCTGCGGCGTACCTGGCCTGAACCCTGGCAGGTGGGGCAGACTTTTCTGCCCGCTCCGTTGGCGGCGCCCGAGCCTTTGCAGACCGAGCATGAATCGTTGCGGGTATATTGAATTTCGACCTTGGTGCCGAAGACTGCGTCTTTGAAAGGAATCTCAATGTCGTAGCGGAGATTTGCTCCCTGCCTCGGACCTCCCCCGCGCCTGGCGCCTGCGCCTCCGGGGCCGCCTCCGCCGAAGAGGCTTTCGAAGATACCCCCGAAAGAACCCATGTCTCCGAAGATGTCTTCGAAGCCTCTGAAAGTCTGCGAGAAATCCTGGGGCCCGCCACCCATGCCTTCGACACCGGCAAAACCGAACTGGTCGTAGGCCTGGCGTTTCTGATCGTCCCCGAGTATCTCGTACGCCTCGGTGGCTTCCTTGAATTTTTCCTCGGCTTCCTTGTTCCCCGGATTTTTGTCAGGGTGATACTGAATGGCCAGCTTGCGGTAAGCCTTTTTTATGTCGTCTTTAGAGGCGCCCTTTTGAACGCCTAATATGTCGTAGTAATCGCGCTTGGCCATTGTATCACCCTGTAAAAAAGTGTGGAGAATCTGCCTCCGGCAGATTCTCCCAAAGCAAAATCAAAACTTTGTTTTGATTTTGCTATTTATCGTCATCTACCACTTCGTAGTCTGCATCTTCGGCGCTTTTGGTATTGCCGCCGTTGCCCTGGGATGCGTTGCCGGGGCCGCCTGCTCCGGGGCCTGCCTGACCTGCATCGCCGGGGCCGCCCGCGCCTGGCTGGGCGCCGGTCTGCTTGTAGACCTCTTCCGCGATCTTGTAAGAAATCTGCTTGAGGGCCTCGCTCTTGGCCTTGATGGCTTCGAGATCCGTGCCTTCCAGGGCCTTCCTGAGATCGGCGATGGCTTCTTCGGCTTTGGCCTTATCGGCGGCGTTCACCTTGTCGCCCAGGTCTTTGATGTTCTTCTCCGTGGAGTAGACCATGTTGTCGGCTTCGTTGCGGACTTCCGCCTTTTCGCGTTCCTTCTTGTCCTCTTCGGCGTGGAGTTCCGCTTCTTTGACCATGCGGTCTATGTCGCCGTCAGAAAGGCCCGAAGAACTTTCGATGCGTATCTTCTGTTCCTTGCCGGTGCCGAGATCCTTGGCGGATACGTGGACTATGCCGTTGGCGTCGATGTCGAAGGTAACTTCGACCTGGGGAACTCCCCGGGGCGCAGGCGGAATGCCCACGAGGTCGAAGCGTCCGAGGGTGCGGTTCTGGTTCGCCATTTCCCGTTCGCCTTGAAGCACGTGTATGGACACCGCGGTCTGGCCGTCGGCGGCAGTGGAGAAAATTTGACTCTTCCGGGTAGGAATGGTCGTGTTCCTGGTGATGAGCTTGGTCATGACGCTGCCCAGGGTTTCGATACCCAGCGAGAGGGGGGTAACGTCCAGGAGCAGCACGTCTTTTACATCGCCCCCAAGGATACCGCCCTGAATAGCCGCGCCTATGGCGACCGCTTCGTCAGGGTTAACGCCCTTGTTGGGTTCCTTCTTAAAGAGATCCTTTACGATCTGCTGAACCGCGGGGATACGGGTTGAACCGCCCACGAGGATAACTTCGTCGATCTGGTCTGCATTGAGGCCCGCGTCTTTGAGGGCTTTAACGCAGGGGTCTTTTGACCTGTTGAGGAGGTCTTCCACCATCTGTTCAAACTTTGCCCTGGAAAGGGTTTTTTGAAGGTGCTTGGGGCCGCTTGCATCGGCAGTGATGAAGGGCAGGTTGATCTCCGTAGTCTGCATAGCCGAAAGTTCGATCTTGGCTTTTTCAGCAGCTTCGCGCAGACGCTGGAGGGCCATGCGGTCCTGAGCCAGATCAATGCCCGAATCTTTCTTGAACTCGGCAATGAGCCATTCCATGACGCGGCGGTCAAAATCATCGCCTCCCAGGTGGGTGTCGCCGTTGGTGGATTTTACTTCAAAGACCCCTTCGCCCAGTTCCAGGATGGAAACGTCGAAGGTGCCGCCGCCCAGGTCGTAGACCGCGATGGTCTTTTCTTTCTTTGAATCCTTGTTGAAGCCGAAGGCAAGTGACGCCGCCGTAGGCTCGTTGATGATGCGCTTCACCTCAAGGCCGGCGATTTTCCCCGCGTCTTTGGTGGCCTGGCGCTGGGCATCGTTGAAGTAGGCGGGAACCGTGATGACCGCTTCGGTAACTTCTTCGCCCAGATAGTCCTCGGCGGTTTTCTTCATCTTTTGAAGGGTGAAGGCGGAAATTTCCTGGGGGGAATAGAGCTTCCCGTCAATGTCCACCCGCACGTCGTCGCCCTGCTCCTTCACCCGGTAAGGCGCCAGCTTTATCTCGCTGGTAACCTCGGAGTAACGGCGGCCCATGAACCGCTTAATCGAGTAAATGGTGTTTTCGGGATTGGTGATCATCTGGTTTTTTGCAGGCTGGCCTACCACCCGTTCGCCCTTGCTGGTGAATCCCACGATTGAGGGAGTGGTGCGGCCCCCCTCGGAATTCTGAATGACCACCGGCTCGCCCCCTTCCAGGACTGCCACGCAGGAATTTGTTGTTCCCAAGTCGATTCCAATTATCTTACCCATAGTATGCTCCTCTTAATCCTATAATTTATTTTCCGGTTAATTTGATTCCGGCATAATTACTTTTACTTTTGCTGCCCTGATAACGCGATCTTTCAAGGTATACCCTTTAATCAGGTCTTGGGCAACTGTTGCCTCTTTGGCTTCCGCGGATTTCTCCATCATAATGGCCTCGTGGCGGTTGGGATCAAAGGGCTGGCCCTCTGAATCAAAACGCTTAAGCCCCCACTTGTTGTCCAACTGGGTCGAAAGGCGCTTCTCGATCATGGAGACGCCCTCGTAAAAACTTGCGAATTCCGGCGTGGACTGGGCCATGCCTTCCGCGACCTTGATGGCCCGGTCAAAATCGTCCATGGTCTGAATCAGATCCATGAGGAGGCTCTGATTGGCAAAGTCTATGGCCTCCTGCTTTTCCCTGGCCATGCGCTTGCGGAAATTCTCGAAATCCGCAGCCTTGCGGAGGTACTGATCGTTGGCTTCGGCCAGCTGTATCTCCAGGGCTGCGATTCTCTCCTCCGGCGTAAGCGGCTTTTCGGGGGCCGCCTGGGCGTTGCCGGACACAGCTCCCTGATCTTGCGCGGCGGCCTGGCCAGTTTCTCCGCCAGGTGCATCTGCCCCGTTTGCGGCTCCCGAAGCCCCTGCTTCTGCCTGGGGGGCGGCTTCCTCTTTCTTGACCCCTTCCTCTGGACCGGGGTTGTGGCTGTGCTTTGACATTAATACTTCCTATCGAAACTAATTATATTCTCATTGAAAAATACTTATTTTTGTACCCAATCGTCAACAAAAATCTTTAAAAAAACAACGTTTTTTTTAATTTTCCTAAATAAATAGGAAAATCGTGGAAACCAGGGTCAGAACTACGATAACCTTCCGGTATAGGGACTCTGAAATCTTCTTAATACTGACAACCCCCACTATTCCGCCTATCAAAATGAATGGGATCAAGGTCAGGTCCAGGGCCAGCACATCCAGGGTGATATTTTTCCATAAAAAGACCTGCACAGGCAGTTTTATATAATTCACTATGAGAAAGAACCAGGCCGAAGTGCCCACGAAGCTGTTCTTGGGTAGCTGCATGGAGAGGAGGAATACCGACATGATGGGCCCTGCGATGTTCCCGATAGTTGTGGAAAAGCCCCCGGCAATGCCGAAGAGGGCCGAAAACCACCAGGATGAGGGGGCAGGGGCGTCTTTTCCCCGGCGATCGTTCCAGATCATGACAATAAGGCCAGCCAGAATACAGCCTCCCATGAGGTACTTAAAAGCCTGAACCGGCACGAGAGTATCCACCCAAAGAGCCAGGCCAAAGCCTGCCAATGTCCAGGGGAGGAGCTTGATGATATATTTCCATTCCGTATGGCGGTTATAGTAGATAACTGCCAGCACATCGGCGAAGCAGAGCAGGGGCAGGTTGAGGCCGGTGGACGCCTTGGCCCCGAAAATGATGGCAATAATTGGAAAGATTATTGCGGTGATGCCGGTGAAACCTGCCTTCGAAAGGCCGATGCAGAGTCCCAAAACTATCCAGGCAGCCCATTTCCAGGGCACGTCAAGTTGCTGAAAAGGCAGGGATCTGAGGAATTCGCTCATAACTGTGCTCTTTCAAGGTTGAGGGTTTGATAATTCACCCAAACATGATACTCGAAATCAAGCTTTTCGGCTATGGAGGCTTTAGAGCCCTGGTTGACTATGTTCATTTTTTATGGTATGACTATTGAAAATGAACATGATAGCAAGAGGAATAAAATGATAGATCCTGGTAATCTTTTTGATAAGCTTGTAAAAAGGGGGACGGATTTTTTTACCGGTGTTCCTGATTCGCTTTTGAAAAATTTCTGCGCCTACATAACCGATCATGCTAAAGCTGATAACCACATTATTGCGGTTAACGAAGGATCCGCCGTTGCCCTGGCCTCGGGCTTTCACCTTGGAACCGGAAAAATCCCCTTGGTATATATGCAGAATTCGGGGATAGGCAACGCGGTGAATCCTCTCCTTTCGCTGACCGATCCCCTGGTTTACCGTATTCCCCTGATCCTTATGATTGGCTGGCGGGGTGAACCTGGGGTTAAGGACGAACCCCAGCATCTCAAACAGGGCAAAGTTACCTGCGCTTTGCTTGAGGCCATGGAAATACCCTATGCCATTCTTACACGCGATGAAGCTGATTTGAACGATCAGCTTGACGCGTGCTATGCGTCTTTGGAAAAAAATGGCGGCCCTTACGCCTTTGTCGTAAAGAAAGACACCTTTACTCCTTATACATTAACGCATACTGAAGAATATCCGGCTGTTGAGTTGACCCGCGAAGAAGCCATTGAGGAGATAATTCTTTCATCACCCCCGGAGGAGGCCTTTTTTACCACTACCGGCATGGCTTCACGGGAATTGTACGAATTGCGGGAAAAGCACCGTATGGGCCACGAACGGGATTTTCTTACCGTAGGTTCCATGGGCCACGCTTCTTCATTGGCCCTCGCTGCAGCCATGCAGAGAAGGGAGATTCCCATTACCTGCCTTGACGGTGACGGCGCAGTATTAATGCACCTGGGTGTATTGGGAACTATAGGTACCTGTAAGCCTTCCAATCTGCGCCACATTGTTTTGAACAACGGCGCCCATGATTCAGTGGGGGGCCAGCCTACTATAGGCTTCAAAGTTGACCTCTGCGCCATGGCTCTTGCAGCGGGATACCCGGAAGCCCATCGTGTGTATACCCGGGAGGAACTTCGCGCCCTTTTTACTGCACGTAAAGGTCCTGTTTTTATCGAAGTGCGTATACGCAAAGGCAACAGGGCGGACCTGGGCCGGCCCGGTACAAGTCCTGAAACAAATAAAAAAGCTTTAATGGATTTTTTAAGGGGAGAGTTATAATGATTAGATACGCAGTATTACTGTCAGGAGAAATGGATTTTTGCACTATCGGCGGAATACCTTTAATTGAACACACTGTCCGCAAACTCTTCGCCTCGGGAATAGAGGAGATGTTCATTGTGGTACATGCAGATTCTGCGGCAGGCTATGCTGAATTGAAATCCCGTTATCCTGGTATCGTAATTACCACCGGCGCTTTCCAAATTTCAGGTGATTTTCTCTTCCTGCGGAGCGGCCTTCTTTTTGACGCCATAGCCTTCCACGTCCTTATCAACGAGGCTCGTCCTGATGTGCAGCTTGCTTCCGGTTCAGGTGAACCCATAGGCATTGCCAAACTGCAAAATTCAGCCCTGGAAAAAATGTACCCAAAAATGGAGATTCCGTCTCAAGCTGTAACAAGGAAAATCGCAACACTCCTTTGGGGAAAAATCGAAACCGGTGCCGCTGCCCAAAAAACCGAACAAGATCTCTACCCCCTGATACAGGAAGCCGAAGGCCTCCGCAGCGTCAGGCGTGAGGTTCTCCTTAATCCGGGTCCTGCTACCACAAGCGACAGCGTTAAGTATGCCCAAATCTGCGCAGATATATGTCCCAGGGAAAAAGAATTCGGCAATCTCATGGAGTGGATCTGCACCGAGCTTTCCCTTATGGCAGGCAAACCAGGCAGGGTGGAAACCGTACTCTTCGGCGGTTCAGGCACCGCCGCCGACGAGGTGATGATTTCATCCTGTGTTCCCGATGAGGGAAAGCTCCTCATCGTCGATAACGGCGCTTACGGCGAGCGTTTTGCCAAAATCGCCAAGGTGTATAAACTCAATTTTGAAGTCTTTAAAAGTTCAGGTTTTAAGCCCCTGGATACAGAAGCGGTTAAAACAAAGCTTATAGAAGGCGCTTTTACCCATTTTGCCATTGTGTACCACGAAACCACTACGGGCCTGCTTAACCCCGCGCCCGAACTTTGCCGCTTTTGCCATGAACACGGAATTACCACCATTGTAGATACAGTCAGCGCCTTTGCGGCTATTCCCATCGACATGGACAGGGATGGCTTTGATTTTATGGCCTCAACCTCAAACAAAAACATTCAGGGTATGGCCGGCGCTGCCCTGGTTTTTTGCCGCAAGGAAGCTCTTGCACAGATAAGCGCTTACCCCATGCGGAACTATTACCTTAACCTTCAGGATCAATACAACGGCTTCAAGAAGACCAAACAAACCCGCTTTACCCCGCCTGTGCAGACCCTCTATGCCCTGCGCCAGGCAATTATTGAGGCAAAGATTGAAACAATAGAAAAGCGTTATATCCGTTATTCCGCCTGCTGGGACATACTTGTCAAAACGGTAAAAAAATTGGGCCTCTCCATGCTGGTTCCCGAAGCAGCCCAGTCTAAGCTTATTACTGCCATCATCGATCCTGCATCTCCTGCATATTCTTTTGATGCGCTCCACGATCTTGCCCGCAGTAAAAGTTTTACTATTTATCCCGGCAAACTCTCTGACGCCAACACATTCCGAATTGCCAATATCGGGGATATACAGCCGGAAGAAATGACGGCCTTTGTCAAAATTCTGGAAGATTACATTCAAACATTATAAGGACTTTAGCATGAAAACAATTTATTTGGGGCTTCGGGGCGATATCATCCACCCGGGCATCATCAACATTATCAGGGAAGCTCAAAAACACGGGCAGGTACTTGTGGGCCTCCTCACAGATTCTGCAATTGCCGCCCACAAACGCCTCCCCTACCTCACCTGGGAACAGCGTCTCGAAGTGGTAGAGAACATCAAGGGCGTATCCAGGGTAGTACCCCAGGAAGAATGGAGCTATGTACCCAATCTGAAAAAGTATAAACCCGATGCCATTATCCACGGCGATGATTGGAAATCGGGTCCCTTGAGTAAAGAGCGCGGCCATGTCTATGCAGCAATGCAGGAACTGGGCGGTGAAGTTATCGAGATCCCCTACACCCAGGGTGTGAACTCCTCAGCTTTAAGCGAAGCCATGCGCGCCATAGGCACCACCCCGGATATCAGGCTTAAAACATTACGGCGTCTCCTCGAAATAAAACCAATAGTACGAATTATGGAGGCCCACTCGGGCCTCTCGGGTCTCATCATCGAAAACCTCGAAATCCAAAGCGAAGACGGCCTCCGCAGTTTTGACGGTATGTGGTCATCAAGCCTCACCGACTCCGCCAGCAAGGGTAAGCCCGATATCGAAGCCGTTGACCTCACTACCCGTATGCAGGATCTCACCAATATCCTCGAATGTACTACCAAGCCCATCATCTTTGACGGCGACACAGGCGGCAAGAGCGAACACTTCGTGTTTACTGTCCGTACCCTGGAACGGAACGGTATTTCGGCAGTTATCATCGAAGATAAAATCGGCCTTAAAAAGAATTCACTTTTTGGCACCGATGTAATCCAGGAACTCTGCCCCATCCCCGAATTCTGTGAAAAGATCAGCGCAGGAAAACGCGCCCAGGTAACCCGTGACTTCATGATCATAGCCCGCCTTGAAAGCCTCATCGCAGGCTTCCCGGTTTCTGACGCCCTTGAACGCGCCAGGGCTTTTGTCGCGGCCGGGGCTGACGGCATCATGATACACAGTAAAGAAAAATCAGGCAGCGATATACGCGAGTTCTGCCTGAAGTTCCGGGCCGAATACGAAAAGGTACCGCTGGTTCTTGTTCCTACTTCTTATAATCAGTTTTTAGAAAAGGAACTTTGCCAATGGGGAGCGTCAATTATTATTTATGCTAACCACATGCTCAGGGCTTCTTATCCGGCAATGATGAATGCGGCGCGGACTATACTGGAGAACGAGCGGGCGCTTGAAGCAGACAAACTCTGTATGCCGATAAAGGAAATTCTTGAATTGATACCTGGGGGAAAATGAACTGCTCTAGAAAAACAAATGGGTCCCAAACTGGTCAACCAGTACTAAAACCCCCAGCGCCGCAGTATACGCCGCAAACCCAAACAGCGAACGTTCCTTCACGATCTTGAGCATAAACCGTACCGAGAAAAATCCCACTATCGCGGCAGCTATGGTTCCCGCTGCAATGGCGCCGACGCCAATACCCCCGTCCGCGCTTGCCCCGGCAGGCGCGCCCCCCGCCAAATCCTTCACCTGGAGCACCAGGGCGCCAAGGATTGCCGGAATCGAAAGGAGGAAGGAAAAACGTGCGGCGAAATCGCGATCCAGCTTGCGGGAAAGTGCACCTGAAAGGGTGGAGCCGGAGCGGGAAACACCAGGGATAATGGCGACAGCCTGGAGTAGGCCTATGATCAGGGCGTCAAGCCAGGTCATGGACTCGCGGGTTCGGGGTTTTCCGCCTTCTCCCGCCTTGTTTGGTCCGGCCCTGCGGAAAAGAAGCTCGGAAGCCACCAGCAAGATCGACGTTGCAAGGAAGGCAAAACCCAAAAAGCCCCCCGAAGCGAAGGCTCCTTCGATTTTATCCTTGAACAGGAGGGCAAAAACCACTGCAGGAAGGGTAGCGATAATCAAATAGAGGGTCAAAGGCTGAAAAATACGCTTTAGTATAGCCCAAATATCCTTCCAGAGCACTGCGAACACCGCAACAAGGGTTCCAACGTGAACCATGGTGTCAAAAAGCAGAGCCGACTCGGTAATTCCGAATATTTTTTGAAGCAAAACCAAATGCCCCGAACTGCTCACAGGCAGGAATTCAGTTATCCCCTGAACTACACCCAGGATCAAGGCTTCGAAAATGGTCATTATAACTCCTGTTGGATTAACCTTATTACTAAGATAAAGTAAAAACAAGGGAGGCAATTCCCAAATGAAGCTGACGCTGTTTGAAATATAATGTTTATATATATTGACAAAAAATGGGATTATAGTATACTAATATAAACATTATGGGTAAGCCAAAAAGTATTCTATTCCCCAGGCAGCAAAAGATACTCAATACACTTGGGGAAAACATCAAATTTGCTCGTTTGCGCCGGGATTTTTCCTCTGAGTTGACAGCCGAAAGGGCGGGTATCAGCCGGGTTACTCTCTACAAAATCGAAAGAGGTGATCCGGGGGTGGCTATGGGGGCTTACCTCAAGGTTCTCTTTGTCCTTGGCCTTGACCGGGACCTTTTGAAGGTGGCAGAGGACGATATCCTTGGGCGGAAGCTTCAGGATGCCAAGCTCTTGCCGGGCAAGAGGGCTTCGAAAACGAGGAAACCTGATGAGTGAAGAAATTTATGTTTATATGGATTGGGGAAACGCCGGGCCTGAATGTATCGGTACGCTGAGGTTCGAACAGGTTCGGGGGCGGGAAGTTTTTTCCTTTAGCGGCAATACGGCATGGCTTGCCCATAAGGAATTTCGTATGCTCGACCCGAATATTGGGCAGTTTGAAGGGCCTCAGTATCTTGGGGAAGGTAAACGGAATTTCGGGCTGTTTCTTGATTCGTCGCCTGACCGCTGGGGCAGAATGCTGACGAAACCGGTACAGGCCTTACGCTCAATATATCAGAGGACGATAATTCACTTGATTTCGATTTAGCCATGAGTGTGATTTCACATTTTCGCCTTTCTCCGGAAAAAGCCCAATCAATTTTGAATAAAGTAAAAAAATCCGTTTCATCCTGGAGGCAGACCGCAGCAAAATACGGAATCCCCAGGATGGAACAGGAAATGACCGCAAGGGCCTTTAGGTATTAATTCCCTATTTATAAAGGGGACTCAAAGCCCCTAAATACCGCGAGTAAACTCCGTAAGCCTCGTTATAGGCTTTGACCGCCTTGGCGTCGGGTTTGACGGTGGCGCCCCCTTCCATGGCGACATGGGCTTCGGTGATGGCGTCTATAGCCAGCTTGGGAGTTTTTTGCCGTTCGAGCGCCCAAAGGCCCTGGATGGCCCCGCCAAGCGCGGCGGCTTCAGCGCCTTTGGGAACCCGCACGGGCAGGTTCATCACGTTGGCGGCTATGGACTGCCAGAGAGGGCTCTTGGAACCGCCGCCTGTGAGGCGTATCTCTTTGGCCTTGAAGCCCAATTTTTTGAAACCTTCGAGGCCTATGCGCATGCCGAAGATGGCCGATTCGAGGGCGGCCCTGGCGAGGTTCTCCCGCTTGAAGTTGGAAGCGGTGATGCCGTTGATGCTGGCCCTGCCGTGGGGCAGGTTCGGGGTGCGCTCGCCGTTGAAGAAGGGGAGGACCGCAACGCCGTCTGCGCCTATGGGCGACTTGGCGGCTTCGGCGTCAAAGGCTTTGACATCAAGGCCGAAAAGGGCGCGGAATTCTTCGCTGGCCACGGTGCAGTTCATGGTGCAGAGCAGGGGAAGCCATCCGCCGGAACTGGAGCAGAAGGCCGCAAGGTCGCCCGAGGGGTCTATGACCGGGGTTTTGGAAAAACCGAAGAGGGTGCCCGAGGTACCCAGGCTCATGGTGAGAAAGCCGTCGCTTACGGTACCGGTGCCTATGGCGCTCATCATGTTGTCGCCGCCCCCTGCGGAGACTATGGCGCCTTCGGGGATGCCGTAAAGCGCGGCGGCCGCGGCGGAAACTGTCCCTGCCAATTCGCCTGCTTCAACCAGGGGAGGGAGGGCTGCGAATACCGAGGGGTCAATGTAGCCGCTGACTTTTTTGGACCATTGGCGCTTGCTCACGTCAAAGAGGGCGGAACCTGAGGCATCGCCGAATTCCGCAGTATAAGTGCCGGTCAGCAGGAAATTGATATAGTCGTGGGAGAGGAGGATGTGCTTGAGTTTCGCAAAGGCTTTGGGCTTGTGATTTTTGAGCCATTGCACCTTGGGGGCCGTGTAGCCAGGGCGCATGGGGAGGCCCGCGGTTTTGATGAGCTTGGCCTCGCCGCCTGCGGCTTTTGTCAGCTCTTCACACTCAGCCTGGGTGGAAGTGTCGCACCAGAGTTTGACATTGTAGAGGGCCTTGCCCTTGGCATCCAGGGGGACCAGGCTGTGCTGGTGGCCTGAAACGCCGACAGCGGCTATAGTTTTTTTCGCAGCATTGTCGAGTTTGCCGAAACAGCTTTTGAGGGCTTCCTCGTACCATTCGGCCTTCTGCTCCCTGGTGCCGTCATTCTCGGCAATCATGTCCACAGCCGCGCTGGCGGAATCCACTATGGTCTTTTTCTCATAATCATAAATGATGATCTTGCAGCTCTGGGTTCCCAGGTCTATTCCGCATACAGTTTTCATATCGCCTCCGCTAATCCTGTTTCATACATCTTAATTCTATTGCGATGAAATTGACAAGCCATTTTTTATGGCATACGCAATTGCCTGAGGGCGGCTTTTAAGGCATCCCTTGCGCATAATCCGGGAGATGTAATTTCTGACAGTCCCGTTTTTAAGCTTCAGCTTGCCTGCAATTTCCTTGTCCGAATAGCCCTCGCCAATTAGAGCCAGGATCTTCATTTCAGTCCTGGAGAGCCCTGCCGGGAAGTCGCTTTCTTTCTTGCAGGCCGAGGGTATGTAGTCCCCGGCAGCAGGTTTCTGAAGCAGGCTGGCCAGAATGCGGAAAGCCTGGGTGCATATAAGGGGGTTAAAATAATATTCCCCTTCATGAACCTTCCTGAGTATCTCGGCCAAATGATTGAAATCCTCCTTCAGGATATACGCTGCCACGGCTTCGTTCACAACCCGCTTTATCAGGTTGATATCCAGCTGCGAGCCCATTGCCACAATGGCGGTGGAGGGAGAATCACGTTTTAAAAGGTGGGATATTTCCACCCCACAATATAGAGCCAGGCTTATATTGAGGATCGCTATATCAGGCTTGATTGATCTCACCAGCCTGATAGCGTCATATCCGTCCTTCCCAAATCCCCGTAACTCCAAATCTCCCTGAGAATGCAACAGATACTTTATCCTCTCTATATCCTGAATCTCATCATCAATAACCACGATACTTATCATGTTTAACTGCCTAAGATGGAGATAATGGAGATGCATTCTAATATAAGAAATAATTCCCCCGAAGGCAAGCGTTTTTCTGCGTTTTTTAAAAAATTCTTCCTTGACGGATCACTGGAACTGTGCTATACTCGAAATATCCAGTTTGGAAAGTCTATAACATATCTTTTGGAAAAAGCATGCAATATTTTGATACTCATGCTCACATTGGGCTCATTTGTGAAGATCCCATTGAGCAGCTCATAGTAATACAAGAAGCCCGCCAGGCCCAGGTGACCAGGATAGTGTCGATCTGCAATAGCCTTCATGACTTTGTGAAGGTGTACGATAACCTCAAGTCCGCGAACCATGTGTACCATGCAGTGGGTGTGTCCCCCTCGGAGGTGCAGAACCCCGGCAAGGATTGGGTTCAGACCATAGAGCAGAGCGCCCAGCTTCCCCGGGTGGTTGCGGTAGGGGAGATCGGCCTGGATTATTACCGTAAATTCGGCGACAAGAAAAGCCAGATTGAGCTTTTCATCACCCAGCTCGATCTGGCCGCCAAGCTTGATCTGCCGGTTATCATCCATAACCGGGATGCGGGCAAGGATGTGATTGAGATACTCAAGGACAGGCTGCCGCCCAGGGGCGGCGTGCTCCACTGCTATTCGGAAGATGCCGAATATGCCAGACGCGCCCTGGATCTCAACCTCTATTTCTCTTTTGCAGGGAATCTGACCTACAGGAATGCCAAAAATCTCCACGAGACCATTGGTGTGCTCCCTCTTGACCGCATACTCATCGAGTCCGAGAGTCCTTTTATGGTGCCTGCGGATTACCGGGGCAAGCGGAATATGCCAAAATACCTGCCCATTACTGCCCACTTCCTTGCAGATATGCTTGAAATGGGAGATGAAGAAATGGCGGATACCCTTTGGGATAATTCCAGCCGTTTCTTCAACCTGCCAAGGGAGTAAGTGAATCTCTACCGTCCGTTAAAAATAGGCAGCCTCTCCCTTTCGGGCAATCTTTTTCTCGCCCCTGTCGCAGGCTACACGGATCGCCCTTTCAGATCGATCTGCGTGGAACTGGGGGCCGATTTGACGTATACCGAGCTTGCTTCTTCCGAAGCCCTCATACGCCGGGGCGCCAAGACTTTTGCCTTGCTCCGCAGGGCCGAGAACGAAACCCGTTATGCTGTGCAGCTCTTCGGGTCTGATCCGGAGGTGATGTATTCGGCTGCCCTGCTCCTTGAGCCCCTGCATCCGGAAGTGGTAGACATCAACGCGGGCTGCCCTGTCCCCAAGGTGGTAAAATCCGGGGCGGGTTCGGCTCTTATGCGCGATCCTGCGAAATTAGGCAGGATAGTCGAGGGGGTGGCAAAAGCTTCCCGCGAAAAGCTGGGCGGCGCTCCGGTGACAGTAAAAATGCGTTCCGGCTGGGATGCTTCTTCCATCAATTACAATGAATGTGCCCGTACCGCCGTCGAGGCAGGCGCAGCGTTAGTGTGCCTTCATGCCCGGACGAGATCCCAGGGTTACAGCGGCAAAAGCAATTGGGAACATCTGGCGGATTTAGTTTCGCGTTTAAAAATGCCGGTCGCGGGTTCGGGTGATCTTTATTCTCCCGAGGATGCTGAACGCATGCTCCGCGAAACAGGCTGCGCTGCGCTGATGTTTGCCCGGGGCGCCCAGGGCAACCCGTTTATCTTCCGTCTTGCCAGGGAATATCTTGAACATGGCGCCTGGACGCCTCCCTCTTACGAAGAACGTTTCGCCATGGCCTTTAGGCAGCTTGATTTGCTCACTGCGGACCTGGGCGAAGCTGCGGCTTGCAGGGAAATGCGCAGGGCCTTTTGCGCCTATACCAAGGGCATAGGCGGGGGATCGGGGCTGAGCGGCGGCAATAAACTGAGGGACAGGCTGGTCCATGCCGAGACAATTTCCGATTATAAGGATATACTTTCGGTCGTATAAATGATGGAGGAATCATGAAATTTTCCGTATGCATCGATTCGGTTTTTAAAGGCCTGGACAGCATCGCTGCCCTGGACCAGGTTAAAGCTTGCGGATATACCGCCTTTGAATTTTGGATGTGGCAGAGCCGGGATCTTGAGGCGCTTTCCAAAAAGGCTGCCAGCCTGGGCTTAAGTTGCGCGGGCTTTTGTACAAAAAATTTCTTCCTGAATGATCCATCAAGGCGCGTTGAATTCCTTGAGGGCCTTAAAGAATCGGTGGCTGCTGCCAAAATAATGGGCGCCAAATTCCTTATAACCCAGAGCGGCGAGGATACCGGGGCAAGGCGGGATTTTCAGCACAAGGCTATTGTCGAGGGCTTAAAGGAAGCCGATGCGATCCTCAAAGGCACGGGGGTCACCCTTCTGCTTGAACCCCTTAACCGCAAAGTGGATCATAAGGGTACGTATCTTGAATCTTCCGACGAAGGCTTTGAGATCCTCGATGAAGCGGGTTCTGAAAATGCCAGGCTCCTTTTTGACACCTACCATCAGCAAATTTCCGAGGGAGACGTGATACGCCGGGCCTGCGCCAATATCAATAAAATTGCCCATATCCATGCGGCAGGAAATCCGGGCAGGAATGAACTGGACAGGGGCGAGCTCGATTACAACCGGGTTTTTAAGGCGCTGGAAAATGCAGGCTATAAAGGGTATGCCGGGCTTGAATATTTTCCGGTGGAAGATCCTGCGGCAGGGCTTAAGAAATTTTTGGCGGGGTACAAATGAATTTTCTGAGGAAACCTTTCAGGAATAGCCAGTACAATGTGGTGCTGATTCTTATAGGCCTGAATATCCTCGTCTTCCTTGGGGAAAAGGTTTTTTATAATCCCAGGGCTATGGATATAACCGATTACCTTGCCATGAATCCTGTGCTGGTGGTTCACGGCTACCTGTGGCAGTTTGCGACCTATATGTTTGTTCACGATCCTTTTTCTTATAGCCATATAATTTTTAATATGCTGGCCCTTTTCATCTTTGGGACCCAGGTAGAGCGCTACATGGGGAGCACGGAATTCCTCCTTTACTATATGCTTACCGGGGTATTGGCAGGGGTCTTTTCTTTTATAGTGTACTGGTTCACCGGGTCCTACAGGGTTTTCCTCATGGGGGCATCCGGGGCTATCTTTGCAGTCCAGCTTGCCTATGCGGTCCTTTTCCCCCGTAACATTCTGTACCTCTGGGGCATCCTTCCCCTGCGCGCCCCGGTGATGGTCCTGGGCTTTACAGCCCTTGAGATTTTCTTCATGGTTACCGGCCTTGGCGGCAATGTGGCGCATTTTACCCATCTTGCGGGCTTTGCCTTCGGCTGGCTTTATTTCCTTGTGCGTTTTGGTATCAACCCCTGGCGTGCCATGCGCCGATAATGGAGATATGCCCCGGTTCCTTTGCTTTATCCTGATGGTCTGCTCATTTCTTTTTCCCATGGTTCTTCCTGCCCAGGAAGTGTTGAGGGGGGAAGTGATGGTAGAGCTTGAACCGGTGTATGGGGCTTATGTCGATGAAAAGTACCCCCTTGAAAAGGAAGATGCCTACAAGCGCGCCCTGGAAGAAGCGGCCCTGTTTTTTTCTGCCCAGATCTACGGCTGGTCTTTCGATTACGATGTAGGCGAACGGGCCAGGAAAATCCCGGAAAATTTCGAGCTCAACCCCCTGGGGGCCATAACCTGGGGGGACCCCCGGCTCCGGGTTACCCACGCCGAATTCAGGGATATGAAGTTTTGGGCATGGATGGATTACCGCCCTGGGGAGAGCCAGCTGCGGCGCATCAATGCCTGGAAAACCGGGATGATACGCAATGCCCAGGCTGTGGGCCACGGCCCCCTCGGCGGGCCTGTGGAAATGTCCGACTGGCTTGCCATCAGGAAAACCGCCCTTGAGGACTCTGCCCGCGCTGCGGTACGGGCCATGCTTCAGGGCAGCGAGAGGAACCGGCCCAAGGAAGCCCACGGCTTTATCTCCCTCCAAACCTTCCCCGCCTTTTTTATGGACGGAGGCCGATGGGCCTGTTCAGCCCGCTTCAGGATAGAAATAAAAGAAATAGTCCCGTTTTCGGCATATTAGACAATAAAAACTTGACAAAAAGGTACTAGTATACTAGTTTTTTATTATGCAGACTCCCGGTAAAATTCGATATTCAAGTGTTCAGGATTCCGTTTATACAGCCCTTCGGGACAGCATCATCAACCTGAACCTTGCGCCGGGAACGGTTGTCAGCGAAAAAGAAATTGCCCAGCGCTTTGAGGTGAGCCGTACCCCCGTAAGGGAGGCCTTTATCCATCTTTCCAAGGAAGGCCTGGTGGAGGTGATACCCCAAAAGGAAACCAGGGTGTCCCTCATCGATTTGGGGCGGGTAGACCAGGAATTCTTCCTTAGGGAAAGCCTTGAAACAGCTGTGCTGGGACTTTTTATCGGCAAAGCATCCAGGGCCGCTTTTGCCGAGCTGAATGATCTTCTGGAACTTCAGGCCGGGGCGCTTAAAAAACATTCCTTTATCGATTTTATCAATTATGACGATCGCTTCCACCAGATTTTTTTTGAGGCTGCGGATCAGGCTTTAAGCTGGGAATTGCTTGGCAGCATGAGCGGACATTACCACCGGGTGCGCATGCTGACCATCTGGATTTCGGGTATCGCGGACGAAAGGGTAAAACAGCACCATACCATACTCAAAGCGCTGAAGAGAAAAGACCTCGAAAAGGCCCGGAAAGCCCTGTATGAGCATCTTCATAATTTGAATTCCGAAGAAGCCCTCATCCGGGGCAAATTCCCGGATTATTTTGTTCCCGAAAAAGAAAAGAATTCCTACAATGTAGATTTTGGCGGCCTTCCCAAAATGTCCTGAGCCACGGGGTTCGGGAAAGCAAAAAAACAGCAAAAAAAGCAAATTTTTACGAATTTATTTGACCTCTGGTATACAAGCATGGTAATATGCCAGATATCAGATATTATCTGACAAGAATCTTGAATATTTATGGAGAAGATTATGAAAACCAAAAAGAGTCTGTTGATCATTAGCCTCGGCCTTCTCGTGGCAGCCGGCGTGTTTGCTGCCGGCGGCAGCCAATCAGGCGCCGGGGCGCCGGGCGCCAAAATCGCCGTTACCTTTGCAGGCACCGAGGGCGCAACCGCCGGCCAGAGCCGCATGATGCAGGAAGTGGCGGATACGCTTAACGCCACGGGCCGTTTCGATGTCAAAGTGTACGTCGCGGGCGCTCTTCCCGGCGATACCGACAACCTCGTAACCCAGGCCCGCCTTGGCGTCAACCTCGTGGTGCCCTCTGACCCCGGCCGCCTCGCAAGCCAGTTCAACATCCCGGACCTCAATATCCTCATGGCCCCCTATGTGCTTACGGATTACAAGGTTTTGGAGAAACTGCCCCAGACCGCCCTCTACAAAGAATGGCAAGCTGCCCTCGAAGCCCAGGGCGTGGTGCTCATCGCGGATATGTTCAACGGGTTCCGCAGTTTTTATACAACCACCCCGGTGAATAAGGTTGCCGACCTTTCGGGCCTCCGCCTCAGGGGTTTTGGCAATGCAATCGGCCAGGCTCTTGCCAAATATCTTGGCTATGCCCAGACCACTGTGAACGCGACTGATATTTATTCAGGCGTCCAGGCCAAATCCCTCGATGGCTGCGAGATCCAGGCTTCCACTGCCGACAGTTACAGGCTCTATGAAGTGACCAAATACCTGGCCCTCTCCAAGCACTACATGCTCCAGTCCAGCTTCGTCTGTGGAAAAGCCCTGCTTGACGGTATGCCCCAGGCTGACCGCGATCTCTTTGTCAAAACCGTGTACGATGCCGCGGCCAAATATTCGGCTATCATCGCCCAGGAAGAACAGGGGTATTACGACGGCTTTAAATCCAAGGGTATGACTGTCACCGAAGTGAGTATTCCTGAATTCCAAAGGGCCATTGATTCCCTCTACACCAATAACGATCTTAAATTGACTGTCGGTCTGAAAGACAGGCTTTTCAGGGAACTGGGACTCTAGGAAGAGGATTCCATGGGCAAACTGCGTGCAGCATATAAATTTCTCTGCAAGGCAGAAATGGTTATCACCGGGGCGGGTTTTGTGCTGCTTATCACCCTGGTGTTCCTTTCTGCCATATTGAGGATGTTCAGGATCTCCATGTCATGGAACATTGATATGGCCATGCTGCTATTGGCATGGACAGCCTTTTTGGGTGCTGATGTCGCGTATCGGAGCGGGCAGCTTGTGGGCATTGATTTAGTAACGCGTCATCTGCCCGAAAAGCTCCGGAAGTCTGTAGAGATATTTGTTTTTGCAGTAATACTGTTTGCCCTGGTAGTAATAATCATTTTTGGAATCAGGCTGGCTTCGTCAGAGTGGATACGGAAATACCAATCCATGCCAATACCTTATTCAATAGTAACCTTGAGTATGCCCTTTGCGGCCTCCTCTATGGTCATTTCGACAATACTCAAGATACGGCGCTGTATCGCCGGGTTCAACAAATAAGGAGAAGCCATGAGTTTTTTGCTTATTTGTTTTGTGGTCTTTATCATACTGGGCATGCCCATTGCCTTTGTCATTGGCATTGCAGGCATGGCCTATTTCGGCGCTACGCCCATACTGCCCTTTGAAATCGTAGTCCAGCAGATAGTTTCACAGAGCCAGTCATTTGCGTTTTTGGCAGTTCCCTTCTTTATTTTCGCGGGCAATCTGATGAATGTGTCGGGCATAACCGAACGGCTTTTGGGCCTTGCCCGGCTGGTGACCCGCCGCATGTACGGCGGAACCGCGCAGATAAGCGTAGTGATGAGCACCCTTATGGGGGGCGTCTCCGGTTCCGCAACTGCCGATGCCGCCATGGAAACCCGAATTCTCGGCCCTGAAATGATGCGCCTCGGGTACAGCAAGGGCTATATTTGCGCGGTTAATTGTATTACTGCGCTTATCACTGCCACAATCCCGCCGAGCCTCGGGCTTATTATTTTTGGTTTTATCGGCGAAGTTTCAATCGGCCGCCTTTTTGCCGCCGGGATCATTCCCGGTATATTGATGATGCTTTTTTTAATGACTACCACGACCATCACAAGCCGTATCAGAAGGTACGATCCTCCCAAAACCGACGCGCCAAAACTCACGGTAAAAGAGCTTTTGGATAATCTCAAAGAATCCATCTGGGCCCTTCTTTTCCCGGTGATACTGATAATCGGCATACGTTTCGGCGTATTTACCCCCTCGGAATCCGGGGCTTTTGCTGTGGCTTATGCCCTTATAATCGGAAAATTTGTTTACAAGGAATTAACCTGGGCAAAATTCAAAGAAGCCCTGGTTATGTCGTTTAAAGACAACGGCGCCATCATGCTGATAATTGCCATGTCCGGACCCTTCAGCTACGCTATCACCTGGGTCAGGCTGCCCATTGCCATGAGCAATATGATATTCGGCATCACCGACAATCCCCAGCTTCTTACCCTGATTATGCTGGGTTTCCTTTTTATCTCCGGAATGTTCGTGGACAGCAATGTAAATTTCCTGCTTCTTACCCCGATTTTCCTCCCCATGGTGACCAGCGTGGGAATGGATCCTGTCCATTTTGGCGTCCTTATGGCGACCATAGTAACCTTGGGGGTTATGACGCCGCCGATTGGTTCGGCTTTATATACGGTCTGCGGGATCATAGGCTGCCCTCCTGAGGAGTACACCAAAGCCAGCTTGCCATTTTTGGTAGCTGTGCTATTGGAATTGGCAATATTGGTATTCCTCCCCCAGGTGGTGCTATGGATACCCAATATGATTTTTGGCCCTTAACAAGGAATGGTATGATCGCAAAACCGGACATCGAAACCAAAAAAGCCCGCATTAAAGCCAACGCCCGGCTTGAAGCTGTGGATGAAGTTCCCTTTGTTGTTGAAGTGGGGCCTGTGCATCTTGCCACCAGAGAGTTTTTCGAAAACGACCATAACGAGCTTGACTGGAATTTGAAGTTCCACAAGGATCGCGAAAACATTTACGATTACGCTTTTCCCAATGTAAAGCCCAATACAGGGATTAACATCGTTGCTGCGGCTTTTGGCTGCGAATACAGAGTGAACGACGAGGCTGATCCCTGGGCGGCGTGCCTTATACGCGAAGAAAATGCCGGCGATGTGCATAAACTTGCGGTTCCCGATCCGGTTAATAATCCTTATTTCAAGCGGGCATGGGAGCGCCTGGATTATCTCCAGGCTCATACTGATTTACCCTTCCGTGTTTTGAACGTTCCCTCTCCCCTGGTGACCGCTTCGCTTATCTGGGACTATACGTCTTTTATCGAAGCCCTCCTGGTGTTCCCCGATGAAGTTCACGTGCTCATGGAAAAAGTGACCCAGGCAACTATCCTCTTTATCAAAGAGCAATTCAAACGCATCAAAAACCGCTACAGTGTCGGCCACGAAATCTGGGGCCTTCCCGGAGAAATGGGCGTCAGGGTGAGCGACGATACAGGCGCGCTCCTTTCGCCGGATCTCTACCGTGAATTCGGGGTGAAGTACAACGGCATGATCGCCAAAGAGTTCGGCGGCATAGTGGTGCATTCTTGCGGGGATGTAGCAAATGTGGCGGCGGTGATGATGGAGATTCCCGGCCTCAAGGGCCTGGACTTCACCATCCCCCAGACCGAAAACTGGGCCGCCATCCGGGACGCCGCGGCTGGCAAGACCGCCCTTTTCCTCAGGCACTGCTATTGGGATCACCCCAAGGGATCCCCTGTGGATCTGGCTGAATACACCCAAAAGATCCTGGATTTTTTCGGCAGGAAGGGGCTTTTTATTCAGACTTCCACCCCTACAGCGGAAGAGTCCGCTGCTTTGGGCGAAAAACTGCATAAGATTCTGGCTGTTTAAATATCCTCCAGGGGATTATTCAACCTTGAACCGGGCAACTTCCCGCACCAGGACATCGATGCTCTCCTTGTTTGTCCCGCTTATCTCATGGACGCGGCTCACTGCAATATTGATCTGGTCCGCCCCGTTGGCCATCTCGTTCATGCCATTGGTAATTTCCTGGGTAACCGCTTCCAGGTTTTTGCTTTCCTGGATAACTTCATTGCTCCCCTCAAGCATCTCTGTGGAACTGCCCTTAACCGCCTGGGTTATATTGTTCAGCTGACCCATAGCCTCAAGAATCTGCTGGCTTCCGGTATTCTGTTCTTCCATGGCGCCCCGTATGTTTTCCGCCTGATCCGATACGGTCTTTACCTCCGCATCAATGGCTTCAAATTTTTTCTGCACTTCTTCGATGGAGACCGTGATCTTGTCGATTGCTTCCTTTATTTTTTTGAGTACCGCCGAAATAGTCTTTGACTGGATTCCCGAAGATTCCGCCAGCTTGCGTATCTCATCGGCCACTACCGCAAAGCCCTTGCCGGCCTCTCCCGCATGGGACGCTTCTATGGCGGCGTTCATGGAGAGCAGATTGGTCTGGCTTGCGATATTCTCCATTACCGCGTTGATCTCCATAAGCCCCGCCGATTCCCGGGATATCTCCTGAATATCCGTGGCTACGCCCCGGAGGCCGTCACGGCCGACTTCCGATGCATCCGTAAGCCTATCGACGTTCTTGGAATTGTTGCCCAGGGTTTGGGTCACCGACTGGATATTTGCCAAAAGCTGCTCCACCGCCGAGGAAGAGCGGGAAAGACTTGACCTCTGGTTATCTATCTCCCCGTTAAGCCTGTTGATGTGGACGGTAATCTGTTCCATCGTTGCATTGGTCTCTGTTACGCTCGCCGACTGGTTGATCACCCTGCCCTTGATGCTTTGTATATTGGCGGTAATCTGATTGACGGCTGCGGCGGTTTCGGTCATATTTGCGGACAATTCCGTCCCTATATCCGAGAGTGCCACTGATTGGCTTTTAATGGTGATTATGAGGGCGCGTATTTTTTCCAGGGTCTGGTTAAAAAAGTGGGCCAGATCTCCGATTTCGTCTTTGGAATTGATGAAGATCTGCTTGGTAAGGTCTCCTTCGCCCTCGGCAATATCCTTAAGCGTCCTGGAAACTTTGACGATGGGGCTGGACACCTTGGTAACGATCGCAAAAATAATAACTCCGGAAAACAATATTACCGCAATGGCCAGGAAAACGGTAAACCTGGTAATCGCATCGACCTGGGTCATCACGGTCTCCAGAGGCACGCTTGATGCGATGATCCAGGCAGTTTCGCTGTCGCCGATGTAAAAGGGCGAAATCTGCACTATCATGCCATTGGCGCTATAATGACGCTCTTTGCCGTCCGCGATGGCCTGTCCAATGACCTGTTCCCCCACAGCGCTGACCCCCTCCCGGTAATCGGAGCCTACCCTGGTCCGGTCCTGATGGGCCACTACAATGCCCTCGTAGGAATAGAGGGCCGCGCTGCCGTTTCCGTAGGGTTCGATTTTGTCTATAATTTCCGCTGAAAAGGCAATATCGACGGTTACCCCCACGCAGCCGACCAGTTCGCCTGAAAGTTCATCCACAATGGGCGAACGGAAACTCACCGAAAATGAGTCGATGCCGTTGATGACCCGGCGCTTTGGTTCATCGACTGTATTAGTCCGGGATAAAGCGTCCAGCACCGCCAGGTAATCCGTGTGGGCAGTCAGGCTGATTTTGCCTGAATCTTTAAGATAGCGGGGAATAAAATTGCCCGCCTCGTCAGTCCCGTCGGCGCCGATGTGGCGCTCGTTCAAGGTATCCAGGACGTTCGGCTTCCATACTGCATAGACAGCTATTGCCTCATTAGTTGTTTCCAGTGTCTTGTGCATCATGGACAGGTAGAAATTGCGGCGGTTCACTTCCGGGATATCCCGATAACCGCCCATGATATTGCCGAGAGTTTCGGCCTGATCCATAAACTGCTGATAATAGGCGCCTACATCGCTGGCGTATCTGCCGGTCATGTTTCCCATGATCTCGTAGGCAGCCTCTTCCTGAAGGCTCCGGGCCCGGACAACCAGTATAATCGAAATGGCGGCAATTATTACTGTCATCATTCCGCTGATAATTGCAGTTAAACGGTACTTTAATTTCATGATTTACCCTCTTATCCAGTTTATGCTTCAAGCCGCGCCGGAGCAGAGGGAGATATTATTATTCCAGGTGTTTTCTTTAGAAAATCAACCCCGGCGCATATCTGCATACACCCATTGACAATCATCTATAAACCGGCTATTTTTATATAATTTTAAAAGGGGGTAAACCATGATACGCTCTCTGCGCTGTTCTCTGCCAAATACAGTACACGAACAGCCATCTACCCCCCCCCCCCCCCCGATAGGTTTACCAGGATATAACAGCCCCGACAATTTTAATTCCTCAAACTTAAAGCCCGATACATTCGGGGCTTTTTTAATTTATTCCCGTTCCTGCCGCTCATGCGGCTTATATTAAGGAGGAAAGGTTATGAACAATGGCTATTCAAAGAAAAATCTCATGAAAGGATTTGGCGCCCTTGCCATGGCGGCGATGATTGGCGCCGCCGGGCTTATTATGACCGCTTGTGACGGCCCCCAAAACCCCGACAATGAAAATCCGGACAACAACGGGAACCCGGAAACCGAAAATCCGGGTAATGAAAACCCAGTCCTTACTTTCCCGAATATTGTATTCCCAACGGTTGTTAAAGACGTGACTTCGCAAAGTGACGTTACCGCAATGAATGTGCAGAAAAGATTGGAATTAAAACAGCAAGCCGAATACATGAAAGGCAAATTTGCCGAATGGGAAGCGGAGTTACAAATCAAATACGATGCATTGACACCAAGCGAAAAAGAAGCCCCAGGCGGGGTGGATTTGGGGGAAAAAATTGACGTCGCAAAAACGGTACAGACCTATGAGACAAATATTTCCAAAATCATCACAAAGGCTATTGATACAAATGGAGTTGCGAGTCTAATAAAAGTTTATAGTAAAATGATGCTTGATGAAACGACCATATTGAGCAATGGTTTCCTTATTATAACAGTGATTACTAATGCAAATTACCTATATTCACTATTGAAATCCTATGAACAACAAACAATAGAAAGTAGTCAAAAAACTAATTTATGGGAAGAGATTCAGCAAAAAATCGCAGCTATAGAGGAAATGGAGCATGCAATTGGCAACACCTCTTACAAAATTGATGGTACACCCACTCAAATGATTGAAATGTTACGTTACCAATATCATTCATTCATAGATATCACCACAACCGGAATTCCTTCATACGACCTCTTAACACAACTTGGGGATATTTCGGCATATGATGGGTGGACAATTAATCTTGCAGAAATGGGTTACGATATAAACATTCCGGCACAAACACCCTAATGCGGGTAACGCCAGGGCGTCCGGGAAGCCATAGCCAAAATGTCCTGATATTGGTATTCTTTATCCAATCATGGCAAATAGCGATATTCAAAGCACCGTAAAAAACCTCCATCCCCTGGAGGTACGGGTTATTCTGAGCTATAAAAAAGGGGATGAGCTCACCGTCGAAAAGGTTGAGAAGGACCTGGGCTTTAAAGGCGGCAACGGCAACCAGGCTCTTTCATGGCTGGCCGGCAAGGGCCTGGTCAGCGAGCTGCGCAGGGAAACATCGGTTTTTTACGAACTCACCGACTTGGGAAAGGAATGGAAAGAGAAGGGCTCCCCCGAGGAGCGCATCATCGAACTGGTCCGCATAAAAAGCGGCCTGCGCATGCCCGAAATCGCCGCCAACCTTAAACTCGAAAACAAAGACATAGGCAGCGCCTTTGGCAGCCTTTCCAAATTGGGCGTCCTTGCCATGGATGCCGAAAAAAAAGTTACCCTGGCTCTGCCTGCGGATCAGCTCAAGGACGGCAGGCCAGTCAAAGGCGAAGCCGCCGAACACTTCGCGGTAATCCGCGGCCTCCTCGATAAAGCGGCCGCTGCAGAAGGCGGTTCTCTGGCCGAAGCCGGCTTGTCCGCAGCCGAAAAAACCGCCATGTCCGGCATCGCCAAAAAACGCGGCGCCGCAGACGCCCCCTTCCGCCAGCAGGATCGGGAGACCGTGGTTTTCGGCTTTACCGCCGACGCCGAGCCTGTAGCCGCCGCGCTAAAAGCCGCGGGCATAACCGGCGACGAAGTAGGAAGCCTTACCCCCGAAATGCTTGAATCCGGCGATTGGAAAGGCAAGACTTTCCGCTCGTACAATGTGCAGGTTCCTCCCACCCGGCTCATTCCCGGCCGCACCAACCCCTATGCTAAATTTATCGAAGACGTAAAAGATAAGCTCACCACCCTTGGCTTTGAAGAATTCGACGGCCCTTTGGTGGAGACGGAATTCTGGAATTCCGACGCCCTCTTCATGCCCCAGTTCCATTCGGCCCGTGACATCCACGACGTTTACCGCATTGCCGAACCCGACAAGGCCAAAGCAATAGAAGAACCCTGGCTTTCCAATGTTGCCAGCGCCCACGAGAACGGCGGCAAAACCGGAAGCCGGGGCTGGAACTACAAGTTCGACCGCGAGTTTACCAAGCGCCTTATACTCCGCAGCCAGGGCACGGTATTGTCGGCAAAACAATTGCCCAAGGCAAAAATCCCCGGCAAGTACTTTGGCATAGTCCGCTGCTTCCGCTACGACCAGGTCAACGCCACCCACGGCGCGGATTTCTACCAGACCGAAGGCATAGTCCTTGGCGAAGACGTAAACCTCAAAACCCTTTTGGGAATGCTCGAAATGTTCGCAGTAGAAGTGGCAGGCGCCAAAGAAGTCAAATACGTGCCCGGCTACTTCCCCTTTACCGAACCATCGGTAGAAGTGCACATCAAGCACCCCGTCCTGGGCTGGTTCGAAATGGGCGGCTCAGGCATTTTCCGCCCCGAAGTTACCGCCTCCATGGGCATCGACGTACCTGTCGCGGCCTGGGGCCTCGGCATAGACCGCATCGCCCTCATGGCTTTGGGCCTAAGCGACCTGCGCGAACTGTTTACGCCTGTGGTGGAGAATGTACGGCTGAGAAGGACGAAGGATACTGCGGCTGCGGTGTAGCAAGGCGTTCAGCCACTTTCATTTGAAACTAAAGCTATAGTATACTATCCTCAATACACATGAGAAAGATCGTAGGCTCCAACCAGGAATTGTGCGTTGGATGCAACAGATGCATACGTGAATGTCCCATAGAAATGGCCAATCTCACCTACAAGGATGAGCAGGGCAATATAAAAGTCAAGGTCGATCACAACCACTGCATAGCTTGTGGGGCCTGCATCGCGGTCTGCAAGCACAATGCCCGCCATTATGAGGATGACACCGAGGCATTCTTCAATGACCTCGAAGCGGGCGTTCCCATCACCCTTATTGCGGCTCCGTCCATCAAAACGAACTTTCCTGCCTGGCCCCAGGTGCTGGCTTATTTCAGATCCAAAGGGGTTAAGAAGATATACGATGTCTCCATGGGTGCGGACATCTGCGTTTGGGCGCTGCTGCGCTATATCGAAAGGGAAAACCCCGGCCCCCTCATCACCCAGCCCTGTCCTGCCATAGTTTCTTACTGCGAGATACACCGGCCTTCGCTCCTGAAAAACCTGGCGCCTCTCCATAGCCCCATGGGCTGCCTTGCGGTTTACCTCAAGGAATATGAAAAAATCGAGGGGAAGATAGCTGCCATCTCGCCCTGCATTTCCAAGGCCAATGAGTTTGAAGACATAGGCATCATCGATTACAACATCACCTATGCCAAGCTTGAGGAATATTTTGAATATTTCCGGATCAGTATGCCGACGGAAGAAAGCGGCTTTGATCATCACGAGAGCGGGCTTGGAGCAGTGTTCCCCGCGCCGGGGGGGCTTAAAGAAAACCTCGAACTCTTCCTGGGCAAGAGCGTCAGGGTTGATAAGTCCGAGGGCTCAACGGTGTATCAGGATTTGGACAGCTATGCTGAAACGCCGGAAGAATACAGGCCCCGCATTTTCGATGTGCTCAACTGCATGGAAGGCTGCAATATAGGATCGGGCTGTGTCAAAAACAAAAACATTTTCCATATACAGAGCGACATGAACAAGGCACGCCAGCTGGCCCTGGAAAAGCCAAACTCCGATTTTGTAAAAAATCTTTTTGATCACTACGACAAGGTTTTCGATCTCCAAAAATTCAAGAGAAAATATACTCGGCCCCAGGCGTATGTGCCTGAAATTTCGGAAAGAGAAATACGGCTGGCTTTTGCCCTTCTGGACAAGGATACCTGGGAAAAGCAGAATTTTAACTGCGGCGCCTGCGGTTCCAATTCGTGCAGGGAAATGGCGCGGAAAATCGCGCTGCATATCAACATACCTGTTAATTGCATTGTCAATTCCCGGGACAATATGGAAAGGGAGCATCAGAAGAACCTGGATCTCTATAAACGCAATGTAATTTATTTGGAACTGGTTCACCGCATCGGCGAATATTTGATTTCTGTCAATCAGGACGAATTCCAGGATACAGTTTTGGACGTATTGCAGGATCTCAGTATTACGCTTAATAGCCGGGGAGTACGGCTCTGGAAATACTTTGAGCAGGATGGCAAAGGTTATTTTCAGAGGCTTTACAGCTGGCCCGAGGGCAATTTAAAAGAAATAGTGCCCGAGTCCATACTGAGCTGGGCATCCTTGCTAAAAGCGGGCAAGAATGTGACGCGCAAAATTTCTGAAATGAACCAGGCGGAAACTGAGTATTATGGCAAAGACAGCATAAATTCCATCATGTCCGCCCCCCTTTCCATACGGGGCGAGTACTGGGGCTTCATTTCCCTTAATTCCGACACGGAGCGGGGCTTTTCGGAGGAAGATGTTTCGGTCCTCACTGCCTGCGGCATACTTATCGTGTCCAGCGTCATCGAAAGGGATGTGACAGAAAAATTGATATTAGCCAGGGAAGCCGCCCTGGCTGGCACCCGCGCAAAGAGCGACTTCCTCTCCCGCATGAGCCACGAAATCCGTACCCCCATGAACGCCATTATCGGCATGACCAAAATCGCGGAAGCTTCGAACGATATGGAAAAATTGCGTTACTGCCTTTCTATCATACAGTCCTCGTCCAACCACCTTCTGGGCCTTATCAACGATATACTGGATATGTCAAAAATCGAGGCAGGAAAACTGGAACTTGACAGTGCCCCCTTTAATTTGGAAAGGATGATTGCAAAAATATTCAGCTTTATCGGTGAGAAAGCAGGCCAAAAAAGCATAAAACTGGGCCTTGATTTGGCAAAAGGCATACCTGTAAGGTTCATAGGCGATGAACTCCGCCTTTCCCAGGTTATCACCAATCTGCTATCGAACGCCGTGAAATTCACCCCCGATGGCGGAACCATAAATGTGGAAGCCCATGAAATCGGAAGGAAGGATGGTGTTTCGGTCCTCCGCTTTAGTGTCAGCGACACGGGCATCGGCCTGACCGCCGAACAAATCTCCCGCCTCTTTACCGCCTTTGAGCAGGCTGACAAAAATATCACCCAGCGTTTCGGCGGCACGGGCCTGGGCCTTACCATCTCAAAGAGCGTGGTAGAAAAAATGAATGGCAAAATATGGGTCGAATCTGAAATGGGCAAAGGCTCAAATTTTATTTTCAATGTGGAGCTTCAAAGGGACGATGCAGCCTCGGCGGAATCTGCTACAGCGAGTATAAGCTCAAACGAGATACCCGACTTCTCGAATTTCAAACTCCTCCTTGCGGAAGATATTGAAATTAACCGGGAAATTTTTATTTCCCTCCTTGAGCCCACGGGCATTGCCATAGATACTGCGGAAAATGGCAGAATCGCGCTTAATAAATTTAAGCATGACCCTGATAAATACAATATCATTATAATGGATTTGCAGATGCCCGAAATGAACGGGCTCGAAGCGACCAGGGCGATACGGGAATCAGGGACTCAAATACCCATTGTTGCAATGACAGCCAATGCGTTCAAAGAAGATGTGGAACAGTGCCTGGCTGCGGGGATGAACGATCATCTCATGAAGCCGATTGATCTCAACGCGGTGATAGAAAAGATAGGAAAATATTGCGGGGCCAAGAATCCTTAACCCCGCGCAAATTTACGATTAACGCTTCGACTGGCTCTGCCAAACCTGGCTTGACTCAAACCCGTCGATGGACTTGATAAGGGAAAGCCAATAATCAGCCTCGCTTTGGGAAGTATAAGGCCCAACCCTCACGCGGAAATAGGTAGTGCCGCTCACATCGCGGTTTTCAATAATGGAAGTTATGCCTTTTGCTGCGAGAGTCTCTTTAACCCCTTCGGCATGGCCCTTGGCAGTGAATGAACCTGCCTGCACCCAGTAATCATCGTAAGTCCTGGTTTGGGCAACGGGCCTTGCAGCGGGGGCTGCTGCTTTGGGCGCAGCAGGCTTGGATGCTGCCGGCTTGGGAGCGGCTGCCGCAGGCTTGGGCGGAGAACTGCGGACAGGGGTAGCGGCCCTGCCGGAAGGCGCTGTGTCGGGGACGCCGGCAGCAGATTTCGGCTCGACAGTGATCTCCACCTTGGGGGCAGTGCCGTTGATGTAATAGTCGGACCCCTGGGCAGTTGTGCCCTCCGGAGGGGTCTGGATGCCCTGGATGCCATCGCGGACCAAGCCTGAAGGATCAACCGAAGCGGGCTGTATGGAACCGACAGGCGGCTGATATATCCCCTGGACGCCTGCGGGGATGGGGGCAGCCGCAACAGCAGGACCGGACGTTTTGGGGCCAAAGGCTATGATGGCTGCCCCTATGGCGATTACGAAGAAAACACCTACCGAAATGGCAATGAGCAATAATTTTTTCCGTTCCATGTTAACACCTGCTTAGCCCCAAAGGGGAAAGAATTTCGTCAATCCGGCGTTCCAGCTTCCTCTCCCTTTCTTGGGAACCAAAACTGAAGTATCCCCGGTTCTCTACTCTGTATATATCGGAGTTTTTGGAAAAATATTGAGAGGCGAAATCTTTTTGGCTCTTAAAACGTTCGGCAAGCACCCTAAAAGGCAGACGATCCCTCTTCTTTGCCCGAAAAAGCCGCGTAAGCCAGGGGGCATCCACAAGCATCACCAGATCCAGATCCTTGTAGGCTGCGGAGCGGTGCAGCAGGGCGGCGTTGATCACGCAGGGCTTGCCGCCCTGGGCCTGAATCCACTCCTGGGTCATGCGGTTAGCCGCAGGGTGCACTATGGCTTCGAGGGAGGCAAGCTCGGTGGGCCTCCCAAAAACCCGCGCCCCCAAAAGCCTCCGGTCTATTGCCCCGTCCTCGCCCAGTATCTCCCTGCCGAAACGATTGAGTATGACTTCCCCCTCGGCCTCGATGGCTTTGTGCCCCAGCTTATCCACGTCCAGCACAGGAAGGCCCCGCTTTTCAAGAAGAGAAGCGACATAGTTTTTGCCCGCGCAGTACGTTCCGGTAAGACCTAAAATCATGGCTATAATCCCTCCCTGGTTTGCATTATAGTTATATTATGGATTCGGGGAATATCAACCGCAAGGCCCGCATTATTCAGGCTGCCTCCATTACCGCCCTTGTGGGCAATGCATTCCTGGCAGCCGTCAAAATCTTCCTGGGCTTTAAGTCGGGAAGCTTTGCGGTAGTGGGCGACGGCATCGACTCGTCAGTGGACGTGCTCATCGCCATCATGACCCTCGTGGTCGCCCGGGTGATTTCCCGCCCTGCGGATGAAGATCACCCCTGGGGCCACGGCAGAGCGGAGACCCTGGCAACCGCGGTCCTTGGGGGCCTCCTCTTCTTTGCAGGCGCCCAGCTCGTCCTCAATTCGGCTATGAACCTTTTCCAGGGCACGGAACTCAAAGTCCCCTCTGCCCTTGCCCTGATTGCGACCCTGATTTCCATTGCAGGCAAAACCCTCCTCGCCTGGAGCCAGCACCTCTTCGGGAAAAGAGCCGATTCCCCCATGCTCAAAGCCAATGCCAAGAACATGGCTTCCGATGTGATACTCTCGGGCGGCGTCCTTGTCGGCCTGGGCCTTTCCCTCCTGCTGAACCTTGAATCCGCCGACTCCATCATGGCAATACTCGTAGGGCTTTGGGTAATCAAGTCCGCAGTGGGCATCTTCATGGAAGTCAATGTCGAACTCATGGACGGTGCCACAGGGACCGGCTCCTATCAGGCAGTCTTTGACGCAGTCCGCTCAGTGGAAGGCGCCGGAAACCCCCACCGCGCCCGGATGCGGCGCATTGCCGGCCTTTGGGACATCGACCTGGATATTGAAGTAAAGCCCAACATGACCGTCCTGGAGGCCCACTGGATAGCCCACCGGGTGGAAGAAGCCATCAAGGAACGGGTCGAAGGGGTCTACGACATTATGGTGCACATAGAACCGGCGGGCAACCTGGAAGACGAAGGATACGGCCTTACGGAAAACAGCGAAGCCGAGGAGGGCAAATAGTTTAGTTTTCAGTTTTCCTCATGACAAACCATAGAATTCCGACTATTATAGTAACGAAAACCATGGCGCAAAGAACCGACCTTTACTCGATTTTAATATCCTACGCGAATAAGAACAATTCTCCCTATATCGCTATAGAGCCCTTCCTCTCATTTTTGGATAAATATGCCAAACGCATGGTGGAAGAGCAGCCCGAGTGGCTTAAATGGACCCAGGATGCGGCGGTCAAATTTTACTCCGAGCTGGCTGCCCTTGCTGAAGAGGGCAAGTGCGAGCTCCTCAACGATACCAACGAAGGCCGTATTTACATGCCCCATTTCTACATGGAACTGCTCCAGCAGTACTACGGCAATATGGACTCTAACGCGGACATGCCCTTCCCCAGCGAGGAGAGCCTCAACATAGAAATACCCGGAAGCCAAATTCGGCCTCTTGGGGCGGAGTCGGATCTTCCTTTTTACCTTGAAGAACCCCAGGAAGGCGACCTCCCCATGATACGCATAGGTTTTCCGGATAATTACGGCTCTGCCCTCATCCTGGCCTCCATGATACCCAAGCGCCTCATTGAGTCATCCATGCTCAAGATACGCAATTACCTCCGCAATCACGGCAACAAAGAGTTTGCCCTGCGAAAGCTCACCCCCCAGCTCATGGGCAAGGAAGGCTACCTAAGGGATTATTTAAACCAAATCCTTACCCGCCCCATGGACTGCGCAGGATCAATCGAGGAGGGTGGGGAATTTTCTTACCTCTTCTGGGCCCACTTTTCGCTTTTAGTGAAAGGGGATATCAAAAAGAAAAAGGATCTATTAAGCGACGACATAGCAGCCATACAGGCTGTGCATATCATCGAAGCCCTGAACATTTACTACAAAAGCCTGGCGGTAAAAAAGCGGGAGAGGGAGCTTGCCCTAAAAGATCTTGAGCAGCATCTCCTTAAGCCCCCTTATTTCTACACCCTGGATCAGATCATCAAATTCACCAGCTCCAAAGGGGTGCTGCTCTTAAGCCAATACTCCAAGGACGAACTTGAGAAATGGCTCAAAAAGGAAACCACCGAAACCCAGGACGACAAGCTGCCCAAGCTCCTCATTATAAACGGGGAAGATCAGGAACGCTTCTTTATCGCCAAGAACAAAATCCCCCTTCTCTGCGCGAAGCTCCTTTCAGAAGCGAGGGAAAAGGTGAAAAGCGCCGTTTCCAAACGCTGGGTCAGGATCATCATGGAATACCGCAAAGAGCCCGCCATGGAGAACGACAAGGATTTTGACAAGCTCCTGGTTAAGTACACCGCAAAGATCAATCCAACCTTAACTGCCCTGCTTGACGATCCCAAACTCCAGCTGATCTATGACGAGCTTGAACAGGCTGAGGGCGAAATCCCCATTGCGGCCCGCATCTTTAACCGGGGCGAGATGCTCCCCTATTCTTCGCTTTTTATTTTGAAGCGCAAGGATATTTTGGAGGACGCAAAACTCCTCCTCCCCTTCTGGTACTCCACGCCCATACTCGCGGCTATCATCGCCTTCTTCAAGAACCTCTTCAAAAAGCGGCAGCAGAAGCAGGAAGCCCAGCAGAACATTGATGCAGACGATGAAGAGGATGAAGGCGTCCACAGCAGGGAGGGCAGCCGGGAAATCCTCAACGCCGCCAGGGAAATCGAATTCACCATGGTCCCCTCGGGGCAGAGCATAGACAGCTATCTGGACGAACTGAAAACCCGCTGGAGCAGGCTAATCAGCAAACAGGCCAGGGATAACCTCGTGGAAGACGTGAACTCCCTGGTAAGGGATAATTTGAGGCGCACCCTCAGGGTGCACAGACACTACAAGATCACCCGCGAAAACCTTGCCACCCTGGCTTCGAACATTGTAAGCCGGACCCCTTCGCTGCAGACTCTGAGCGGCAAGGATTCCCTCAGGACGTATATTGAGCTCTACCTCGTAAAACTCCTCGAAACGGTCAAATTTTGACGAATTTTCAGGAATTCTAAAAAAATCGCAGCAAAAAATGAAGCGCCACGCATCCCAGCACCATATATAGGTTATCATAGGCATTGCCATTTTTGCAGAGCCCATGACCGGCGGCCTGCCTGCCGGAACACTTATTTTTTTCGGGCCAAAACCCGAAGGAGGCTCTATGAATAACCTTAACTCCATCCTGATCGAAGGCAACCTGGTACGGGATCCCCTGTACCGCACCACTGCCAAGGGCACAGCCCTTTGCACCTTCACTGTAGCGTCCAACCGCTACTTCAAGCAGGACACTGGAACGGAAAAGGAAGTGGGATTTTTCGACGTGGAAACCTGGGCCAAGACTGCCGAGCACAGCTACAACCTGGGCAAAAAGGGCCGCGGCGTCCGCGTGGTCGGCCGCCTCAAGCAGGACCACTGGACCAGCGCCGACGGTCAGTACCATTCCAAAGTTTCCATCGTGGCTGAGCACGTGGAATTCCGCCCCGAATTCAAGAAGGACGCCGTCCCCGGGGATTCCATGACCGACGAAGCCCTGGCAGAAATGCCCTCAAGCTCCATTGCCGAAAACGATGAAGCCGAAGAAGAAACCGCCCCTGTCGAAGAATTCGAGGCAGTTGCCTTTTGATTAAGAACGGTCCCTCTACCCCGGCAGCCTGAGAACTGCCGGGGGTTTAGAAGGAGCAGTAACCAAATCAAAACGGGTAAACATCATCATAAATGAAGGTTTATTGGCCCGGGTTGATATGGTTACCAGAAACCGTTCAGAATTTATCAGCAGAGCTATCAAGACGATATTGGCGGAGATATAAACAAGTTCTGCGTAACCTTACGAATTGCCGCCGGTCCTGGGGCTTTCCTCCACCCTGAAAAACCCATCCTTCCAGTTGAAGCGCCCCGAACCTTTTAAAGGGACAGCATTGGCAACCGTGTTAACAAGATCCTTGTATTCATTCTTTTTAAGCGAATTTGAGGAAATCCCACCGCCAAGATCCAAAATAAAACGGCTAAAGCCCGCTTCCCTGAGGAAAGGAATTTTATCGGCAATATAGAAAGGCTTTTGCGGGAAAACAAGGGAGCCTTCGGGCTGGGTATCGAGCACAAAGGATTCGTCCTGGCCGCCCGAGAATTTTCCAAGGGATTTACCCCAGGATTTACCCGATTTGTAAGCGCTTCCCAAATCGGCCCTGATGCGGAAAAGGCTGGGCTTTGAGTAAACCGTGATAAAAGCCAAAGCCCGCCTGCCGGGCGATGAACCTTCCCTGGGGAAAGTGCGCTCAAGGTTCTGGCGGTTGTTCTCCAGGGGGGAGATAAAATAGTCTGCGCCGTTGGAATTGATAAACCCATAAGCCCACTGGTTAAACACGTAAAGCCAGGGGCCGGATATGAGGGCCGCTCCGGATTCCCGGAACAGCGAAAAATGCCCCGGATTGTTTGCCACAAAGCAACAATAGCCCTTGTTCATAAGGGCTGCCACGTCTTCGGCAAGTTCCGCCTCTTTGGCCTGGGGGAAGAAGGGATCAAGGACGATGATGATGTCCTTCGGCACAAAGGGAAGGGGCTGCTTCTGATTCCCCAATAAACGGGAGAGCAGCCGGTGATGGTAATTCACCATTGCCTTGACCGGCCTGTTTGCCTGGACGATGTAAAGATCCTCAAGCCTGGACACCTGCACGTAAAGCCCCTCGGGGAAGTCCGGCCTTGCCTTGCCCCTGTTTGCCCTGCCGGGGTTTTTAAAGGGCCTTAGCTGCGGAAGCGGCGCGGTGTCCCTGCCGGGGCTGCGCTTAAAATTATCCAGATTGTGGGGTATCACCGGGGTATAACGCCTGTTCATGGCCTTGGTCTGTATGAGGTACACCGAATCGCCTGCTCCGAAACCTTCGGGAATGGTAATCCAGCAGCCCTCGGCCCCCTCGCTTTCAACATCCTGCACTTTATGCGACGCCCTGCCCGAATCGTCGGCTTTATGGAGCCTCACCGAATCGCCCGCCTGGGGGAGCAGAGGGCCTGCGGCAATGAGGCCCCAATTTGTTTCGCCCTCGCCCTTTGTTTTAAGAAGCCTGCCCAAAGGTATGCCGGTGCCGCCGCTCTGATCAGGGTTGAGCCAGTCGAAGAAATTAGCAGCAATACTGTCAGAATCAGTACCATTACTGCGATTCTCAAGTCCGCCAATAAGGTACGCGGTCTTTGCTCGGGCAAAATCATTCTGGAGTATGCCACGGGCTTCTTTTATGGCTTCCTCTTCCCTGCCCGAGCCAATGCTGTCCAGAACCAGACGGTAGGCTGAAACCACAGCGCCCACATATTCGGCGCTTTTCATGCGGCCTTCTATCTTGAAGGAATTGACCCCGGCATCAACAAGGGAGGGGATATGCCCTATAAGTTCAAGATCGGCAGGGCTGAAAAAATAGCCCTCTGAACCGGGACCGCCGCTCGACGCCTGGCCATTTTCGCCGTCTTTGCGGTAAAAACGGCGGCACGCCTGGGTGCACATGCCCCGGTTGGCCGACTTGCCCCCCAGGTAGCTTGAAAAGAGGCAGAGGCCCGAAACGCTCATGCAGAGGGCGCCGTGGACAAAGATCTCAAGCTCCATGTTGGTATTGCTGCGTATACCCCGTATCTCGTCGAGGCTAAGTTCACGGGCAAGCACAGCCCGGGAAAAACCGTAGCGAGAGAGGAGGTTCACCCCACGGGCGGAGGCTATGTTCATCTGGGTCGAGGCATGCAGTTTTAGCGCGGGGAAATTATCCCTTACCATGGCAATAACCCCAAAGTCCTGCACCAAAATTCCGTCGGGCCCCAGGCTGTTAAGGTATTTCAACAGCTGGTAGAGCCTGTCGGCTTCGCGCTGTTCAAAGACCGTGTTCACCGTAACGTAGATCTTGCGGCCCATGCGGTGCAGGGCTTTAAGGCAGCCTTCGAACTGGGAGTACGCGAAATTGGCGCTCCTCAGGCGGGCATTGAAATTCTTGAGCCCCAGGTAGACCGCGTCGGCGCCTTCGCCAATGGCAGCGTCCAGGGCTTCGGGGCTGCCTGCGGGAGCCAGGAGTTCTGCTTTCATTGTATCGTTGTTTTGAGCCATCATCCTGCAATCCCCCGAAGGAAGCCGAGCTTCACTATGCCGTCATACACAAACTGGACCGACATGCCCGAAAGGAGGAGGCCCATGATGCGTTCAACCACTGAAATTCCTGTTTCGCCCAAAAGGCGGTGTATATAATCGGAGGCCCTGAGGATAAGCCAAACTATGCAAAAAATCACGACAAGCGAGACAAAGAGCATGGCCATCATCAAAAATGGCGGGACGCTGTCTTTGCTGCCGGTATAGAGGATAATCGTAGTAATGGAACCAGGGCCTGCCAGCATGGGGATCGCCAGAGGGAACACGGCGATAGAAACCCCCTCGTCGGCGCTTTCAGGGCCTGACTCGCGCTCGGAGACCTTGGATTTCGAGGGCCTGCCAAAAAGCATATCCAGGGAGATTATGAAAAGCATGACACCGCCGGCAATGTAAAATGCCCCGGGATCGACGCCCAGGAGCGCAAGCAGCCATTTCCCAAGGAGGATAAAAACCGCCAGCACTCCAAAGGATATAATGATGGCCTTGCGGATTATCGTCTTCCGCTGGATCTCGGGTATATGGGAAGTCAATCCTATGTAGAGGGGCACGAGTCCTATAGGATCTATCACAATGAACATGGCCAAAAAAACAGGCAGAAAGGCGGAAAGCATACATTTCAGTATAAAGGTTATAAGAAGGGGGGGCAAGGGCAAAGGAATAGCGATATATGCCCTGGCGCTACGTGCCTGGCACCACGTGGCTTGACAAAATATGAGGATATATGTAAATTGTATGCATAGGAGATGAGTGATATGCCATTATTACAGGTACGGAATTTTCCGGAAGATCTATACCGGCTCATCGGCATGGCGGCGGAAAAAGAACACAGAACCATTGCCCAGCAAACCATAGTCCTGCTGGAAAAGAGCCTGGGCCAGGAAGAATCCAATCAGGAGCGGCGAAGAAAAATTCTGGAAAGATGCGCCGCAAGAATCATTCCCGATGAAGTAAAAGCGATTGACGTTACAAAATGGATTCGCGAGGACAGGGAAAGATGATTGCGGTTATTGATGTAAGCAGCGCCGCTCAAATACTGCTTCAAACTCCAAAAAAGGAAAAATTTGAAACAGCCCTGCGGAAAGCCAAATTGATCTTATCGCCCGATCTCTATGTATCAGAACTATCAAATACTTTATGGAAGTTTTGTACCAAAAAAATATATTCAGAGGCGGAATGTTTGCGCTTTGTTGAAGACGGCCTGGGCTATATCGACAGTTTTACCGATTCAAAAGAGCTTTGGAAGGAAGCCTTTGGAGAGGCCGTGAAAAACAAACACCCGGTTTACGATATGCTTTATGCGGTACTGGCCCGCAGGAACGACGGCATATTGATAACCAATGACGGGGATTTGGCAAAAATTTGTGAAAAACTGAGCATAAAGTATTGTTTTTAGGCATTTGTCAAAAGTAGAATTTTCGATTATATTTAATACAGACTTTATTTTGGGAACCCCTGCCGAAGGTTCAAGGAGAGAATATCATGGCTGAACATGTTACCATAACAAACGCTAATTTCGATTCCGAGGTGCTCAAGTCGCCTATTCCGGTTCTTCTGGATTTCTGGGCCTCCTGGTGCGGCCCCTGCAGGATGATAGCCCCATCCATCGAGCAGCTTGCCCAGGAGTACGACGGCCGCCTCAAGGTGGGCAAGGTCAATGTGGACGAAGAAGCGGACCTTGCGTCCAAACACGGCATAGTGTCCATACCTACCCTGGCGATTTACCAGGGCGGCAAGATCATGGTGCAACAGGCAGGCGCCCTGCCCAAGCCGGACATTGAGAATCTTTTCAAGGACTTTGTCCAAGCTTAACGGCTAGAACCGCTTCGTGCTGTTGGCCTTCCCCGGCGTTGCGTTGCTCGTGGCAGTCACATACCAGTCGTCAGCGGTATTGCTGTCCGGAACGGCTTCGTCCCTAGAGATGCTCCGGGTTGCCGCAGTCCCCACATTTTTGGTGAGCACCGCCTCGGAAGGGCTGGCTATGCCGGAACTTTCAATGAAATCGCCTGAAGCCGGGCGCCATGCGCCCCCTGTGGAAAGAAGCTCTGCGGCAGAAGCAAATTCGCCTTTGATCCACCAGGGGTCGGGGTTCTCGCTCATCAATATGCCATCAATGATCGAATTATCCTGATCCATGAGATACACTGCATCAGTCTTCCTTAAAAGCTTGGAAGTCCCATTCACCCAAAAATCCCGGGCTGTTGCCAGGGCGTCAGTCCCGCCGGACAGGGCAAGATCGTCCCCGGTCTCATCGGCCCAGCCTGTTTCAATTGTCCGTAGATGGAGGACTATGTAATCCCCGGCTTTGACCTCTGCCGGGGGGAATTCATAGACCGGCTTGGCAAGGGAATTGCTGGCAATGAAAAGCCGCACAGCCCCTAAATTCCCGTCGCTCTGGGCTTTGAGTTCCACAAATTCCACCTTGGGCTTGGAATACTCTGTCCGCAGCTCATTGATGAGCAAAGCCGGCATCCGGTCGTTCCTGGTCCTGAAAGGCACAAGTACATTGAGGGTATTCCGGCTCCCGTCTTCCACCAGAATGTCGGCGGTGATCCTCTCCCCGGACTTGAAAGGGCTTTTAAGGCTCACCAGCACCTCTTCGCCCTCCCCGACGGACTCAAACTCCGTAGCAGGGTCAAAGAGGAGGGATACCACCTTTACAGGCCGGGAGAAGCTGAAGCATATCTCCGTATCCGAAACGGGCTTGCAATCCAGGAAGACCGGGGCTTCGGCACTGTCCCCGAGGATCCTTTGAATGGCTGCCTCGGTAGAGCAGGCGCAGGCCGAAAAGACCAGGGCCGCAGGCAGCAGACATCTGAAAAGAACACGATAAAGTTTCATGATAGCCTCCACACCTTATATGGCATCAGGATGCGTGGCGCTTCATTTTTTTGGCTGTTTTTTTCCGATTTTTAAAATTTTTTGCAAAAGCAGCTGGTTTACCTATACAAATAAATAGCAAATTCCGGTAGTTGCATTCCCCATTTGCTTAGTATCGCCGGTACCATAGGTGCAGCTGAAAAAATATGCTTTTTGTTAGTTGACATAAACTTTTTAAAGTTATATGTTGCTAACATAGTTAGCCTATACTAACTAAATATATCGACTCAACCTTGAAGGAGGTATTTATGAGTTCAAAGTATCTAAAATGGGCATTGCCGGTTATGGCAAAGGTCCAAGGAAAGAAAAAAGCTTCTTTCCGCCTTCTGCCAGGCCTCATGGCCTTAAGTCTGGTATTGCTTCTGGCATGCCTGTCATGCGAGCAATCTACTGATCCGGCGGTATTTGAATCCGAGGATGCCATCACGGTTTCAACCTACGCGGAACTTCAGCGGGCATTGGGGTTCTTCTTCGATGGAACAGATGCTGAAACCAACATTATCCAGGGCAACGCGGCTGATGGCAGTACCATCAAACTGACAGCCGACCTTGAGGCAGCAAGCAGTTTCGGCGGTCTCACAACTGATGTGGTTACCGGAGCCACGGTGGTGGTTAGGAACAACGTCATCATCGATGGCAATGGGCACACTATTGACGGCAAAGGTTATCCGGTTTTTGATATTGATAATACCATAGCCACCATCAAAAACATCACGGTTAAAAATGGTGGTTATACCGCCAAACTCGGCGGCGTTGTGTTTGTAGAAGGGGCATCTACCCTCTATCTTGAAAATGTCACCTTCGATGGCAACAAGGCAAAAAGCAATGCCGAAAGCGCCAATGGCGGCGGCGCTATCTACCTTAACCCGCATGGATCACCGGCCACTCCGCCGACTTTGATTGCATCGAACAGTACATTTATCAATAATGAAGCCACCGATGGAAACGCAGGAGGTGCGATTTATGGTGTTAACGCGGATATACAGGTAACAAACAGTACCTTTACGGGTAACAAAGCCGGCCACGGAGCTGCCATTTCGGCGGTTGGGACCAGTAAACTAAACATCACCAATAGCACATTCAACACCAATGCTGCGTCGAAAACCGCCGGCGCCATCCTGGTTAATCATGGCAACGCCCTTACCAGGGGACGTAACGGGGCATCGTCTGTAGTAACCAAGGTGCCTGCCTACCTGAATGGAAACACCTTTTCGGGGAATACTGCCACCGCTGGTTTAGGCAACGATGTGGTACTCGGACGGTTCTATAATGCTGCTGGCGGTGGAACTTCCTTTCCCGAATACACTGATAATGACAAAACCGATGTTCTTATAACCGGAAACACGGCTTTTGCTGACCTGACATTTGCCCAGATTGAACGTAATGCGCTTGCCCCATAACATCTGTCATCTGCATTAAATAACAACCATAGGCGGCCTGACTAATGTTGGGCCGCTTTTTTGTGCGCCTGGCAACGGACAGTAACCAGGCGGTAAAAGTCCGCTATACGCTTGATAAATTGCAGCAATATACAGGGGTCCAAGCGGCTTCCGGTCCTTTTTTGACTGTATGAAGCAACAAAAACTTGGATACTGGACAAAACAAAAAAAGTATTGTAGTCTTAATTTGTATACATCAAAGGAAGTGGGGTGAAAATCCCCCGCTAACCCGTAACTGTGAAAGGCTTTGCTTTATGGCAAAACCATAAGCCAGGAACTTTGAGTATGCCGGAACCCCATCTTGGGATTTCTGAATTTCAGCAGGCTTCGAGGACTGAGCCTTGAGAAAAAACCGTATCCAAAATATCGGTGTTTTTCCCAATGGAACCGCGCCATCCCGAATAGGATAGCTTAGCGTTTCCGGGCTCCTTTTCTTCGGAAAGGAGTAAGCCATGTTTAAGTTTTCTTCACAGAAGGGGAAGTTCCCCGGGGTAAAGCGGGTTCTGCCGGTGTTTTTTATATCGGCAGTTGTATTCGGCCTCTTATTAAGCGCATGCGATTTGGATGATGACGATCCTTACGAGGATCCTTTTGAACTGAATCCGGGATTGATTGGGACTTGGGAAGCGTCGGGACAAGGCTGGACTGATACTTATAAAATTACTGCCACGACATTAGAACATGTTAATAATTTTACCAGTAAAATAGTTTATACTTATAATTTCAGTGAAAATGCCGGAGTGATAATTATTGAATATGTAGAGAAACCAACATACTTTGATCATCATTATAATGATGATGGCACGTATATAAACTCGGATAATCCGCATGAGCCAACAGGAAATTTTAGTGCAGTATATTTCAGCGCACTAACAGAATCCGCCGCATATTTAGGCGCTGCTTATGTTTATGCGGATTATACTCAGCAAGTGGAAGCGGGAAGTCTTAACGAAGCTAAAGAAAAATTTAAACCTGCCAATGCTGACCTTTACGGCGGCGGTACAGGCCAAGGCGGCGATCCATTGGAAAAAATTAATTCCTCGCTATGATTAAATCATTCTTCAATGCCGGTGGGTTATTTCCGGCATTGGTGATGTTTTTCATTCTTTGTTCCCCCCTTTCTGCCCAAGTACCGGGTGAAGAAGACGATTTTCCCGACGAAGACCTTCTCCTCATGGAGGGAGAAGGTCTTACCATAGCCGCCAGTCCCGAGACCACCCAGCAGATGGATGTGGTAAGCCGCGAGGAAATTGAACAGGCTCATGCGCCGGATTTGGCGGTTCTTCTTCAGGAAACCCTGGGGCTGGGTTTTACCCGCTATGGGCCTTACGGGAATCAGGCGGACATAAACCTCCGGGGTTTTGATTCTTCCCGTATTGCCCTCCTGGTGAATGGTGTGCCGGTTAACTCCGCCATGGACGGCGGTTTTGACTTTAATACCATCGATCTCAATAGTATTGATCACATCGAAGTGATTCACGGCGGCTCAGACACTAAATTCAATGTGTCCGGGGCGCTGGGGGGCGTCATTAACATCGTTACTGCGGGGAAACCAAAGCCGGGGCTTAAAATCGGCGCGAGTCTTTCCAACACCGCCTCTTTGCCGGGGCATTATTATGACAGGGATGGAACAAAGGCCGGCCCTGAATGGGAAGATCTGGCCGATGCTCAAAAGGCCGAATTTTCTCTGGGCTGGGGAGCGGAAAAATTCTCCTGGACTGCGGGACTTTTTGCAAACCGAGCCGCAAATCACTTTATCTTTAAGGAGCCAATTTTCAATCTGGTGCGCCGCAAGGATAATAACGAAGTGTACGACGGCGGAGCAAACGCTTCGTTTACTAAAAATTTTGATAACCTTTCTAGGCTCATTGTTTCGGGGAATCTGTATTACGGGGACAAAAATATTCCTACATCGGGATTTTCACGCCTTGCAGGGAAGCAGACGGATCTGGCTGCCGGGGAGAGCGTTCTTTTTGATATGCCCAGGGCCTTTCGTGATGAACTGGCCATGGAGGTTTCTTTGGGGCATAACTGGCATCAGTTGAGCTATGCGCCGCCTTTGGGGGCCGAGTCCCTTCATAATCAAAATACCCTTAACTTTATCAACCGCTGGAACTGGTATCCGAATAACTATTTTGTTTTCCGTTTAGGCGGCGACTACCGCTACGCATGGATAGATTCCACCGATTTGGGCCTTAGAGATCGCCACGACGGCGGCCTCTACCTTACGGCTGAATATCAGATTATCGAAAGCCTTCTCCTCATATCTTCGGTAAAGGGGATTTTTGCCCCTGACACGGCAGTACCGGTTCCCAAGCTCGGACTTCTCTGGACACCCATAGAAGACCTCTCTATAAAAAACAATTATTTCCGCAGCTTTAAACTGCCCAATTTTGAAGATCTCTACTGGTCGCCGCAGCGCCAGGTAGGAGGAAACCCCGACCTCAAACCGGAAGATGGGTGGGGGGCGGATCTTCAGGCAGCTTACCGTTTCGGCAAATCGGTGAATATCGAAAGTACCTTCTTTGTACAGTGGACTAAGGATTCAATACACTGGGCCATCGACTCGGGAGGCACGTGGCATCCGTCCAATGTGGGGGAAGCGGCCTATTTCGGCTTTGATACAAAGCTCGGCTTAAACTTTCCCGGTTTTGCATTTCTGGACAAAATAAAACTTTCCCTTTCGTATCAGTATCTTTTAAGTTATCTTTTGAGTTACGGCTATACCTGGTCCAGCGGTAAACGCATCCCCTATATGCCGGTACACACTGCTGGGGCTGCCCTGGATCTCCCCTGGAACAGTGCCAATACCGCCGCTTCAGGTTCTCTGATACTGCAGGGACGATGGGAAAGTGTCCGTTACACCAACACATCCAATATCACAAAACTCATGTATCCGTTTATTTTTGATCTTACACTAAACCAGAAAACCGGTGAATACTTTACTGTTTTCGTCGTTGGACGGAATCTGCTCAACAAACCCTACGAATCCTTCAGCGGGTACTTCATGCCCGGCATGACGGTTACATTGGGACTACGAATGGATATACAATAGGAGCAGAAATGAAAAAGCAATTAATTGTAACGGCGCTGATATTTTTGGCATTAGTTATTGGTTGTACAAAACAAGGCAGCGCGGGTATTGCAGGAACAGCCGCTTCGGTTTCTATACCCGGGCGGATCATTTCCGCCGCCCCTTCCAACACGGAAATCATCGTCGGCCTTGGTCTGGCGGACAGACTCATCGCTGTCGATCCCTACTCAAAGGACATACCGGGAGTACGGCAGGATTTGCCTGAGGTGGATTTTTTCTATCCCGACGCTGAGGCCATTATCGGCCTTGAGCCGGAGATCATCATCGCCAATGAAATAAACAACTTCGGGGCTACTGATTCACCTTTCAGACCCCTGATGGATATAGACATTAAAGTTGTCCAGATCCCTACCAGTACAAATCTTGCGGGAATATACGGTGATATTGTTACCATTGCCGAAGTCCTGGGGGTAAAGGATCGGGGTGAGGTGCTGACCACAGACCTCCGTGCCGAAGTGAATAAAATCGCCGAAATTGGAAAAACCGTTACCGATAAAAAAAAAGTGTACTATGAAATATCTCCGGCCCCTCAAATGGTAACCTTTGGTTCAGGAACTTATCTGAACGAAATGATAGAAATTATTGGAGGGGTAAATATTTTTGCCGATCAGCACGGATGGTTTTCTCCAAACGCGGAGGAGATCATTAAGCGGAATCCTGATGTTATCTTCACCATGGAAATGACAACTTTTGGCGTTGATTCTGCCGCTAAATTGCGGACTCGTCAGAGTTTTGAGTCAATTAATGCGATCAAGGAAAACCGCATTTATGGCATTGACGGTAATTCGTCAGGCCGGCCTTCCCAAAATATCATACTTGCCTTAAAACAGATGGCTTTGGCGGTGTACCCGGAAATTTATGAGGCCGACTAAAAAAATACTTATCGGAGCTATTGTTGCCCTGGCTATCCTCTGCGCCGGGACTTCTTTGGGGAGTTCGGGTATAAGTTTTGGAGATACCCTCAGGGTGCTGCTTAATAAACTGCTGCGCCTTCCCCTTATAGCCGAAGTTGAACCCAGAAATATCTCCATTATCTGGAATCTGCGTTTTCCAAGGGCTCTTCTTGCCTTTATGGTTGGAGGCGCCCTTTCCATAAGCGGAACTGTATTCCAGTCAGTCTTAAAAAACCAGCTCGCTTCACCTTACATACTGGGCGTTTCATCGGGCGCCTCCCTGGGCGCAGGACTCATAATGCTCTCGGGGCTGGTTATTCCGGTGATTGGAGCTTTTACCTTGCCGGCGGCAGGATTTGTTTTTGGATTGGCAACGGTATTTTTAGTGATAGGCTTTGCTTCCAAACTGGACAAGGCTATGTCCAATAATACGGTGATACTCTTCGGTATGGTCTTTTCGCTTTTTGTAAATGCCCTGCTCACAACCCTCACCGCCATGTATCGGGAGGAATTGAAAAACCTCCTCCACTGGCAAATGGGAAGCTTTTCCATGAAGGGCTGGTCTTATGTGGGACTCATGTTCCCCTTTCTTATATTGGGAACAGCGGGGATAATACGCTACACAAGAGAGATGGATATACTTACCTTCGGGGAAGACGAGGCCCGGACCATGGGTGTGGACGCCGGAGGCATACGGAAAAGACTGCTGACCTTTTCGGCGGTTCTTACAGGGGCTGCGGTTGCATTGAGCGGGGCCATTGGTTTTGTGGATCTCATCGCCCCCCACCTTGCGCGGAAGATCGTAGGTTCAAGCCATCGTCACTCTTTGCCCATGGCTTTTCTTACGGGAGGTTCTCTCCTCGTGGTGACCGACCTTATTGCACGCACTGTAGTCACACCTTCGGAACTGCCAGTAGGTGCAGTTACGGCCATTATCGGAGCGCCCTTCTTCGCGTGGGTGTACTTCAGGAAGCGCTAGATGCTGGAAATAAAAAACCTTTACACCGGATATGACTGTGTTGATGTAGTCCATAATCTGAGCCTCAAAGCCGAAAGGGGCAAGGTGCTCACCATCGTTGGGCCCAATGGATGCGGCAAGACAACACTTCTCAAAGCAGTGGCCCGCCTCCTCCCCTACAGGGGTACAATCACCCTTGAAGGCCATGAACTTAAGGATTTTTCACGAAAAAATCTTGCAAAAAAAATTGCCCTCATGGGGCAAAGTTCGCAGATTTACTTTCCCTACAGTGTTTATGATACGGTTGCTTTGGGACGTTATCCGTATTCGGATGGTTTTCTTAAAAGCCTTTCAAAAGATGATGAAGATATAATTGAGCGTATATTGGGGCAGCTTGAATTAAGGGAAGTGAGAAATCGAATGATCACTGAACTTTCGGGGGGTCAGCTCCAGCGGGTTTTTCTTGCCCGCACTCTGGCCCAGAATCCCGATCTCATACTTCTTGATGAACCGACAAATCATCTCGACTTAAAACATCAGGTTGAACTTTTAGACTATCTTTCAAAATGGGTAAAAGAAAACGACAAGACTGTTACTGCGGTGCTTCACGATCTGAACCTTGCCCGCCGTTTCGGCGATACAGCGGCCCTTATGTACGATGGGAAATTAATTGCCAGCGGTGAACCTGAAACGGTATTAAACGGAGAAACGCTTAAAGAGATATACGGCATTGATGTAAAAGCTTTTATGCTCGAATCCCTCAAAAAATGGCAGGCTGGGAATGCCTGAACTTGCTATTTACGGAAAAGGCGGTATAGGTAAATCCACCATCTCCGCCAATATCTCCGCCGCCCTGGGGAAAAAAGGCCTTAAAGTGCTTCAGGTAGGCTGCGATCCAAAGCACGATTCCACGCGCCTCTTATTAAGGGGGAGCAGAATAACAACCGTGCTGGATTATCTCAAAGAAAAAAGCCCCGATCAATGCAGACTTGAAGATATTCTCCACGAAGGATCTTTCGGCGTCCACTGTGTTGAATCCGGCGGGCCCGAACCCGGAGTAGGATGCGCGGGTCGGGGCATACTCACCAGTTTTGAATTTTTGGAACGTCTGGGTGTCAGGGATTACAAGTACGATGCGGTGATTTACGATGTGCTGGGCGATGTGGTCTGCGGAGGGTTTGCGGTTCCCATACGGCGGGAATACGCGGAAAAAGTGTACATCGTGAGCTCCGGCGAATTTATGTCCCTCTATGCGGCAAATAACATACTGCGGGGATTAAAAAATTACGACAGGGATGCGGGCAGGGCCGGCGGCATCATCCTCAATTCACGAGGTCTTGACGATGAAGATATTCGGGTCCACCGTTTCTGCGACGCGGTGAAGCTTCCCCTGGTCGCACGCTTTCCCAGAAGCGAACTTTTTTCGGACTGCGAAAGAGAAGGCCTTTGCCTTATGGAGAAATTCCCGGATTCCGAACTGGCTGAACAATTTTCAGCCCTTGCGGATACGGTTTATAGCGGACAAAAACTTTATCCCGCCTCTCCTCTTTCTGACGAAGAACTTGAGGAGCGTATACTGGATAAAAAGCCCGCCTCTCATCCGGCGCCGAAAGCGGTAATTGCGGTTCCGGAAAAATCATCGCCCAAACAGAATTTCTTTTCAAAAAGCCTTGTATCCCGTGAACCTTTGCACGGCTGTGCATTTTCAGGGGCCATGAGTATTTCAACCCAGGTAGCTGACTCTGTCTCCATAGCTCACGGTCCGCAGAGCTGCGCCCACATTACCTTTCAAAGCCTTACAAGTTTTTCCCGTCGTATTCTTCTTGAACGGGGCATAGTGCTGCCTTATATTTCCGCGCCACCTGTTGTAACTTCGGGAATGAACGAAAAGGTAATGATCTATGGCGGTATTGAAGAACTGCGTCAAAAGATACTTGAAGTAAAGGCAAGCAAAACCACTCTGCAGCAGGGGCCGAATATTATTTTTGTCCTTACTACCTGTCCCTCGGGCATTATCGGCGATGATATGGGATTCGTAAAGGATCTTGAAGATATCAATACGCGTATAATTCCCATATTAACCGACGGGAACCTGCAGGGAGATTATTTACAGGGAATAATTATCGCCTATATGGAGATTGCACGCTCCCTTATCGATAAAAATGTGAGTCCCCGGGATAATACCATCAATATTGTGGCTGAAAAATCAGAGACCAATGCCCGGGCCGAAAGTTTTGTTTTTATAAAAGAAATAACAGAGGAACTCGGGATAACAATTAACAGCCATTTTATCTGCGAAAGCTCCGTCGGAGAAATACGCAATTTTAAAAAGGGGAAACTCAATATCCTCGCGTTTGGCGATTATATGGGAAGAACCATACGCGATTTTCTTGTTTCTGAATTTAATGCAGAGTTTTTTGATCTTCCCTTCCCGGTTGGTTTTGCAGAAAGTGAAATTTTTGTGCAACGCTTGGGAGAATATTTCCACAAAGACAAGCAGATAATTAACGGAATACTTGAAAAGCAGCGCCAAAAATATTATGAAGAACTCGATCGTATAAAGCCTCTCCTTAAAAACAAAAGAGTGATGCTCATTAATTTTAACCAGAACATTGACTGGATATTGCGCACCCTGATTGATCTTGAAATGGAGATCGCCTTTATAGGAATACTCAGTTATTCACAGGATAATAGCTTTAAAACCGTTTTTGATTCAAAAATCAATGAACTTCACCTTGATTATAATAATATTAACAGGCAGAATGACCTGAATCGGATTAAACCTGATCTCCTCCTTGCAAATTACGGTTCCAATGAACAGGATGAAAGTGTTATAATGGATTCCATACCTTATTGTCCTACTGCCGGGTTTATGAGCGGCCTGGTATTTGCCCGTCGCTGGGCTGAACTTTTCAAAATGAATTTAAATGAAGGCTGGAGGAAAGATGAACAACTCTTTCGAAAATATTACTCCTGACAGCCTTACAGGCGCTCTTTTTGCAGTTGAAGGCATTGGAGACGCATGTACTATTCTGAATGGGCCTACGGGATGTAAATTTTATCATAGCGCAATATCGGACAGCCAGATACTCCGTAATCCGGGCTACGATCCGTTGGAACATTTGGAAATAAATCATTTCGGTCAACCCCGCATACCTTGTACATACCTTGATAGTCAGGATTATATTTTTGGCAGCGGTGAAAAGCTTTCCCGGATTTTTAAATCCACATTGGAATCGGCTGCAAAAAAGAAATACCGCTTAATTGGGGTAATTAATTCACCCGGCGCTGCTTTAATTGGTGACGACATCGAACAGTTTTTGGACAGCACAATACGCAAACCCGCAGAAGAAAAATTAAGGGGCATCCCCTGTTTTTCCCTTGAGAATACCGGATTTTCTGACAGTTTCGGCGTGGGTTTTCAAAAGGCCATGATTAAAATTTTAGAAACCCTGCCTATGAATGAGCGGAATGCAAAGCCTAAAACGGTAAATTTATTGGGACTTACTATTTATCAAAAATATTATCGGCAGAATTACAAAACAATCAAAAAACTCCTTGAATTATGCGGTATAGAAGTAATTGCGGCGCCTGGCGCAGGGGACACTACAACAATTCTAAGCAAAATACCAGAGGCGGCCTTGGATGTAATAATTTATCCTGAATATGCAAGAGAAATTGCATTATATCTTGAAACTCAATTCGGAATCTCCTATATTTGCCTTGATGAAGGTCCGCCTATTGGATTTGACAGTATAAAAGCCTTTATTCTCCAGATATGCCGGGCTCTCAATGCCGATCCAAATAAGGCCATTGAATGTATAGAACAATCCCGGGCAAGGGCCTTTATGTTTCTCTCGCGTTTTTCTTCTCTTTTAGGGCTGCCAAAAGGCGCTTTTTTTTCCATAAAAGCTGAATCTTCTACTTCTTACGCATTAACTAAATGGCTCTGTACTTATTTGGGAATGATTCCGGCCGCTATTTCGATGAATAATGAGATTGATTCCATTTTTGCAGAAAAGCTCAAAACATTTCTGGATACTATTAATTACCCTGAGGCGCTTAACAATTCCGTTATTGAAACGCCAACCCATATTCTGCTGGGCGACGGCAATACCATATTGGAATTAAAAAACAAAGGCCAAAAATTCTGCGGTATCGAAATAGCCTTGCCCGCATTGGGTTATTTGGACATAACAGAAAAGACCTTATTTGGGGATCAGGGCGCTTTGTTCCTGTTGGAACAGATCCTTAATGGCCTTCGTTACGTTTTATAGGGGAATATATGATTATATTAATTACAGGTGGTGTAAAATCCGGAAAATCGACCCATGCTTTGGATCTTGCGATCAAAGAATGGAAACCTTCTCCAAATAAACCCATATCCTTTATTGCCACAGCCGAAGCTTTGGATAACGAAATGAAATTGCGTATTGCAAAACATCAGGAGGAACGTACAAGGCTTGCGGGAGCGGGTTCTTTTATCACCAGGGAGGAAACAATTGAACTGGATAAGGCGATTATTGCCGCAGGGCAGAGAGCTGTGGTCGATTGTATACCTATGTGGATAAATAACCTCATATATTACAAACGGGAAGATGATTTCCGCACCATCCTTGATGCATTTATCAAAGGAATAAAAGACTGCATTATTGTAACCAATGAAACAGGGCTCGGAAATATTCCTTTTGACGAAATGACGCGCCATTACAATCTCCTTTTGGCTGAAGCAAACCGGAAAATAGCAATGGCGGCTGACAGTGTTTTATTTATGGTTTCCGGTATCCCCATGAAGGTTAAATAATGGAATATTTATTAAACAATTTCCCCAAAATAATAGTCCCCTCATGGGTAATTCCCGGTACTTATCTTGAAAATCTCCGATTTCTTGATGATAAAAAAGAAATAACCGGTGTGGAACTTCTTTTTTTCATATATGACGATGAAATTAAAAAGAATATTACCGATGAGTTTGAAGATATATGTAAATTTAAAGATCGTTTTATATTTACCGCACATCTGCCCGATGTATTAAATCCCGAGCATGAGGAACTTGTAAAAAAATTATCCCCTTTGGTTCAGCATTTTATTGTTCACCCCGGCAAGGAAGGCGGTGCTAGAGCCCAGGCCGGACTTATCAATTCATGGGCGGAAAAATATAAAAATGTATCCAGCAAATACCGGTTCCTTGCAGAAAATACCAACCCCGGCCTGCTCGAAGCCCTGCTTCCTAATTTAAATACAAACATAGGCCTCTGCATGGACTTCGGCCATCTTCTTATTGAAGAAAAAAATCCCTCTGCTTATTTAAATCAATTTCAAAATAAAATTGGAGAAATTCATCTCCACGGCCTCGATAGGGAAAAGGCTATGATTGACAAGCGCCTTCCCGATCACCGGCCCATAAATGAGGATTCTATCCCGATTAAAGAACTATTTCCATTATTAAAAAAATTCCAGGGTCTTGTAAACCTCGAAGTATTCTCATGGGAAGAAGTTGAAGAAAGTCTCAGGGTAATTAAATTATTATTGGAAAGGAAGGAGAAATAAAATGGAAAATATCAAAGTGGCAATGGAAAAACATCTGGACAATCTTACCAAGCCCAGGGGCAGCCTTGGAAAATTGGAAGGCTACTGCATCAAACTTGCAGACATTCAGGGTAAAGTACCGCCGGAAATAAAAAACAAGGGTATCTATGTATTTGCCGGAGATCACGGAATTGCAGCCGAAGGGGTTTCACTTTACCCCCAGGAGGTCACCCGCCAAATGGTTTTAAATATACTGAGGGGCGGCGCGGGAATTAATGCCCTCGCAACAGGTACTAATTGGGAAATAAATCTCGTTGATGCCGGTGTACTGGGTGATGAATTTCCCCCGGACTCCGAATTAAAGCCTCTGTGTAATTTTATTCGGGCCCGTGAAACAAAAGGGAGCCGTAATTTTTATAAAGAGTCGGCCCTCACAAAAGAGGAATTGCAGAAATCCCTAGAGCAGGGGAAACGCCTTGCCCGCGATGCAGCTGCCAAAAATTACGGCCTAACCGCCATAGGCGATCTCGGAATAGGCAATACCAGTACCGCAGCCGCCATGCTGGTGGCTGCGGGTTTCGATCCTAACGATATGGTGGACAGGGGGACAGGCATCGACGCGCCCATGCTGGATCATAAAAAGCACATTATTATCGACTCGGTAAAGCGGCGAAATCCTGCAAAAACAGGCGAGAGCATATTGGAAAACCTCGGCTCCTCCGATTTAGCCATGATGACAGGTTTCATCCTGGGACTTGAAAATTTAAAAATCGGCTGTGTGCTTGATGGTTTCCCGGTAACTTCCGCCGCCTATATAGCCTGGATGATCAATCCAAAAGTTTCAAATTGGCTTTTTGCTGGGCACCTTTCAAAAGTTGCAGGCCACAAACCGGCGCTGGAGCGCATGGGGCTTGAACCCATCGTGAGTCTTGATATGCGCCTTGGCGAAGGAACAGGAGCGGTAATCGGCGGCCACATCATTGAATTGGGCGTGCTGGCTGCGCGGAATATGGCTTCTTTTTCAGAGGCCCATATTACGGACAGTGAAAAGCAAGAGGAAAAGTATTGATGTTCGACCGCTTCTTGTCTGTCTTTTCCCTTGTTTCCCGTATTCCGGTGAAGGTCAAATTCAATTTTGATCCTTCCCGGATGGATTTTTATTTGCCCATTATTGGAATATTTCCGGCTTTATTGGGATTGATTTTATCCGGATTGTTTTTATTTTTGATGAATTATATTAAAGCAAATATTGCATTGGCGGTTATCACCATTATGATCATGCAATATTTCTGTTTTAATTTATTTCACCTCGACGGCCTTATGGACACTGCCGATGCATTTCTCGGTACAGTGGATAAAGAAAAGCGCCTGCTTATATTAAAAGATTCCCGTATAGGGGTTTACGGTTTTTTTGCAGGTTTTGCCGCATTGGCATTAAAGGCAGCCCTTCTCATTTCTCTTTTTGGTTTTATTCCCGGCAGCGCCGCGCTTATTTTTTTCTATCCCATTATCGGCCGTTTCAGCGCAGCCCTAATTCCCTGCATGGCGCCTCCTACCAATTCCAAGGGTTTGGGCGCCCTTGCCAAAGAATCCAAAGCATACCGCTGTGTCCTCGGGGCCTTTGTCTCGCTCATGCTTTTGGGATTTATTGCCCTTGGTTTTTGTACGCTGATGAATTTAGTCCCCGGCTTATCAATTCTCCGGATAGCGGTCATTATGCTTTCCCTTGTTATCATTGCACCGGTGACGGCGTTTTTCTATGCAAGGCTTTATAAACGCGGCATCGGAGGATACACGGGGGATGCCCTGGGAGCGGCTATTGAAACAGGGGAAATACTTTATCTTGCGGCGGCGTTTGTTTTTTTAAATATCAGATGATCTGAATCTAAGGCCGCAATTCAAAATAGTTCTGCCAAACAACAACCCCGCTGCTTGCATGCTTGCAGCGGGGTTGTATTTATCCAATTTTACTTCACGGTGACCAATTCATAAGTCCCCGAACCGAGGCCGATTTTTTCGGCGTGCTCAATCTGACTGCGCCAGTCGGTAGTGGGGTGGATGTCTTTAAAGTGGTCGGAGTGGCCGTGGGAATCTTTGTGTTTGTGCTCGCGGTCGCCCAGGATACTGGTCTGGATACCGGGGGCTGCGTTCACTGCGTCGATGCAGGCCTTATCCAGGGCTATGGGATCGAAGCTGGCGAAAATGCCGATATCGGCGACAACCGGAGCATCGCTTTCGCCATGGCAATCGCAATAGGGGGAAACCTGGTTCACCACATTGATATGGAAACTGGGCCTGCCGTCAAGCACGGCCTTGGCGTATTCGGCCATCTTGCAGTTGAGGGCGTCATTGCTGCTTCCGCTTTCGTTGGAAATGGCGTGGAAATTACAGCCTCCGATACAGCGTCCGCAGCCTACGCACTTTTTGTGATCGATTTTGGCTTTTTTATTCTCGCCAAAGACAATGGCATTTTCATTGCAATACTTGGCGCAGCCTTTGCAGCCGGTACACACTTTCTGATCTACCTGGGGCTTGCCGTCGTTGTGCATTGCCATTTTGCCGGCGCGGCTGCCTGAACCCATGCCCAGGTTTTTAACGGCCCCGCCAAAGCCGGTGCCCTCATGTCCCTTGAAGTGGTTCAGGGATATTACGATGTCGGCGTCCATAATGGCCCGGCCTATGTGGGCCACTGTAAGATAAACACCGCCTTTTATCGGAACATCAACATCGTCCGTGCCTTTGAGGCCGTCGGCGATAATGTTCTGAACACCCGTAGCAAGGGGGGAATATCCATTTTCAAAAGCCGCGTCCATGTGGACAAGGGCGTTGTTGCGCCGCCCTACATAGAGGGTATTGCAGTCCGTGAGGAAGGGCTTGCCCCCGAGGCTCTTGATATGATCCGCCACTACCCTCGCAAAATTGGGCCTTAAGAAAGCCAGGTTTCCGGGCTCGCCGAAGTGGATCTTGATCGCCACATACTTCTGGTTAAAATCGATTTTTCCGATTCCCGCTTTGGAGATAAGCCTGTCAAGCTTGACTAAAAGGCTCTCTCCTACCTTGCAGCGCATGTCTGTAAAGTAGACCTTTGATGCACTCATTCTTTAACTCCTTATTAAAAATATTTAAAATTTGATTTTACTTTTTGGAAATCTTCGCCCAGGTATCCCTGAGGCCAACGGTCTTGTTAAAGACAGGCTTGCCGCCTTCCCCTGTTTCGGGATCGCGCACAAAGTAGCCAAGGCGTTCAAACTGGAAGCGGTCTCCTTCTTTGGCCTGGGCCAGACAGGGTTCACCGTAAGCTGAGGGAATCACCTCAAGCGAATTGGGCGCAAGGTTATCGGTAAAGGTTTTACCCGGCTCCACATCCATGGGCCGTTCAGGCGCAAAAAGGTTATCGTAAACCCTGACCTCCAGGGCAGCGGCGTGGGCAGCGGAAACCCAGTGTATCGTGCTCTTCACCTTTTTGTTGTCGGGGGCATTTCCGCCCCTGGTATCAGGATCGTAGGCGCAATGAACCGCGGTAATGCTGCCGGAGGCATCCTTGTCGCAGCCCACACAGGTAACGATGTAGCCGTAGCGGAGGCGCACACTGTTTCCGGGACGTTCCGAATTGCCCGGATAAAGGCGGAAATATTTGGGCGGCGGGACTTCTTCAAAATCCTCGCGCTCTATCCAGAGTTCGCCCGAAAAGGGAATCTTCCTGGTTCCGGCAGATTCATCTTCGGGGTTGTTCACTGCGTCCAGTTCCTCAACTTTGCCCGCAGGCCAGTTATCAATAATGAGCTTCAGGGGCTTAAGCACTGCCATCACCCGCCTGCTTGTCTTGTTGAGATCTTCCCGGAGGCAGTATTCGAGGAAGGCGATGTCTACCATGGAATCGGTTTTGGCAATGCCCACCTGGGACACAAAGCTCCGAATGGCCTGGGGTGTATAGCCCCGGCGGCGCAGGCCCGCGATGGTGGGCATGCGGGGATCGTCCCAGCCCGAGACGTACTTTTCCTGCACCAGCCGGAGAAGCCAGCGCTTGCTCATCACCGTATGGGTCATGTTGAGGCGGGCAAATTCAATCTGGCGGCTGGGGAAAACTTCCGCTTCCTTGATGAACCAGTCATAAAGGGGCCGGTGTATCTCGTATTCAAGGGAACAGAGTGAATGGGTGATCCCCTCCTTGGCGTCGGACAGGGGGTGCTGAAAATCGTACATGGGGTAGATGCACCATTTGTCCTTGGTGCGGTAATGATGCTCCCGGCGTATGCGGTACATCACCGGGTCCCGGAGGAGGAGGTTGGGATGGGCCATGTCGATTTTGGCCCGCAGGGTTTTGGCGCCGTCGGCGAACTCGCCCGTCCTCATGCGGGCAAAAAGATCGAGGTTCTCTTCAACGCTGCGATCCCGGTAGGGGCTGTTGCGCCCCGGAGGGGTCATGGTAATGTTGTTCTTGTCAGGGACCGCAGTGCCCCGATATTCGCTTATTTCATCGTCGCTAAGATCGTCCACATAGGCGTTGCCTTTTTTTATTATCTTTACTGCTAAATCGTAAAGGTACTCGTAGTAATCCGAAGCGTAATACTCACGGTCTTCCCAATCGTAACCCATCCATTTAACATCCCGCTTGATGGCTTCGACATAGGAAATATCTTCTTTTTCAGGATTGGTATCGTCGAAGCGCAGGTTGCACTTGCCGCCGAAACGCTCGGCCATGGAGAAATCAATGTAGAAAGCTTTGCAGTGGCCTATGTGGAGCCAGCCGTTTGGCTCGGGCGGGAAACGGGTATGCACATAGCCGAAACGGCCGCTTTTGAGGTCCTCTTTGATAAATTCGCTGATAAAATCCGAACCGCTTCCCCCGGGCAACTCCGCCGGGATCTCGCTATGTTCCGCAGTTTCCATATTTACACCCTCTTTAATGGAAAAAAGATATTCAATTTATATTCATTATAATTGAAATTAAAAATCCGCCAGGAAGCAAATCCCTATGAGCAGCACTGCCAAAAGAAGATCCTTGCCGGCCCTGCCTGCCCATTGCCGGACTTCGGGGCTGCCGAGCCTGCTGCCGTACCACCAGAAAAGCCCCATCTGGGAATCGATTCTAAAGGTGTACTCGGTAAAATCTTCCTTGTGGCTCTGGGCGCCAAAAAGGAGATAGGCCAGCTCTTCAAGGATGCTGCCGAATTCCTGCAGCGCCCGCTGATATTCCCCCTGTTCGATGCCGGCAATCAAATCCGGCAGCCGATCCAGGAGGTCCTCCTTGCGCTGCTCTTCTGCTTTTTCCACCCAAGTTTTTTGGATCAACAGTTCCAGGTTGTTCCTGAAGGAATCAAGAAATTCCCCCAGGGCATTGCGGCTGCCCAGCCTGGAATTATATTCTTTTCCGATGCCTAAAGTCTCCGCAAAGATCCTGGCCGAATCCTGGGTCGGCCCGTTCCCCTCTGTAAAGTTCGAAGCCGGAAAGAGCCCTTCCGCCGTGGTACGGTATTCATCGGGAATGGCTCTATTCGCACATGCAGCACAGCTAAGCATAGCTTAAAGATGCTGATAAATCGCAAAATAGTCAAGTAAACGCGTTACCCCTCGTCAACGGCCCAGTGCAAAAGCCCGACAGCCGGGCGGCTTTTTCGTCTGCAATTTCCATGTTGAGTATAAGGATAGATGAGGGACTTAAAAAACAATTCGACTGTGTCCTTCAAAAAAACAGTAATTTTTGAATTCATCAGATAAGATGAAAAGATTAGAGGACTACTCCCCCCTTTCCCTCCTGTGCAAGCGGGCTCTTGGGTATTAACCCCCCTCGCCACGAATAATTTTAACCGTAAAGTAAAAGAAGTCAAAAAAGCACGTGCAAATGACTTGAAATGCACGAAAATATCGGATATATTTATTATTAAGGTGGTCATTATGGCAGAAACTATCAATGTAACCGTCAGGCTGGATCGTGATATTAAGGAACAAGCTGAAACCATGTTTAACGGCTTCGGGATGAACCTGTCCACAGCGATCAATATATTTATACGCCAGTCGCTGCGGCAGGGCAAAATTCCTTTTGAAATTTCCGATCCTTATTACAATGAAAAAAACATAGAACGGCTAAAACAATCCATAGCAGAATTTGCCGCTGGGAAAGTGGTAGAAAAGACTATGGATGAATTGGAAGCACTGGAAAATGCGTAAGATTTTTTCAGAAAATGATGTTTGCCCATAGCTACCCCAAATAATTCGGCGTCATGCGCTCTTGCGTATACCTTAACCCCCTCGCCACGAATTAAAATTGTTGTCCCGCAAGAGTATTAACCGCAGATAATATAACTGCACCCATCTCTGCTTTTTTTGATTAAAAATTGCAGAGATGGGCGCAGTTTCGATTTGCCTACTGCGCCGCCGCGCCCGCCGTTGCCGGCAAGGTGCGGAGCGTACCGTCGAAGTACACCTCCGGGAAGTCCGGCGGCAGGGTGGTCAGCGTTTTCAGGTCGGTCGCCGAAGCGGGCTTGGATGCTGCGTCAAAGGTGATGTCCGTAACATCAAACAGGTCCCCGACGACGCTCGCGTAGCCGCTGCCGGTAGCGGAGGCCGTGCCGGCGGCTTTGTCCGAGACATTGTAGCCCCCGGATGTTGCCGTGCTGTAAACTACATTGTAGTTAGGCGCGGTATTCCCGAAGAACAGATTCCCCGTCAGGGTATTGGTTCCGCCGCTTTTGTAAATCGCGCCGCCGTTGCTCGTTGCCCTGCCCCCCTTAAAGTACAGCTGGCTGATCTTCACCGTCGCGCTGGTACTGTTGATGTACAGAAGCTGGGTGCTGCTGTCCGGCGTAAAGCCGCTCTGGGTCAGGGTCGCGCCGTTCCCCATAATCGTAACGCTCCTGGTAATAACGGGCAGAACGCTTGTCAGGGTGATGGTTCCATTCGCGGGCAGGGTGATAATGTCCCCCTCCAGCGCATTGGCAAGGGCTTCACGGAAGCTGCCCATGCCCTCATTGTCGGTAGTGCTTACCGCAACTCTCCTCGTGAATACGGTCCGCACGGTTTTATGGGCGTCCATGGCAAGGGTAAGCTGGTTTGTGAGTGATTGATCCCCCTGTGTTTCTACCCCATCAATTGTCCAATAATTGAATCTTGCATCTATGCGATTTCAAAAGGCACAACACGTGGCAAGACAATAGTTTTACCCTTGGTAAGGCTTACTACTGTTGCCGTTACGGTTATTGTGTTATAACGCCCATTATTGCACTGGCGTCTAATAGAATTCCCATACTTTCAGTATGCGTGAATGCCATATAAAGTTAATATTACCTGAAAGGGTGCATGGCCATAGATGTCTTTGACGGTAGCCCGTTCCGACCCCATATCTAACCGCGTTGATTTTTCCACTGTTTTGTCATAAGATAAAATATGGAACCGCAGATTGAGTTTAACCCGGCAGCATTTAAGCATGGTTACACAGAAGCGGATATTCAGTGGGCATTTAAGACCCAGCTTCGGGATGTGCTGATGGAAGGATTCGATAACAAATACCTTGTTATAGGGTTTGACCAGGCAGGGAATATTATTGAGGTTATGTACAATCGTATTGATGAGAAATCTGTTAATGTGTTTCATGCGATGAAAGCCAGACAACAATTTCTTGATGGTTTAGGAATATAGGAGGGAACGATATGGCAAGAATGACCGACGAAGAAGCAGACGCCTTGGATGAGCTTTTAACCAAAACCACCCCGAAACTGACCAATATTCCTGGAGTGTTTGCCCAACAGCGCAATTTGTTGGATTCCCTTGATCCGGTCGCAGCAAATTATATTCTGACCATTGCCGAAACTGCCCATCAAACTCCCGCCCAAATCATTGGCGAGATGGTCCGGGAACGCATCGCCGCCGCAGGGACTTAAGATCCGGATAGGCGCCTTGCATCACAAAGTTTCGATTTCTTCCTGCGAAAGCCGGGTGGCGGCCGCGATTTTATCTATAGAATAACCCTGGGTTTTCAATGCCCGTGCTATTTCCCGGCTATTATCCATAAGCGCATCTGCCAGAACAGCCGCGTCATCACGGCGGTATTTTTCCTTGAGGTCAGCGATCATGCGCCGCCGTTCGCTCCAGGTGAGTTTTTTGTATTCCGCAACAATAGGGCGAACTTCGGGGTGTTTTTCTGCGAGCATGTCGAATTCCTCCTCTTTCCTGCACTTGAAAAACTGAAGCCAGGCCCACATAGGAGAGCCATCGTCATCCTTGGGCAGCTTCGGTAACTCTATTATATAGAGTTTTAGCAATTTCGTAAACAGGTTTTCTGATTTGGCGTTCCTGAGACCATAGATATTGAGGAAACCCTCCTCCTCTGGTATAAGCACATGATCGCATATCACCACGCATACGGTCTCCACGAGTTTTCCGTAATCAAAGCCACTTTTAAGCTGTTCAACCAGCAGTTTTGCCAAGTAGTAAATGATACGCTGCCTCAAAGTGGAAAAGGGCTTTACCTGGATCTCCACATTGATGATACGGCCTGTTTTGGTCGTCACCTTTGCATCCAAAATTCCCAGCTTGTCCTTGCGGAAGAGCCGCTTCATGAAAGGATCGACAATGGTGAGCTTGTCATAATCCTCCGGTGGCAGGTCTAAAATCGGCTTGAGAAGTCCTGCCAGGTTCTCGATGTTCTTCTGGTCGCCGAAGATGATCTTTACGGCATAGTCATACAGGGGAGATAGCTGTTCTTTGTGCATAAAAGCCTCCACACCTTATATGGCGTCAGGATGCGTGGCGCTTCATTTTTTTAATGAATTTTTCTCAAAGTCATAAGAAATTTGGGGAATTATAGAAAAAACGGTTATGCCTATGGTGCAGACGGACTCTTATCCCTCAACACATCCGTCTTGCCCCAATATTCAAAAAAGAGTATATTACTAAAAGGAGAAGAATATGTTGGAAGAACAGATCAAAAGCGCGTTGGATAATGTACGCCCCTCGCTCCAGGCTGATGGCGGGGACGTTGAATTTGTAGGAGTGGATGAAGAGGGCATTGTTTCCCTCAAGCTCACAGGCGCCTGCGGTGGCTGCCCCATGGCCCAGATGACCCTCAAAATGGGCATCGAAAGCTATCTCAAAAAAGAAATTCCCGAAGTCAGCTCCGTGGTCGGGGTTTGATGAAATTTGGCCGATAACGGCTTTCTTCCTCTGTCCCGGGCCGATTTGGAGGCCCGGGGCTGGGAAGCCTGCGACTTTGTCTTCGTTTCCGGGGATGCCTACGTCGATCACCCTTCGTTTGCGGCGTCCCTGATTTGCCGGGTTCTCGAAGCCGATGGTTTCAGGGTCGGCATTATACCCCAGCCAGACTGGAAAAACCCCCAATCATACACCGTTCTTGGACGACCCCGCCTCGCTTTTCTCGCAGGGTCGGGCAATATGGACTCCATGGTGGCCCACTACACGGCAGCCAAAAAAATCCGCAGCGATGACGCCTATTCCCCAGGCGGCAAGGCCGGTCTGCGGCCTGATCGCGCCTTGCTCAAATATGTCGAAGGGATACGCTCGGCATACAAGAATATCCCCGTCATTATCGGAGGGATAGAGGCGGGCCTCCGCCGCTTTGCCCATTACGATTACTGGTCGAACACCGTGCGGCGTTCGCTGCTCCTGGACTCCAAGGCCGACATTCTGGTCTACGGCATGGGCGAATCCGCCATCAGGGAGATAGCCCGGCGGCTTAAGGGGGGCGAAGAAATCAACGCAATAGGCGATATTCGGGGAACCTGCGTGAGGGGCCGGACCCCGCCTGAGGGCAGCATCGAGCTCCCTGGCTATGAAAAGGTGAAGGGGGATGATCCCGAGTCCCTCAGGGCGTATGCCGGGCACTTCATGATCCAGAAACTCAACGCCGACCCGCTGAGCGCCGGGGTTTTGGCCGAAAAGAGCGACGGGGAACGCTGGGTGATCCAGAATCCCCCGGCTTTCCCCCTGGGGCAAAAAGAGCTTGACCGCGTCTATAGCCTACCCTTTGCCCGAAAAGCCCATCCCGTATATGCGGGGGGCATACCGGCCTTAAAAGAGGTTGAATTCTCCCTAATCTCAAGCAGGGGCTGCTTCGGGGGCTGCTCATTCTGCGCCATCACCTTTCACCAGGGCAGGGCTGTCCAACCCCGCAGCAGCGAGAGCCTCGTCAGGGAGGCTGCGGCCCTGGCCAAATCACCGGATTTTAAGGGGTATATCCACGATGTGGGCGGCCCTACGGCCAATTTCTATGCCCCGGCCTGTAAAAAACAGCAAAAAGGCGGCTTTTGCGCCGACAGGGAATGTCTTTTCCCCGAGCCCTGCCCAAATCTCAAACAGGATCACGGCCCTTACCTCGAAACCCTGCAGCAGATTCGCGGGGTAAAAGGCGTTAAAAAAGCCTTTGTCCGTTCGGGAATTCGCTTCGATTATATCGATCTTGACAAAAAGAGGGGGGAAGAATTCCTCGAAACCCTTTGCAAGTACCATATTTCCGGCCAACTCAAGGTTGCGCCGGAGCATATTGCCCCGCAAACCCTGAATGCAATGGGGAAAAATCACGATTATGAAGGTTTCAGCCGGAAGTTTGCCAGGGTGAACAAGGAATTGGGGCTAAAACAGTACCTTATCCCCTATTTTATCTCAGGGCATCCTGGATGCACCCTCAAAGATGCGGTAGAATTGGCTATTTTCCTCAAAAAAGGCCATTTTGTCCCCGATCAGGTTCAGGATTTTTACCCTACCCCAGGCACATTGTCTACAGTCATGTACCATACTGGCCTCGATCCCCGTACCATGGCGCCCATCCATGTCCCCGGCGAACGCGAAAAACGCCTCCAGCGCGCCTTGCTTCAGTTCAATAAAGCCGAAAACCGCCTCCTGGCGCTTGAAGCCCTGCGGGAAGCAGGGCATGAAGACCTCGCAGGGGCTCTTCTGAAGTGAAAATCGACGCATGGGCTATAAAAAAGCCGTAACCGGGAGGAGGAGTACCGGTTACGGACTGAACGGGAATTAATCATAAGGAAAATTTTACTCAGTATCTATCAACAATAACATACCACCCTTTTAATGGTTACAACGGCCTTTACGGAGGGAAAAAAATGTGTTAAAAATCAATATGAATATTGCGAAAAACACGATAGTCAGCTTTGACTATACCCTTACGGACGATAGCAATCAAATTCTTGATTCCTCCTCAGAGGGCGAGCCCCTGGTTTACCTCCATGGGTATGGGAACATCATTCCCGGCCTTGAAGAAGCCATGGAAGGGCACGGCACAGGGGATAGCTTTAAGGTACACGTGCCTGCTGCCAGCGCTTACGGCGAAAGGGACGAACAGCTCATCACCAGTATTCCCAAGGATCGCTTCGAAGGCGAAACTGTGGAAGAGGGCATGGAGTTCCAGGCCCAGACCCCGGACGGCTACCGTGTGGTGACCGTGACCGGGGTTGCGGGGGATCAGGTTACCATAGACGGCAACCATCCCCTGGCTGGGGTGGATCTCAACTTTGATGTAGCGGTCAAGGATATTCGGGAAGCCAGCGAGGAAGAGATAGCCCATGGCCACCCTCACCATGCCCACGATCATCACCACGATGGCGAAGACTGCGACAGCTGCGGAGGCTGCGGGCACAGCCACTAAGCCGCAGCACAAGCTGCTTGTTCTGCGCTCTTGATATTTACAATATACTCAGTATAATGAGCAATATACTCAATATAGTGAGTATATTGTAACAGGAGGTTTTTATGTACGAGCGGCAGCTGGTAAAACAGCTAATAAGCAGAATGCGTGAAAACCGGCGATTTATTCAAATCATAACCGGACCCCGCCAGTCGGGAAAGACTACTGCTGTGACCCAAGCCCTGGATTCCATAAAAAGCCCTTATCATTATATCAGTGCCGACGATCCTATAGCTTCTTCTCCCGAATGGCTTGGCAATGAATGGGAGCAAGCCCGTTTGATGCAAAAGAAAACAGGCAAAGATACCATTTTGGCTGTCGATGAAATCCAAAAGGTCAAACAGTGGTCATCAATAGTCAAAAAACTATGGGACGAGGACAGCCGGAAAAAAATACCCATAAAGCTTATCCTGACCGGATCATCCAGTCTATTAATTCAAAAGGGCCTCACTGAATCCCTCCAGGGACGCTTTGAAATACTCTATAGTCCCCATTGGAGTTATTCCGAGTGCCGGAATGCCTTTGGGTATACCCTGGAAGATTTTTTGTTTTTTGGAGGCTATCCGGGGGCTGCCGTATTAAGGAATGACGAAAACAGGTGGGCACGATATATCGGCGCTTCTATCGTAGAACCGACTATAGCCAATGATATCCTTTTTATGGAAGAAGTACGCAAACCGGCGCTGCTGCGTTCCCTTTTCAATCTTGGCGCAGCCTATTCGGCCCAGGAATTGTCATATACGAAAATAATGGGGCAGCTTATAGACGCAGGAAACACCGTTACCCTGGCGCATTATCTGGACCTGCTGGAAAAAGCAAATATGCTTTGCGGCCTGCACAAGTATTCTCCCCAAAAAATTCAGGAAAGAAAAAGCTCCCCCAGGCTTATGGTTTTTGACACTTCCCTTATGACCTACTCGGAAGGAAGCTCCCGTAAAAGGCTTTTAAGCGACCCTATAAAAAAGGGCCATCTTGTAGAAAGCGCGGTCGGGGCATACCTCCTGGCGAGGTCAAAGGAAGAAGGCTTTGAAGTATACTGGTGGCGGGAACGCGATGATGAAGTGGATTTTGTTCTGCAAAAAAATCAAAAATTAACTGCCATAGAAGTTAAAAGCGGAAGGGTCAAGAAAACCGGGGGCAGTATCGAATTCAAGAAAAAATATCCTCAAGCCCTGTTATTCACCATTGGAAGCGCCAATTTTGGACTTGAGGATTTTCTCTCGGGTAAGACAGGGCTTTTCAAATAATCCATAAGGGCACATCAGCTTAAAAGACTTCCCGGTGTCTTGCCGGGGCTGAAGCGGTGCACTGTTTCAACAAGCTGCTTGAGGTTTTCGCCAGGTACCGATGAGGGAAGGGCGCATTCGGGCGAGATAAGGCGTATGCCGCTTTTCAGGTTGGCTTCCACTTCTTCCCGTACCGTAGCCGGGGTGCCTTGGGCAAGGGTAACAGGGTTGTTGATGCAGCCGGTAAGGGTAATGGAAGCTGACAGCTGCTTTACGGCGGCGCTTATATTGTTCCGGGAATCCATGTGAAAGAGGCTGAAACCGGTACGAGCGATGCAGTCGAGCCGGTCCATTACATTGCCGCAAATATGCAGGATCACCGGGCCGCGGCTTTGCAGGGTCTGGGCCGCCTTGATATGAATGGGCAGCAGAAATTCCTCGTAGATACTGGCGCTTACCAGGTCCGAGGTTACATGGTCGGCCCAGGTGATCATATCGGCGCCGGCGTCAAACTGGGCCTTGGCAAATTCGAGGGGTACAAGCGAAAGTTCCCGTATCAGCTCCTTGGTTTTTTCAGGTTCCAGAATCGTATCAAGCACGAGGTTCTCGACACCGTACAGGTTATACGCCAGGGTCCAGGGCCCCACGACTTTGCCGATTACCGGAACCTTGCCCTTGTATTTGTTTTTAAGTATCCCGATAGCTTTAAGCAGCTTTTGAAATTCGCTGCGGTGGAGAAACGACGGGGGAAGACTGAAGTCGTCAACCCGCCTCATCGGTTTTTTTGTGACCACCGGCGTATTGGCTGCGTCGTTCCAGTCCACCTGGGCCCCGAGGGCGGCGGCCTCCAGGTGAACCGAAAAATAGGGAGCCGCCGAATCAAAACCGAAATAGTCATGGCCTACGGCGGCAAGTTCAGCCATTTCAATGACATTGAGATGGGCTGACGGAAAATAAACCCCCGACACCTCCATGGACTTTGCAATAGCCACCGAGGTGGGGTTAATGGCCGGGAATACATCAAAATCCCGGCCATTAATAGCCGCCATGACCCGTTCCATCGGCGTCATCGTCATTTTTCCCATTAGATGATTATACTACAGTTTCCGCCTGGCTATAATACTCATCGACCGCCCTGCGGATTGCCCGAAGGTTTTCGTTGGGTGTTTTTAAGGGTATGGCGCATTCGGGGGATATCAGCCTGATGCCATCATCAAGAAGCTGCCGCACCTGGGTACGCACATCATCAGGGGTTCCGCCAAACAAAACCCCATTATTGCAGACCGCGCCGGTAAGAAGAATTTTCCCGCCCGCTTCGCGCAGGGCGTCTTTGGTATTGTTGCGTGAATCAAAATGGAATGCGTCAAAACCTGATTCGGCAAAATATTTTATCCGGTCTGTTGTTTTTCCGCAGGCATGGTGAATAAGGGGACCCTTCTTTTTCAAAAGGCCGCCGGTTATCTTCTGGTGAACCGGCAGGAGCAGATCCGCATAGGCTTTAGGCGAACAGAGATCGCCGCTTACATGGTCGCACCACAGGACAATATCCGCGCCCGCATCGAATTGGGCTTCTGCAAAAATTACAGGGGGCGGCGTAAATACCTCAAGATACCTGGCGGCTTTTTCGGGATCAAGGGCAGTTTCAATCAGGAATTCCTGGGTGCCGCACAGGTTGTATGCGGTCGTCCATGGGCCAAATACCTTTCCAATGATGGCGATGGTATCGCCATAGCGTTTCTTTAACAGACGCAGCGCATCAAGTATAACCTTGATTTCCGGTTTATCAAGAAAATCCCCAGGCATTTTAAATTGCTCAGGCTCTGTGATCGGGTGCTGCCTGATGACAGGCATCAAATCGTCCGACTGCCAATCGACGGTTGCGCCAAGGGCAGCGGCGGAATGGACGACACTGAACTTCGGCATAACGGAATCAAAACCGCACAATTCCTGGCAGGCTCCGGCAGCGGCAGCCATTTTTTCGGCGTCAATATGAACATCAGGATTTTTAAGGCCAATCTTTTTCAACGTATCCATTGTTAGTATGGAAGTAGGATTAATGACTGCCGCCTTGTCTGTTTCCTGGCGTTTAAAGATCGCCATGACCCTTTCTTTTGGACTCATTTTATCATGCATACTGCTCTCCTGCCCGGAATTGGGTTTGTTAATGTACAATGAAAGACAAAATCAAAATAGAAACAAAAGCTATAGCGCCCATTATAAAGGTTGTGGCCGTTACTGCTACATATCCTTTCTTGATATCATAGCCCGCCAATTTGGTTACGCACCAGAAATAGGAACCCTGGGGGAACACGCCGCAGAAGGAGCCGCCGGCTATGGCGATAACGGCAAGTTCCGGTGATATGTTAAGGGAACCCAAAAGCGGAAGTATAATTGCGGCAGTCGTGGTCAGGGCTACAGTTGCGGAACCCTGGGCTATAAGCACGATGGCCGAAATTGCGAAGGGCAGTACGATAGAAGGCAGACTGAGACCGGCAATCGCATCCGCCATGATTGTGCCTACGCCTATGGTCTGGAGTATGCGGCCGAAGCAGCCCGCGATACCGGTGATAAGGAGAATTTCCGCCGCGCCGGATATGGCTTTGGATATCCAGCCGTCGCTTACATCTTCGGTGATCTTGGTGGGCAGCAGGAACGCCGCAAAGGCGCCGATGAGGAGAGCAATGTAAGGAGTCCCGATGAAAACAACAAGGTCGTACCAGAAGGGCCCCTTTTGCGCATACTGCATGACAAAAGAGCGGATCACGATAAGGATGATAGGAACAACGATGGGCATATAGGACATGAAGGTTGAGGGGGCATGGGCCACAATTTCCTTAAACTTCTCATTCTGTTCCTCATTGACCGCATCGATGGGGGCAAGTTCGGGATACTTTTTCTTTAAGAATTTGGAATTGCACCAAAGGTAGGTTCCCCCGATAACCGGAATGGAAATGATAAGGCCGTAGATCATGACGATGCCGACATCGGCCCCGAGTATGCCTGCCGCAGCGATGGGCCCCGGAGTGGGCGGCACGAGGGAGTGGGTGGTGAGCAGCCCGGTCATTAAAGCGGTTACGAGGCACATGTAGGGGATGTTCCCGCTGCGCGAGAGAGCCCGGATAACAGGATTGAGGATGACAAAGCCTGCATCACAGAAAGTCGGAATGGAAACGACGCCGCCGGATATTGCCGTAGCAAGGGTTGCCTTTTTCATGCCCACGAGTTTGAGGATTGACGCGGCGATTTTCTGCGCGCCCCCGGTGTTTTCCAGAATCTGCCCGATGATGACACCGCAGATAATTACTATCCCGATGTTTTGCATGGTACCGCCGAAACCGGCGGCTACCTGGGTAGCGACCTCGGTAAGCGGCATGCCCGCGGCGATTCCCAAAAGCAGGGAAACGAGCAGCAGCGCAAGGAATGCGTGAAGCCGCAGTTTAGAGATAAGCACCAGAAGCAAAACCACGCTTAGAATAAGAAGAACGACTTGATACATAGATCCTCCTGAATAATAGGTTCGAATTGTTAATTATAAATAGCAAAATTTTGCTAGGTCAACAAAAATATTCGGTAAAATTTACATAATCATTACTTGATTTATTTGAATTTATATGCATAATGCACATGATAGCTTCATAATGCCCTAAATTTACCGGGAGGTTTGTGAATTATGCTGTTGAATTCTGAATTTCTTGAATTTCTTATCCTGAAACACATGGTAGGAAATTCAGTCATCCATGTTACCAACGAAGAAGGGAGAATACTCGCTTCGACAGAGTCCAAACGCATGGGGACCAAAAGCAGCACCGCCCAGTATATCATACAGGTTTTGCGCCCGGCGGCCATCAAAAGCGCTGAATTCGTGGCCTATGGTACGCCAATCTACTTTAACAAGGAACTTTCCGGCTGCGTGGTGATACGCGGCCCTGCGGATTCCGCTCCCCGGCAGGGCGAGCTGATACGGGTTTCCATAGAAAGCGCCCTGGAATATGAATACTATATGCGGAACAGGGAGCAGAACGAGGACGGAACGGCCTCTATTGCGCTCATGCTTCTCAGCGATAAAATAGACGCCGAAAGGCTCGTCCCCCTGATGAATAAACATGAGCTGGATAACATGCTGCTCCGTTCGGTACTCTGCATATCCCTTAAATTCCATCAGACCAGCTACTTCAACATCAATCTCAACCTGGGCTACCAGGCCGGCATAGAGCGGATCAGAGCCGAAGCGGTCAAGCGGATCAAGGCAAACCGTTATCTCAATTCCCAGGACATTGTGTATGTCTACGACGGCAATACCATCGTCATTATTAAATCATTCATCCCGGTAAGCGATTATTCCCGTATCTATCTGTCCCTTGATAAAATCTGCCAGGATGTTGCCAGGACCCTTTCGGAATTCAGCGCCTTCTCATTCGGCATTTCATATGGGAATGTTTCCTACGGCATCAATGAGCTTAAGAAGAGTCTCCAGGAAGCCATGGAGATTATCAGCATAGGGCAGCGGACGCAGCCCAAGGAACAGCTCTTTATCCTGGAACATATTCTTTTCGATAATATCTGCCATTACCTTTACCCCCAGATCGTCAACAAACTCATTGAACCTGCCATTTCCAAACTGACCAAAAAGGACGGCAGCATCCAGCAGGATTTGATTTCCTGCGCCGAAGCCTTTGTCGATAACTGCATGAGTTTTTCCCGGACCGCACAGAATACGATGCTCCACCGGAATACCATCAACTCCCGGCTCGCCAAGTTAACTTCTTTGACGGGCCTTGATCCGGCGCACAGCTTTCGGGACGCCTTTATCATTAAAATGCTGGCAACCTATATCCGGCAGAATAAGTAACAACGGCACAGAAGCTGTAGCCGCGCTTAGCCTGCCTGCCTGCGGGAACGGGCGAGGCCGTCAGAGGCTTCGCGGTAGTTGGGGTTGATCCTCACGGCCTGCTCGTAGGCTTCGGCGGCTGGTCTGAAATCGCCGGCCGCTTCCCTCACTGAGCCAAGCCTGTACCACCAGAGCGAAAGCGAAGGCTCCAGCAGAACCGCCGTTGTATAAGCCATGTCGGCGTGGCGGAATTTCCCCTCGAGCCTGAAAATCTCGCCCAGGAAGAAATAAGCCACCGAGACCCTGTCCCCCTGGGGGTTGCTGTTAATATAGCGCTGCATGAACCTCTGGGAAGCAGCATAATCATCTGCATAAAAGTAAGCTTCGCCCATGGTTTCGACAATGCGGAATTCGTCCGAATAAAGGCGCAGGCCCCGCTCGCCCCAGACGATGACATCGGCATATTTTTTCTGACGCTGGAGGGTCCAGGTGAGCACGGTATAGGAATCCCTGGTGGCATTGTTGCGGGAAATTTCATCAGTGCAGAGCCGCACCGCTTCGTTGTAATAGGTTTCTGACTCCTGCAGCCTGTTCATGGCCTCGAGGTCCCGGCCCCTGCGGTAATTCTGCAGGGCGTCAAGCCCGGTTGTTCCGCCTGTCTGGGCAAAAACTTCAAACAGGGGAAAAACTAGGAGAATTAAAATTATGCGAAACATGTATCCCAAACCCCATCGAGCGAATAGCAGTGGGCAGCCGGCTTTTCGCGGTTGATCCAGCGTCCATCGGTAAAATCGGGTATATCCACAGGCATGCTGCCCCGGGAAATGGACATTTCGCTCAGGCAGGTTATGGCCATCCAGCTTGCGGCATCGTACACATCGATAGGCGCGGGAGTCCTGTTTTGCACGCTTTCCACAAAAGCCCGGAGCACCAGGAAATCCATGCCGTCATGCCCTCCCCGGACGCCGTAATTTTCGTAGGCTTTCCAGAGGGGATGGCCGTATTGATCCTCGTATTTTTGGAAGGGTTCCCAGATAGCGTGAGTCCAGTAGTTTTCGTTTTCGGGGCTTAGGCCCTCAAGGAACACCGAGGCGTTGTCTTCCATCCATATACCTTTTGTGCCATGCACATAGCCGCCCCGGGAATAGGGCCTGGGCAATGTGCAGTCGTGGCTCAGGATTATGGTTTCGCCGTTGGCGCAGCGTATGCTGGTAGTGACAATGTCGCCTTCGTTCCAGTCAAATGTGCCGACAGGGTCTCCGGGGCGGTTTTTCTCGGCCCACAGCTTCATGCCCCGGGCTTTGCTGGCCATGGCGGTGAGGTACACCATACGGTTGCCCCTGTTTATATCCAGGACTTTTGCAATAGGCCCGAGTTCGTGGGTGGGGTAGAGCTCGCCGTTGCGGTGATGAAAATGGTTCTGCCTGTAATGGCGATCCCTGTCGCCCCATCCCACTTCTTCCCGGAGATCATGGTGATAGCCGCCCTGACAATGGATGACTTCGCCGAAAAGGCCTTTCTTTACCATGTTGAGGATCTGCATCTCCTCTTTGCCGTAACAGCAGTTTTCAAGGAGCATGCAGGTTTTTCCCGTTTTTTCGGCAGTGCGGACCAAGGACCAGCATTCATTCAGGGAAGAGGCGCCTCCTACTTCCATGGCAACCTGTTTGCCCGCTTCCATGGCGGCGATTGCAACAGTGATGTGGTTTTCCCAGGAACAGGTAATGACCACTGATTCAAGGTCCTGCTTTAGAAGCTCTTTGAAATCAGTGGTTTTAAAGGGGGCCTTGCCCCGCTTTTCCTGTACCAGCTTTTTGCCTGCTTCGGCCCGGTCTTCGTACACATCGCAGACAGCGGCGACCTCAACATCTTCCATATCGAGAAGCACCGACATTTGGCTCCTGCCCCTGCCGCCCAGGCCCACAATGCCGACCTTGACGTTTTTCCCGTTCTTGAAAACCATTCTTTCCTCCAGGATCTATTTTAACAGTTCATTCATGGCAACTGCAGCCCTGCGGCCATCGCCCATGGCGAGTATGACGGTGGCAGCCCCAAGGACAATATCGCCTCCTGCAAATACCTTATCAAGGGAGGTTTTTTGATTTTCGTCCACCAGGATACGGCCTTTCCTGTCGGCTTTGAGATTGGGGGTGGTTTGCACCAGCAGGGGGTTCGATTCATTCCCCAGGGCCACAATCACGGTATCGCAGTCAAAGGTATATTCGGAACCGGGGATGGGCACAGGACTCCTCCTGCCCGAAGCGTCGGCCTCGCCAAGCTCAAACTTTTGGAGTTCCATGCCCGTAACCCAGCCTTTATCGCTTCCCAGAATACGGGAGGGGTTGCGGAGGAACTCGAAAACTATGCCCTCCTCCATGGCATGGGCCACTTCCTCGGCGCGGGCCGGCATCTCTTCCTGGGTGCGGCGGTAGACGACATGGACAGAGTCCGCCCCAAGACGCAGGGCCATGCGGGCTGCATCCATAGCCACATTGCCGCCGCCTATCACTGCTGCAACCTTTGGGCGGAATACCGGGGTGGCGGCATTATCGCTGTCGTAGGCTTTCATCAAATTGGAGCGGGTAAGGTATTCATTGGCGCTGAAAACACCCACGAGGTTTTCTCCTGGGCAGCCCATGAACTTGGGCAGCCCTGCTCCCACGCCGACAAAGACAGCCCCAAAGCCGTCTTCGTTTACAAGCTGTTCCAGGGTCCTGGTGCGGCCTGTCAGAAAGTTGGTCTCGATTTTTACGCCCATCTTTTTGAGGTTGTCAACTTCAGCCTGGACTATGGCCTTGGGGAGCCTGAATTCGGGTATGCCGTACACCATGACTCCGCCCGGTTTATGGAAGGCTTCGAAGATGGTAACCTCATGGCCTTCCCGGGCAAGATCCGCAGCAGTTGTGAGCCCCGCAGGGCCCGACCCGATAACAGCCGCCCTCTTCCCCGATTTTGGCTTTATTGCCGGAATTTCCGCTGTGCCCTGTTCGCGCTCAAGATCCGCCACAAAACGCTCGAGCCTGCCTATGGAAACAGCCTTTTCCACGCTTTTAAGGCTCTTCCCCAAGGTGCATTGTTCCTGGCACTGTTTCTCCTGGGGGCAAACCCTTCCGCACACAGCCGGCAGCAAATTGGTTTCTTTAATTACCTTTGCCGCGGCCCCAAAATCCCCTTTCTGTATCTCCGCAATAAAGCGCGGTATGGGAACCTGCACAGGGCAGCCTTTGATGCAGGGCGCATTCCCGCAGCCCAAACAGCGGAAAGCTTCAAGCATGGCCTGATGCTCCCCATACCCCAGGGCTACTTCATTTAGGTTTTTGCCCCGGGCTTTGGGTTCCTGGACAGGCATCTCCTGCGCCGGAATTGCCATGCGATCCTTGGGGGTTATTTTTTCCCCTGCGGAAATTTTCGCAGTAATAGTGTCAAGCAAATTCTTCGCCTCAGCGTCCAGTTCGTCCCTGGTCTTGATAACATCGCTCATTAAAAAATTCCTTCTTACGCTATTCCCAAATTGATATGGCACTTATGGTGATCCGCGTCTTCCCTGTCTTTGTAAGCCTTCATGCGGGCCATCATATTTTCGAAGTCCACTTTGTGGCCGTCGAATTCCGGCCCGTCAACGCAGACGAATTTAGTTTCCCCGCCCACTGTGACCCTGCAGCCCCCGCACATGCCTGTACCGTCAATCATAATAGTGTTGAGGGATACCATTATGGGTACATCAAAATCTTTTACTGCTGCCACGCAGAATTTCATCATGATGGGAGGGCCTATGGCGATTGACATTTCGGGCTTGTGCCCGGAAGCGCAGATCTCCTTGAGAGGTTCCGTGACCAGGCCTTTGCGCCCGTAGGAACCATCATCAGTAACAATGATAAGCTCGTCGGCGTATTTTCTCATTCTGTCTTCGAAGATTATGAGCTCTTTGGTACGGGCGCCCATGATCACCGTCACTTTATTGCCTGCGGCTTTCATTGCCTGGACTATGGGAAAGAGAGGGGCGACCCCTATGCCGCCGCCCACGCAGACCGCATGGCCGAATTTTTCGATATGGGTGGGGTTCCCCAGGGGGCCAAGTATGTTCTCCACATGGCCGCCTGGTTCCAGTGCCGCAAGCTTATGGGTGGTGGCGCCCATGGTTTGAAGCACCAGGGTAATCGTTCCCGCCTTTTCATCGGCATCTGCTATTGTCAGGGGTATGCGCTCGCCCCAGTCAGTATCAAGCTGAAGTATGATAAACTGCCCAGCCTTTCTTGCCCTGGCTATGAGGGGGGCTTCAACAGCCATCTCAAAAACATCAGAAGCCCATTGCTTCTTTGAAACTATCTTGTTCATTTAAGCTCCATAGATATATTATACTATATTACACATCAAATTCAGCCCAGCTCACCCGGCCTGCAAGGACAGCGTCCCTAAGGCGTTTTTCCTGGTCGTTCAAAGTCCTGGATGCACCGCTTTTCACTTCAAGGAAAATGACCTCGTCGATTGCCTTTGCATTCATCCCCTTAAAAACAATGAAATCCACAGGCTTCCCGATAAAGCGGCAGTCCCCGGGATCAAAGGGAAAATCCGGCAGGAGCGGCGCCATCTGTTCGGAGACAAGGCCGCCCAAAACAGCCCTGGACTGCTTGAGCCTGGCCTTGACAATCTCCTCCACGCGTCCGCCTTCCCACTCGGCCCGCTCCTGCCTGCGCCCCTGATGGAGGCCCATTTTCCTGCCCAGAAAAAGGAAGAGTAAACAGAATACCAAAATTACGCAGAGAAGCGCTATAGTTTGAGGATTTAAATTTTCCATGTTTCATTTATGCATGATAACTGATATTCCTCAAGATCGCCTGATATGGTATCATAAACCGGAGGGAAAAATGCCCATTACCGTCAAAAACAGCCAGTTCCGCCTGGATAGCCGCAGCACGAGCTATATCTTCTCCCTTTACCTTGATAAATACCCCTGCCATCACTATTGGGGCAAAACGCTTCCAAAAGATGCTGACCTGAGCTACCTGGCTGCAAACCGCGTGGCATACAGGCCCTCATTTACCACGCCTATCCCAAATACCGCGACCTTCCTTGCGGAACTCCAGCTTGAATTTTCCGTCCTGGGGAATGGGGATCACCGTACCCCGGTTTTCCATGCCGCCTATGCCGACGGTTCCACGGTGAGCGATTTTGTGTACGAAAGCCACCGCATCATAAAGGGCAAGCCAAGGCTCCGGGGCCTTCCGGCTACGTATGCTGAAAAAGACAGCGAGGCCGAAACCCTTGAGCTGATTTTGAAGGATACCCTCACGGGCCTCAGGGTTATTCTGGCATATACGGTTTTTGAAGAATACGATGCCATTGCCCGCAGCATACGCTACGAAAATACAGGCCAGGACGATATTGAAATCCTCTCCCCCGGCTCCATGGGCATGGATTTTTCCGGTCAGGATTTCCGCATACTCCACCTCCACGGCGACTGGATGAGGGAACGGCAGATTGAATATATCCCCGTCGCTCATGGGATCTTCAACGCCGACAGCAAGCGGGGCCATTCAAGCCACATGCAGAACCCCTTTGTCGCCCTGCTGCGCGGAAAGAACGCTGCGGAACAGCCCGATGACTATGCAACAGAAAACAGCGGGGAAGTCTACGGCTTCTCCCTGGTTTACTCGGGGAATTTTTCCGCCGTTGTCGAGGGCAGCCCCCAGGGAGGAACCAGGGTAGTGATGGGCATCAACCCCTTTAATTTCAGCTGGAATTTAAAGAAGGGCGAAAGCTTCCAGACCCCCGAGGTCGTAATAGTTTATTCGGACAAGGGCCTTGGCGGCATGAGCCTCCGCTACCACAAACTCTACCGCGAGCGCCTTGCCCGGGGAAAGCACCGCGACGCCCCAAGACCCATGGTGATCAACAACTGGGAAGCCACAGGCATGGAATTCACCGAGCAGAAGATCATCGACATAGCAAAAGCCGGAAGCGGACTTGGCATAGAGATGTTTGTCCTTGACGACGGCTGGTTCGGCAAAAGGGACAAGGATGATTCTTCCCTGGGTGACTGGTTCACCTACAAGGAAAAACTTCCCGGTGGCCTCGGGAATCTTATAAAAACAGTCAACGGTTTCGGCATGAAATTCGGCCTCTGGTTCGAGCCGGAAATGGTTTCCCCTGACAGCGACCTCTACCGCGCTCACCCCGACTGGTGCCTCCACGCCGAAGGCCGCCACCGCACCACAGGCCGGGATCAGCTGGTGCTGAATCTGTCTAAGGCCGAAGCGCGCGATTATCTCTTTGACAGCATTACTGCGATCCTCAAATCGGGAAACATCGAATATGTAAAATGGGATTGCAACCGCAATATCACCGAGACTTCTTCACGGGATCAGCAGCACCGCCACATGCTGGGGGTCTACGACCTTATGGAACGCCTTGTTTCCACATTCCCGGACATACTCTTCGAAAGCTGTTCAGGCGGAGGCGGCCGTTTCGATCCCGGCATCCTCTATTACATGCCCCAAAACTGGACCAGCGACAATACCGACCCCATAGACCGCCTGCGTATCCAGTACGGCACTTCCCTTGTGTACCCACCCTCTGCCATGACCGCCCATGTAGGGAAGATCAAAGTCGGCGAAACCGGCATGAACCGCTTTATGCACACCTGCGCCCTGGCTGCCATGGGCTTTAACTTCGGCTTTGAACTCGACCTCTCCAAGCTCTCCGAAGATGAACGCACCCAGGCTATAGGCTACGTAAAAACTTACCAGAGCATACGTGAAGTGGTGCAGTACGGCGACTTCTACCGCCTCGAAAATCCCTTTAGCGCTGCTACTGCTTCCTGGATGACCGTAAGCCCGGACAAATCCCGGGCGGCGGCCTTCTTCTTCCAGACCCGGAAACGGCGCAACGACGAAGAACGCCGCATACGCCTCAAGGGCCTTGAACCTTCGCGCCTTTACAAATGCAGCGAAGGCGCGGTTCCCCCTAACCAAAAGGAAGTTTGGGGCAGTAACAACGGCTCGCAGCGGCCTGCCTATTACGGCGCGGAACTTATGGAAGTAGGGATACGCATACCCGAAGATGGGTACGAATATGCGGCGAGGATGTTGATATTGGAATAGTCAAGCTCCGGAAGGTCTATGAGAAAGGTGGGCCAACATCATTTAAGTAAAAAACATTCTTCATACTATTTTTGCCCCATCATTGCATGATTATATCCTCTATAGACAGAAAAGAATTTCCTTATTAATATATCCCAACAAGGACAATATCTAATGAAAAATTTATTTGATAAAACTCAATTAGGAAAAATGACCCTGGAAAACAGGTTTATCCGGGCTGCTATTGGTGAAAAAGCGACAAAAGGACACGTGAATGAATTTATTTTGGATTTGTATCAAGGTCTTGCGCAAGGCGGCGTAGGAACCATGATTACCGGTTTTACCTTGGTTGATGAAAATGAAAAGAATTTTCCTATGTTGGCATTTTATGATGATTCATTTAGGGATGGCCACATAAAATTAACCAACTTGGTGCATAAATACAATAAAAATATTATTTTACAATTGGTGTATATTGGATCTTATGTTATGGGAGACGCGAGGGGGATGTCAATTCTTGCGCCGAGCGTTGTGGAAAATTTAAACACCAAGGTTATGCCGCAAGAAATAACCGTTGAACAAATAAAAAGGATACAGCAAAAATTCGCTGACACCGCATCAAGAGCAAAAGATGCCGGTTATAACGGTATTGAAATACACGCGGCACATGGTTTTTTGCTTAGTCAGTTTATGACGCCATATTATAACCGCAGAAAAGATTTATATGGCGGTACTGTTCAAAACAGGGCAAGAATGGCATTGGAAACCTATGAGGCTATACGCAGGGCTGTAGGGGAAGATTTTCCTGTATGGATAAAAATAAATGTTACTGACGGTTTTGAAAATGAAGTTTCTTTGGATGATGCTTTGTATCTATGCAAGGAATTAACGGAAAAAGGGATAAATGCCATTGAAATTAGCGGTGCTTTTAGCAAATTCGCAAACGATGCGACATCTTTTTTCAAGAATGAGGCTGAAAAAATAGCAATGGAAAACGATACGGCAATAATTTTAACAGGCGGAAACAAGGATTTTAAAGAAATGACCGAAATTTTAAACACTACAAAAATAAGTTATTTTGGAATAGCAAGGGCACTTACAAAAGAGCCTGGTTTAATCAATAGATTTAAAAAAGAATTTACAAAATGAAAAGCTACTTAAAAAGGGTGTGCATCGGCTATCAGGAGAGCAAACAGCCCTGCCAAAGGACGTGTCCGAATTTTTGTGTAAATGGCAATGAATTATTTAGAACGGAACCCGTTCATTGCCAAAAATAATAGCGAATTGGTTGAGCGCCATCCCCCAATCCCGTACCGGCATTGTCCATTTCTCTGACGCATTCCTAATTGCCAAATACAATATCTTAAATATAGCATCATCGTTCGGAAATGTCGAGCGGTTTTTTGTGACTTTTCGCAGCTGGTAATTTAATGACTCAATTGCATTTGTCGTGTAAATTGCCTTGCGGATTTCAGGCGGGTATTTAAAGAACTCGCTTAAGTCATCCCAGTGGGTATCCCAGGACTGGTATATCATCGGGTACTTGGCATCCCATATCTTGCCGAATTCTTCCAGTGCGTCACGGCCGGCTTCCTCGGTGGCTGCCGAATATATGGCCTTAAGATCGGCACAGATTTTTTTCAGGTCTTTCCAGGAAACAAACTTGGTGGAATTACGCACCATGTGGACAATGCACAATTGGATACGGGTCTTGGGAAATACTGCCCGAACCGCTTCGGGGAAACCGGTAAGGCCGTCCATGCAAGCGATGAGTATGTCTTCCACTCCCCGGTTCTTTATTTCGTTCAGGACGCCCATCCAGAACTTAGCCCCTTCGTTCTCCGCTATCCAAAGGCCCAATACCTCCTTCTGACCCTCGAAATTCACTCCCAGAGCCACATAGACGCTCTTGGTACAGCTTTTCCCGTCCTGTTTGGTCTTGACCCTCAGGGCGTCCAAATACACGATGGCATAAGATTTTTCCAGCTGCCGATTCTGCCACTCCTTCACTTCTTCCATCACCGCTGCAGTGACACGGCTTATCAATTCAGGGGAGACTTCCACGTTATATATTTTTTCCAGGTGTGATTTAATATCCCGGTCGGTCATCCCAAAGGAATACATCGAAATAACCTGGTCGTTAAATATAGGGAGCCGTCTTTGGTGTTTCGCCAGTATCTTGGGTTCGAACGTTCCATTGCGGTCCCGTGGTACCTGTATCACTGCACTCTGATTCTCTGTCAGGACTGTCTTTTCACTGTACCCGTTTCGGCTGTCCCCCGAATTGTCCCCGGCGTTGGAATTCTTTTCATACCCCAAATGCTCGTCCATTTCAGCATTCATGACACGGCTTAGCAGCTTCCCTGTCAGATGCTTTAATAATCCTTCCTGTCCAAGGATTTCTTCCTGGGTCATTCCTTTAAGGTCTATCTGATCGAGTATTTGGTCGATCAGATCCTTCTCTTTCAGTTTTCGTGTACTGGCCATTTTGTCTCCTTGGTATTTCTACCATATTTTGGCCATTTACACAAACTTCAGGACAGGCCCCTGCCAAACGGCGGGGCTGTTCTTCGTCAATTAAAAAAGCTGCCTACGCCGCCTTTTCCTCGCGGAATATTTCCATAAAGCGGACGCCGCTGATGGTTTCATTCGTTATTAAATATTCTGCGATTTCCGAAAGCTTCCCCTGGTTCTCTTTAAGCATTATCAACGCTTGCTCGTGACATGCCGCAAGTATACCCGAAATCTCCTCGTCCGCAGCAGCCCCGGATGCTTCCGAGGCGGTAAACACATTGCGTCCATCAAGATAGCGGTTCTGAACGCTTTCGAGGGACATGGCCCCGAACTTCCCGCTCATGCCGTACTGGGTCACCATGCTGCGGGCAAGCGCGGTTGCCCGTTCGATATCGTTGGCGGCACCGGTGCTTTCCTCGCCGAATTCGATTTCCTCGGCGGCCCGGCCCGCAAGCAGTACCGTGATCTGGGCAAGCAGCTCGGACTTGGTCATGAGGAAGCGTTCCTCCTCGGGGACATTCATGGTATAGCCCAGGGTACCCATGGTGCGGGGCACTATCGTGATTTTTTGCACCGGGATTGCGTCTTTCTGCAAGGCAGAAGCAAGGGCGTGGCCGGTCTCGTGGAAGGCCACCATACGTTTTTCCTTGGGGTTGAGGATGCGGTCCTTCTTCTCCTTCCCCGCAATGACAGTCTCCACGGCTTCCATAAAATCTTCCTGCAGGGTTTCTTTCCTGCCCATGCGCACTGCGCCGAGGGCTGCTTCGTTCACCATGTTGGCAAGGTCCGCGCCGGTAGCCCCGCTGGTGGAGCGGGCAATCTCGGCTAAATCCACATCGCTGCCAAGGATGATTTTTTTTGCATGCACTTTGAGAACCGCTTCCCTTCCGGGGAGGTCGGGCTTTTCGACAATGACACGGCGATCAAAACGCCCCGGCCGGAGCAGGGCCTTGTCGAGTATCTCGGGCCGGTTTGTCGCGGCCAATATTAGAATGCCCTTGCCCGAATCAAAGCCATCCATCTCGGCCAAAAGCTGGTTCAGGGTCTGCTCGCGTTCGTCGTTGCCCCCCATCTGATTGTCCCGGCTCTTGCCAATTGCATCGATTTCGTCGATGAAAATGATGCATGGCGCATGCTTTGCGGATTCGGCAAAGAGATCCCTGACGCGGCTCGCACCCACGCCGACGAACATCTCCACAAACTCAGAACCCGAAAGCGAGAAAAACGGCACTTTTGCCTCCCCGGCCACCGCCCTTGCCAGAAGGGTCTTGCCCGTTCCCGGAGGCCCCACAAGGAGGGCGCCCTTGGGCTGCTTTGCCCCTATCTCCTGGTATTTTTCAGGATGCTGAAGGTAATCCACCAGTTCCGTAAGGCTTTCTTTGGCTTCGTCCTGCCCAGCCACATCATCAAAGGAAATGCCTGTGCTTTTTTCCATATCATATTTTTTGGCCCTGGACTTGCCCACATTCATCATACCCCCGAGGCCGCCGCCCAGACGGCTCCCGAAGCCCTTCATTATAAAGAAATAAATCACATAGAAGATAAGGAGGGGGAAAATCCAGCTTGAAAGTATGCTCAGGAGGGGGCTTGAGCGGATTATGGGCTTATAGAAAGCCACATCGTTTTTGATGAGCCGCTCGGTAAGCCCCGGGTCGTCCACTTTGCCCGTGTAGTACACCAGGTTCCCCGTGGCAGAGCCCTGCCCCTTGGCAAGGTCTCCAGCCCCTGTCTGCCGCAACACACGGCCCACAAGCCCCGGATCAGCCTCGTTTTTCAAGGTAAGCGCCACCTCATCGGCGTCTATCTGCACCTGCCTCACTGCGCCGCTTTCAACAAGCTCCACAAACTGGCCGTACTCGATCTGCACCTTCTTCGAGGCAGTGAAGCTCCCCACAAAAGTATTGAGGAGGAAGATAATGACAATACCGACAAGGAGGATATTGATAATCCCCGGCTTTTTCGGTCCCGATGCAGGCGATCCGCCCTCATTCTTATCAAGATTCGGTTCCATAAGGACTCCTTTTGGGGATACATGCCTCCCCTCGGTGTTCATGCCAAAGGCCAGGAACACTCTACCTGAAAGATACTGATATTTCGAAGGAAAGTCAAATTTATTCGTCAAGAACAATGCAATCTTCCGGAGGGGAACCCCGGCTTGCAGCTTCGGCGAGGGTCCTCAATAGTACCTGTCTATAGCTCCCTTCACCGTCGCGGCCCAGTCTATCAGGTTCTGGGGTTTTCCAGACAGGCTTTGACGGTCTCTTCGATTTCCTGCTCCACCACCTCTTTGCTGAAGTCCCTGGCAACATTGGCCGGGTTGGGCTTGCGGGCCAAGACGTAATTGCCCTGGATCTGTTCGGCTGATGACCGGACATTGGCCCAGGGGCTGACGCCAATTTTGCGCATATTGGGAACCTTTTTAAGGTAGGGAATAAATTTATCCAGAGGCTCGCAGCAACCGTAATAGGCAAGGCCGCATTGCGTCATGAGCTTTCGCATGTACCGGAGGTCGAATTCATCCTGCATTTCAGGAGACGCGGAGGAGAAAAGCTGGGCCATGCCCCTGAACCAGATATCCTTAAACCTTATCCGGCCGCCGTCGTAATCCTTGGCGGGAAGTTCATTGGCATAAGGAGGGTCATTGTATTTCAGCCGGGATGACTGATGTATATTACGCCATTGTTGGCCTTGCACAAAAAATTGTAAATAACAAAAATTTAAAACCAGGAAGATCATAAAGCGGAAGGGAAGTAAAGCTGACAGAGCTGCCCTTACAGGAGGATGCAAGCAACCCCGTCAGCAGAAAATCTTAGAAGGCCAGTTTGAAATCTACATAGAACACATTGGTGATCCGGGAAGTTGTGCCCGTACCTTCTGCTACTTTTTCAATGTTTATTAAGTCTCCAAGTTCTATAAAGGTCTTGGGGTCAAGGTTGAATTTAGCGGAAGGCCGGAAGGAAAGAAGGGTATAATCTTTGTCATAAACAACATTCCAGCCGGTACGGTGATATTTTCCGTTGCTGTTACCAGTTGTATTAAGGGCGCTATTACCGCCGGTAAAATATATTACATCCAGCCGGGGGACAACAGAACCCAATGTATAACTTACCCAGGGATTAAAGACCAGCCCCGGATCGGTATCAGAGGCAAGGGATATGTATTGAACAGCGTTCAGCCCGAACCCAAGGCTATCAATTTTGTACCCCAGGGTTTCGAAGAAATTTACTTTTCCCGAGGATCCAATAGGGGTTTTTGATCCTGAAGTCGTGGAATCAAGTGTATTATACCAGGCGTCTTTTTCACCATTTTTTAAGGCTTTAAAATCCTGGAGGTTGTCCGCTTCGACTTCTAGAACAGCCGTAAGATTTTCGACTGCCCGGAGATCAATACTTACGATGGCTCTGCTTGACTGGCCGCTGCCATTGCTTCTGTTAACGGTACGGTAGGTGGCAAGAAACTTAACGGTATCAGGCAGGGTATAGCCCAGGTTAAAAACATATTTAGCGTTATACCAATCTATTCTGTTATTGGCAAGACTCGAGAGCAAATTCTGGTTGGCGTCCCCTGTTCCGATAGAGATAACATACGCCCCTGCGCCTATGTCCAGGCCGCTTATGGGGGTGACCTTTGCCAGGGCGCCAAGTCCTTCACCCTGATCGTCCGCAAGGACAAACCCGGCGGTGGTCCATGTGGAATCATCCACCAGGCCGCCGCTCAGGGTTACCACGTTATCTGCAAATTTTGTCCAGAGAAAGGCATAAGGAATGGTAAAGAAGATGTCTGAACGCGCCTGGGATTGGAACCTGAATTTTGCCCCTGCATTGCCTGCTTCGTTGGTATACGCACCGTTCAGGCGGAACCGGTAGCCGTATTGGTTCGAATCAACCCCAAAGGCCGTTATGTAGGGATATTTTGCCGTTTCCGTTTGGTCTGTTATGACCAGGCCGAGACCGCTATTTACATAACCGTCAAACTTGAGCTCTTGGGCAAAAAGCCCTCCGCCGGCAATTAATCCTATTGCCGTTAAAACCATGATGAACCCGAAAATCTTTTTCATAATACACTCCTTATAATGTAGTAATACTATGCATTTACTATTATTAGTAATACGAAGTATTTACTAGGAATTTATCGACATTAATTCATCATGTCAATAGGGATTTGCAAAAAAAACGTAAAAAAACAAAAAAAATGAGGAATTTCGGAAATTTAGCCAGAAAAATCCTGGACGACACTGGGATTGAACCAGTGACTTCTACCGTGTGAAGGTAGCACTCTCCCGCTGAGTTAGTCGTCCGACATTCAACTTTAAGATACTACCAATCCCGCCCTTCTCCTGTCAAGTTCTTCCGGCTTGGCCTGCCGGCCCTTGCGGGGGTCATCGTCCCGAGGAGAGGCCTTCGGACAGATGGAAAGCAGGGGGGGCAAGGCCTTCCCAGGGGGAGGGTTCGAGGACGTCTTTGTCTATGCGGAGGAAGAATTGGGGTTCGTAGTCGGGCACGGGGTGGAGGCTGTTCTGGACGTTGAGGTAGGCTGGGTTAACGCCGGGGGCGGTGATTTCGGGGGAGGGGCGCATGCGGACCATGCTGAGGGGGTTGCGGGTCATCACGTCCCAGGCGCGTTCGGAGTCGGAATAGAGGCCCTGGGCGCGGGAACGGTAACTGTTGGAGCCGGTGCGTTCGGTAAGGGCTTCCAGGGTTACGCCCATGTTGTTTTGGGCGACCATGAGGCGTTCGGCAAGCTCAAGCTGTTCTTCATTGTCCGTGGGCATAATGAGGGGGAAGCGGGAACGGTCGGCGTCGAGGATTTCGAGGAGGCGGTCATAGTAGCCCTGGGCTGCGTGGTAGTTGCCCCTGAGATAGGAAACATTCCCCAGGGCATAGAGGATGCGGCGGTTAAGGGGCATTTCGGAAGAGGCCGCAAAGAAACGGTTCAGCGCATCGGGCCACTGGCGGAGCTGGTAATGGGCTGCCCCCATGCGGTAGAGGATTTCGGGCGGGGCATAGCCAGTGCGCTCGGAATCCCGGTAATAACCGATGGCGGTTCTCATGTCGCCGTCTTTCACAAAATATTCAAGGTCGCCCAGATCCGCATACAACTTGCCATAGGCAGGGGAAGATTTCAGGATACGGCGGGAAAGGCCGTCTTCGTAAAGATGGACTCCCTTGACGAGCTGCTCTTCGGCGGGGAAGAATTCCCTGCGATTGATGAGTATACCTGCATAGCGTCGGAGGGCGTCAATTCGGTAAGCCAGGCGGCGGGGTGTTTCTTCCCTGGCAGCGTCAAAAGCCGCGTTGGCCCGTTCCAGGGTAAGGCGTTCATCGTTTGAATTGCCGTAGTATTCGTAATAGCGCGACAGATGGTAATAGGATTCGGGGAGCATGGTATCGCTGCGCACTGCCCGAAGGAGCACATCGCGTATGCCCCCGATGCTGTCCCGGTATTCATTGGGGACGCCCCGGACTTCTTCGGTACGTTTATCCAAAAGATAACCGCCAAGTTCGGCAAGGGTTGGCGCTGTGATCCTCCGTTTCTCTGAGTACATAAAGTAATTCTGCAGAGGCAGGACTTCGCCAAGGTTGTCGGTGCGGATAAAATATTTCAGCATGCGTTCCAAAACCGGATCGGTCCGGCCGTAATTTTCCAGCAGCTTGGCATAAGCTTCCCTGGCATCCTCATAGCGGGCAGGCTCTATCTCGCCCCATGCCAGGTTATTATCGCCCAGGGCCAAAAGGGCATCCCTGTCATAAGGGATATAATCCAAAATATTGCGCCATAAAAGGCTGTCGGCCTTGGCATAATTCCTAAGATAATTGGTCTCAAGGTTCGCATAATCAAGGACCGCTTTTTTCTCAGGGATATGCCTTTTATTTTTTGAAGCGGTGTAATACAGAAGCTGATCGTACTTTTCTTCGGCGTAGATATACTGCCGTTCGTCCCTAAAAGCTTCTGCGTATTTATAGAACCAATCTTTTTTCTGATGAATCCCGAAGGCTTCGTTAAAGCGATCATTGGCCCTGCCGTATTCGCCGGCAGCAATCCTCTCGTAGCCTTTCTTGTAAATTGATTCAGCTTTTTGGGGAAGATAGATAAAATTCCAAATCAAATAGCCCAATGATACTGCCACCAGGGCAATCCCCATAAAAAGCCTGAGCACCGGAAGGAAGTTATGCACAAAGATATAGGCAAAACTCGCCTGTTCAGCTTCAAGCTCTTCGCCGGTCTTTTTTTCAAAGCCTTTGGGTATGGGAATGGTGCGGCCCAGTATCTTCCCTGCCAGCGCGGCAGTCTCTTTGGCGGGTGCCCCTCTGACAAGAAGCTTTATCAAATTGGACATGAGATCAGGGGAGACCGCTTCCTCGGCAATGAGCTCTTCGCAGGCTATCCTGAGGTTGAGGGGATAGGAGGCCAGGGTATCCTGAAGTTTGCCAAAATCCTCATCAGTGAGGGAGATTTCTTCAACCTCGCCCAGCAAATCGGCCTCATCGACCACGGCCCCTTTAGTGCCGGCCGGGGCCGCCTGGCCCGGCGCTGCGCCCGGCGTCCTGCCGTTAAACACATTGTCAATGCCGGGAAGGGAAAAATCCTCGAGATTGCCAAAATCGTCCCCAAACCCGCTGCTGGCGGCGGCATCCCCTGATGCGATATCGCTTCCTATATTGAAATCAGCTTTAAGCGCATCACTGTCAAGGTTGAAATTATCAAAAGTATCGCCGCCCATGCTTGAGGTATCAAGATCGAGGCTTTCGCCGCCCAGATCAAAACCGCCGTCCCCTTCATCAAAGGAAAGATCCATGCTCTCTTCGTCTGCCCCTGCGGCAGCTGGAACATCATCAACAGGTTCAGCATCTTCGAAAGAGCCCAGATCTTCATCGAGATCGGGGATTTCAATATCGGAGGTATTTTCGTCAGAAGCGGTTATCTCATCTGACCCAAAATCAGGGAGGCTTTCCAAATCAAGATCGCTTCCGAAATCGCCTAAATCTCCCGTATCCGCAGAGGCCCGCTCGGATTCAATATCATCAGCCAGTCCGTTGAGCAAATCCTCGGGCATGCTGAAGTCGTCATCTGCGGGCAGCTCGTCAGGAGGGGCAGCATCTTCAGAAATATCATCCAATGGCTCTTCCACGGCGCCGGGATCATTGGGGAGGGTATCCAGAAAATCGCCCATGGCATCGGCGGCAGGATCGGGGGCGGCGTTTTCGCCGAGATCAAATTCGCCCAAATCAGGCTCAGCATCATCCGGATTGAGATCCGGACCTGAACTGCCCAAAAGGTCGCCCAGGTCGCCAAAATCCATAAAATCGGAACCGCTATCCGCATTTGAAAAAGAAGCGTCCGCGCCGCCATCGGCTAGAGGAGCGTCAGGGCTGTCAGTACCGGCATCATCAAAGGGAGCGAAATCGTCGAGGCCTCCAAAATCATCAGCATCCTGGCCGGTGCCCTGGCTTACGGCTGGACCGCTGTCGGCAGACAAGACCGCCGGCTCATGATCCGGGAGGGGGAGGTCGTCAGCCGGCATATCCAGCTCGAGCCTGGTTTGATCTTCCCTGCCTAAATGGCTGAATGAGGACTTAAACTCTTCCAGGTCTCTCAATGACGGCATATTAAGATATTGGTTTATCCGCCGATAATTGTAAAGAATCGTATGAAAAGCATAATGGCTACGGCGCTCCTTATATTAACTATCGGCATTATAGGGGCTGCTGATTTAGAGTCTTATCAATTTATTGATCGCCTTTTGACCCTTCCCGGTCCTGGGGCTCCGGTGATTTTTGAGGATACGGTCATCTTCACCGCCCCCTCAAGCTACCGCCGGGTGGGCATTTCCTTTGCCTTTGAGGGCTATTCCAGGGTCTACTGGTACAAAAAACTCATGATCCCCGAGGATCCTGCGGTCATTGCCGCCATGGGAAAGAAGAAAAACATCAATCCAAACAAGGATTCGGGCATACTTTTCCATGTCCAGACCATACCCGAAGATATAGGGAATCTTGATTACCGCATGGTCATCGAGGGCCTCTGGACTCCCGACCCCCTGAACCCCCTGGCGGTGAGGGATGAGGCAGGCCTTACCCAGTCCAGGGTTGCCATCCCTGTCCGCGCCAAACCGCCCTCAACATTCGACGCCCCCGCAGGAAGCCTCCGTTTTACCTATAATTCCGCCCCTGGGGAGACCATCACCGTGGGCGGTACTTTTAACGGCTGGGATCCCTTCATGTACGAACTCAGGGAAACAAGCCCCGGCGTCTATACCCTCACTCTGGCCCTTCCGCCGGGAACGTATCAATATGTTTTCTTCCATAGAGGGGAGCGGCTTTTGGATCCCCATAATCCCAACAAAATTTACACCAAACAGGGGATGACTGCCTCGGTCGCCAAAATTCCCTGATATTCCGGAACCTCTTTGATTTTACACAAATTTTACAAACTTTAGATTGATATTTTACTCTCCTCCCTTATGTTTTTAATCAAGGAAGGAGAAACAAATGAAAAGCATTTTCAGAACTATCATGGCATCTGCCCTTTTGGCAGGCGTTTTCTGGAGCCCCGCGGTTTTTGCCGCAGGCGGCAGCCAGGCTCAGAAAAAACAGATTACGATTATAAGCCGCGAGGACGGCTCGGGTACGAGGAGTGCCTTTACGGAACTCTTCAATGTGCTGGACGCCAACAAGGCTGACATGACCACGGACAGCGCGGAAATCACCAACAACACGGCAGTCATGATGACCTCGGTTGCAGGAGATATAAACGCCATCGGGTATATCTCCCTGGGTTCGCTCGACAGTACCGTAAAGGCCCTGAAGATAGACGGGGTTACCGCCAGCGTTGCCAATATCCTGAATGGAAGCTACAAGATTTCCCGACCCTTCCTTATTGCCCTTAAGGGAAGCCCCACTTCCCAGGCCGCGGACTTCATCAGCTTCATTATGAGCAGGGAAGGACAGGCGGTGATAGAAAAAAACGGCTATATACCCATGGATAATAAGGGCGCCTTTACGGGGGGGAAAGTTTCGGGCAAAGTTATCGTGGCGGGTTCTTCCTCGGTAACCCCGGTGATGGAAAAACTCCGCGAAGCATATCTTAAAATCAATTCCGGCCTGGACATCGAGATACAGCAGAGCGATTCTTCCACTGGCATGAACGCGGTTATAAGCGGCATCTGCGATATCGGAATGGCTTCGCGGGAACTCAAGTCCAGCGAAGAAGAGAAGGGCCTCACGGCTCAGACTATAGCCATGGACGGTATTGCAGTGATAGTAAACCTCAAGAATCCCCTTGACGGGCTGTCCAAAGATCAGGTAAAGGACATCTTCACGGGAAGCGTGAAAACATGGTAAGACCTTTAGCAGTACCCTTAGCGGATACGCAAAACCCATGAACCACTGGTTAAGAGAAAAAGTCATGGCCGCAATCTTCCTGATTGCGGCCTGCGCTGCAATTTTTAGCGTATTGTTAATCTGCCTTTTCCTTTTCGCCAACGGATTTCCGGCAATTGGGAAAATCGGCGTCTTTAAATTTCTTGCAGGAACCCAGTGGAAACCTACAAACAATCTCTACGGAATAGGCCCCATGATTTTGGGGAGCCTCTATGTTACCGCCGGGGCCATCATCACTGGGGTTCCCATAGGGATACTCACGGCGGTCTTTATGGCCCGTTTTTGCCCCCGCCGTCTTCACACAGTGTTAAGCCCGGCGGTAAACCTGCTGGCTGGCATACCTTCGGTGGTGTACGGATTTTTCGGATTAGTAGTATTAGTACCATTTATCCGTTACCTCACAGGAGGCAGCGGAAAGAGCATACTCAGCGCTTCTATACTCCTGGGAATGATGATACTTCCTACAATAATAAGCGTCTCGGAAGCGGCCATCAGGGCAGTGCCCGAAACCTACTACGAAGGCGCCCTCGCCCTTGGGGCAAGCCATGAGGAGGCGGTCTTTTTCGCCCTGCTTCCTGCGGCAAAGCAGGGGATCATGGCGGCGGTGATACTGGGCATAGGGCGCTCCATCGGCGAGACCATGGCGGTCATCATGGTGGCCGGGAATCAGGCAGTTGTGCCCAAAAGCCTCTTCAAGGGGGTGCGTACCATGACCGCCAACATTGTACTCGAAATGGGTTACGCCGCCGACCTTCACCGCGAAGCCCTCATAGGGACAGCGGTAGTACTGTTTGTGTTTATTCTCATCATCAATGTGCTTTTTTCACTCAACAAGGGAGGAAAAAAGTGAAAACCCATCACTCGGCGCGATTTCCTGCAAAACCTTTTTCCCTGTTCCTGCGTTCTTTGGTTTATGCGGCGGCAGGTATCACCATATTGATCATCATTTTTATCTCCGCATATATCCTGATAAAGGGCATACCTAACATAAGCCTAAAACTTTTCTCCCCGGTTTATACCAGCGAGAATTCCTCGCTCCTCCCCGCGCTTATCAATACCGTGATCATGACCTTCCTTTCACTTTTGATTGCAGCGCCTCTCGGCATCTTCGCCGCCATTTATCTTGCCGAATATGCCGGCAGGGGAAACAAACTGGTTCGGGCGGTACGGCTTGCGGCAGAAACCTTGGCGGGGATTCCTTCCATTGTGTACGGCCTTTTCGGCATGCTCCTCTTTGTGATACGCCTTCACTGGGGTTATTCTCTGCTTGCCGGGAGTTTTACCCTGACAATCATGATACTTCCCCTTATTATGCGTACTGCAGAGGAAGCCCTGCTCTCGGTGCCCGATATGTACCGCGAAGGGAGTTTCGGCCTTGGGGCGGGCCGTTTGCGGACAGTCTTTGCCGTGGTGCTGCCCCCGGCTGCCCCCGGTATACTGGGCGGCATCATATTGGCCTCGGGCAGGATCATAGGCGAGACTGCGGCCCTCATCTTTACTGCGGGGACAGTGGCCCGGTTGCCTGAAAATCTCTTTTCATCGGGACGTACCCTTGCGGTCCACGCTTACAGCCTTGCAAGCGAAGGGCTCCATATAAACGAGGCTTATGCGGCGGCAGTAATACTGCTGGCCCTGGCGGCTCTCATCAATACCCTTTCATACATGCTCGCCAAAAAACTGATGGTATCAACATGAACAATACCGAAAAAATTACCGTCCGGGATTTGAATCTTTTCTACGGAGATTTCCAGGCCCTCCTTAATGTAAACCTTGGAATCAATGCAAAAGAAATCACCGCCCTCATCGGGCCTTCGGGCTGCGGGAAGTCAACCTTCCTCAAAACCCTGAACCGCATGAACGATCTGATCGAAGGCTGCAGGATCACGGGAAAGGCCCTGCTTGACGGCGAGGATATTTATGCCGCCATCGATACCAACCTGCTGCGGAAACGGGTAGGCATGGTTTTCCAGAAGCCCAACCCCTTCCCCATGAGCGTTTATGACAATGTCGCCTTCGGCCCCCGCACCCACGGCGTGCGGTCAAAAATCAAACTGGATCTTCTCGTGGAAAAATCCCTCAAGGATGCGGCCCTGTGGGACGAAACCAAAGACAGGCTCAAAAAAAGCGCCCTTTCCCTTTCGGGAGGCCAGCAGCAGCGGCTCTGCATTGCGCGGGCTTTGGCCGTGGAACCGGAAGTCCTCCTCATGGACGAGCCTACTTCCGCCCTTGACCCTGTGTCCACTGCAAAAATCGAGGATCTGGTTACGGAATTGCAAAATCAATACACTATAGTTATAGTGACCCATAATATGCAGCAGGCGGCCCGCATCAGCAGGCGGACGGTTTTCTTTCTCAAGGGCGAACTGGTTGAAGCGGGCGCCACCGAAGATATTTTCTCCATGCCCAAAGACAAACGTACCGAAGATTACATTACCGGGAGGTTCGGCTGATGCGCGAACAATACCATAAACAGCTTGAGATACTCCACACCGAGTTGATACTCATGGGTGCCCTCTGCGAAGACGCCATCGTAAGCGCGGTCAAAGGGCTTCTTAACGGAGAGGCTGCGCTCCGGGAAAAGGCCATAGGCCTTGAGAAAGAAATAGATATGAAAGAGCGGGACATTGAGGCCATTTGCGTAAAGCTCCTCCTCAGGGAACAGCCTGTGGCAGGGGATCTCAGGCAGATAACTGCAGCCCAGCGCATGATCACGGATATGGAACGCATAGGCGATCAGGCCGAAGATATTGCCGAACTTGCAGGCTTTATTGCCGAACATGGGGACCTTGATCCTGTGGGCAGCCTGCACATAGGCGACATGGCCTGGGAAGCGAGCCGTATGCTGACGGCAAGCGTTGATTCTTTTGTGGAAGCGGATCTAGCCAAGGCCAAAAACGTAATACTCTCGGACGATATTGTAGACAGCCTCTTTATCAAAATAAAAGGGGAACTCATAGACTATATTGCGCAGAACCCAGGGAACGGCGAAACAAGCCTCGACTTTCTCATGATTGCGAAGTACCTTGAACGCATAGGCGACCATGCGGTAAACATCGCCGAATGGGTGGTCTATTCCATCACCGGTTCGAGGAGAATACCCGATTGAGCGAAACGGCACAGCTAGTATACATCGTGGAGGATGATCAGGGCATACGGGATCTGACGCTGTATACCCTGAACAATTCCGGATTCAAGGCCAAAGGTTTCCCCAACGGAAAAGAATTTTGGAAAGCCCTTGAAGCGGAAAAACCCGGCCTTGTTCTCCTTGACATTATGCTCCCCGGTGAAGACGGCCTTGCCATTCTAAAACGCCTTCGCAATAATACTGTGACAGTAAAACTACCGGTAATGATGCTTACCGCAAAGGGCAGCGAATACGACAAAGTTCTTGGCCTTGATTCCGGTGCAGATGACTACCTTGCCAAGCCCTTCGGCATGATGGAACTCATTGCCAGGGTAAAGGCCCTGCTCAGGCGCGTGGGTACGGAAAACAGCGGCGATGAAGAATTCGTCCTGGACGGGCTAAAGATCAATATCCCAAGGCACACCGTTACTGTCAACAATGAAGAAATTATCCTCACCATCAAGGAATTTGATCTTCTGGTACACCTTCTTAAAAACAAAGACATGGTACTGTCCAGGGATCAGCTTCTTCAGGAAGTATGGGGTTACGAATATGCCGGAGAAACCAGAACCGTGGATGCCCATATACTCACCCTCAGGACCAAACTTAAAGCTAGCGGCGATCTCATACAAACAGTGCGTGGCCTGGGGTACAAAATCGGGAAAAAAGAATGAAGCGTATAATTTTTATCTTTACCTGTGTACTCTCGGGTCTTTCAATTGTGTTTACTGCTTTCTTTATACACCTTGTTATATACTGGGAATTCTCTGAGGATATGAAAAAAAACGCCGCCATGGGGCTGGAATATGCCCGTGCCGGTTTGGAACTCAGCGGTATCACCTACCTTGAGACATTGAAATCGTCCGACCCGCGCTTCACCCTTGTTGATAAAAACGGTACAGTACTCTTCGACAACACTCAGGATGCGGCCTCCATGGATAATCACCTCAACAGGCCTGAAATACAGACGGCCATTAATTCAGGCGGCATTGGTGAAATTACGAGGTATTCCAATACCATAGGAAAACAAACCTATTACCGGGCTATACGCCTTAAGGATGGCAATATACTCCGCATCGCGGTAACAACCGACAGCATTATGTCTTCAGGATTAAAGATACTGCCATACACCCTGCTCATAGCGATTCTGGCTTTTAGCATAAGTCTTATCTCTGCCGCGAAAATCACTAAACGCATCGTTGATCCCATCAATAAATTCAATCTTGAATATCCTGAAAATAATACCATTTACGAAGAATTAAGCCCTTTCCTTTACAGGATTAAAAAACAAAATGACACTATTACTGATAAAATGAATGAACTGAAAAAACGGCAGCTTGAATTCCAGGCTATTACCGGCAATATGGGTGAGGGCCTCCTTATACTGGACAGGGAAGGCCATATACTTTCAGAGAACAAAAGCGCTCTCAATCTACTGGGGGTTCATTCAAATCAGCAAAATCAAAACCTTAACGTGTTTCATCTTCGCCGGGATGAGCCTTTCCGCAAAGCCATAGAATCCTGTCTTGAGGGGAATCCTTCAGAAACCCTGTTGGAAACCGGCGACCGCCATATACGCCTCCTGGCCAATCCGGTGAGAGAAAACGACTCTCCCGCTAATCCCATACAAGGCGCAGTGATCATGCTTCTCGATATTACCGAAATCGTGGACAGGGAAAAATTGCGCCGTGAATTTTCTGCCAATGTAAGCCATGAACTTAAAACTCCTCTCACGGTCATCTCGGGTTATGGCGAAATTATCTCCAACGGCCTTGCAAAACCTGAGGACTGCCGGGGTTTCGGCGCGCAGATATACAAAGAAGCCCAAAGGCTCCTCAATCTGATTAACGACATCATGGAGCTTTCACGCCTTGACGAAGGGGGATCCGGCCTCAAGCGGGAAAAGATCGACCTTTTCAACATTGCCCTCACAGGCATTGAACGTATTACTCCTGCCGCCAGGATGAAAAATATCAAAATAGGCATTGAGGGTGAGAGTATTGAAATCGAAGGCATACCAAAAGTACTGGAAGAAATGATCTTCAATCTTTTGGATAATGGCATCAAATACAACAAAGAAAATGGGGCGGTCATTGTAAAAACTGCCATTGAAAATGGCCATAATTTTCCGCAGGGAAAAACAGCCCTCCTCTCGGTGTCTGACACGGGCATTGGCATAGCTCCCGATGAGCAGGAACGCATTTTTGAGCGTTTCTATAGGGGGGATAAAAGCAGAAACAGCGCGGGCGGCACAGGACTCGGGCTTTCCATTGTAAAACATGGCGCGCTGCTGCACAAAGCAAAAATAGCGGTTGAAAGCAGCCAGAAAGGAACCATCATAACCCTGCGCTTTCCGATGCAGTAAAATTATTGTATACTGGGGCAGTTCTGATACCATAAAAATATTCCGGAGGATATATGAATGACATAAAAGGGAAAAGCCCCCTTCATACCATGACCCTGACAAGCCCCACTGAATTCTGGAACGATTCTTGTTCAGTCAGCGAACTTACCTATGCTATGGAAAACGGCGCTGTGGGCGGAACAAGCAATCCCCTAATCGTAGGCGAGGTACTCAAAAAAGAACTTGATGCCTGGAAGCCCAGAATTGTGGAAATTTACGAACAAAACCCTACAGCTTCCGAAGAGTTCATCGCTTGGCGCATAATGGAAGAAATTACCGTGAAAGCCTCAAAACTCCTCCTTCCCCTCTACGAAAAGAGCAAGGGCCACAATGGGCGCATTTCCATTCAGACTAATGCGCAGAACTACCGCAACCCCCAGGCTATGGTGGAACAGGCGGTGCACTTCAACACCCTCTACCCCAACAACAATATCAAGCTGCCCGCGACCAAAGCCGGCATAGAGGCAGTGGAAGAACTCAGCTACCGGGGTATTAGCGTCAACGCCACAGTATCTTTTACAGTACCCCAATATGTGGCAGTTGCCGAAGCGGTTGAACGGGGACTCAAGCGCCGCGAAAAAGAAGGCAAGGATGTTTCCTCCATGAGCCCCGTGTGTACCCTGATGGTCGGCCGCCTCGACGACTGGCTCAAGGTCGTGGCCAACAAGAAGGGCATTGTGACTGATCCTGCTTACCTTGAATGGGCCGGGGTTGCGGCTGCAAAAAGGGCTTACACGCTTTACAAAGAACGGGGCTACCGCGCCAGGGTGCTTAACGCAGCTTACCGCAACCACTTCCACTGGTCGGAATTTATTGGCGGTGAAATGGCCATGACCATCACCTGCGACTGGCAGAAACGGTTTAACAGTTCCGATGTGGAGGTAAAAAACCGTATCGACGATCCGGTGGACCCGAAAATCATTCATGAGCTTGAAAAGAAGTTTCCCGATTTCCACAGGGCCTATGACGAAAAAGGCATGAAGCCCGAAGAGTTTGAATATTTTGGCGCTACAAGGCGGACCCTGCGTTCATTTATTGCAGGCTATACGGATCTCCTCGGCGTAATTCGGGGCATCATGATCACCGATCCTGATGTTAAAGGCGAATAGGCTGGAGGAATTATGATTATTTATACTGATAAAGTGAATTCCGGTTATAACGGCATTATTACCATGGAAGGCAGCGGCAAACTTATGCAGATGGATATGGGCCTATTAAAGCTGCCCCAGGGCGGAAGTTTTGAACTTCTGGAACCGGATAAAGAAACTGCCCTGCTCCTTCTGGACGGCGAAGTTGTTTTTTCGTACAAGGGCGAAACAAAAACAGGCAAAAGATCTTCCTTTATTGATGAATGTCCCCACTGCCTTCACATTCCCCGCAATATAAAAGTTACTATTACTACTAAATCAGGCTGCGAGATCTACATACAAAAAGCTTTAAACGCAAAAGACTTTACCCCGGTGTTTTACAAACCCGAAGACAATATGGTGAATCATACAGGCAAAGATATTCTGGACGATACCATGCACCGCATTGTGCGTACCCTCTTCGATTTTGAGCATGCGCCTTATTCAAATATGGTGCTTGGAGAGGTCTTAAGCCTTCCGGGACGATGGTCGGGCTATATACCCCACACCCATCCCCAGCCGGAGATTTACTTTTTCAGATTCCACAGGCCCGAAGGTTTCGGCGCAGGCTTTGTGGGCGAAAATGTGTACAAGCTTAAAAATAACAGTCTGCTATTAATTGGCCCCGACATGAGCCACCCCCAGGTGACAGCCCCGGGTTTTCCCATGCTGACTGTATGGGGTATACGGCACCTTGACGGCAACCCCTGGCAAAGAAGCAAAACACCGGATGTTCCGGAATACAAATGGATTTTGGAGGAAAAGAAATGAGCGTAACGAAATTAAAATATTGCTGCAACGGAATGTGGGTTGATTCAAAAACCGGTAAATGGATGGACGTGTACGATCCGAGTACCGGGGAAGTAATTGCCCAGGCCCCCTGCTGTACTCAGGAAGAACTTCAGGCAACCATTGACGCAGCAGCAGCGGCCTATAAAAGCTGGTCAAAAACACCCGTAATACGGCGCACTCAGATCCTTTTCAAGTTCAGGGATCTTGTGGTCGAACACATGGAAGAACTCACCAAAATTGTGGCCCGCGAAAACGGCAAGGTCTGGAGCGAAGCCGAAGGCGACATACTCAAGGTAAAAGAACCTGTGGAATTGGCCTGCGGCGCCGCTACCCTCATGCAGGGAGAATCCCTCATGAACACCAGCACAGGCTATGACTCGGTTCTGTACCGTGAACCCATCGGCGTGTTCGGCGGCATAGTGCCCTTCAACTTCCCCGGCATGATACCCTTCGGCTGGATGGCCCCCCTCTGTATCGCCGCAGGAAACTGCATCGTTTTAAAATCATCCAGCTCTACCCCCATGACCAGCATCAGGCTCCTTGAACTTCTGCAGGAAGCGGGCCTCCCGGCGGGCGTTGTAAGTGTTATCACCACCGACAGGAATGTTGCGGATCTTCTGCTCACAAACCCCGTCATCAAGGGGATTTGTTTTGTGGGCACTACTTCCGTGGGTCTCCAGGTTTATTCCAAAGCCGCGGCCAACGGCAAACGGGTACAGGCCCAGACTGAAGCCAAGAACCATGCCCTTGTCATGGATGACGCTGTCCTTGACAGAAGTGCCGCAGGTATCATCAATTCAGCTTTCGGCTGCGCAGGCGAACGCTGTATGGCCCTGCCCGTTGTTGCGGCTCACGAAAATATTCATGACAAGTTAGTAGAACTGTTAATCGCCCAGGCCAAAACCCTTAAAGTCGGCTGCGCCTATGATAAAGCATCCCAGCTCGGTCCTGTGGTCAACAAGGCCCATTATGATCGCGTTACAGGCTGGATCGAAAAAGGGATCAAGGAAGGCGCAAAACTTGTTCTTGACGGAAGAGGAATAAAAGTTCCGGGTTTCGAAAAGGGCTTTTACTTAGGTCCCACGATCTTCACCAATGTTACCGAAGACATGAGCATAGGCCGGGACGAAATATTCGGCCCTGTACTCTGCGTCAAAAAAGTAAAATCCTTTGAAGAAGGCGTCAAGGTCATCAACGGCAACCCCTTTGCCAACGGAGCGGTGATCTACACAAGTTCAGGCTACCATGCCCGCAACTTCTCCCTGGAGATAGACGGCGGCATGGTAGGCGTCAACGTGGGCATCCCCGTACCGGTGGGCATGTTCCCCTTCTCGGGCCACAAGCAATCATTCTTCGGCGACCTTCACTGCCTCGGCAAAGACGGAATCCGTTTCTTCACCGAGAGCAAGGTGGTCACCTCAACCTGGTTCACCGAAGAATCGGCAAACAAGAAAGTCGATACCTGGGATGGTTCTGTCGGGGGCTGATTACGCCCTTTTGGCGTACTTCTTCATATCGAAGAATACAGCCACGATGATAATGGCGCCCTTAACGAGGTACTGATAGTACGAATCTATCGCCAAAAAGCTCATGCCGTAGTTGATGAGACCCATGGTGAAGATACCGATGATCATGCCGCCCACAGTTCCGACGCCGCCATTCTGTGAAACGCCGCCCACGGTTACTGCCGCGATTGCGTCCAGTTCCATGCCGTTGGCGGTGAGGGCATTGGCCAATGCGAGGCGGCTCGCAAGAAGCACTCCCGCGCAGCCGTAGAGAAGCCCCGCGTAAAAATACACGCAGACGAGGTCCTTCTCCACATTGATACCCGACACCCGCGCAGCCTGGGCATTGCCGCCTATGGCGTAAAAGTTCGTGCCCTGCTTGGTATGCCTGAGAAGCACCCAGACAATAAAAGCAATGACTACTACATATACCGCGAGATAGGGAATCTGAAAAAACGAAGGCCCGAATGAATTCTGCGCAATGGCCTTGAACTTGGGGGTAAGGGAACTCACAATAGCAGCTTTAGTGTAAATAAGCTGAATACCCCGTGCAATGGACATGGTGCCTAAAGTTGCGATAAAAGGCGGCAGCTTTCCGTACGCTACCAGCACCCCGTTAAAAAGGCCGAAGAGGCCGCCCGCCACAAGGCCCATCAATATAGGCATAAAGAGGGGGAAAGAATGTCCGTAGTAAAGGGCAGTCTCGTAGGTGGGAATCTGGGCGAAGGAGGCCGCCACCGATGCGGTAAGGCACACCACATAGCCGATGGAAAGATCAATACCTTTGGTAATAATGATCATCCCAACTCCAAGGGAAGCAAAAGCCCGCACCGCCTCGGCGATGATAAGGGTTTTAATTGAATCCCAGGTGAGGGCACGCCCTCTGGTGAGAACCGCCAAAACAAAGAGCAGCACCACAAAGGTTACAAAGGTAGTATACTTGCTCATCATTTGTTTAAGTTTCAAATCTCTTGTGTCTTTCATGCTGACTCCTGGGAACTGTCGGTTCCTTTTGCAAACTGTGTAGCAAAACGCATAATTGCTTCCTGTGTAGCTTCTTCTTTCTTGAGAGCGCCCGTGAGCCGCCCTGCGCAGAGCACCAGCACCCGGTGACTCATGCCGATAAGCTCGGGCATTTCACTGGATACCATGATAATAGCCTTCCCCTGTTTCACAAGTTCCGCCATGATCGTGTAGATTTCATATTTGGCCCCTACGTCGATACCCCGTGTAGGTTCATCCATAATAAGAATGTCGGGCAGGGTCATAAGCCAGCGGCTCAGGATCACCTTTTGCTGATTTCCCCCGGACAGATTCTGTACCATAGCCGACATGGAAGGCGTCTTGGTTCTGAGCTGTTCGTTCTGTATCCTTGCGGCCTCGGTCAGCCTCTTGTGATCCAAAAGGCCGATTTTAGTTTGATAATTGCCCAATGAAGGAACTGTCGTATTAACCGTCACATCCAAAAGGGGGAATATACCCGTATTGCGGCGGTCTTCGGTAATAAGGCCGATGCCCGCTTTAATCGCGTTTTTTGGGGTAAGCTTTTTTAAGGCTTTGCCGTTGATCAACACCTCGCCGGAAGCGACCGTCCTTACGCCGAAGATGGCCTCCACAAGCTCGGTACGCTGGGCGCCTACAAGGCCGCCAAAACCGAGTATCTCGCCCTTGCGGAGTTCAAAGCTGATGTTTTTGAAAGACCGGGGATTGGAAGCGGTGAGATTTTTCACCTCCAGGCACACATCCCCGATGACGCTTTCCACAGGGGGGAAACGGTGGGTCGTGTCGCGGCCCACCATGAGGGAAATAAGCTTATCGCTGCTAAGTTCCCCAATGGGATAGGTGCCAATAGTGCGGCCGTCGCGCATGACCGTTACCGAATCGGCAATCTGGAAGATTTCTTCCATCTTGTGGGAAATATAAATAATCGCCACGCCCCTGGATTTGAGATCCCTGATGATATCGAAAAGGTGGGCAACTTCGTTTTCAGTTAAAGATGAAGTAGGCTCGTCCATCACCACGATTGAGGCATTGTAAGAAACCGCCCTGGCAATTTCGCAGCCTTGCTGCTGGCTGATGGAAAGGCTCGACATACGCGCCGCAGGATCAAACTCGTAGTTGAGGCTCATAAGCAAAGCCTTGGTATCCTGGAGCATTTTTTTATGATCGATAAGATGAATGACGTTGAGAGGTTCCCTGCCGAGCCAGAGATTCTGCGCCACCGAACGTTCCGGAACATTGGAAAGCTCCTGATGTATCATGGATACGCCGGCATTCATGGCGTCTGCGGCACTGTTAAAGCGACAGTCCCGGCCTTTAAGAACCATCCTGCCTGCATCCATCTTGTAAATGCCGAAAAGGCATTTCATGAGAGTCGATTTGCCAGCGCCGTTTTCACCCATCAGGGCATGAACCGTCCCAGGCATAACCGTAAAACTCACATCGTCCAGGGCCAAAACCCCGGGGAACTGTTTGGTCACTCCCAGCATTTCAAGGACGGGCTTTGATTCTTCCATTATAACTCCAAAATACAAAGGCCGTCCCGGTTTCCCGGGAATCGGCCTTTATAAGCTAAGGCGATGTACGATTAGTGAGTCTTGTAGTAAGTGGAATTCTTGTCTACCGGCACAAAGGGTACGAGATAACACTGCCCGATGATGGAGGCGTCATTGGCCGGGGCTTCATCAATGGGGGTGGTGGCGGCAGGAGTTCCGCCTGCGGCGTTGCCGGCCTTGTAGGTACCGGAAGCGATCTGATAAACCACATCGAAGGCAGAAGCCGACTGGCCTACTGCATCCTGGAGAACTGTGGCGTACAGCTTGTTCTCTTTCATGGAGTTGATGGCGTCCTGGGTGGCGTCAATGCCGAGTACAGGAACCGTCAGGGTGGTGCCATCAGAGGAATCGCTCTTGGTAAAGCCGTTCTGGATGAGGGACTCAACAGCGCCGAGGGCCATGCCGTCGTTCTGGGCAGCCACGACATTGAACTTGCCGCGGTAAGCCGCAATCCAGGCGTCCATTTTCTGCTGTGACTGGTCGGGAGTCCAGTTGGCAGTATCGCGGGCAATGATATTGACCGTGTAACCCCTGGTCTTGAGTTCAGCCAAGAGACCCGCTTCCCGGTTAACCTGAGCGGGATGGCCGAGCTGCCCCAAAATGAGGAGCATATTAACGGCTTTGCCCGGCGCCTTGCCGGGGTTCTTGTCAAAATAGTCCGCAATGAGCTGGCCCTGATACCTTCCGCCCACGAATTCGGGGGAAGAGGCAAAAAAGAAGTTCTTCCCGACCTTGAGGGCATCCACAGTGGGCTGGATATTGGAATAGGCAGCCGCCCCGCCCTTTGCCTGGATAAGCTGGTTCATCTGCTCCGAAAGCTCGGAAACGCAGGGAACGATCACGAAATACTTGTACCCCTGGTTGAGCAGGGTCTGGAGCTGGGTAAGCTGAGTCGCCCCGTCGCTCCTGGCATCCTGTACGTTGAGGGCCACATTCTTCTCGGCCGCCAGCTTCCTGACACTCTCTGAATAATCCTTAAGGAACTGTTCGTCGATGTTCCTCATGAGCAGGGCGATCTGTACCTGTCCGCTGCTGCTCCCGCCTCCGCTGGACTGCCCGCCGCCCGAAGCGAACGCCATGCCCCCAAGGGCAATAAGTGCAGCCAGAACCAATGCAAGTTTCTTCATAGTTTCTCCTTCCTGTTACCTTAAGTTAAGGTATTGTACTATAGTATACAACCTTTTTGGGGAATCGTAAAGTAGTTTTTGAGAAATAAATCAGCTTATAGAGGCGGAACAGGAGAGCGCAACGCAATCTATCCCTATAAATCGAAAATGCCGCCTTTCCTGGGATGCTCAAGAAGTTCTTTTACGGTTTCCAATAAAACTTCGGATTTAACGGGTTTGGAGAGCATTTCGCTTGCTCCCTGGCTAAGGGCATGGGAAATAAAGTCCTCAGTGCTATGGCCTGAAATCACAATCACCGGTGTGGCCATCAACCTGGGAATTTTCTTGATTTGATGAAGAAACTCGAAACCGGACATTTCAGGCATCTCAATATCCAATAAAATGATATCCACGTTAATAGTGCCTAACAATTTGAGTCCATCCACAGCAGATTTACAAACCCGTAAATCATAGAGCTTACTCAATATATTATTAAGGACCATCAATTCCTCTGTTGAATCATCAATGGCAACAACTATCTTTTTATCAGCCATTTCATTTTATCCTTATCCCGCAAGCTGTCGATCAGACTAAAGCGGATAGTCAAACTTGTCAATCAAGCAACACGGAGGACGGAAGGAGGGAGAAAAAGAGGAAATCAGGACCTTTTCAGGACTTTGTTAGACGCTGCTTTTTTATGTATTTGGCGATTTAATTATTCATTTTAGCCATTACTATTTGCCAAAAGCCGGTCCATGTGTTATTAAGATATATTTATCTGTACATAATTCTTCTAAACTGATTAAATCAACTATTTGATCATATTCGGGTTTTTCAAAAATGCCGCCAATAAATGGATTAGTAAACTGATAACCTATAAATCTATATTCATCATATTCATATTCTTTTTGATTAAGGTTATACATATTTTTGCTATTTTTCCATTCATATTTATCATCATTACCCATAATGAATAAAATTGGAATTCCTATTTCTGCTAAAATATTCTTAATTTTTATTTCTTCTGTTTTATTATTCTCAGAAAATGTAGTCAAGTCTCCTGCAATATACCAATATTTTCATTAATGCATACTGATTTAAAGTCTAAATAGGCTTTTATTAGCCCATGCAAATCACTTGATATTAATACTTTCATTTATGATCCTTGCTTACAATATATCAGAATATTTAGGTGGTATTTCGCACAACGCGTATTAGGCGTAGGCCCCTGTACGCCTCCTTTCATTCTGCGTGTAAAAAAAGGCGGGGGGTAGTGGAATAGACCGGAGCGACGAGCGACGGCGAGGAGTGAGGACTATGGAGCGAGGGGGGCAGTACCCCCTTTTTTAAATTGATATTAATTGCTTGTTTTATGTGTGTTTTTATGCTAGTGTCGATATGTGTTATCCGGGGGCTTCGATATGAAAAAGCTTGTTACTGCCACTTTTTTACTCACCTTTATGGTATTGGTTTTATTCTCGGCTTGCAGTACTGAAAATGAAAGCAACACAAGCAATAAAGTTCCTGCGTCTCCCGGATCGGGAGATATAGCGAAGCCCTCAGGCGATCTTCCTGTTGTCTACATGACAGGCAGCATAGATTCCGCAAGCCTTGCTGCCATTTACAAGGCTTTGGGCCGGGAAGTGAAGGGAAAAGTGGCGGTAAAGATCAGTACCGGTGAGCCCGGAGGCCATCACTTTCTTGATCCTGCTCTTATTAAGGATCTTGTCCAGTCTGTTAACGGTACCATCGTTGAAAATAATACTGCCTACGGCGGGAGGCGCGCCAATACTGCCATGCATAAGCAGGTGGCTATAGATCACGGTTTTACTGCTATTGCCAAGGTGGACATCTTGGACGAGGACGATTCCATAAGCCTTCCCTTTGCAAAGGGCAAGAACATTCAGGAGGATTTTGTAGGTTCCCATTTTGCCAATTACGATTCATGTCTGGTTCTTTCCCATTTTAAAGGCCATGCCATGGGCGGTTTCGGAGGCGCTGTTAAAAATATCTCCATAGGCTTTGCTTCCTCCATGGGAAAGGCCTGGATCCATAGTGCGGGAAAAAGCAAGACCAACCCCTGGGGCGGCCCCCAGGACGCTTTCCTGGAATCCATGGCGGAGGCGGCCGGAGCTGTCATGGACTCCTATGGAGACAAAATTGTGTATATCAGCGTGATGAATCATCTCTCGGTGGACTGCGATTGCAGCAATAATCCTGCACCCCCCGAAATGGACGATATAGGCATACTCGCCTCCCTTGATCCTGTTGCCCTCGATAAAGCCTGTGTGGATCAGGTCTACGCCTCGGATACCAAACGCAGCGCTTCCCTGCGTGAACGCATCGAAAGCAGAAACGGCCTCCACACCCTCGATCATGCCGAAGCCCTGGGCCTCGGCAGCCAGAAATACGAACTGGTCAGGATTGATGGCTGAAGCAATTAATCGTGAATTTGTCTATAGGGTATTCGCAACTATATTCCGAAAAGTTCCACTGCCTTTGCCATGTTTTTTATTACCGGTACCGAGAAGGGGCAGCGTTTTTCGCAGCTTCCGCAGCTTATGCAATCCGAGCCGTGCTTTGACAGGGCTTTGTAATGCTGGGTTACCGTTGGGGCTATGTCTTTCTCGTTCTGTCGGGCAAGATCGAGGTATTTCGTCAGGGCCGCCACGTCAATATGGGAAGGACAGGGCAGGCAGTGATTGCAGTACATGCAGTTCCCCTTATACTCGCCCTGGTAATTCTTGATGATATCGCTGTAGTCCTTTTCTTCATCCTTCATATCGAAGTAACGCAGCGTATCCTTAACCTCTTCGGGGTTTTTGCAGCCAATGAGGGTGCTCACCACCGCAGGGCGGGTAAGGGCATAGTGTATGCACTGGGCGGGTGTCAAAGGAGAGCCGAAGGGGGTGAGATCAGGCGAAAGCAATCTTCCTGCGTGGAGGGTCTTCATCGTGGTGATGCCGACTTCTTTCTCTTCGCAGAGACGGTAGAGGCTTGCACGCTGGGGCTGTATTTTGGCGGTGAAAAGATTCTTGCTTTTTTCGTCGTCGAACATTTGGTAGATATCGGCCTCTGCAGGGGCCATGTCGAAGACCGGGTTCACGCTGAACATGATGAGGTCAACCACGCCGGTCTTTACAATGCGCTGGGCAATTTCACTGTTATGGCTGCCTGCGCCTATAGCCCGGATAATGCCCTTCTTTTTTAGGCCCTGGGCATAATTCAAAAGCTCGCCTTCAAAAATTGCCTTGAAATCCTCGGGCGTATCCACAAAGAAAAACATCCCGAAGTCGATATAATCCGTTCCCATATCGGTCAGGTAGCTTTCAAAATATTTCTTGCATGTGCCAAGGTCGCGGCTCAAGTCATTCTGTTCGTGGATATCCGTAGAACCAATGTGGCCCTGGATAAACACCTTGTCCCGCTTGCCCTTGATAGCCTTCCCGAAATTGCTGCGGGCTTCTTTGTTTGGGGAGAAGAAATCGAACATATTCATCCCCCCGTCAAGGGCGGCACCGGTTATTTTTTCAACTTCGCCAAAGGGCTTATTCAAAAGCCCTTCACAGCCAAGCCCGATGATCCCGGCCTTAATGCCGGTTTTTCCTATGGTACGATATTGCATATTCATGCTTAATTGTATGGCTAAAACCCATTCTTGTAAAGTTTGAAGCTCCGGGGTATTATTTGAGAAAGGAATTTGCCGTGACACAGGGAGTTATATTTGACATGGATGGGGTTCTGACCGACTCCGAATGGTTTATCGCCGAGGCGGGGAAAATCATGTTCCGGGAAAACCACAATACCGCAGTTACCCACGAGGACTTTCTCCCTTTTGTAGGCATGGGCGAAAACCGCTTCCTTGGCGGAGTAGCCGAAAAATACCGCCTTAACGGCTTCGACATAGAACGGGACAAAAAACGCACCTACGAAATATATGTGGAAATTATTAAAGGAAAGCTTGACCCCCTGCCCGGCGCGGTCGAATTTGTCAAAGCCTGCATAGCCGCAGGTTACAAAACCGCCCTTGCCACCAGCACCGACTATATCAAAATGAATGCAAGCCTCGAAGCCATTGGCCTGGCCCACGGTTTTTTTGAAGCCACGGTGAACGGCCTTGAAGTGGAACGCCGTAAGCCTTTCCCCGATATTTTCCTTGAAGCTGCCCGGCGTATTGGTATTGCGCCCGATCATTGCTGGGTGGTGGAAGATTCTGTTGGCGGAGTGCAGGCGGCCAAGGCGGCGGGTATGCGCTGCCTGGGGTTGCTTACTACGTTTCCTGAGGGGGAGATACGCAAGGCCGGGGCGGATATTATTGTGAAAGATCTTAGCGCAGTGCGGGTGGAGGAGATTGGATAATCTGCGGATAAAATACCCGTTTGCCCTAGGGCTTCATTTCGGCGCGCAGTTTTTTTAACAGGCTAATGAGTACCTTACCCATTTCGTCACATTCCTTCAGGTTGTCGGTAAATTCAAATTCCGTGAGGAAATCATTGTCATTGAGCACTTCGAGCCAGTATTTGGCCTCGGCGCAATCCTGCAAAGCCAGGTAAACTTTTGCAAGCTGATCGTTTTTGCCTAAAGCCATTTCAGACTTGGCAAGATTGGCGCCAACGTTTGCGCCTGAACGGAGCAGCTGTTCCGAAAGCACAGTTTCTTTTTTGTGGGCGGAAAGATGCTTATACAGCTGCACTGTTTTTGCCGCAAGGGTGCGGCTCTTTTGCTTGATTTCCTGATCCATATTGGATTTATGCCTTGATGGCTCCCTCGCTGATTCCGGTTACAATGTACTTCTGGAGGAACAGGAACACTATTACTATCGGGATGACAGTGATTAACACCGCCGGGAATATGAGCTGCCAGGGATTGCCGTACTGCCCCGCAAGGATGCGGGCATAGTAAAGCTCCAAAACAAGAGTTTTACTGTCAGAATTCCCAATAGTGAGAAAAGGCAGAAGATAATCGTTCCATACCCACATGGCATCCAGTATTATCACTGTGACAGTAATAGACTTTAAGAGGGGCATGACTACCATAAAGAACATCTGGAACACATTGGTACCATCGATAAAAGCCGCTTCTTCAACCCCCAATGGCACGCCTTTTACAAAGCCGTGGTACAGGAATATGGACATGGAAAGACCAAAACCGCCGTACATCAATATAAGGCCCGGAAGATTTTTAAGCCCCATCATATCGAAGAACTGAATCAAAGGATACATGAGCGCCTGAAAAGGTATTAGCATGGCCGCCACAAAGGCCATAAAAATAAAGTTTGATATTTTGGTCTTGTTCCGCACCAGTATCCATGCCGCCATGGACGAGACCAGCACGATGAGTATCACTGCTGCCAGGGTAATACCAAAGGTAATGCCTATGGCCTTAAAGAAATGTATCTCCGATGCCGCCCTTAAAATGTACTGCAGATCCCATGCCCGGGGCAGCCCCAAAGGGGCATTAATAATATCAGCCTGCCCCTTAAAAGAATTGACAAAGAGGAACCAGAGGGGCGCCAGGGTATAGATGCCCATAATAACCAGCACGAAGTAGACAAGGGAGCTTTGGATGCGCTTTCGAAGAAAATAATGCTTCTTTTTCATGCTTCAAGCTCCTTCTTTTTGGTCAGGTATGTCTGGGTCAGGGTAATGGCTGCGACCACGACAAAGAAGATAACCGCCTGGGCCTGGGCCTTCCCGTAATCCGGAGGATTCGAATCCCGCACGGTTCTCAGAATCTGGTAGGCCAGCATACGGGTATTGAACTCCCCGTCGGTGAGGGCAACGTTCTGATCCAGGAGCTTAAAGCTCCCCGAGATGGTCATAAAGAAAACAATGGTAAAAGAAGGCATCAGCATGGGGACGGTGATTTTGCGGAAGACCCGCATGGACGAAGCCCCGTCAATACTGGCAGCCTCATAAAAATCCTTGGGGATATTATTGAGGCCAGCCACATAAATAATCATCATGTACCCGGCCGATTGCCATGTAGTGAGCAGCACCAACGCGAAAATCGCTTTGACAGAGCTTTGGGTCATGTAGCGGAGGGCTTCGATGTGTATAAGCCCTCCGGGCCCGAACAGAATGTCGGTAAACACAATTTGGAAAATGAACTGCCAGATAAAGCCCAGGGCCAAACCGCCCAGCATATTGGGCATAAAGAAGGTAGTACGGAACGCGCTGGCAGCATGGGAAGCGATATTTGTTACAAGCAGGGCAAGGCAGAGGGCCGCCGCATTGTGCACAATCACTGCAATCACTGTGTATTGCAGGGTATATATGAAAGCCCTTCTGAAGCGTTCTTCCTTAAACGCGTTAATGTAATTTTGAAATCCAACAAAGGCGTCGAGAGGGGAGGCCGCCCGGGTTCTGGTAACAGGATCGAAATAATAGCTGCCTCGCCAAATCACAAGGGAATCAAAAATTCCCACCATAAAGGGTATGATTATGACAAAGAAAAATAAAATGAGCGCAGGCATTACAAAGGGCCAGAACCACTTCTTATAAATATTCATTGCGACCTCCACAATCCGCCATTGGAACCTATTGCTGCTGTTCGTGCTTCAGCTTAATCCAGCTTGCTATCATAGTATCGGCAATAGTGTTGTAATCCTGGGTTGTCCAGCTTGCCTTTAAGAGATAATTCTCAAGGAAAATTACCCGCCCCACTTGCTCGCCGCTCCAGGTTGAGGGGGAACCGTGATAGGGATCGGAAAGGATGTTCCTGGACTTCATGTACTCGATGATGGAGTTGCCCAGGGAATTGGGCACAGTGGTTGTGGCAGGATCGGCGTTGTAAGGAATGAAGGCAAATTCATCCACCACGTAATGCTGGCCGGTTTTGGAAGTATTGAGCCACACGAGGAAATCGTAAGCGGCCTTCTTCTCAGCCTCGGTCGCCATGGCGTTCACCACGTAGTAGTTGGGAACAAACACGGGGATAGAGCTGTTGATCTTGTCCACTGTCAAACCGTCTTTGCGGGTAATATCAGCCTGCTTAAAGGGCATCTTTACAGGCAGAAAGGTCAGACGCTCGGCCAGGGCGGGATTTACCGACGCGATGTTGCCATAGGCCCAGTTGCCCTGCTTGAAGAACACAGCTTTGCTGTCGGCAAAGATCTGCACCGCCTGGTCGTAACCGAAGTTGGCGCTGGAAACAAAGTCCTGCCCCCTCTTGGCCGGTCCGTTCTTGCCCGCGAGGTACGAGGTCTTAAGATCCAGAGCTTGGGCATAGTCAACGAAGAGGCCCTTCATCGCCTGGATGTCGGCATCGCTGGCTTTCTGGGCCTCCGGCGAAGTCGCAAAAGCGCCGTTGATAGCGATGTTCACAAAGTGGTCGCCATAAGTCCAGGACTCGCTTCCCATTACCGCAAAAACACCATTGAGGTTGGCAGCCAAACCGGTCTTCGAAGCAGCCAGGGTATACGCCTTGCCGCTCAAAGCAACCTGCGCCGCAGAGGGGCTTTTGATCCAGGAATCCAGGGCTTTAACCAGGGCTTCCCATTCAGCGTATGAAGCGCTGGTAATATCAGCCAGAACTGCGCCAACTTTATCAGCCCCAAAGATAAGGCCGATCATCTGCTTGTCCGCGATATAGCCGTAGCCCTCAACATTGAAGGGGATACCGTAATTGGCGTTTCCGCCGTTGGTCAGGTAAAGAGTCGGGTTAATGCTCTTTGCAAGTTTTTCGAATTCAGGATGCCCTGTCACTCCATTAAGGTTGGTGATGAATCCCCCCTGAATCCACGATTCAAGACCGTAGTAATCGGCGCAGTAGATGACCGGGTAATTTTTGGAATTCATTTCCGTATTGAGGGGTGCCGTCGAATCCTGCCCTGCCCCGATGGAAAATGTCTTTATCCTGATACTGGTTTCTTCCTGGAAAGCCTTTCCCATGGCTTCAAACTGAGCGGCGTTTTCGCCCTTGGTATTAAACACATAGAGATCGTAGCCCTTGTCAGCAACTTTAGCCCCTCCGGATTTCGAGCATCCCAAAATCGCCAAAACCATTAAAGGGATCAGCACCAACAGTTTTTTCATGTTTTTCATAATGTCCTCCATTAAATATATAATAAATGAAAAGTGCCATAATTGAAAGTGTTTTTCAATCATTTATGCTTGGAAATAAGCTATTATTTTCACATTTTGTACTGGGAAGAAAGAACTAAGTTAATATTGGATATTTTAGAGATTTTGGTAATATTCTTTCTATGTAACAATTTTGTCCTCAATGCCAAGATTTTTCCATACCTAAAATTATAAAGTATAAAAAGAACAAAATTATGTCTATATTTGCAAATTTCTTTCAATAATTTCATTTGTTAATCAGAGAATTACAATTTATAATTAATCATCACATTAGAATGCCAGGGGAATTTATGAATAGTAAAGACAACACCAGCCTGAAGGCTGTGATGGGGCGATTTATTCAGCGTCAGGAAAGCAGTATCATTATTGCACTGCTGCTGTATATGATCATTGTCTCCATTGTCAATCCAACTTTTATTTCCAGAGCGAATTTGTTCAATGTGCTTCGTTCATCTGGATTTACCCTCATCACTGTTGTGGGGATGACCTTCATTCTTATTACAGGCGGACTGGATCTTTCGGTTGGTTCTGTCCTGGCCCTGGGCGGGGTAATTACCGGCATTGCCTGCCGCGAAGGGCTGCCGGTACCTTTCGCGATACTGCTGGGCGCGGGTATGGGTTTTATCATTGGTCTCATAAATGGTTTTATTGTTGTCAAAGCGGGCATCCCTCCCCTGATTGTTACATTGGGCATGCAATATGCAGCTAAGGGGCTGGTTTCGGTATTAACCAAAGGCATTCCAATTTATCCGCTGCCTGTAGCTTTTAAGCTTATCGAAAAGGTCAGGGCTTTTGGAATTCCGGCGGTGGTCATATTTGCATTACTCATCGCTATTGCAGGACATGTACTCCTTTCCAGTACAGAATTCGGGCGCAGTATTTATGCATTAGGCGGGAATGAAGAGGCAGCCCGGATATCAGGGATCAGGACAAAACGCACAAAACTTTGGGTTTATGTTGTTACTTCAACTTTAGCAGCCCTGGCAGGTATCTTTATGGCTGCCAGACTTGGTTCGGCAGAAGCTGCCGCCGGTACAGGTTATGAGCTTACGGTTATCTGCGCTGCCATCATCGGGGGAACTTCAACATTTGGCGGTACCGGTACTATTCTTGGTTCAGTCCTGGGAGCTTTCTTCATGGAAGTCCTCACCAATTCACTTACCCTGATGAGGATATCGGTATACTGGCAGAACCTGGTAGTTGGAACTATTTTGATTCTCGCTGTATTACTGGACCAGTATAAACGAAATCTTATCATGCGTCAGGCCATTAAAAGAGTGGGCAAGGGAGAAGCCGATGGGATCTGAGCATAAAGACGCAGAAACCCGGGAGTCCATTCTTTCTGTTCGGGAAGTAACCAAAAAATTTATGGGAACTGTAGCCCTCCGCAATGTCTCCATGGAACTTTTCCGCAATGAGATTCTGGGCGTACTGGGAGAGAATGGCGCCGGTAAATCAACATTGATGAAGATACTTAGTGGTATTTATCCTGTAAGTGATTATGAGGGAGAGATACTGCTCGAAGGAAAGACCTGCCGTTTTTCATTCCCCCTGGATTCACAGCAAAGTGGTATCGGGATGATCTATCAGGAATTGAACCTGGAGTTGGATCTTTCAGTGGCAGAAAATATCATGCTGGGCTGTTCTCCGAAAAACAGGCTTGGTTTTATTGACTGGAAAGCCATGGAAGCCAGGGGAAAAGAAATGATGAAACGCCTCAATTCCAATATTGAGGTGAACGCAAGGGTACGGAGCCTTTCCCCTTCCATGCAGCAGATCGTCAGTATTGCCCGTGCTCTGGTCAGAAATCCGAAAATCCTTATTCTCGATGAACCTACCTCCATGCTCACCGAGGGAGAAACAAAAAACCTGATGGAGATTCTCCGCCGCCTTCGTAACGAAGGTATTTCCTGTCTATACATCTCTCACAAACTGGATGAAGTTTTTGATCTCTGTGACCGCATAGAAGTACTAAGGGATGGACGGCATATTAATTCCTATGAGAAACATGACAAGTATGACAGTAAACGTATCATCGAGGACATGATTGGACGGCGCCTTGAATCAATGTATCCACAGATGGATCACCAAATAGGAGAAGAAATTTTCAGAGTTGAACACTTTCAGGTTCCTCATCCTTTTGCAAACGGAAAGAGCATTATCTCCGATGTAAGTTTCACCCTTCGCAAGGGAGAAATCCTGGGCCTGGGAGGGCTGGTCGGTTCGGGCAGGTCTGAACTGCTCAACGCTGTATTCGGCGTTATTCCGCGCGCCAGGGGCAAGATATATAAAAAAGGAAAAGAAATTCAAATTCATGAACCCATAGATGCAAAAAAACACGGTATTGGCCTTTTGACCGAAGACCGTAAAAAAAACGGTTTTATCAGTACCATGACGATTTGTGAAAATATGACTATTACCACCATGGATAAAATGAAAAAAGGCTTGCTTCTGGATAAAAAAAAGGAAGAGGCCCTGGCAGGAGAGTACTTTGACAAACTCAATATAAAGGCCCCGGGATTATTTACCATGATCACCAGTCTTTCGGGCGGCAATCAGCAGAAAGTAATACTTGCCAAATGGCTGATGTGCGGGCTGGATATCCTGTTTCTTGATGAACCAACCCGCGGTATTGATGTGGGAACTAAATATGAAATCTATAAAATCATTCTGCAGCTTGCCCAGGGCGGCGTTTCCATCGTGATGATCTCAAGTGAAATCGCCGAACTCACTGCCATTTGTGATCGTTTTGTTATTTTGGGAAAAGGACTGGTACAGGCGGAATTGAATAAAGAAGAAGCGGACGAAATCAGCATTATCAGGGCTGCGTCAAACACGTAAGCAATACGGATTACCGTTTGCTATATTTTATGGAGGTATAGAAATGAAAGGAAAGAGATTTCTCGCCATCACCGTGGGTCTTGTAATGCTTCTGGGCATTGCAGGTTCTGTCTTTGCCGGAGGAGGCTCCCAGTCGGCAGCCAAAAAATCCGGTCAGCTGCACTTTGTGTATGTCACCCCTCTGCTTTCACATCCGGTTTGGCTGATTGCTAAAGACGGATTTGATCAGGCCTGCAAGGAACTGGGTATTCAGGGTGACTGGGTCGGGCCCCAGATCATATCCCCCGAAGAAATGACCAAACTGGTGGATACCGCAGTTGCTCAAAAAGCCGATGCCCTTATCACCCAGGGCCTGGTTCCCGCATCGCCGGTACAGACTGCCGTGGAAGCGGGCGTTCCTGTTCTGATCGTTGACAGCGATTTATCCGATGTAGACCGTCTTGCCTTCTTTGGCAAAGACACCAAAGTTCAGGCTGAAGCCCTTTATGCAGACGTCCTGGCAAAGTTGGGTCCCAACACCCCACTGAATGTTTCCATTCAGGTTGCATCCTTAAGCTATGAAGTTGCTCATACCCAAATGGGTTCAATTGAAGAAGTCTTCAAGAAACACCCCGGTGGATTTAAAATAGTGAGCACTTCAGAGAGCAAATCGGAAAAAATTCAATCTGCTACCGAATGGGAAAGAAATTTCAACGCCTACCCCGAGATCAATGTTGCTATCAATCTGGCCGCCGAGGCCGGTCCCGCCTGTGCAACAGTGGTAAACGAAAAAGGCATACGCAATAAGGTGCTGGTGTACGCAGTAGACGATATTGATGAAACCCTGGATTTGGTAAGGAGCGGCGGTCTTGATGGTACTATCGTTACTTCCTTCTTCAATTACGGGTATCAGGCAACCTATTGGCTGTATCAGCACATTACGCAAGGGAAAAAACCTGCCAAAGTAATTAATGACGCCGGTACTATTCTTGTGACCAAAACCAATGTCGGCAATTATGCGGATGCTCTGAAGAAACGGGTCGATCTGTAATCAGTAATGCAGAACACGGCGGTCATGGGGTTTCCAAGATCGCCGGTTTTTATAATACTGATATTTAAGGAAAATTATTATGAATGGATACGAACGTATTAAAACAGTTCTTCAGGGAAAAAAGGCAGATAAAGTTCCTTTGATGTTGCACAGTTTTTTACCTGCTGCAGCCGAATCCGGTTTTACCATGGAAGAATACCGGAGTAATGCCGGAAATATGGCACGTTCACATATTAATTTTGCACGTAAATATGATTTAGACGGAATTCTTTTGGATGTAGATACCTGCGTTCTTGCAGGCGCAGTGGGTACTATTCTGGAACTGCCCAAAGACGGTCCGGCACGGGCAATAGCACCGGCCTCAAAAAACTATGATGAACTTCTTGAATTGATGGATCCCAAGCGTCTCTATGCCTGTGACAGGATCAAAATTATTCTTGAAGCGGTTCATATTATGCGCAGGGAAATCGGAGGCGAAATTTTTATCCGGGGAAATTGCGATCAAATGGCCTATAGCCTTGCCATGCTGGCATACGGCATGGAAGATTTTCTGGCGGATCTTATGGATGAGGATCAAAGTGAAAAAATACTTGCGCTGATAGACAAGGCCTATTATGTGCACTTTGAATACAACAAAATGATGATGGAAGCAGGAGCGGACATGACAAGCTTTGGCGATTCTTCATGCGGCCCCGACCTTATCAGCAGGGATATGTTCCTGAAATTCTCCCTGCCCTTCCATAAACGTCTTAAACAAGACCTGGAAAGGCTGAATATAGCAACTATCTGCCATATCTGCGGAAACCTTGATATAATAGTGGATGATGTAGCAAGTGTGGGATTTACCGGGGTAGAAGTGGATTATAAGACCAACCTGGAAAAAATGGCCATGAGTTTTAAAAACAAATCGACAGTATTTGGTCCTATTGACCCTTCAGGGATGTTTTATTTCGGAACCCCTGAAACAATGAGCGCCGAAGTCAGGAAAGTATTAAACTGCTTCCATGGTGAAGGTATTGTTCTTGGCGCCGGGTGCGCCATTCCAAAGGGCGCGCCTGAAGAAAATATCCGTACATTTACAAAAACCGCAAGAGAATATATGATATAATTGAGAGGCAGGCGTGTTGGGGCAAAAAAGTATTGGGTTAAAACTGCTTATATACAATGTGATCCTGCTTGCATTGGTAAGCATAATTATAGGGATAAGTTACGGGAGCAGTACAAGTTATTCTCGGGAATACAATTTTATTGCCAATCTCTACCGTGAACTAAGCCTTTTTTACAGACAGATGCAGGTCTCCCGTAATGATGCACAGAATTATTTTTACAGTATGACTGACGACAAACTTATTGATTACCGTAATTCCTTTAATACTGCATCCAAAAATCTGGACAATATAATGGAACAGGTAAATAATCCGTATCTATGGTACCGTTTTACGATATTGCGGAACATGATGGTAAGCTGTAACGAACAATTTGAAAAAATGCAGTTCCATGGCGGGAACCGCCCCAGCTATGCAGGTAATTATCAGTATCTTATGTATCTTTTTGAGCTGACTGATGGAACCCAGCGGGAGTATTATAGTTATTTGGTAAATTATACCGAGATACGCCAGATAGCTATACAGAACCTCTGGAAACGAATGACTTTATTGGTTACTCTGATTGTAGCAGGTATTATTCTAATCGCCTTGTTTTTCTCCCTCAGTTCTTCCCGCTGGGTTACCCGGCCCATCAACAGCATAGTAAGCAATATTCAAAAAATAAAAATGGGAGAATATGATCTCCGTCAGGTTAAAGATTCCGGCCCCGAATTCGCAGTTTTGGGTGAAGCCTTTGATGATATGGCCTCATCAATAAGTTCCAATATACAAAGTATCGAAACCAATGCACGCCTCCGCCAGCAGCTCCTGGAAATAGAAAATGAAAATCTCAGGATCAATGAGCAGCTCATTGCATCGGAATTGACAGTTCTGCAGGATCAAATGAATCCTCATTTTCTTTTTAATACATTGAGCATGATTTCTCAAATAGCATCCATTGAAAATGCACACCAGGCAGCAGAATTAATAGATATTACTACCAATCTTCTCCGTTACAGCCTCGATAAATCAAATCGTATGTCAACCCTTCATGAGGAAATAGAATGTGTCAGAAATTATTTCCATATACAACGGCTTCGTTTTGGAGACCGGATTACCTTTGAGCTTCATGATGACGAAAACATTCCAAATACCATGCTGCCGGGGATGTTGTTACAGCCTTTAATCGAAAATGCCGTACTCCATGGTGTCGGCGGAATGGTGAAAGGCGCTCTGGTAACTGTTTCAATTACCCGCAAAAATGAGTTCTTATTTCTTTCCGTTGAGGATAACGGCAGGGGAATATCTGCTGAAAAATTGGAAGAACTCCTTAATGACGATTCATATCCTTCCAAAGATTCCAATTCCCGAATCCACATTGGCATCATAAATGCAAAAAAACGCCTGGAGATACTCTTTGGCAGATCCGCTCGTTTTCATGTAGAAAGTACTGAGGATGTGGGAACATTAATAACCATTTCCATAATCTGTTTTGAAACAGAAACAGGGGCCGGCGGAGGGTTTGTTTAATGTATACCATCATGATCGTCGAGGACGAATACATTGAACGGCAGGCGCTGGTTCTCATGGTACGGAATAATTTCCCCGAACTTTCCGAAATCGGTGATGTAGGTAACGGCTTTGAGGCCCTCACCCTTGCAAAAAAAGAAAAACCCGACTTAGCCCTGATCGATGTTGGCATTCCGGGTATAAATGGCCTTGACTTGATAGCCGAAATACAGTCTATCGAACCAAAAACAAGTTTTATCATTATTTCTTCTCACGATAATTTTGAATTCGCCCAGAGGGCAATAAAACTCGGCGTTGAAGACTACCTGTTAAAACCTATAAAACTTGATGCTCTGAAACGGGCCATCGGAGCAAGTATTACAAAAAAAGAAAGCCATAATGAAAATAACACTAATACTACAAACCTGATAAATCGGCTCGAAAATATCAGGCCCCAGGTTGAAAATGATTTTATCTATACGATCATTTCCAACGGACAGGTAAAGAGCCTGGGGCAAATGCTGTCTTTCCTGGGATTTGAGGGCTATTGCGGATTCTGCCTCATCATATCAGAACAAAGCGAGTCTCACCATATTCACAACCTGATAAAGGCAATCCTGAATGAAGTAGGCAGTAAATCAATAAACGGTTTTTTCAATAATAATTCAGTAATATGTCTCTTTTTTAGTAATCCCCAGGAAAATACCGGCCTGGATGATATCTGCAATTATATCATCATGCGTCTCCAAAAAAACGGATACGCCGACTTTCATATCGGTGTCAGTGAGTTGGTGGAAACTTCGGCTCTCTGGCCCGAATCTTACAGGCAGGCCATGGCTGCCCTAAGAGACGCAGAAAACAAAAAGAATAAACTTAAAAAATATTCTCCCGGTGATCAACTCTCCCTGAGAAAAACAGGAGAAAGTACTGCAAAAAACGCAAGCCAGCTTTCGCTTTGGGTAAATCTTTTATCCAGGGCAATTTTGGATAATAATGATGACAAACAGAAAAAGCTGGCGGAGCAAATCACGCTGGTTCTGATTTCCCAATATGATTTAAGGCAAGCCCATGACGAAATATACAAATTAATTATACTCCTCAGAGAAGATCTTGCCCGGGTTGTTCCCATACCCGGATTGTCCCTGGATACCGAAGCCCTGCAATTTGAATCGGAGGAGCCCCGGTCTCTTGAAACATATTTGCTCTCCAGTATTATGCAGCTTTCATTGACAGTCAGTGAAATACGGGATCAGGGCAAAAATATTTTAGTTGATCAGGCTATCCTCTACATACAGGCAAATTATCAAAAAGAAATTTCCCTTGGCAGTATTGCCAAAGAAATCAATATTAGTCCCTATTATCTCAGTAAACTGTTTCGAAAACATACCGGAAAAAGCTGTACTGAGCTTATTACCGATGAACGGGTAGAAGCAGCAAAGAAACTCCTGCTGCAGAACCGAAGTTCAAAAGAAGCCTGTTACCAGGTTGGATTTAATAGTCAGAATTATTTTGCAAAGATATTTAAAAAACTAACCGGCATGACTCCCGGTGAATACCGTACTGCCAACCTTACGTCTTAATTTTTCCCCCATAATTATTCAATTTACAGCTCCATGCCTGCATGGCAATTCCGAAAGCCGTAGAAACATTGAGAGAGCCCTTGGCCCCAAAACTCGGTATGCCCACCCTCCCCAAAGAAGCGTCCGCAGCCGCCAAGGCTTCGGGGCTCACCCCCAATTCCTCGGAACCTGCAATCATGATGCCCCGGAGGGGAAAGGGAAATTCCTCCAGCGGGATGCCTCCGGTTTCAAGGGCAAAGAAAGGCCCCTCAAGACCGGCCAGCCCCGCCTTCTCCCAGGGCAGGGCATCGATACAGCCCATGGCTGTCCTTTGAGCCCTTGGATGGCCCGGATCGGCGCAAAAGGGCGAAAGCCATATCTTCTCGGCCCCAAAACATTCGGCAGTCCTGAACATGGCGCCTACATTAAAAGGAGAACGTATATCCTCAAAATAGGCCTGCATACCGCTAAAAATCCGCCGTTTCGTCTTATCCAGGCTTCCCGAAGCTTCTTTAAGATCGAAATCCCATTCAGCAGGGTAATGCCCGGTCTCAGCAAGAAGAAGGTGCCTGGCACTGTTTATGGCCCGGCGCAGGGCAGATTGTTCTGCCTGCTGGGTAATATTTTCCTGGGCAAGCGACAGGGCTTCCAGCACTGCCGGGGCAAAGCCCCCATCTCCGGACAGCGCCTTTAGGGCATCAGCCAAAAAGTTCATCTCGTCGGGCGGTAAAGCTCCGCCAAGCACCAGCCTCTGCTCGGCCTCGGCAAACATTTTGGCGATTTTCCGCAGCCGCTGGGGACGGGGAAGCCTTTCCAGTTTATAGAGGGGGATCATATAAAAAAAACCGGCAGGATTTGCCGCTATGCACGATCAATTATCGTTCTCCCCGGACCAGCAGAGGCCAGCCATAGGGCAGGGGCATTGTCCTGATCGGCATACACAAAGGGGAATTCCTGCATATTGGTTGCTGCTCCAAGACCGCCCCCGGCATCAAGGGCAACCAGAGAAATATCGCCGAGCTTGATCCCCAGGCCATCCATCCGTTTTATATGGGCTGCCAGGGCGTCATCGCAAGCCTGTTGGGCGCTCTTGCCCGATTCCATCTGCCGGACCGCCTCGTAGCTGAGGCATCCCCGGAGTATATCTTCGCCTACACCTGTGGCTGCAGCGCCGCCAATCCCGTTTAGGCAGTAGAGCCCCCCTCCAATAATGGGACTGTCGCCTACCCTGCCTGGTTCCTTATAAAACAACCCGGAAGTGGAAACCCCTGCGGCAATGCAGCGCTCCCGGCAGACGATGACCCCTACTGTGTCATGGCCTTGATAGACAGAATCCTTTGCGCTTTCACGCATCTCCAGCCAGCGCTTTTTTGCATTGCCGGTCAGCATATTTTTTATTTCAAACCCATTCATCCTGGCGTATTTTTCGGCGCCTTCGCCGCTCAACATGCAGTTGAGTTGCCTTTTGCCAAGTTCAATTGCCGCATCTATGGGATTGGCAATACCCTTGGCTCCAATTACGCTGCCATACAAACCGGTGCTGCCATCCATATAGGCGGCGTCCAATTCCACTTCGCCTTCCCGGTTCGGCAGGCCGCCATATCCCACAGAAAGATACTCGGGGTTGTTTTCCACATCGTTGATTGCCCTTTTGATAGCCTCCGCCAAACTGCCTTCTTTTTCAAGAATTTCAGATGCCAGGCAAACTCCGTCATGAGCCATTTTCCATGTCCCAATTACTGCGTATTTCATATTCCCCCTCCTTCCGCATATACCGCGTATCGCAGCCATGCCTGGTTGATCGACAGCTTCAATTCAGTATCTTTTCCCATTTTTCCTGAATCTCCGCCGCTATTTCGGCAGAGGTACGGCTGTCTTCAAAAAGCCTGGCAAGCCCGCTGCGGAAGGCTTCTTCCAAATCCGCTTCCTTTTCTACATTGTTGAATTCCTGTACCAGATCCCCTGCAATAAAAATGTCCCAGGCTTTTGCATAAAAGGCATCGAGGGCAGCGGGCGGGTTGCTGCCTGCGCCGGGGACAGCATGGGCGTTTTCTGCGAGGACTGATTTCTTTTCGTATAAAAACGAAATGAATTCTTTGGCCTCTTCCTGATGGGTTCCTGTTTGGGAAGGGGCCAGGGCCCATCCGGACGCGCCAAAGACAGGCTTGCCTGTGTATGAGTCGGAGGAGGGAATGGAAGTAAGGCTGAAATGTGAAGCGCCTAATTCGCGTTTAAGGATTTCTATATCCTGCACCCTGCCGAGCATGAATGCCGCGCGCCCCTTGATAAAGGCATTGAGCTTTTCATTTTCCCCCATGGAAAAGGGGTTAGGGTAGAGAAGACCTTCGCGGTCCAAGTCTGCAAAAAATTCCAGCGTTTCTACGGTTGCTTTCTGGGCGAGGGCCGGTCTGCCTTTGTCCAGCAGGGTTGCGTCTGCTGCCCAAACCCAGGGGTACACATTTGTATAGATGCTTCGGGAATCGTCAGGGCTCAGGCTGAGGGCAAGGCCATAACGCTGGGCTTCGGCATTGGTAACAGCTTTTGCATAGGCAAAAAACTCGCTGCGGTTCTTGGGTGGCCTCGAAAATCCCGCTTCCCGCAAAATATCGATGTTGTAAAAAAGAGGATAAAAATAAGTGAGCAGCGGGGTTTCGGGAACATCCCTTTTATGGAGCAAATTGTTTTTTTCAAGTTCAGGAATCCAGAGGGGGTTCACTGCAAGTATGCCGCCTGGCTTGGCGCTATTGCCAGCATCACTATCCGGTTTATAATCCAGAAAAAGTTTTCTGGTTTCCTCATAGGGCATGTTGTTGAGGGTGATTCTGATTTCAGGATGAAGGGCCTCAAATTCCCTGACGAGGTTTTCGAGGGTGTCGGGTTCGAGTTCATTCTGCCACCATTGGGTAAAAACCAGGGTGGATGCGGCCGCATCGGCAATGGCCTTTTTCCCCCCGAAACGGAACAGGGCAAAAACCAGGACTATGACAGCCAGGGCAAGGAGCACTATATCAACATGGGGCTTTAGGCGGGTTTCAAGATTTTTATACCCTGCAGTCAACCTGGAAATTATCTTCAATAAAAGACCTCGACTTTTTAGTGAATTTAGGATACACAATAGTATGCCCCGGTTTTTTAGAAAGTTGCTGTCTATCCGCAATATCATTCTCAAGCCCAAGGCTGACCCGAACGAGATTGCCGAAGAAACATGGGCTGCGGATTTCAGCAAACCCAAGCGTGTCCGTTTTGATATTAAATCAGAATCCTCTTATAATGCCAATCTCCAAAAGTTCGGCGCACGCCATTGCCTTGCCCTGGGCCTCAAAAAAACAGGCTGCATTGCCTGGGTGGAAGCGCCTGCCTGCCGTTACGGGGATCAGGTGATTAACGCCCGGATACGCCTGGATGCCAGAGGGGGCTACGCTGCCGGGGGTATTATGTTCCGCATGGTGGGGGAGCACACCTACTATTCTTTCCTGATTTCGACCAAGGGCTATTTCAGGCTGGATGTGCTGCGGAACGGCATGCCCCTGCCCCTCATAGGCTGGACGGAGCTGCCTGACCAGGCTTCCCAGGAAATTGCATCGGACCACGCAGTGGACTTTACGATTATTGCCTATGGCAGCCATATTGTCATTCTTATCCGGGGCCAATGGGCTGCCGATTTAAGCGATTCCACTATTATGGAAGGGACTCTCTGTTTTACCGCCGCCTCATACGAGGAACCCCGGGATTCGGCCCTTCTCCTTGTCCCCATACCCCAGGGCGCAGAAAGCCCTTACAGTGCCGAAGTGTTCCTCGAATCCCTTACGGTGGACTCCCATCTTGCCGAAGCAGCGGCTCTCTACGAAAAATGGACAGCCCCTGCCGAAGCCAGCCCCCAGAGCCGTTTCCGGCTGGCCGAAACGTTCACCGCTATGGATCAGCACAAGGCCGCCCTCGTCCAAATCAGGAAAGCCTGGGAAACTCCGGGCTATAAAAAGAAACAGAAGGAGCTGCTCCTCGCAGGCCGCTTGGCCCAGCAGCTTGGGCTTTCCGCCGATGCTGAACAGTACATCTCAGCCTGCTTTGAGGCCAATGTCGACAGTGCCGAAGGCAAAGAGGCGATTACCGAGATGGCGAAGATCCTCTATGGGGGCGAGCGTTTCAAGGAACTCAAGGATTACTGCGCCGAAGCTGCAAAAGTTTTATCCGCCGATTCTATGCTCAGGAATCTTCAGGGCCATGCCCTCTGGAATCTCAAAGAGTACAAGGCTGCAGCCGCTGCCTATGACAAGGCTTTTGAGCTTGATAAATCCAACGGCATCTTTGCAAAAAACGCGGCAAATGTGTATGAAATTCTGGAGCGCAAAAAGGAAGCCCTGGATCGCAGTATTGCTGCGGGCCGCGCCTTTCTTGCTTCGGATAATTACGACGATTTAGGCGCCCTTGTCCCCAAGCTTCTTTCGCTGGGCGAAGACAACTGGGAGGCTCATGGTCTTGTGGGCAAATGGGCTTTCGGCATCGAAGACTGGAAAATGGCGGAAAAAGAATTTGAACAAGCAGAAGAACTGCGAAAAAAGAAACGCCCCAGGACCCCAAAAGACGCTGCGGTTATTTATCTCCGGGCCCTGCTCTTTATAAGGGAAGGAAAGCGTACCGAAGCCCTGCCCCTTCTCGAAGAAGCCGTTTCCCTCGAAAAAGACTATGCTCTTTTCCATTTTAAACTTGCTGAAAACCGGTTTTTATTGAATGACGATCCTGAAGATCCCCAGCTCCGTTCCGAACTTGCCGCTGCCATTGCCCTTGACCCCGGCGACGGCTGGATCAACAATTTTGCAGCCCAGCTCTGCCTGCAGCGGGGGGATCTTGAAAATGCCTCAGGCTATCTTGAAAACGCGGCAAAAGCGCTGGGCGATGTCAACGCCATCAAAGTGAACCGCGCTGTGCTTTTTGCATTGCAGGGCTCCCTGGACAAAGCCCTGAAACTCCTTGAATTCGCGGATGATCCTGACGGCGCTATGGCTAATTGCGCAGGCAATCTGCTGGTACGCGAAGCCCGTTATGAGGAAGCCGATGAACGTTACCGCAAAGCCCTCTCCATTGCCCCCGAAAACCCGGAGTTTCTTTCCAACCGCGCATCGTGCCTTATAGAGATGGGCCAATACGGCGAGGCCGACACTATCCTGGGCCGGGTTCACGAGGCGCGCCCAAGCACTGCGGTTCTTGAACTTATAAGCTATGTAGCCTCCAAAAAAGGCGAATTTGCCCGCGCCGAGGCAGCCTGCCGGGCGGCCCTGAAAATGGACCCCCATCATGCGCAGTCTTTGCTTTCCCTGGGCTGGATTTTCATCACCACCGGCAAAATCGAAGACGCCAGGGCCAGCCTCATAAGCCTGGACAGCCTCAATTTATCCCCAGGCCTTTCAGAACGCCGGGAAGAACTCCGCACCCGCCTTGACGAAGCCGTCTATAATAAAGTCCCCTGCGCAGCCTGCGAAAGAAGCTGGAAGATCCTGAAGGAGCCCCCCTCTGTCCCTTCCATACGCCTCTTTGCCATGCCCCCCGATGATCTCCCCGCAGGCTCCTGTCCTGAATGCGGAAAAGCGTATTGCATAGGCTGCGCCAAAAAAAACCTCGATCCCTCCGGCCGCTTTGTCTGCCCCGAATGCGGCAAGGCCCTAAAGCTTATAAACGAAGGATTGAAAAAAATTGTTTACGATTGGGCCAAAGCCGAGGGCATGACCAAGGGCGCTAAACCCGCAAAACGGGGCCGCCCCAAGAAAGATCCTATCCCTTTGGAAATGATTAAGACCCTGCTGCCCGAGGCCGCGCTTTTATCCGGGAAAGAGCCCGTTAAGCGGGGCCGTGGCCGGCCGCGCAAAAAACCCCTTTAATTTCTTCGGCTATTTGGAGAGGGCTTTTATTTTCTCCATCGATAATAATGCTTGCAATGGCTTTGTATGCCGCCGCCCTGCGTTCATGAAGTTCCAGATGGGTTTGTCTGGGATTTGCGGTATTGAGGAAAGGCGGCAGCTCCCCTCCATTTGCCGTGTGGAGAATTCGCTGCCACGCTGTTTCTGCAGGGACATCAAGATAAATAGCAGCAATGCTGTCGCTCTTTCGCAGCAATGCTGCCGCTTCCTCATTGTCGATAAGGCCGCCTCCGGCCGCGATTATAGAGAGATTTTCCCCTGTGTGCTCCAGTACCGCCTTCAAAGCGGCAGCCTCGGCCTTTTTGAAAACTTCGGGCCCTTCCTTAAAAAGAACCCTGGGCGTTTTCCCCGTCTCCCTTTGCACGATGCCGTCAAGATCCGCAAAGTCCCCGCCCAAAAGCTGTGCCAGAGCCTTCCCCGCCTCGGTCTTCCCCGCATGCTTGGGCCCGGTGATAAGGAGTATCCGCTTCTGTGTTTTTCCCATGGACTTAACGATAATAAAATCATTAGTATTGATCCAGATACATGAACGGAATATGGCTTTTATTTTTATTGATCCTCATCTCCGCCCTGCCCCTCATTCCTGCATGGATTTGGTTCCGTTCCCTCAAGCTGGGCAGCCGCTGGTTTTTAAGTTCCATAGCAGCCGGCCTTTTATCCGTCCTGGCGGCCGTCCTTGTCCAGAGCCTCTTCCCCTCTCCCCGGCCGGGAACATCCGCCGGCAGCCCAGGCCCCGTCCTTTACGGTATTTTTGTGCGCATAGCCCTGATCGAGGAGCTGAGCCGCATCCTGACCTTAAGGCCGCTGATTGGGGTTTATGGCAGGAAAATCGGAAAGGCAAAGGAAGACGGGCCGGGGGCCGAGGATAATTTTGCAGCCTCCGCTATGGGGCTGGCAGCCGGGCTGGGTTTCGCCGTGGTCGAAAGCGCCCTCTACACTGCCGCTTCCCCCGGCATTGCCCTGCTCCGCGCCTTTACCGCGGCCCCCCTTCATGGCGCATGCGGGGCCAGGGTGGGGGCTTCCGTAGGCATTGCCCGCAGCCGGCCCCTCCATTCGGCGGTTTTGTTTGTCACGGCGGTTCTGCTGCATGGGATGTATGATTTTTTCATCATATATCCCGGTATTCCTTCATTTTTATCGGTTATTATCGCCCTCTCTGCCCTGGGTTCTTCGGTTTTGTCGCTTCGGAATGAGAGGAAATCAAGCTAAACCTGGGCGGTGTTATTTCTCCAATACATACAGATATTCTTTTACATGGATATCCCGGTTATTCAAATTTCTGCTTCCCCTAAACGTATTGTACTGGGTTTCCAATACATCGACTTTGCCTAGTTTTTCCAGCATATTTTTCATTTCATCAAGCGGAATAAAGCCGTCAGAATTAAATGATATAAGGACGTATTTTGCCTTGATATTTGTAACAAGATCTGTCAATGAAAACAGAGCATAATTGCCTTTATTATAGGACGATCTATTCCAATTCTCGGGAATCCCGGAAATTTTGCTTGTATTTTCAGGATATTTATAATCCAGGATTAAATTGAGCATAAAATAATTTGAGCCGTAAGGATGCTGTTTGTAGGGCGGATCCAAATACGCAATGTCCACTTCAGGCGCTTCTTCAATGATTTGATTCGAATCGCCATTGTAAACCAGCACATCCGAATTGTACCTGCTGAATAGCGGAAAAGGCAAATTAATATCCCCGGTAATGCGGAACAGCGCATCCTGATTTTTTCCGCCAAACTGGCCAATACCGGTTTCTTTATTTTTATAGAACCCTTTGAATACCCCCGATGTATTTGCGTGTATAGAGGCTTCCGACAATAAAGGAGCCAGAAAATATTTTTGATAAACCTCAGGCATTGATCCTATATATTGCCTTGCAGTATCAATATACTTGGCATTTCGCGCAGTATAAAAAACCCTGTCACCGGCTTGGATATTTTGCTCATCAATAGGCGCATATAAATCCGAGATAATGCCTTTATTCAATTGAGAATGATTCAAATGATCAATAAGTTCATGGTAATATTGCCTTAAGTGAACACTATTTATATCATCTTTATTTGACAGATAGCATTGATTAATCAGGGTAGAATATTTTTCAAGATCGTTGGCAATCAGCAAGCTGGAATACTGTTTAAAGTACCTGGCAACTATGCCGGAACCGCTAAAAACATCAAACATGGAAAGTTTTTGCTTATTTAACCGGCTTTGTGCTTTTCTGACTCCCCTCCCGATAAATTCCAGCAATGAACGCTTGTTCCCTATATAGGTTATCAACTGCTGTGTTAAAAAATCCTCATTTTCGCATAGCCCCTTGTCCAGTTCGGTGTCTATCAATAACGATTGTTCGCTCATGGTTCAGCTGCTACGCCTGGGGCGGATTTTGCTTCTGCCTCTGCCGCACTGCCGCCTTAAAAATGGCATCAGCGTCGATTTTGGTGTCCACGCCGGTAAGGGGCATGAGGCCTTCGCCGCCTATGCTGCGGAAAAGAGGCCCCGGACGGGGACTGTATGCCCAGCTGTCTTCGCTGTTTACCAGGTGGTCGAGGACCGCGGAAACCGCGAGGGTAAAGAACACCAGGGAGGCGTTGTTCTTGTTTTTTGGCGAAAGGAGGGCTTCCATTCTGATAGAAAGGGGATTGGGCACCTGGAAAACATAAGGTTCCCAGGGATTATCAATGCCGTCGCAGGGGGCGTGTTTTTCCGCCCCTCCTGCGCGCAGTCCCTGCTCAATGCCCGCTGCGACTGCCGTAAGGTAACGGCGGAGCCGTTTTATCTCGGGGTATATGGGGTTTATATCCTTTTTCTGGAAGGGAGGGGGCGAGATGGATTCAAATTTATAATAAGGCAGAAAGTAAAGCCGCTTTGTCCAATGGAGATCCGTGAGGATTTTCTTGGAATAGGACGAACTCCTCTCCTCGGCGGAACCTTCCAATATGCGTATATATTCAGTCATACGGGGAAGGTATTCTTTCTCAAAGCTGAATTCAATGTAATAATGCCAGTTATTGATGATGTCCGTCAAAATCTCATCGACCCGCTCCGGGTTTCCCCCTGAGCCGGGGACAGCGCCGAAAGACACATAGCGCAGCCCGAAGAAAAGCTCTTCCAGTATGCGCATGAGTATGAATATCTGCTGCAGGGGATCGGTGGGCGCAATGTTCACTATGCCTTTTTTAAGATCGAAAATATCCACAAAGTAAGGATACAGATCAGGATAGGAGGAGAGCCTGTCCCAGCCTGCTTTGGGGAAAAAGGCTTCAAGGGTTTGAAGGCCCCGGTCAACGGCTTTCTTTTCGGTTTCCGCTGCCGCTCGCTGCGTTTTTTCTTCTTCTGTGAGTTCCTTGACTTCTTCTTCGCCTTCGGCAACTTCTTCGACCTCATCCGCCGGGGCTTCCTCCTCGCCGGGTTTTGCTTCAGAAGCAACTATCTGGGCAGGATTAATCTGATCCTCCTCGGCAACATTGAGGAAGGCCATGATGCGGTTTTTCCGTTCAATAAAAAGGCGCTCATAGGCTACCCATTTGGACGAAACGGTTTTGAGCAGCAAGGGGTACAGAAGGAAGCGTACGTCCCGCTTTACATCGGTAAAGGAGGCCAGGGCAACGCGGATAAGATCCTGGTACTTGTTCTGGGCCTCCATGGGGTTTTCGATATACAGGGCTTTATAGAGAATTTTATAGGCCGCCCGTATATGGGAGTCCAGATCAAGCTGATCCAGGACAAAGAGGGGCTTATACACGGATCTCAATATATCCGCAAAATCGCTTACCTTCACATTCCGGGGATGGGCCTGGAGGCGGGCAAGATCGCTGGATATCCTCTCTATGTTCCAGTAGCGGATAGTATCAAGAATCGAAAAAACCAGGGGAGCGGTTTTTTTCATGCGCTCGCTGCGGCGGGCGTTGTTGCGGGGGAACAGGGAACGGGTAGAAACCACCAGGGTCTCTATCTTCTTGTAGTATTCCGGCATTCTGCGGGTAATAAAAGAAGGGCCGACATAATCGGGTATCTCCCCAAAAAAGGAGAGCATGGAAAAGAGGATCTGGCCCGAAGATTTAATGTCAAATTCAGGCTGGCCTGCGTATTTATCAAGCTTGATCCTGTCCCAATAAGAGGTCTTTATGGGGACTGAAGGATCGTCCGAAGGGTCCGCCTCTTTGCGGCGCGGGGGCTTGCGCTTGGATTCATCATAATCGGCATCGGTCGCGAGCTCTACCCGGTGCCTGGGGGTCCTGCTCCCGGAGCTTGGCTGGTTCCCGATTTTTACATCTACCCGCTCGTGGCGGGTGCGCTTGGGCTTTTGGCGGGCCTTTTCCTGATCTTCAGTGCGTTCAAAGCCCACCTCTCCGCCGAGTTTTTCCGCCAGGCGCTTGGCTTCTTGCTGATCGAGATCCCCTAATTTGCTCCGTACCCGGTCAAGCTCGCCGGGGGCATATACTGCCTTATCTTTTTTTGCCATACCTATACCCTAAGATAGAGTTTCTCCCCTATGCCGCAGACATTCTTCAGCGTTATCTCTTCGCCCTCCGAATTGACTATCACACCGTTATAAATGCCCAGGGGGGTTTCATAATCGGATCGGGATATGATGAAATTCACGTTGCACCTGACCTGCTCCTGAGGGGTAAAAACCAGATCCACCATGCCCTCCATATCCTGTATGATCCATTCCGATTCTATGCCCCGGGGCTGGGTAATCTTCACCGGAGGCAAGGGGGTCAGCTTCCCATCCACCCAAAGGGCATTTTCATTGTTCCTGAAGGATTCCCTTGCTTGATTTTCGGCAATACTGAAACCGAAACGGCGGCCCTTGGAATCGAAACCAGTGCCGGTGCACCATTGGGATCGCATCCTGTAGGGATAATAGCCTTTAAAATCGCAAAAAATCCCCGTGGTGAGTTCAGGATCAAAGGAAATATGCTTGCCCCCAAAGACCATATCCCCCCGCACAGGCGCCGCCACCTTATAAGCATACATGCTCCTGCGCTCCGCAAACAACAGGCTTACTGCCATCGGCGTTGTCTTGTCCGTTTCCACGCTGTACTCGGCATGGGCTGTAAAAGAAGGCCGCTTCCATTTGGGCTCCACGTCCAGATCCAGCCGTATGGTCTCTGCTTCCAGCCAGCTATGGATGCGAAAGAAAAAGCCCCAGGAACGGCTGTCCACAGCCCCGTTCTTAAGCTCCTTGGGCAGATGCCAACCCCCGCCGGGAATTATCTTCCTGAACCGGAGCAGCTTCTTGTCCTCCCTGTCGTACATGATCACCGTGGCGGTACGATAGGTTTTAAGGTTGCACAGCATGGCGGAAAGGTGAAAACGCCCATCCTGGATGAAGAATGACTCCCACTCTTTAATGCGGCCGTCCTTCAGCCCCTTTAAGAGGGGCACTCCATAGGGCTGCCGTATATCGAGCAGGTCTACTTCATCAAAAGCCCGTGTCCAGGTTCCCTGAAGGGGCAAGCCCTCTTCAATGGGAGAAGACCGGGGGGGCTGAATTTCCCTGGTATACATCCTTTTAAGTATATCAGAATTTATCCTGCCAATGCCATACTGGCGAAGACAATTCTGACGAAAAGGGATTGGATTTATTAAAATCAGGCAGCCATTCAGACCCGGCTGCAAGTTCCTGGCAAAAACCGTCCTCGATGCCGAATTCCTCAAGCCAGCCCAGCATTGTTTCATACTCGGTTTCGGACACATACCGGTCGGGGATATTTTTACCCGAGCCGACCGGCGTATACTGGGTCATAAGGGAAAGGAGGGCGCGGCCTTTGCAATGCTCTGCAAACCAGCCCAGCACTTCGCGGGTAGCTTCCAGACAGCCCGGCAAGGCCAAATGGCGCACCATTACGCCGGATACAAGCCTTTCCCCGTCATACTTGAGCTCCCGGTATTCCATCATTTTTTTGATAGCCGCCGCGGCATGTTCAGCGTAGTCCGGGGCATTGAAGAAACGCTTTGCTATGCCGCTGTCCAGGGTTTTTAGATCCGGAAGGTACACATCAATCCTGTCTTTCAGGATGGCGAGGGATTCAACGCCATCATAGCCTGAGGAATTCCATAATACCGGGATACCAAGCCCTTTCTCCCTGGCAAGGTCTATCCCCGCCGCAAGAGCAGGCGCGGCATGGCTTCCGGTAACAATATTGATGTTCCCCGCGCCTTTTTCCTGCAAAACCAGGCAAATTCCCGCAAATTCGCTTTCCGAAACAGGCTTTCCCATGGCTTGCCGCGAAATTTGGAAATTCTGGCAGAATACGCAACCCAGGTTGCAGCCGCTGACAAAAATAGTCCCCGAACCGCCCGTGCCGGTTATGGGCGGTTCTTCCCCCCGGTGCAGGGAAGCCGAGGCTATGCGCAATTCCGCTGTTTCACCGCAATAACCCGCCTTGCCTGCTGTCCGATCCGCGCCGCAGGAACGGGGGCATAAATGGCAATAACGATATGATGTTATATCCATATAATGTTATGTCCTTTGCGGCTATTGATGGGTGTCTTGAATTGTCATTTCAGGTGATTCCGCTTCTTGATGCTTGCTTCAAGCCGTTTCCTGGCCTCGATATAGTCGGCATCATCTGCGGCCCCGATTTCCCCGACAGCCTCTTCCTGTACCGTAGCTGCTGCTTCCTCTTCTTCCTCTTCCTGTCCGGGTATCTGCGGCTCAGGGGTGAAAATCTGCTCCCTGCTCAGGCAAAAAGAGATGCCCTGTATCCCAAGTCCGGGATAACGGCGCTGGACTGCCTTCAACAATTGAACCTGCTTGGTCTGAAGTATCTGCACCCAGCCGGGGTGTTCAGCTTCCACAAGGAGCAGGCCCTTCTCAAGCTCTTTGATACGGGAATGGGCTGCGGCCGAGGAAACATCCGCCTCCGCTGCTGCTGCTGCCCAGGAAGAAAAAAGCCCCACTGTGGATTCAGCCCTCTGGAGAAAAGCCGGATCAAAACGCTCGTTCAAAAGGGCTGCCAGTACTTCTCCGGCCTTCCTCATGTCCTCTCCTCCATAGATAAAGTGCCTTCCTTGACATGATACACCACTGTCCCCTCTTTCCGATACAGTTCATAAGGCTCGCCGGGCAGGAAGGTATAAAAAGCCTGATCATAGCCCGGCATGATTTCCAGGAATTTGCGCCGTTTTTCGCCGTCCAGCTCCAGGAGCACATCGTCCAAAAGGAGCACCGGGTTTTTGCCGGTTTTTTCAGAAAAGCCCCTTGCCTGGGCTACCCTGAGCAAAAGCGCCAAAAGCCGCCTCTGCCCGGTGGAGGCTTTGCCGGAAAACTCATGGCCATTCCGGGTAAACACATACCTGTCACGGTGAGGCCCGGAAAGGGAAACCCCGAATGAAAAATCAGCTTCCCGTTTTTCAGCCAGCCTGGCCAATACGCCCTCAAAGCCCTGATCCTTCCATGAAGGCATATAGCGTATATTTATGCCTTCTATCCCCGAAATTTCACGATACAAAGGCTCGAATATGCGCGAAAAGGCGTCAGCAGCATCGCGGCGCTTTTCCATGAGGAGCAAGCCGTATTTGGCAAGCTGGGGATCAAGGGCGTCCAGCAGGGCAACGGTTTCGGACTTTTGCCCGGAAGCAAGGCCAAGCTTGCAATCCCGCAGCAGGGCATTCCGCGTTTTCAGCACCTTGCGGTACAGACGGAGATCGTCAAGGTACGCAAGGTCGGAAAGGCTCTGGGTCTGATCAAAAAACCAGCGCCGGTTTTCCGGTGTGCCGGAAATAAAATCCATATCCTCGTGGCAAAAGACTATGCAGGGGGCAGCGCCCAAAAGATCCTTCCGGTCTTCGACTTTTACCCCGTCCAGGGCGATGGATTTTTTCCCCTCCCTGCAGATGACCGTTGCGCTCGCATAAAGGGGATTGTCCAACTTGACGGAAACAGAAAAATCCTTGTCCCCGGTACGGACAAGCTCGCTGTCCCTCACTCCCCGGAAGGAAGAGCCGTAAGAGCAAAAATAGAGGGCTTCGAGGAAATTGGTTTTGCCCTGGCCATTCTCCCCCACGAGGAAGATGTCCTTCCCCCTGGTGTCGATCTCGGCGTCTTTAAGGTTGCGAAATGAAACTGCCCTCAGGGATAGAAAAGCCATCTACCCAACCATGCCGGAACCGAACTTAGTCCAGCTGCATGGGCATGACGATATGGAAGAAGTCCTTCTCGGGCACCGGCCTTATGGTGATGGCCTTTTTGGGGTCTGTAAAGTGCACGCTGATTTCTTTGCTGTCCATGACCTTGAAGGGCTCTTCGATGTAACGGTAGTTGAGGGCAATGGAAACTTCTTCCCCCTCGTACTTGCAGGGGATCTCTTCCCTGGCGTTCCCTATTTCATTCTCCTCGCAATAGACCGACACAGTGCCGGCAGCCACGCCGAGATACACCCGGTGGGATTTTTGCTCCACCAGGAGGGATACACGCTTCAGGGCGTCCAGCATTTCAATCCGGTCCACGGTAAAGGAAAAGTCCTGGCTCTCGGGGATAACCCTCTTGTAGTTGGGGAACTGCCCTTCGATCAATACAGAAGAAAGCTTGTACGATCCAAACTGGACAAAGATGATCTTGTCGGTCACTGAAAGGGAAATCATGCCCTCGTCGCCTGCGCGCTTCATCACAGTATTGAGGATTTTGGGCGGAATGATGATCCCGGAAAAATCCTTAACCCCTGCCCCCGCATCTTTGGAGATAAAGGCAAGGCGGCGCCCATCCGTCGCTACCATGATAAACTTGTCCTCGGTTTTTTCAAAGAAAACGCCGTTCATAAAGTATCGGGTCTCGTCATCGGATATGGCAAAAACAGTTTCCTGTATCATTTCTTTGAATTCTTTGATAGGCATTTCAAAAAAATTCTGACCGGCGGCGGTAAATTCGGGAAATTTATCGGAAGCTATGCTCTTAAGCTGCCAGCGGGCTTTTTTAACCGCTGCTTTTATAGTGACTTTGGATTCCGCCTGGTCGAATTCAACCTCTCCATCAGGGATTGAATTGAGAATCCCGAAAAATTTATCTCCATAAACCGTAACAGCACCGTTTTCCTTGACATCCACAGGCACTTTGGTCTCAAAATTGACCTTCATGTCCGTGGCCTTGATCACCAGGGAGTCGTCCAGGGCTTCGATATAGATATTCGAGAGTATAGAGATGGCATTTTTAGAGGCAATGATTTCATTGGCAATCGAGATTTCTTTAAGCAGCACACTGCGGTCACAGGCAAACTTCATATGGTAACACTCCTTGAATTCCTATTAGTATTATATATATAAATAGTAATAGTAGTAATAGGGGGCCTTAATAGGTGGAAAGACGAGGCAATTCCATATAAGCCAAAGAATTAGCCTTCCTGAAACCCCATGGAAAACCATGCCGCTTATGCACAGCTTCCCTCATTCCTAACATGCCCTCTCAAAACTGCCTTATTTATGCACTATTCTAAACTATATACCAACACATACTAACACGTTTTCAGCTTTTTGCGCCATATTCCTTGATCGTCCTTTTGAGGTTTTCGATGGTAGAATAGAGGTTGGAATCCGTGCGGCATTCGATCTCGATCTTATCGCAAGACACCAGAACTGTGGAATGATCCCTTCCGCCAAAGTCCTCGCCTATATCGGTAAAAGAGTACTCAGTCAGGTTTCGGATAAGGTACATGGCGATGTGGCGGGCCCTGACTATGGTATGGCTCCGCTTTTTGCCCTTAAGGTCATTGGGCGAAAGATGGAAATGATCCGCCACTACCCGCTGGATGTTTTCCACAGAAAGATTGCCGGGCTTGGAAGAATCGATGAGGTCCTTCAGCTCTTTCCGGGCTATATCCAGGGTGATGGGCTTGCCTAAAAGCTCCGCATAGGCAGTCAGTTTGTTGAGGGCCCCTTCCAGATCACGCACATTGGACGAAATATTCTTGCTTATCAGATCTATGACTTCATCGGGAACCAGCACATTCCTGTTTTCCATCTTCTTTTTGAGGATGGCATAGCGGGTTTCGTAATTTGGAGGCTTTAAATCGATGTGGAGACCCCACTGGAAACGGGACTGAAGCCTTGGGGCCATGCCTTTCAGCTCGGTAACCGGCCTGTCGCAGGTAAAAACCATCTGCTTTTTGTTTTTGTAGAGCTCTTCGAAGGTATAGAAAAGCTCCTCCTGGGTACCTGCGCCTTTTTCTATGGTATGGATGTCGTCAATAAGGAGAATATCCACATTCCGGTACTTCTTCTTAAAGTCCGGCATATTTTTCTGGAAGGTCATATCGACGAAGTCCTGCATAAAGGTTTCGCCCCTGATGTAGAGTATCTTCAAGCTGGTGTTGTTATGGATGAAATGGCCTATGGCCTGCATCAAATGGGTCTTCCCCAGCCCCACGCCGCCGTAAATAAGCAGGGGGTTGTAGTTCTTTGCTATTCCTGGGTTTCTGGCCACAGCCGAAGCAGCGTTAAAGGCAAAGGAATTGTCCTCGGAGACCACAAAAGTCTCGAAAGTATAGTCTTCCTGCAGCTGGGGATGGGGCTTTTTATCCGGTTTTGCCGAGGCAATGGGCTGGGAAGGCGTTATTGGAGATGAGTTTGGCGGCTGAGGCTCAGGAACAGGCTCTGCGGCTTTCTTCTGGGTATCTTTTTCGCCAGTTTCTTGCGGCACTTCCAGGGAAAGGGCCAATTTTTTGCCGGTCAGCTCGCTTAATTTCTCTTCAAGCTGGTTATGATAGCGGGAGCGGAACATTTCCCTGAAAAAAAACGAAGGCACCGAGACAGAAATTTCAGATTCCGATGCCCCCAGGTACTTCAGATTGCCCAGGTAGATGGTGAATTCTTCTTCCCCCAGTTTCTGGTGCAGCTGGTTTATTGTTTCGTCCCAGAAGGGTTTATAATCATATTCAGCCATGAGCTAATTCCTTGAATCTCCATTATAACCAGCACTATTAACACATTATCCACAATCCAATGTGGACTTCCTAGACACAAATTCGCAGGGAAACGTCCTTTTTAGGCTTTTCCTCTCAACGCCCGAACGGCAATAGGCATCTAATTCATTATATTATAATGAATTAGCCAGCATTTTCTGCCCCTTTAGGGTTACGCGTGTAACCCCTTCTTTTTTGCCTGTTCAGACAGGCAAATAGCCGGAAGTTTTCCACAAGCTGTCCACATTGCCGTCCAGGCAGCCGCCAGCCTAAATAGCTGA